>CAYYSU010000008.1:0-76659 GCA_964474455.1 uncultured Bacteroidales bacterium
GATTCCGGGTACAGCTGGACAAAGGAATCCTGAGACTTTGTATTTTTCTTTTTTCGTAACAATTCAGTTACGCAAAAGTTATGATATCCTTTCTATTCAATCATAGGTATCAAGTCTATAATCTTATAGCGTCGGGTACTACCATTTCCAATATATGAAGGGGTCACTAATCCTTCATCAACCATTATAATATGTGTCCGGGAATCTTTCCTACCGATCATTTTCATTGCTTCTTTTCCAGTTAATTCTGTATTGAGTATTCGGATAGCCTGAATATCTGTTAAGGGAATATCTAAAAGTTTCATAATTTAGTTTTGGATATTCCCAAAGGTAGGGATTTCTCTTCGTAGTTCCGAGAATTGGCGTAAATATAAACTGAATTGTTGTGCAAATTGTTGTGCAAATAAAAAACCACCTACTGCGGTGATCGCTGTAAGTGGCTGATTTTCATGTGGGCCCACCTGGACTCGAACCAGGGACCACCTGATTATGAGTCAGGTGCTCTAACCAACTGAGCTATAGGCCCATGACATCATATCGATGTCAAATTACCTTGCTTGTTGTATGAACATTCTTGCTTGAAGGGTGCAAAGATAATATTTTTTTATAACATACCAACATACTTGATATTTTAGTGCCGCACTGCATATCTGGCTCATAATGAACTAAATACAACACTCATAGATCTTAAAGTAACGAAAAAAACGTAGCACCATGACATGCATCGGTGCTACGTGGTGACCCTACCGGGATTCGAACCCAGATCGTCAGAACCGGAATCTGATATTCTATCCATTGAACTATAGGGCCTGTTCAGGGCGGCAAAGATACAAAGTTTTTAGCAATTTTATCGCTTAGCTTTCGCTGATAACCGATCCGCCAGCATCACCGCCTCCGGGTCCTAACTCTATCACTTTCATGGCGGCTCCAATAAGCATTTCATTATGTTCGGTTACCAGCAGGGTGTGACCTTGTTCCAGAATATGTCTGAACATCACCAAAAGCTTTTCCACGTCGGCGTAGTGCAGACCTGTTGTAGGCTCATCCAACAGGAAGAGTACCTTTCCTTTTCCCGAGAGCTGCTCCACCAGCTTTATACGCTGCCGCTCGCCGCCACTCATAGTGCTGAGCCTCTGGCCTGCCTTTATATACCCCAAACCGGCATCTACCAACAGTTGCAGTTGTGGCGCTACCTTTTTCTCAGCGGCAAAAATCTCATGCATCTGCATTATGTCCATCTTCAATAGCTCACCTATGGAAATGCCCTTGTGTTTTACAGCTAGCACCTCATCCTTAAAACGCAGTCCTTTACAGTCGGGGCATACTTTGGTAACGTCAGAGAGGAAGTCCATAGTAACGCCTAGCACTCCGGTGCCATGACAGGTTTCGCAACGTCCTTTGCCGGTGTTTAGCGAGAAGTCACCCTGCTTAATTCCGGCAGCTCTGGCTTCAGGTGTTGCAGCATACAATTTCCGTATAGTATCCCAAATTCCCAGCCATGAGAGCACTGTGGAGCTGCTGTGACCTTTCATCACCTGCTGCGTCACCCGTACCACCTCATCAAACTGCTCAAATCCGCTGATATTGCTACAGTTTACAGCTTTCCCAGCCTTATAGCTTTCATAGATAACGTTTTGCATCAATGTGGACTTACCACTTCCGGAGACTCCGGTCACTACGGTTAGTGAATTCGAAGGGATTCGAATGTCGATGTTTTTAAGGTTATGGGCATTGGCTTTCTCAATCAAAATTTCCCTTTCCGTACCTTGAAACCCTTTAAGGGGTAACATCCCCATGAGGTCCTGTTTCAGGTACTTTCCTGTGATCGACTGCGGATTAGCCATAATCGCTTCCGGTGAGCCTGTTGCAACCACATTTCCTCCATGAATTCCTGCCGCGGGACCCATGTCGATAATGTAATCGGCAGCAAGCATCACCTCTTTGTCGTGTTCTACCACCACAAGCGTATTCCCATTGTCAGCCAGCTCACGCATTACCTCCAATAGCTTAACAGTGTTTTTCTTGTGCAATCCAATAGTAGGTTCATCCAGGATATAGGTAATTCCAGTGAGTTTTGCTCCCAGCTGTGTTGCAAGCCTAAGACGCTGTGCTTCACCACCACTTATAGTCATGGAGGAGCGATCAAGGGATAGATACCCAAGGCCCAGGCGAAGGATAAGCTCGCAACGGTGAATGATGGATTTTTGGATGTCTGAAATAATAGGTAAGACACGTGGGTCCGCCTGTTTGGTCCATAACTTCATAAGATCACTGATGGACAGGGAGGTCATCTCCGCGATATCCATATCAAAAAGCTTATAACGCAAAGCTTTGAGCGAAAGACGCTTTCCATGGCAGGCTTCACATTGCACCTCTTTCATCAAAGGACGGATAGCATCGCCGCGTTTGTCCTGGTGCTTGCGGTCGTACTCGTCGTCGATATACCACACAAAGCCTTTCCATGGTTCGGAAAACTCATGGGTTCCCTCGCGGTCGCCACGTTTGTATTTCCAATGCACGTTGTAGTTTGTTTCGCCGGTGCCGTACATTGCCACTTCTATCTCTTCCGGCGTAAGCTGCTTATACGGCCTGGAGAAGTCCATGCCATGTGCTTCTCCGGCAGCTTGTAGCGTTGCTACATATTGTCCATAAATATCTCCATAAAACTTTCCTGTTTTAGAGCCATTGAGGGCACCCTCGAGCAGGCTTTTATCTTTATGAGTCACGAATTTCTCCGGATTGGCGGTGAGTTGCATTCCCAGTCCTTTACAATGTGCACATGCACCACTCTGATGATTAAAGGAAAATAAAGATGAAAGAACACCATTTGCTTTGACGCCGTTTTCATTCACAGAAGCTCTTGCATAGGCAAGACGGATGAGATCATGGATATCTGTCATCGTACCTACTGTGGAGCGTGGATTCCCTGAAAAGGAAGACTGAGATATGGCTACAGGAGGGCTCATCCCTTTAATAGTTTGCACGGGAGGGGCATCAGGCAGGTTCATGCGTGTGCGAGCCCATGCAGAGAAATTCTCTGAGTACCTGCGCTGTCCTTCTGCAAACAACGTGTCGAAAGCCAATGAACTCTTTCCTGATCCCGAAAGCCCGGTCACAACTGTGATCTTCCCATGAGGAATAGTCACATCCACATGCTGCAGGTTGTTGGTGACGGCTCCATATATTGTGATTTCTTCAGCAGGGAGTACTGGTTCAGACTGTTCAAAACTGCCGCTAACCGCAGAGGTATAATTTTCAGGATGGCCGGAATATATTATTGTACCACCGTGCCTTCCGCTTCCGGGGCCCAGTTCGGTAAGCCGGTCGCACTGCTGAATAAACATAGGATGGTGCTCAGTTACCAAAACAGTATTTCCTGCCTTAACCAGATCATCCAAGGCCTTTAACAACACTTTCACGTCGCGGTTGTGAAGTCCTGTTGTAGGTTCATGAAGAATGTAGAGTGTATCTCCGTTGGATTGCTTTACAAGTTCGGAAGAGAGTTTTACACGCTGCGCTTCACCTCCGGATAGGGTTGTTGCAGGCTGTCCGAGCGTGATATAGCCCAAACCCAGCTTTTGCATAATGGATACATACCGATAGATGGATTTTTCATCTTTAAAGAATTCCACTGCTTTATCGACGGTAAGTTCCAGCACATCGTAAATACTCATACCATTCCATTTCACTTGCAGCGTTTCATCGTTGAAGCGTTTTCCATGACAGGTATCACAAAGTACATCCACATCACCCAGAAAGTGCATTCCAATTTGAATCACTCCGGCACCCTGGCATGTTTCGCAGCGTCCCCCTTTGTTGTTAAACGAAAACCGCCCCTTCTTCCAACCGCGCTCTTTGGCTTCCGGGATAGCTGCAAAGAGGTCACGGATTTTGTCTGAAAGGCCTGTATATGTTGCCGGGTTGGAGCGTGGCGTTCGTCCTATGGGAGATTGATCCACAAACACCAGCTTTTTGATCTCCTTTAATCCGACAATCGCTTTATATGCACCCGGAACAGCACGATCATTATACAAATCCTGCCGTAATTTCTTTATGAGTATCTCGTTGAGTAGGCTCTTCTTCCCAGCCCCGCTGACGCCGGTCAGAACGTTGAGCCCGCCAAGCAGAAACCTCACATCAATATTCTTCAGGTTATTCTCTGTCGCTCCGATTATCTCTATCCACTTTCTACCTGTCGGGCGAGAGCTATTATCTCTTTGGTAGCCATCTTCTTCCCACAGATTGGCATCGACTATACAGGGATCTATGGAGCCATTGTAGAGCACCTCGCCACCATTTACTCCTGCACCCGGGCCTATGTCGATAAGCCAGTCGGATTGTAGCATGGTGTCGCGGTCGTGTTCGATGACGATGACGGTGTTTCCTTGTTGGTTGAGTTCACGAAGCACCTTCATCAGCTTGCGATGCTCGGTGTCATGCAGTCCGATGGAAGGTTCGTCGATGACGTAAATAACGCCTTGCAGTCCGGAGAGCACCTTTGTGGCTAGGCGTATGCGCTGCGATTCCCCGCCGCTGAGAGTGGTAGATTCACGTGAAAGCGACAGATACGACAATCCCAGGTTATCGAGAACCTTGATTCTTTTGTTTATGGCTGTTATAACCTCATTCCACACCGGCTCATTGGCGTATTGAATCTGCTCAGAAGCCCAATCATGAAACTCCGGCAACGTAAGATCGGCGAGTTGCGCAATATTCATCCCACCAAGCACATAAGATAAAGAATTGCTATTTAGCCTTGCGCCGCTGCAGCTGCTGCATGTCACCGACTCCACAAAGCGCAGAATATTGGCATTGCGGTCGCGTTTGAGGATCTCCTCCATCACCGGGACAATACCCTTGTAATATCCCTCTTCACGTGGTTTGGCCGTTATGCCGATCCATTTCATCCTCGACTCCAGGGTATGTTTTCCAAAGGGCACTTTAATTTTATCTGAACCGTAAAGCACAATATTTTTCTGCTCATCGGTAAGATCCTGCCATGGGATATCCACATTAAAACCGTTGGCTTCACACACCTGATTCAGCACATCCATAGTCACCTGAGAGTATACTATATAGCCGGAAGGTGTTGTCATTACAACACATCCTTCCCGGAGTGTTTTTGTCGGATCGCCGATAAACAACTGCGGTTCGATACGCTCTTCCAGTCCCAGGCCTTTACATGTCGGGCAAGCTCCTTTTTCGGAGTTGAAGGAAAAATGACTGCGGGATGCTTTTTCGGTTGTGAGTTCAGAGGTGCCCAGTCTGGCGAAGAGCAGTCGCAGCAAGTCGTAGATGCCCGTCATGGTGCCCACCGTGGAGCGGGCATTGCGGGTTATTGTTTTCTGATTTACTGCAATCGTTGGGGAGAGGCCTGTTATGGCTCCCACTTCGGGGCGTTGCAGCTTACCCAATGCCAGCCTTGCCGATCCGGAGAATGTCTCCAGGTAGCGACGTCGTCCTTCGGCATGCAACACATCAAATACCAGCGAGGACTTCCCGGAGCCGGAAACACCGGTTACACAGATGAGTTTGTTACGCGGAATCTCAAGTGTAACAGAACGAAGATTGTTCTCACTGGCATTATATATTGCTATTGGTATATATCTCATCATCTGTATCATTAAAAAAACTACTTTTCTTCATCATTTCTAACTCAAGGTTAGGAGTAAAGTGACCTATTCAGATATTTGACATAATCTCTTCCACGACAAAGTATGTAATGAAGATCAAGTATAACATTCCACCTGAAATAATAGCTCATGCCTCTTTAGACATATAAAAGGTTGAAAGCCAGGTAACAGCTTTTTTTTATATCTGTACAATTCATATGATGGAATAGTATATTAACACGATCTTGCAAAAGTAAAAAAGTTATCAGGATTCTAACCCTTTACTCTCAATCGTTTGCATAAAAATAAACACTCCAATGGACAGTAATTGAAAGAGAATGGTTAATTTTGACAAAACGGATAAGTTTAACAATTTAAAACAGATAGTATTATGTCAACAAAGGTATTAGACATCGTTAAGCCTGGGGTTATTTCCGGCGAAGATCTTAACAAGCTTCTGGCTCATGCCAAAGAGAATCAGTTTGCACTTCCCGCTGTTAACGTGGTAGGTACAGATAGCATCAACGCGGTTTTGGAATCTGCCGCCGAGGTTAACTCGCCTGTTATTATACAGTTCAGCAATGGTGGTGCGAAGTTTTATGCAGGTGCAGGAGTAAAAACGGACGGATTAACAGCCGGAGTAGCGGGAGCTATTTCCGGTGCATGGCATGTTCATCGCATGGCAGAGCATTACGGCATTCCCGTTATTCTTCACACCGACCATGCAGCACGGAAGCTCCTTCCATGGATCGACGGACTGCTTGATGAAGGAGAGAAGCATTTCAAGCTATTTGGCAAACCACTTTTTAGCTCACACATGCTGGATCTCTCGGAAGAGCCTTTGAAAGAGAATATTGAGACGTGTAAAAAATATCTCGCACGCATGGACAAGATCAACATGACCCTGGAGATAGAGCTCGGCATTACCGGTGGTGAAGAGGATGGTGTCGACAACACCAACGTTGACACAAGCAAGCTATACACTCAGCCTGAAGAGGTGGCATACGCTTATGAGGAGCTTATGAAGATCAGTCCTAACTTCACTATTGCGGCATCATTTGGAAACGTTCATGGTGTTTATAAGCCCGGAAATGTTGTTCTTCAGCCAAAGATTCTGGACAATTCACAGAAGTATATCCAGCAGAAATACAATACTGCCAAAAAGCCGGTATGTTTTGTATTCCATGGTGGCTCGGGATCCAGCTATGCGGAGATCCGCGAGGCCATTGGTTATGGTGTTATCAAGATGAATATCGACACCGATACACAATGGGCCTTTTGGGATGGCGTTCGTGCTTATGAAGCCAAGCACCACGACTATCTGCAAAGCCAGATTGGTAACCCTGATGGCGAAGACAAGCCAAACAAGAAGTACTACGACCCACGTAAATTTCTACGGGCCGCAGAGGTATCAATGGTAGAGCGTCTGAAGATAGCTTTCGATGATTTGAATGCTATGGATCGATGTTAATTTCGACATAATAGAAGACCCGACAGGTTTTGGAAACCTGTCGGGTCTTTAAAATATATCAAGCCTCCGGAATTTTTCGGGGGCTTATTACTTCATTGTCACGACGTATTCAGCTTCTCGTTTGGCGGCTTTTTCGTCCCATGTGGGTACAATTTTTTCCATGAAAAGGTTCTTCTTCTCGCGCAATGCCGGCTCATCGAGACCGATATACTGCTGTGCTTTGGCTTTTGTGGAGATATCCGGATATGGGATTTCATCGGTGAATGCGAACTCTTTTGCCAGGAGTCGGCTGAGCTTGAGGCGTGCTTCCTGAGCTATGGCAATAGCTGTAGATATCACACGTCCTGTCTCCACCGGCGAGTGGAATGAACCACCATGCGATGCGGCGGCGTAGTCCCAACGCCACTGTGCATGACGGATGTCCATAAGGATATCTTTCATCTGCTCTTCAGTGGCACCCTGATCCCAGGCAAACTTGGCTTCTACATGAGCTCTTACGATAAGCTCTTCCAGTTTATCACGGTTTTCAATAATCTTGTCCTGACGAGAATAAACATCTTCCACTAATCGTTCTGTATCTTCTCTGTGGCACACCTGGCATGATGAGGAGATGTCATTCAGCGGGCTTTGCATATGGTGGTCGGTAAATTTCTGTCCGCCCTCTGATTTGAATGGCATGTGGCAGTCGGCACATGATACACCTCGGCTGGCGTGTGTTCCTGTGAGATAGACTTCGTATCCCGGGTGCTGGGCTTTAAGCATGGGAGCTTTACTGAGCTTATGAGTCCAATCCGAGAATTCGATGTCGTCATAATATTTCTCCATATCTTCCGCTGTAAGGCCATTATCCCATGGCAGCGTAAGATATGATGATCCTGGCACCTTTTTTTTGTCGAAGTAATATTCCACGTGGCACTGAGCACATACCAAAGATCTCATCTCCTGATGTGAAAACTCAGTCATATCTTTTCCTTGTCTTTGGAATGCTTCTACAAGAACAGGTCTTGAGATATGCAGATTCATTGTTTTCGCATCGTGGCAGTCGCCACAACCGATATGATTCACTACCTCATGGCCTTTTGTTTCCCATGTTCCGGCATAGAAAGCTGCAACACCGGCAGTATAGTCTCCTTTTTCCTCAATAAGATCATTCATTAAGCGAGGCACATCGGGGCTTTTACAGGCCCAGCAAGTGTTAGGCATGGGGCTTTTTTCTCCTTCCATAGGTGATCCGGTACGAAGAGATTGTCGCATATCTTCAATGGCATAAGCGTGTCCACGTCCCTGATTATAATCTTGCGAGAAAGGGTAACCAGCCCAAAGCACCACCATTCGGGGATCTACTTCCAGCATATCAATCATAACATTTCCATTATACTTACTTGCGAAGTCAGTTTCTGCTGTTTTCAGGTACGACTGATATTCACGCGGGTAATTTTGTCCCCAAATCGCGTTACGAGGCTCAAACTGTCCATATTCTACTTCAGGAGTATAAACAAACAGGGCTTCTGCGCGGCGTTCCACCACTTGTGATGCGAGGAGCCCGAGGAAGAATACTGCTACCATAGTACCCAGGAATAGCATCCATCCTTTCCATGGTTTCTCTTTAATTTGTTGGCTTATAGGCTTCATATTGTAGTTTTTATTTTTTATTAGAAGTGTTTTTTAACCATTTTGGCACCGGAGATTTTGGCAGTGGAACTCGTGCATTGGGCACACTGGAGAGGCTGTTCACTCTTCCATGTGGCAGTTCACGGTGGCAATCCCAGCATTTACGTTCAGTACGATGATGTTCATATAGTTCAGTTTTTGTCAGTAGTTTATGGTCTTTCAACAGTTCTTCGTGGCAACGGATACAGTTTTGTTGAACTACTTTCTTCCCTGCATTTTTAATAAATATCACCTGAGGCTCTTTTCGTAGAGTAAAGATAGTGGCGTGCCTTAGTCCATCTTTAGCTTTGAAGTAATACGTGTTAGCCACGTTGTTGTGAGGCACATGGCAGTCGTTGCAGTTTGCTCGCTCACGATGGGAGCTATGAAACCAGGTAGCATACTGCGGCGCCATGATATGACAGTTCACACAGGTTTCGGGAAGATCAGACAAATATGAGGGAGCTCTGGAGATATAAAATGTATAACTGCCAAGGCCAAAGAATATACCCATCAGTATTAATACCGGGAGAACCCATTTGGGCGGTGGAGCAAGCTTTTGAAATAATCTCATAGGCTTTATTAATTAATCATAAAAACGCACAAATGTGCTATGTACAACACAACTGAATCAGTCAGTTAATTAAGTCTGTCAAAATTGCGTTTTAAAGATACGAAGAAAAAAGGTTGCTGACTATGTTTTGAATTAATTTATATAGCTTATAAATAAACAACAATGAAGATCACATAATGATAGTATGAAGCGTTACTATGAGAAGCGATGGAGATGTTTGCCATGAAAGATTCTCGCTGTTCCGTATTTATATCTATTTTTGTAAAAAACAATAAAAATATGAATTTTATAGAACTTGTAAATAAGCGACAGAGCGACAGGAGTTACCTGCCAAATGCTGTCGAAAAGGAGAAACTGGAACGCATTCTTGAGTGTGGCAGGCTGGCGCCATCCGCGTGCAATTCTCAGCCATGGCATTTTGTTGTTGTTACTGATAAGGAGTTGCGTAACGAGGTTGGCCAGGCAGCGCAGGGACTGGGGATGAACAAATTTGCGATACAGGCGCCTGTTATCATTGTGGTTGTAGAGGAGCGTCCGAATTTGAGTAGTATGGCCGGAGGCATTGCCAAGAACAAACACTTCCCCTTAATAGACATAGGTATAGCAACAGAACATATTTGTCTGGCTGCGGCAGAAGAAGGTATTGGAAGCTGTATTATGGGATGGTTTGATGAAAAGCGAATAAAAAAGGCATTGAATATACCACGGACAAAGCGTGTTTTATTGTTGATTTCATTAGGTTATACCGATGGCAAGCATCGAGAAAAGATAAGGAAGCAGACATCTGAAGTAATTAGTTATAACACATATAACGAATAAAAAAAAGTCCCCGGGGGCCCGGGGCACAAAACCTAACCAACTAACCAAAATATAGAGAAGATAAATTTAGGAAGGACATATTAATATGTTTTAATTATTGCAACAATCGTGCCAAACTTTACCTATTTCTAAATCTTCTTTCATCATCATAACGACATCTATCATAATAACGACATCTATCATAACGATTTCCATAAGAACGTTTCCCATCATATCGGCGGCGACGTTGCATTGTTAACAGCTCTTTATACTGTTCTTCGGTAAGCACTTCCATAAGAGATTCCTCATGTTCATTGGAAAGTGATTTCATTTCGTCCTGAAATTTTCTTCTGGAAGCATCCATATCCTCATGGATTTTATCTCTCTCTTCAGAATGTTTCAGGTTAATTTTTTCCACCTCCTTAAGTTGCTCTTTTGAGAGATCGAGTCGGGCATACATGTTTTTTGACATTTGTTCAGCCTTTTCCTCGGTCGTAAATCTATCTTTTTGATAATTTCGTCCCTGAGCAGAAGCGATTACCGGTACAAGAAAAATAAGAACGGCAATTAAACTCTTCTTTGTTGTTTTCATAACAAGCGTTTTTAATTATCAATTTTAAATATCAGTTCTTTGACATTGTAAAATCGGTTTTTAATCCCGCTCGTCAATAATAAAACTCTAAAAATGAGTTATTATTGTGTTAATAAAGGTTAAAATAACCTGTAGCCCCACCAGGACTCGAACCTGAATCTGAAGTTTAGGAAACTTCCGTTCTATCCCTTGAACTATGGGGCCTTAAATCCTCAACAATATCACGCAACAGCATAACAATCAACTTATTGCGCAACTAAGAACTCAATCCCATTGTAAAATGAGACTGCAAAGGTAATATATTTTTTTACGAATCAATAATATATGCCAAAAGTTGGTCATAACCAAGATATTAAACTTTCCAAAAGCCTTGATACCGTTAGCAATTGAGTTTAAAAAAGTTCCAGAAAAATATCTTATAAAAATCAGTGTTATATTTGTAAAATTCTTATGGACAAGAATATCATAAACATCGGAATACTAGCGCATGTGGATGCGGGGAAGACAACCCTAACAGAGAACATGTTATATGCCAGCGGTGCAATTCGCAACAAAGGCAGTGTGGACGCGGGAACAGCCATAACAGATCAACTGGAGCTGGAGAGGCGACGTGGTATATCCATCAGGACGGCGCCTGTTTCTTTTCGGTGGAAAAATTCCACAATAAATCTTATTGATACACCCGGTCACGCAGATTTCGTATCCGAAGTAGAGAGATCACTATATATCATGGATGGTGCAATCCTGGTACTCTCAGCTGTGGAGGGGGTACAATCACACACCTATCTGCTGTGGCAGGCATTAAAAAGCATGAGTATTCCTACTATTGTTGTAATAAACAAGATTGATCGCCAGGGTGCTGATTTCCACAAGGTTGTTAGCCAACTTATCAAAGAACTTAAGATAGCTCCCGCAATTCTGCACAACCCTATAAACGAAGGTGATTCTGCATCATCGTTTACTGATCTTTGGGGTAACGAGGGTGATGAAGAGTTACGAACTCATACTCTGGAATCTCTGGCAGCTGTTGACGACATTTTTATGGAACGCTACCTGGAAGGTGAGGCATTTTCCCGTAAGGAAATACTAAAAAACACTACTGCTCAGGCACAGAATAACAACGTAGTACCAATACTAGCTGCGGTGGCAAAGAATAATATTGGCACAACAGAGTTACTTGATGCCATAACCGACATCATCCCAACAGCTAAAGCAACACTACCTGATAATGACCTTGCAGCAACAGTTTTTAAGGTAGAGCATGATCCGGTGCTGGGTCGTTTGGCACATATTCGAATATTCAGTGGCAGCATCACCGCCAAAGATCTGGTTTACAACCACTCACAACAGTCAGAGATGAAAGTCGCCACTATCAAAAAAAATCATACCAACAGATACCTTGATACCGGAATTGTTGAGTGCGGTGATATGGGCATTCTTTCCGGCATGTTTAAGATCCGTCCCGGTGACATTCTTGGCAATCCTGATGGTGTACAGGAAAAGAAGCCGCTTCAAATGCCGGTACTCACAATTCAGATACATGCTGCTGAAGATGCTGATTACGGAAAACTAGGTGCGGCTTTAGAGAAAATTGATGCTGAAGATCCTAACCTTGGATTTAAATGGTACAAGGAAGACCAGGAGATGCATGTCACACTGACAGGATATATGCGTATGCAAGTTCTCAAGGCAGATCTTCAAAACAGGTTCGGAGTTGACATTCACTATGACTCCCCCACAGTGATATACAAAGAGACTCCGGTATCTGTGGCGAATGGTTTTGTTGAGTACACTATGCCGAAGCCATGCTGGGCTGTCATGGGGTTCAAAATTGCGCCTGGAGCACGTGGTAGCGGGGTGGCATACTCTTCTGAAGTGGGGGTTAATAAAATTCATCGCAAATACCAAAACGAGGTAGAACACACCATTCCCAAGGCATTAAAACAGGGCATAAAAGGCTGGGAGGTAACGGATATCAATATCACTCTAACTTCTGGCGAAGACCATGAGATTCATAGTCGGCCAGGAGATTTTATACTGGCGACACCTATGGGCATCATGGATGGGCTAAAGAATTGTGGGACAAAACTTCTGGAGCCGATATATCGTTATCATATTATGGCACCAGAGGATACTTTGGGTATCATTGCCGGTGACATAAATAGCATGCGTGGAACTATCGAATCCCCGGATTTCGAGGATGATACAGTAAGGATTAGCGGTCTGATTCCTGTTGCCAATAGCCATGACTACGGTATTCGTCTCAGTTCATTAACAAAAGGAAAAGGGATAATACGCTTTGAATTTTCCGGTTACAATGAATGCCCTGACGGGGAGGGAAAAGAACGCCCCTTCAAAGGGGTAAATCCTCTTGACCGCAGTCAGTGGATTCTCCATTACAGGGGCGCATTTAAGTCTGACGACAGGAGATAATCTAGCCTATTCCGCTGCCACTGGTGAGTTCTTGTGTCGGGCTTACAAAACAGAGTTTCCCGTCGTGGTTTTCAGCCATTAGGATCATACCCGCCGACTCGATACCCTTAATCGTACGTGGTGCCAAATTAATTAATACCGCAACCTGCTTACCAATAATAATTTCTGGGGCATAGTGCTCTGCGATACCTGAAACGATGGTTCTTTTATCAACGCCTGTATCCACAAGAAGCTTGAGTAGTTTCTTCGTTTTGGCGACCTTCTCTGCTTCCAATATTGTTCCCACACGGATATCCATTTTACTAAAATCATCAAAAGAGATATTTTCCAGTTGTGGTTTTGCTACAAAATTGTCAGAGGCATTTTCTTCTTTTGTATTAAGGAGTTTATTCACCTGCTCTTCAATTTGAGCATCTTCAATTTTCTCAAACAGTAACTCCGGTTTATTGACAGTTTCTCCTTCCTTAAGAAGAATAGTTCCTGCGTTCGCCCATGTCAAGTCCTTCAGGTTAAAGAATTCTGCAAGTTTTTTTGCGGTAAACGGCAGGAAGGGTTCAGATACCACAGCGAGGTTAGCACAAATCTGCAGTGATACGTATAGTATTGATTTCACGCGTTCAGGGTCTGTCTTCCATTTCTTCCATGGTTCCTGTTCAGTGAGATACTTATTACCCAGTCGGGCCATGTTCATCATTTCATTAAGGGCTTCCCTAAAGCGGAAATGATCCAGGCTATAGGTAATTTTTGAAGGTATATCTGCAATTTCCCCAAGGGCAGCTTTATCTTCTTCCAGCATCTCGCCTGCAGGGGGTACAGTACCTTCAAAATACTTATGAGTAAGCACCAGTGTTCTATTCACAAAATTCCCGAATATCGCTAATAATTCATTATTATTTCTAGCTTGAAAGTCGCGCCATGTAAAATCATTATCCTTTGTTTCCGGGGCATTAGCGGTGAGGACATACCTCAGCACATCTTGTTTTCCCGGAAACTCCTGCAGGTATTCATGAAGCCAAACAGCCCAGTTGCGGGATGTGGATATCTTATCTCCTTCAAGGTTCAGGAATTCATTAGCCGGTACATTCTCGGGTACAATATAAGAACCTTCAGCTTTAAGCATTACAGGGAATATGATACAGTGAAAAACGATATTGTCTTTCCCAATAAAATGCAGCATTCTGGTTTCGTCATTTTTCCAGTATTTTTCCCACTCGGGTGTCAGCTCACGGGTTGCGGATATGTATCCTATGGGAGCATCAAACCACACATAAAGCACTTTTCCATCTGCATCTTCCAAGGGCACTTTCACACCCCAGTCGAGATCACGTGTTACAGCACGCGGATGCAATCCGGCATCAATCCATGATTTACACTGTCCATATACATTGGGTTTCCACTCTTTATGACCTTCGAGTATCCATTCTTTCAACCATGGTTCATACTGATCCAAGGGGAGGTACCAGTGTTTTGTTTCTTTGAGGACAGGAACATTGCCGCTAATAGTAGATTTAGGATTAATTAAATCTGTAGCGTTGAGAGAAGTGCCGCAATTCTCACACTGGTCGCCATAGGCCTTTTCATTTCCACAATGTGGGCATGTACCGGTAATATATCTATCTGCCAGAAACTGCTCATTTTCAGCATCATAATACTGCTTGGTTGTTTTTTCTATAAATTTCCCATCATAATATAACTTTTTAAAAAAATCAGAGGCAGTGTCATGATGTATTTTACTGGATGTGCGTGAATATACATCGAAGGTTATGCCGAAGTCTTTGAAGGATTTCTTTATTATTTCATGGTATTTATCAACGATATCCTGGGGTGAAACACCTTCTTTTGTGGCACGGATTGTTATTGGCACTCCATGTTCGTCAGAGCCACCTATAAAGAGCACGTCATCACCTCGCATGCGCATATATCTTACAAATATATCTGCAGGCACATAGACTCCTGCGAGATGTCCGATGTGTACTGGTCCGTTTGCATACGGTAAAGCGGATGTCACCAGTGTGCGCTTGTAGGATTTTGCTGTCTCTTTCATAACCTATTAACTTATATAAAATGATTAACTTCGGGCAAAAATAGTTAAGAATACGTTAACTTACAGTTCAAATGTGCAAATTTGCACAATAAGATATCGATTATGAGAATACCGGAATCATTAAAGGCAGGCGATACTGTACGGATTGTTGCGCCAGCAGGGCGTGTTAGTATTGGGGATATGGAATTTGCCATGACTCTTTTTAGCAAGTGGGGTTTAAATGTAGAGATGGGAAGAAATATGTTCAAATCTAAGGGTATGTTCAGCTCCACAGATGAAGACAGGCTGGCTGATTTTCAAGATGCGTTTGACGATAGGAACGTAAAGGCAATTTTTTGCGCCCGCGGTGGTTACGGCACCAACAGGATAATAGATAAACTGGATTTTTCAGCCTTCGAGCTGTCACCGAAATGGGTTGTCGGCTTCAGCGACATCACTGTTCTGCATAGTCATATCCATAAGGTTTACGGCATTGAGTCGATTCACGGCGCAATGCCTAAAAGTATTACTGAAAAGTCTTCGCAAGAATCTATGGAGACCCTTCGCAGAGCTCTCTTTGAAGAGGGTCTCAGCTATTCACTTCCCGGTAACGCCTACAACTGCGGTGGTTCAGCGCGAGGATTACTTGTTGGCGGGAATCTTTCCATACTGTATAGTTTGACTGGAACCCCAAGTGAGCCTGACTATATCGACAAGGTACTGTTTATTGAAGAGATTGGCGAATATCAATATCACCTTGACAGGATGCTTGTGGCGATGAAGAGAGCTGGTGTATTTGATAAGATTAAAGGACTTATTGTAGGTCATATGACAGATATCAAAGACCCTGATCCGGGAATAGGTAAAAGCGTTGAAGAGATGATTTTGGAGCATGTCGTAGAACATGGTTTTCCTGTAATATTCGGTTTTCCTGCGGGGCATGAGAGTGATAATAGGGCTTTGGTTATAAGCCGGGAGGTAGAAATAATCGTTGGCAAGAGTGAGGCTGAGGTAAACTTCATTGAAGAAGTCAGTGGTGACAATCAGGTTTTTTCTGGTATAAGGATGTTTGTCGCAGTGGCAATAATGGCAGTTTTTTTTGTGTTAATTTGGTTGCTGTATGGTGCTGTTTTGAAAAAATAATTGTGATTTGGTGGGTTCTTTTTTTAGTGTTTTCGCATTAAGGGTATAAAAAGGAAGGTCATTTCTGACCCTTTCAAAGGGTTTGAAGTGCTTTCAAACGGTCAGAATTAACAAAAACTAAAAAAAATGCACTATACACTTTATCGACTCGCGGCACACTCAATTCTAACAACCCTCGACTTTCAACCCATAATCGATCAAATAGTAGGAAACCTATTACAACTGGAAATATTTGAGCGGTGTAAAGCAATGAACATTGAAATATATCATATGGAAATATTTTACGACCATGTACACCTCATACACGAAATAAATCCTCGCATCCCAATAATAGATTTACAACAAAATATTAAGGGTGGCTCTTCACATTTTGTAAACTCCCAAAAATGTACTGCGGTAAGATTCGCATGGAACCGTGGCCCCATGTGCTTCTCCCTTGGCCCCGCCCCGGAAATAACAAAGACCATAAAATCATTGGAAAATCACAATAATTTTCATGAACATGTTACTGTCCAGCAAGAAATTGCCGAAATACGAAAAAAATATCCTGATATGGTTTCGGTAACAACAAACGAAATAATATAGCTATGGCAGAGCACATTGAAACAGGAAAAAAAGGTGAAAATATAGCTGCTAAGTATCTTATAACTAATGGATATACAGTTTTGACACGCAACTGGACAGCCGGACATCTTGAGCTGGACATCATAGCGAAAAAAAATAATATTATTATAATTGTAGAGGTAAAAACCAGAACAGGTAACCTGCAGATGTACGATCCTGCCGTCGCCGTAAACAGGCAAAAACAAAAACAACTTATCAGGGCCGCAAACAGATATATACTTACATACAATATACAGGATGAAGTGAGATTCGATATCATCAGTGTATTTATCAACGGAAACGATTACAATATCAGTCATCTCGAGGATGCATTCTATCCCACCTTAAGGTAAAAACCATTGATAATCAAAAATTTATATACTTACACAGACAGAAATATTACATTTATGTCACTTTGTTTCTTATTTTTGTGGAATATTAATAATTAATGATGGGTAAACAGCAATATAACAGAAAAGAGAGCGATCAGAGCCATAAAAAAGATAATAGTCAAGAACGAAAGAGGAACAACAACCAGGAACGTAAAAAAAACACCTCTTTTGACAACAAAAAAAAGAGTTATCATATTTCCGAAAAGGAGCATGAAGGAAGATATAGCAAAAGGGAGAAAAGTGATGATGCTACAATTCGTTTAAATAAATATATCGCTGACAGTGGGATTTGCTCTCGTCGCGAGGCTGATAAAATTATCGAATCAGGTGTTATTTCCGTGAATGGTAAAGTAGTTACTGAGCTGGGAACCAAAGTATGCCCTAATGACAAGGTATTAATGGGGAGCCAGAACCTGAACAGAGAAAAACTGCGATACGTTCTTCTAAACAAGCCAAAAGGATATATCACCACAATGAAAGATCCACAGGAAAGAAAAACGGTGAGCATGCTAATAAAAAATGCATGTCGCGAAAGAATCGTACCTGTTGGAAGGTTAGACAGAAATACCACAGGATTACTCCTATTCACCAACGATGGGCAGATGGCAAAAAAACTTACCCATCCCAGTCATAAAATAAGAAAAATATACCAGGCTGAACTAAATAAGCCACTGACAAAAAACGATCTTATAAAAATCAGTGAAGGTGTCACTCTTGAAGATGGAATTATTGAAGCTGACAAGATTGCCTACATCAATGCTGAAGAGAAGAACATTGTTGGTATTGAAATACATAGTGGGAAAAATCGTATCATAAGACGGATATTTGAACACCTGGGATATGAAGTAGTAAAACTCGACAGAACCATGTTTGCCGGTTTAACTAAAAAGGATATCCCGAGAGGGAAATATAAGCATCTGAGTGAAAAGGAGGTTAATTACCTTAGGATGTTATAATCAAACCTGGGGATATATCATCTCGCCAAAAAAATATAACGCCACAAGAAGAAGTACGGAATAACCCAGACCTATTAGAAATGGTGTCTGGGAAGATTTAACACGGAATTTCATGCCAAAAGGAACAAATCTTTTCCAAAAGTAATCACGTAATATTAGTGCTCCTACTAAGTTATATATAAAAGGGAATAATGCCCCCAACTGAATAACTGATACTGCCAGCATTCCAAGCACAGTATAGAGAGCTGTAAATGCATACACCTGTGTTTGTGCTTTTTTATTGATTTTATTGAGGTTATATGCCAACATGGCACCCCCAAAGATTGTATTGAAAAGCAGCGTAAACCAAAAAATAGAAATATGACTAAACAACTCAGGCAAAGGTTCAGTATCTCCTAACGCCTCGGCCTTAGCCTTTTCATGATCTGTCTTAATAACCACCTCATATAATGCTTCGTACTTCGCCTTTAGTGATTCCAGACCTGGTATATATATATTTCTCTTCTCCGCTTCCCAAATGGCAGCAAGCATCGCATCATCATGATATAACGATGGTGATAATAACATCTCCTTCAGCTGCTCCTCTGAATAGATACTAATATTTTGCTGATAATTCTCAGGACGCATAATACTCATGGTACAAAATTAATTTTTTTACCTCATCATGGGTTCGTTTTTTAATTTTTTGCATTAACACATGAAAAGTAATTACAATTCAATTGAAGTTTAACTTCTAAAAATAAACGATATGAAGAGTAAAAAATTGCATTTATTATCTGCATTATGCGTAATGACAGCCTTAATAACCTATGCTCAGGATACCATTACAAAACAAACTTTCGAAGGTATTACAACAGAATGGGAATACATCCCAAATCCGGATGCCTATAACACAGCAGGAGATATCTGGGATACAGTGCAGTATATTGGAGATATTGTTCCTCAGCAAGGCAACCTTTTATGGGGAATTCAAGATTTGGATAATCCCAACGGGGGAGGAAGTTTCTTTCATGTGCTTGAATTCTCAGAAATAAACCTTACGGGATATGTTAATAACACATTTTCATTTTGGTATAATGTTTTTAGCTTTGATTCAGGAGATAGATTACATCTTGATCTGATCCTTAACGGGATAGTAGAAACTATCGAGATTTTCAATGGGGCTTCCGGTGGAGCTTCAACGACAAACTGGCAGGAGCACATATATAATATTCCGGACTCAGTTACTACCTTCGCTATTCACATAAAGGCAAAACAAAATGGAGGAACAGATCAGGCAGGCTGGGACAACATAACATTAACAGGATTTCCGGAAGGCTCATTACCTCTCAACGCATCGTTTTATGTCGACAAAACAACTGCTTTCTGCAATGACACCATACACTTTATCGATAACACATGGGGAGGAGCAGAACCATATAATTACTATTGGGATTTTAATGATGATGATGTGTTTGATGACACCATTGCAAATCCTTTATACTGCTACAATATGCCCGGATTTTATTCAACAACTCTAATGGTAATAGATCAGAATGAAGACACTTCGGCACTTGTTCTTACTGATCATATTCATATATCATATTTCCCCTCAGCCTGGATAAACGAAATTCACTATGATGACAACTCAAAAGATACCGATGAAGGTGTCGAAGTTGTGGTAAAGGATGCCGGAGATTATGATTTGCATAGCTTTACTGTTTCATTGTATAATGGGAATAATGGTAAAAAATATAATGATCAGGCACTTGATATGTTTACTGCCGGCGATACCGTTGAAAACTGTCATTTTTTCCATCATTATTTCTCATCATTACAAAATGGTGCTCCCGATGGTATTGCGCTGGACTACCTGGGAAAGCTCATATCATTTATAAGTTATGAAGGCAGTTTTGTTGCCACAGATGGTCCGGCAGAGGGCGTTACAAGTACCGATATCATGGTGTCGGAAACATCGTCAACACCGGAGGGAACATCCATTCAATATGCCGGTGTTGGAGACAACGAGAGTCATTTTTTCTGGCAATCTGAGATATCAGAAACCTTTGGTCATCTCAACCAGCATCAAAATCTCAATTGGCCTGAAAACACTACTTGGCTTGGTAACAGCAACGCATGGTTGGAAAACAGCAACTGGGACAACGGACCACCGGGTCCCGATACAGATATCCTTCTTGACACCGGAGCTGGTGACTATCCGATCCTGTCGCATAGCGTATGGATTAATTCAGTAACAATGAACGACGGGGCATATTTATATGATACAGCGGGGCATCTACATGTTGCAGAAACAATTACTGTAAAAAAACTACTTACCGGAGGAACTGTAACCGATGACCCGGAGAACGCCATCTATCATTATCTCGGCTCACCCGTTAAGGCATGCCGGGCCATAGAGGCTATGCCTCCCGACGCATATATCAGAAAATATGATGAACCTTCACAGTCATGGGAAAACCTTGATGGCAGCGACACCCTGAAACCTGCTTCAGGATACTCTGTATTTCTACCTTCTACAAATAATATTATTATATTTTCCGACTCCTCTGTCAATGAAGAGATATCTCTACATAATCTCAGCATCTCCGGATCCTGTGAGTCATACTCCGGATTTCATATGCTCAGTAACCCTTTTCTCTCTCCCATCGACTGGGATCTTATGGAAAAAATCAATATTGCACAAACGGTTTATGTATGGTATAATGGCGATTATATTGAATGGAATGGTTTAGTGGGAAATCTCCCCGACGGCATAATACCCGTAGCTCAGGGCTTTTTTGTTCAGGTTGTTGATGAACAGAATAGCATCACTTTTCCGTTATCATCATTAATACCAAACTCATCATACATCCTTAAAGAAAAAAATAATTCAGCCCTTGAAATAGCGATCCATTATAGTGATATGGAGGATAACTGTTTTCTCTCCTTTCGCGATGATGCAACAACCGGTTTTGATCCACAATATGATGCTCTAAAACTACAGGGTCAGGATTACCACCCCGGAATTTATATCACACAAAATAGAATTAATTATGCTATTTGCTACACGCCTGTGGACACATCTGCTGAATACTATTTGGGTATAAAAGCACCTGATGATGGTGATTATACATTTATGATCAAGGGTACTGAATTTCTACAAACAAATCCTCTGTTTTTAAAAGATCTTATTACAGGACAGATATATGACCTGAGCAAGAATCCGGTAATAGCGTTCTTTGCACAGCAGGGCAATGATCCCAACAGGTTTGTGCTAACACAAAATCCGGTAGGTATAGATGAAACTGCTCATTCAAAAATTCAAATTACGCAAAAAAACAGACAACTTATAATAAAAACCCCGAGCAAGGAGGATGTTACTATTTTTTCTATTGATGGAAGAATAGTATTTCGAAAGCAGTTACCCATGGGATTCAACACAATACAGCTTGAAAGAGGAACTTATATCTTTCATTTAAAAAACTATAACAAAAAGGTTGTTATAATCTAAAAACTATCATCATGAAAAGAATAACAGCAATAATTGCAATCACATTAATATCAATGATAACAATAGCTCAGCCTAATCCCAGACAGAATGGTGATGGCAGTAATGTGGGCGGTGAACCCATAGGCAGCAGTGCTCCCATTGGCGGAGGCACTGTAATAATGTCGCTCCTGGTGGCAGGATGGGCGGCACATAAACTAATCAAAGAGAGAGAGAATTCTGATACTAACGCTGTTTGAGGCGTTCGGATCGTGTAAGAATACCCCGAACGATACCTACTAGCAGCATTGCCAAGAAAGTAAACACTGCGATACGGGCAATATAATCGCCATGCTTCACATAGAAGGTAATCTCGTCGTTGGCATTAATTTTACGACGTATCGCAGTCTTGACCCAGTACGGCGTCGATTCTAAGATATCGCCACGCTGGTTAACAAAGCACGATATACCGGTATTAGCTGAGCGTGCTACAGAGCGGCGTGTCTCGATTGCACGTAGTGCTGAGTATGACATATGCTGGCGGTGCCCGGGAGTATCCTTCCACCAGCCATCGTTGGTCATTACAAAAATCAACTCCGCACCATTTTTTACAAAGCCTGACATAAACTCGCCAAAAACGGATTCATAGCATATAGATGGAGCCACATGACGATCGTTGTAAACGTTATAAAAAGGTTTGCGGATGGTATCAATACCAAGGCTACCCACTGTGCCTCCAAGATCAAAAGCGAGTTTTTCGATAAATGGCAGATACTTTATCATAGGCATCGCTTCAACACCTGGTGTCAGCTTCGATTTATGATAAAGCTGTATCTCAGAAGCATTATCAATATAGTATATAGTATTATAAGCATCATAATAATTTTCAGTATTACTAATCTGCCGGGCACTGGGTGATAGCTCCTCCCCGTCCTGAAAAAGTTTATAGGTAGCAGCGCCGATACACATCGCCGTTTCAGGATAGCCCTTCATAAAGTCAACAACCGATACAACACTGCGACTTTCCATCAATTGATGTTCAAAAACATTTCGTTCCTGAATAACAGATTCCGGCAATACAATGAAATCAACCAGGGAGTCCCCATGGGTATCAATAAGATCATAAACATTAGAGAGCACCTCCTCAGGCGTGAGTCCATACTGCTCCGTGTATGGATCGTTATTAGGTTGTATCACCAGAACATCCACAGGATCATCCTTCTCAACATAATTATTATACATTCTGTTAGAGATAATCATTGGAATAGAGAACAGAAACAGTGCTGCTATGGCTGCCCACAAAGGGTTTACTCTTATTTTTGCTCTGCCTGAGATAAAACCCAACAACATAGTGAAAAGAAGTATATTAATAGCAAACACCCACAAGGCACCACCAAAAGTACCGGAGAACTCATACCATTGAATCCATTTAGGATACATAGAGAACCCATTGCCAATATTCAGCCAGGGCCAGTTTAATGACCAGTTCAAATGCAAATAGTCCAACGACATCCATACCACGGCAAGCAGCCAATAACCGCCTTTGAAATTGAATACATTTCTACGAATCAAATGATACAGCTGAACAACAAAGGCCATTAATATGCTGTTCAACAAAATTGCCACAATACCACCTACAGCAGTACTGTTATAAATCCAGAATGTATTCAACGTATTCCACACTAACATCCCCGGCAAGGAGAGTAGAAACGGTGCCCAGGAGCTGAATTTTTGCTGGTTTGAAGCAATATAATCCTCCATAAATAACAATGGAAGAAACGCAATAAATAATAATCCAGGAAAGCCATGCATAGGCCACGCTCCCGAAAGTAGCAAACCAGTTACAACAGACAGTAATATCAGATGACTTCTTTTCATAATATCTTTATTCTTCCGGTTCTATCACCGGTTCGGTATACAAATAATCGTTGTAAGGAAATCGCATACGGTGGATTTTGTTGACTTCCCGATATAATGATTCTTTAAGATCTTCTATATTATCTTTTGTTTTAGCGGAGATAAAAAGCGAAGTATTATTCTCTTTTGCCAATATCATCTTCTGCAGCTCCTCAAGAGATATATTCTCTTTAGTCGCAGGGCTCAGGTCTCCCTCCTCTTTCGGTGTCCAGGTGTAAGCATCTGTTTTATTAAACACCATTATTGAAGGTATCTGGGAAGCACCAATTTCGTTCAATGTCTGTTTCACCACTCCCATATGATTTTCATGGTCTGGGTGTGAGATATCTACAATATGTACCAACAAATCAGCCTCCCGAACCTCATCAAGGGTCGACTTAAAGCTCTCTACCAATCCATGTGGCAGTTTTCTGATAAATCCAACAGTGTCAGAAAGCAGGAATGGAAGGTTTTTTATAACAACTTTCCTCACAGTGGTATCCAGTGTTGCAAAGAGTTTATTTTCAGCAAACACTTCTGACTTACTAAGCAGGTTCATGATGGTTGATTTCCCTACATTGGTGTATCCCACAAGTGCCACACGAACCATCTTACCACGGTTTCCACGCTGCGTTGACATTTGTTTATCGATATGTGTAAGTTTCTTTTTCAACAAGGATATCCTGTCGCGAATAATCCTGCGGTCTGTCTCGATCTCTGTTTCACCGGGCCCACGCATTCCGATACCACCACGCTGTCGCTCCAGGTGAGTCCACATCCTGGTAAGTCGTGGCAGCAGATACTCGTACTGTGCCAGCTCTACCTGAACCTTAGCATGTGCCGTCCTGGCACGCGAAGCGAAGATATCCAGGATAAGATTCGTCCTGTCCAGAACCTTAATGTTAAATGCTCTTTCCAGATTTCGAACCTGTGAAGAGGATAACTCATCATCAAAAATTACAATATCAATTTCATTCTCATCGATATAATTTTGAATATCCACAAGTTTTCCACTCCCCACATAAGTCTTAGGATTTGGATAATCCAATTTCTGGACAAACCTTTTTACAGTGGTACCTCCTGCTGTTCGGGCAAGAAATTCGAGTTCTATTAGATACTCTTCTGTTCTCTCCTCTGGTGTTTCGCGAGTGATAAGCCCCACAAGGACTACCCTCTCTTTATAGTGTTCTTTTTCTATAGCTTTATCCATACGGTTGCAAATGTACTAAACAGTTCTCGCTCTGCAATATCATTAATGATAATATACTCTTTTCACCCTCCTAGAAATTGATGAGAGTATCTCATAAGGAATGGTATTAATCTTTGCGGCCCGGGTTTTCAAGCTGAAATGCTCATCAAAGATAACGACTTCATCTCCTTCCCGACAATCGTTAATATTTGTAACGTCGATCATGCACATATCCATACATATCATCCCTACAACCGGAGCCGGTTTGCCTTTTATGTAGAACTCGCCCACTCCATTTGAGAATGCCCTGCTCAAGCCATCAGCATAGCCAATCGGAACAACAGCAATTCGGGATTCTTTCTCTGCAATAAATGCTCTGTCATAGCCCACACTCTCTCCGGGCATTATCACTTTTATTTGTGATATCGTAGATTTCAGGGAGCAAACGTTCTCCAGTGAGTTCTGCACTTCTTCAACACCAGAAATTCCGTACAGACTAATCCCCAGCCTTACCATTTCAAACTGAGCGTCCGGAAAACGAAGTATTCCGTCGGAATTAAGGATATGCCTCATCACAGGATACTCCAGTGCATCTGTAAAAAGGCTGGAAAAAATTTCAAAACGGCGTATCTGTTCTTGCGTAAACTCATCTTCAGCACTATTTCCGCTGGCAGCCAAATGGCTGAATACTGACCTTACAACTACCTGAGGGTGCTCTCTTAACTTTTGCGCCAGTTCAGCAATATCTTTCGACTCAAAACCTAGCCTATGCATACCTGTATCCAACTTGATATGAATAGATACCGGGTTGTCATGATGATAATGATCCATCTCCTCGATGGATATCAAAAGGTTTTCCAATGAAGAAAAGCTGTATATCTCCGGTTCCAGGTCAAATTTCAAAATTGCCCCGAAACTGTCACGCTCTGGGTTTAGCACCAATATTGGTAGTGTAATTCCGCTCTCTCTCAGGTCGATGCCTTCATCTGTAAAGGCAACAGCCAGATAATCCACATGATGAAACTGTAGTAAAGATGCCACCTCAACGCTACCACTACCATACGAAAATGCTTTCACCATAGCCATAATCTTTACCCCCGGAAAGACCTTCTCTCGATAATATTTCAGATTGTTTACTATGGCCTCCATATTTACTTGCAGGATAGTCTCATGATCCTTCTTCTGCAATGATTGATTGATACGCTCAAAACCAAAAATCCTTGCGCCTTTTACCAAAATTGCATCATCATTAAAACTGGAGAAAGGAAAATTCCTTATGAAACTGCTGGTATCAGGAAAAAATTCTGTCTCCGCCTCAAAAAGCTCAGGGAAACGGTTTATTGATGATCCGATGCCAATCAATTTTGCAATGCCCTTCTCTTTCAACAGCTTTGCAACGTCATAATAAAGCTCGCGGTCCGGAATACCACTTTGCAGGATATCTGACAGTATAACAATTTTTCTTTTGTTTTGTAAATTCTGATTCAGAAAATCCAGGGCAATCTGCAGTGAGTCAATATCCAGGCTGTAACTATCATTGATAACAGTACAATTATTCACACCCTCATTAAGCTCCAGGCGCATCTCTACATTATGGAGCATTTTCATTCTTCTTCGTATTACCTTGGCGGGATATTCAAAATTGCGCATCACCACCCAGCAATGAATGGCGTTTTCTATTGATGCAGCATCAAAGAAGGGAATATCAATATATTCCTCATCACCAATAAATGTAGCAACAATCCGTGTAAAACACTCCTTTTTCTCTACCTTGGTGATGATAACATCAGCTTCATTGCGATGGCTCCATGACAACAGTTCTCTTTCCTGCTGCTGTCCGGAACGTGCAAGAACTTCAGAAATTTCAGGGTAATCAGACGAATATATCAATCGTTTAACATTGCGGAAGAGCTTAAATTTCTCCCCTGCCTTTTGCGTGTTATTAATAAAATTTACATCATGAGCGTGGCCAACATTGGTAAAAATACCAATATTAGGGTTTATAATATCTCTTAACGCATCCATCTCTCCCGGTTCCGATATCCCGGCCTCAAAAATTGCCAGATGATGATATTCATTCATCTGCCATACCGAGAGGGGAACTCCAATCTGCGAATTATAACTCTTTGGGCTTCTGATGATATTATAATCTTTTGATAAAAGCTCATACAACCACTCCTTAACAACGGTTTTACCATTGGATCCCGTTATAGCGATTACGGGGTATGAAAACTGATTGCGATGTGCTGCTGCTAACAACTGCAAAGCCTTCAGGGTATTCTCCACAAGGATAAAGTTTGTCTTCTCAAAGATCTTTATATCAAAACACTTTTTAGAAATAACAAAATTTCGAACACCTTTATCGTATAGCTCATGGATATAGTTATGACCATCATTTGACACACCTTCCAGGGCGAAAAACAAAGTCTTATGAGGTGATGCCAACTTCCGGGAATCTGTCAGTATCTCCACAATAGAAACATGGTATTTGCGGGAAGAAAAAAGCTGACCACGAATTAGATCAGCAACTTTCATAATTGTATATTTCATAAAACTCTATATTTAGACAGAAAATCAGCCTCTGTCATCAGGATACATCCGCAGCGACTCTATGGTATGATCTTCAGAATACTGTTTCTGATTATCTACTATTTCCTGTGCCAAAAATAGTGCTTTTCTTGTGGCATCGGGGTTAAAATCTCCTATCCCTGCCATCTGAATGCCCGAGTCGTGTGCCGGTTGTGTTACTACACATGGTAATCCTGAATAATATAAAACGCCATTAGATGCTGATAACGTACGGAAAGGTACCAAGCCCTGGTCATGATACAGAGCTAGCACAGCATCAAATTTCTTAAAGGATCCTGACTCAAAGAATCTATCTGACGCAAAAGGACCATAAACCTGCATACCCTGTTCAGCACACTCTTTAATGGCGGGAATTATATGCTCTTTCTCTTCACGACCTATCTCATTTAACACTTCACAATGAGGATTTAAAGCCAAGACGGCTATCTCAGGAGATGGTATTGCAAAGTCACGCTTCAGGCATTCATTCATCTGTGTAATACGCTTTACTATTAGGTGCTTTTCTATTGCGGAAGGAATATCACGGAAAGGAATATGGCCTGTAACAAACCCTATCTTCATAATATCATCAATCATAAAAAGAAGGGTGTCTTCTGCTTTCATCACGGTAAGGAGGTAGTCATCCAAGTCATGGAATGTCGTACCTGCCAGGCGGAAAACACTGCTGCCTATAGGAAGGTTTACAATGGCATCCAAAGTACCATGCATCATATCATTAATTGCTGTATCCAAAGCCAGGATACTCATCTTTGCCGCCTCTTCGGTCTGCCGCCCCATCTCAATGCGAATCTCATTTTCCGTGATGTTGATGATATTAGCACGCCGCGAATTGGCGAAATCGGATCTCTTCACAAGGTTAAAGCTAAAATCCTCTCTGTTGAGAACCTTACGGTGGTAACTAGCCACCTTGGAAGATCCGTAAACAACAGGTGTGAAAAAATCAAAAATTCTACTGTCAGTGAATACCTTTATCAGTATCTCATACGATACACCATTGATATTTCCATGAGTAATGCCGATAACAGGCTTAGACGAAGTTCGTTGAACAGGCTGTTGAGTATCCATAAAAGATTCGGTTTGTGCCTAACAAAGATAAAAAATTAACCGGATATTTAACCAGGAATTTATCAACAGCCTGATATAAACCTATATCATATTTCTAAAATACCGGAAAAGCATGCGCACTCCAACACCTGTGCCACCTACTCCGCGGTATCCGTATCGCGAATTTACCAGCGCCGTACCGGCAATATCCAGGTGTATGTATGGATAATCAGTAAAGTACTCCAGGAACTTTCCTGCTGTGATAGCACCACCTTCAGCACCGGTACTGATATTTCGGATATCAGCAATTTCCGATTTCATAAGTTCTTTGTAATCATCCCACAGAGGAAACTCCACAATACGCTCGCAAACCTGACTTCCGGCTTCCTGCAAATTTTTAAATGCTTCTTCTGCCTTTGCCTGCATGCCAACAGTGGCATATTTACCTACGGCACGTTGTGCTGCACCGGTAAGTGTGGCAGCGTCTATTACCACTTCAGGGTCAAACTGTTTTGCATAAGCAAGTGCATCAGCAAGAATCAAACGACCTTCGGCATCAGTATTCAGAACTTCCACAGTAGCCCCATTGTACATTGTAAGAATATCACCACTAACAATAGCATTGCCATTGACACGGTTATCGGTGGCAGGTACCAGCATGATAATGTGAACCGGCAGCTTAGCCATAGCAGCAGCATATATAGCACCTCCCACAGCAGCTGCACCACCCATATCCGACTTCATATCATCCATATAAACACCGGTCTTAATATTCATTCCTCCGGTATCATACACAACACCCTTACCCACAAGAATAACTGGCTTTTTGTTAACAGCATTCGCCGGTTTCCATTCCAGCTTTGTGAATGTAGGATCATCAACACTACCCATATTAACACCCAGCAGTCCGCCCATACGCAAGGATTCTATCTGCTTTCTGTCAAATACCTCCACATCCATTCCTGATTCTGAAGCCATCTCTTTAAATGCTTCCGCCAATGCCTCGGCATTAAGTGTCATCACAGGCTCATTAACCAAATCGCGGGCCCGGAAGGTTGCTTTTATCACTGCCTTTAACAACATCAGTTCCTTCTCTGAAACAGCATCGCTTATAAGATCAACATCACCGGCGATTTTAACATCTTCCTTCTCTTTTACTTTGTAGTTTCCAAAAGCATAAGATCCCAGAGCGTAACCTTCAACACATGCAAGCATCTTATCCTGCCTTTTTACATGGTCATAAATTGCAAGGTTGCGTTGCTTCTCATTTTTTATCTGACACCACAAGTCATCACCGGCCTTACGGCAATCTTCCAGAGCCGCATTATCATCCTTATCAGTAATAAAAACAACATAATCCCTGTGCGTCAAACGGTTTATGGAAACAATACTCTTTTTATCCTCTTTCTGTCCGGATAAATATGTGATCTCTTCTCCGGAAAATTTTTCTTTGGGAAGATCATCAACGGTAAGAACAAGATGAGCTGCATGACTCTTCATGCTACTATCTTTAACGAGTTGTATATTCATAATTTATATTTTTGATTTTAGAATGGAGAAAACTGTTGATGAGGCGCCTCTGTTTTCATTCATAAAGCCTGAGCTACCGATACAAGCCTCATCATAGATATCTTTTTTTGTAAACAAATCTGTAAGGATACGGTTCAACGACTCCTGATCTTTAACCCCGAAGCCACCACGAACCTTTTCCAGACCTTTTGCTTCAGGAAACTTCTTGTTGTTGGGACCAAAAACTACTGGGATTCCATATGCTGTAGCCTCCAGAATATTGTGCATCCCTTTTCCAAAGCCACCTCCCACGTAGGCCACCTTAGCACATCGGTATACCGCCGAGAGCAACCCGATACAGTCAATAATAAGCACGCGCTTTTTATCTTTTGAGGAATCAAAAGACGAATATGCAATAGCCTCATCACCAAATAGTTCAAGAATTTTTATTATATGGTTATCATCCACTTCGTGGGGAGCAATAATTATCTTAGTATCTTGAGGGAGTAATGAAAAAGTCCCTTTCAGCATAGCCTCGTCAACGGGCCAGGTACTACCACAAACAAGTACTTTAGAAGTCTCACAAAACGCAGTGATTTTTTCCGGCACCGTACTCCTATCAGCAATCTCCATAACCCTGTCGAAACGGGTATCACCACTAACAATCATATTGGTAATATCAATGCTTTCAAGTAATTCTTCGGATTTTTCATCCTGCAGAAAAAAATATTCCACCATCCTTAAATGCCTGCGAAACCAGAAGCCATACCACTTAAAGAAGTGCTGTGATTCTCTAAAGATCCCACTTATCACAAATATCGGCACACTATTACGTGATAACACATCAATATAATTAAACCAATACTCATATTTCACCAAAAAAAGGAGATCCGGTTTTACGATATTATAGAAGCGTTTTGCATTTATAAGAGTATCTGCCGGAAGGTAGAATATATAATCTGCTCCGTGATATTTCTTTCTTACTTCATATCCGGAAGGAGAAAAAAATGTCAACAGGATTTTATAATCAGGATATTGCTTTTTAAAACTTTCGATAATTGGTCTGCCCTGCTCAAACTCCCCCAGAGAAGCACAGTGAAACCAGGCTAGTTTGTCTTTTTCATCACGAAGGTCACCTGAAAGTTGTTGAAAGATATTATGTCGTCCCTTCACCCATCCTCTGGCTTTAGGATAAAAAAATGATGCCAGAATAATAGAGAAACGGTATATTCTTATTCCTATTTCATATAAAAAACGCATCTCTAATAGTAATAATATGATGATGTACTACGTCGATACAGTGGCAGCATCCATCCCACTTTCACACTAAAAAATATGTCATGCCTGAGGTCTTGTGACTCCGGACCCATCAAATCAAACTGATAATCCCTTAAGGGTTTTGTCATAGCATGTTTAAACTCCATTCCCGCATAGAAATTAAAGATATTCTGCGGGTCAATATTTTGATATCCCAGGAAAAGCGAGTACACAGGGCCACCGGAGAGACGATCATAACCATTCATATAATCACCATAAATCTGTGGTGCCAGGTTCATATAAACCTCGGTATGGATCTTATGAGTTAGGTATCCTGCTCCCACATTAAGAAGCAGGCCACTATTGGGATTTCGACCATATTTTTGAAACACTCTCCCAACAGTACCGGTAATGGCAAACCCACGCTCATAGGAATCCATAAGAGCCATTCCTCCGGTAGCATCAATAATATAACCATTGGAAGCTGTAATATTTTCAAAAACAGACTCAGTATCTTTTACTTCACCACCAAAAAGATATTCATACTCAACACCAAAAGTCCAGTTATTACTGTTTTTAAACATATAAGAACCGCCAACACCGCCATTTACACCATATCTGTCAGCCATATCACCGGCCGGAACGGAGAATCCCAAGCCGATACGAACAAGTTGTATATTAATAGTAGTGTCTGAAATCTGAGTAACACCACCTAAAGCCGTGAACACCAACAAAAGTGACAAAAAACAGGGTGAGAAATTTTTCATATTTTTTTTAATAAAACGCAAAAGTACATAATTAACCTCAAACACAATTCCCCTTCACGGTAGTATTATTAAACGTATTTTCATGTGTAAGATTGTCTATCTGTCTAAACATAATTACCTTTACACGATTTTAAAAAAGTTTTTTTTCGGATAACATAAAGCCGAGAGTTTTACGTTTTGGTACTAACAAAAAGATGTTTCCCACACAAAGCAAAACCATGAAAAAAATTCAAATGGTAGATTTGGCTGGCCAATACCATAAAATAAAAGAAGAAATTGACGAAGCCGTACTTAATGTTATTGGCAGCGCTGCATATATCAACGGCCCTGAAGTTCACAGCTTTAGCCGTGAAATGGAAGAATATCTCGATGTAAAACATATGATCCCATGTGGCAATGGTACTGACGCATTGCAGGTTGCTATGATGGCTCTCGGTCTCAAACCCGGCGACGAAGTTATCACAACCTCCTTCACATTTATTGCCACGGCAGAAGTTATAGCGCTCCTGGGCCTCACTCCTGTGCTTGTGGATGTACTTCCAAACACATTCAACATAGATCCTGAGGCAATAAAAAATGCTATCACATCAAAAACAAAAGCTATCGTTCCGGTTCACCTGTTTGGTCAGTGTGCCGATATGGAAGAGATAATGGCGATTGCTAAAGAGAATAACCTTTTCGTAATAGAGGATTTCTGCCAGGCTATTGGATCTGAATACACCTTCAGCGACGGGACAGTGAAAAAAGCCGGCACAATGGGCGATGTGGCAGGAGTATCTTTCTTCCCCTCAAAAAACCTGGGTTGCTATGGCGACGGTGGCGCAATCTTCACCAATAACGACGAGCTTGCAAAACAACTGAAAATAATGGTAAATCATGGTATGACAGTGCGTTACTATCACGATTATGTTGGTGTAAACAGTCGTCTCGATAGTATCCAGGCGGCGATACTCCGCATCAAACTACGCCGATTAGATAAGTATTGTGCTGAGCGCCAGAGAGCTGCTTCTTATTATAATAATGCTTTCGCAGATTGTAAAAAAATCACTACTCCTGTAATAGGAAAAAACACTACTCACGTATTTCATCAATATACTCTTGTGCTAAAAGACGTGGATCGTGAAGGTCTGCAGAAGCATCTTGGTGATAAAGAAATCCCGGCGCCCATATACTACCCCGTACCGCTTCACATGCAGAAAGCATACATAAACCCACGTTACAATGAGGGCGATTTTCCTGTTACCGAAGCACTGTGTAAAAGTGTTATATCTTTACCAATGCATACAGAACTTGATGATGAACAACTGAAATATATCTCAGACTCAGTACTGGAATTTATGTAAATCCAATGCATTCATCGAATAAATATGATGATGCAACAACAAATAAAAAAATGGAACAAAATTACTTCTCACATGAAACAGCTGTAATAGATGACCCTTGCGTTATCGGTGCCGGCACAAAGATTTGGCATTTCAGTCATATTATGAGCAACTGCACAATCGGTGAAAACTGTAATATTGGTCAAAATGTAGTTGTGTCGCCAGGCGTGATACTTGGCAACAATGTGAAGGTACAGAATAATGTCTCTATTTATACCGGAGTAATCTGTGAGGATGATGTTTTTCTAGGTCCTTCGATGGTCTTCACCAACGTAACAAATCCACGTAGTGCTGTGAACCGTCGCGGGCAATATGCAAAGACAATGGTCAGAAAAGGTGTCTCTATAGGTGCCAATGCCACCATTGTCTGCGGGCATGAGCTTGGCGAATATTGTTTCATCGGCGCCGGAGCAGTAATAATCAGCGATGTTCCGGCTTATGCTCTGATGGTTGGGAATCCTGCCGTTCAAAAGGGATGGATGAGCCGATTCGGCCATAAGATCACTTTCAACGAAAACAACGTCGCAATATGTCCGGAGAGCAAACATCGTTACAAACTTAATGACAACACTGTAACCTTCGTAGGAGAATAATTATGAATAACAAGATTTACAATTTTGCACTCATTGGAGCTTCAGGATACATAGCACCCCGCCACATGCGTGCTATAAAAGATACAGGAAACATCCTGCAGGCAGCTCTCGATCGCTCCGACAGTGTAGGAATCATAGACTCCTACTTCCCTGACTCCTCCTTTTTCCTGGAGTCGGAACGCTTCGACCGCCATCTGGATAAGCTTCGTAGAAAAGGAGAAAACAAAATCGACTACGTAAGTATCTGCTCACCAAACTACCTGCACGACGCGCATATCCGTTTGGCACTGCGTAACGATGCCCACGCCATTTGTGAAAAACCCCTCGTACTAAACCCCTGGAATGTGGATGCTCTACAGGAGATTGAAAAAGAGACAGGTAAAAACATCAATGTGATACTTCAACTGCGGCATCATCAGGCTATCCTCGACCTCAAAAAAAAGATCCAAGAGGGACCAAAAGATAAAATCTATGACGTAGATCTGACATATATCACCAGCCGTGGTCGCTGGTACCAGATCTCTTGGAAGGGAGATCCCGAAAAATCCGGCGGTGTGGCAACAAATATTGGTGTACACTTCTTCGATATGCTCACATGGATCTTCGGCGATGTCCAGGATAACATTGTACATTACTCTTCCAAAGAGCAGGCTGCAGGGTTTATTCAGCTGAAAAGAGCTCGGGTGCGCTGGATCCTAAGCCTGGATTACAACCTCATACCTCAGCAGGTGCGAGAAGCAGGACAAAGAACCTTCCGTTCTATTACTATTGAAGGTAAAGAGATAGAGTTTAGCGGTGGATTTACTGAACTGCACACCGTGTCATATCAAAAAATCCTTGCCGAAAAAGGCTTCCGCGCTGAGGATGCCAGAAAAAGCATCGAAATGGTTCATCATATTCGGAACACTAAACCTGTCGGTTTGAAAGGTGACTATCATCCATTCTTAAAAAAATAACGCCTTAAAATAAACTATCATGAAAATACTCGTCACCGGAGGAACAGGATATATTGGATCACACACCGTTGTGGAGCTGCAACAACAGGGTCATGAGGTGGTGATCGTTGACAACCTCTCCAACTCATATCGTATCGTAGTAGAAAAAATCACAGCTATTTCCGGCGTAAAACCTCTATTTGAAGAGTTTGATCTCTCAGAAAGAGAAAAAACAGCAGATTTCTTCTGCCGCCATAATGATCTGGATGCAATAATTCACTTTGCAGCCTACAAAGCCGTGGGTGAATCTGTAGCAAAGCCGATAAAATATTATCGAAACAATCTGGTATCGTTAATGAATATCCTTGAAGGGATGCAGGAACATAGTATTCCCACATTGGTATTCTCAAGCAGCTGCACTGTTTACGGTGAGCCGGATGAGCTACCTGTTTCTGAAACAGCGCCCATAAAACCGGCTACATCACCCTATGGAAACACTAAGCAAATCAGTGAGGAGATCATCCGGGATATGGCAAAAAACAGCAATCTTAAAGCAGTGCTGCTGCGCTATTTCAACCCTATTGGAGCTCATGAAAGCGCTCTCATAGGAGAGTTACCCATTGGATTGCCCAACAACCTGATACCTTTTATAACACAAACGGCAGCGGGAATCAGGGAGCAGTTGAGTGTGTTTGGCGATGACTATAACACTCCCGATGGAACAGCAATTCGCGACTATATACATGTCACAGATCTGGCAAAAGCCCACATCGCTGCGGTAGATCGCATGGCAGAAGGCCGCAACAAAGAGCAGGTTGAAGCTTTCAACGTAGGAACAGGTAACGGGTTCAGTGTATTACAGGTTATTAATGCCTTTGAGAAAGCCACAGGACTAAAACTCAACTATAAAATCACCCCACGACGTGAAGGTGACATAGAGAAGGTTTGGTCAGAGACTACTCTGGCAAACAAAGTGCTTGGATGGGAAGCAAAAAAAACCATCGATGAAATGATGTCCAGCGCATGGAAATGGCAGATGGCACTTGGAAAAAAATAATCCCTTAATAATAAATATATCATGAAAAAAACAATATTAATCACCGGAGGAGCAGGATTTATAGGTAGTCATCTCGTACATCTTTTTGTAAATAAATACCCTGATTATCTGATAGTAAATGCCGACAAGCTAACCTATGCTGGCAATTTGGAGAATCTTAAAGAGGTAGAGGATAAGCCCAACTACAGGTTCGAGAAAGCAGACATTACAAACAATGATGAAATATCCGCTCTTTTTGAGAAACATCACTTCGACGGGGTTATCCATCTGGCAGCAGAGTCGCACGTAGATCGCAGCATCAGCAACCCAATGGAGTTTATCAACACCAATATTATCGGCACAGTAAACCTCTTAAATGTGGCTCGTACATTCTGGAAGGATAATCTTGAAGGCAAAAAGTTCTATCATGTCAGTACTGATGAGGTATATGGATCTTTAGGCGAAACGGGACTATTCACCGAGGATATGGCCTACGACCCACGCAGTCCGTACTCTGCCTCCAAAGCCAGCTCCGACCACCTGGTAAGAGCATATTACCACACCTACGGCATGCCGATGGTTATTAGTAACTGCTCCAACAATTACGGTCCGTATCAGTTTCCTGAGAAACTGCTGCCTCTGTTTATCCATAATATCCGTAACAGCAAGCCACTGCCGGTATATGGCAAAGGAGAAAATATCCGCGACTGGCTGTACGTTGGCGACCACTGTGAAGCCATAGACACTATCTTCCACCAGGGAAAGAACGGCGAGACATATAATATTGGTGGCAACAACGAATGGAAAAACATCGACCTTATAAGGTTACTATGTAGAATTCTGGACAAAAGGCTCGGTCGCGAATCCGGCGAGAGCGAGAAGCTCATCACCTTTGTAACAGATCGTGCCGGTCACGATATGCGTTATGCCATCGATGCCAGCAAGGTAAAAGCGACCCTGGGCTGGGAGCCACATACCGACTTCGCCAATGGACTGGAAAAAACTGTAGAGTGGTATCTTAATAACGAAGAGTGGCTCAACAACGTCACCTCAGGACAGTACCAGAAGTACTACGAAGAGATGTATGGAGGGCGATAATTTTCCGCATTGACATAGACCACAGAATAAAACCGCAACCGAAAATTTTCCCGATTGCGGTTTTATTATTTTGTCTTGTTCAGTTACTACCAAACAGCGCTTTCTGCTACTGCATCGCTTTTCACCTTCTTGATGAGTCCTTGCAGTACTTTTCCGGGACCCACTTCAATGAATGAGCTTGCGCCATCAGCGATCATATTCTGTACTGTCTGTGTCCAGCGCACCGGTGATGTGAGCTGAGCAATTAGATTACTTTTAATAACATCAGGATTCTTCACAGGTTGAGCGTTAACATTTTGATAAATGGGGCACATGGGCTCTTTGAATAATGCCTTCTGGATAGCTTTTTCGAGCTCTATTTTTGCAGAATCCATTAGTGGGGAGTGGAATGCACCACCCACTTTCAGTGGTAATACTCGTCCACCTGCTTCCTTCAGCTTTTCACTTGCTACTTCGATACCTTCTATCGTGCCGGAGATAACAATCTGTCCGGGGCTGTTATAGTTTGCTGTAACTACAATATGCTCTCCCGAAACGGAACGCATTACATTTTCCACCTCTTTGTCTGCCATCTTTAAGACCGCAGCCATGGTAGAGGGGTTTTGCTCACACGCCATCTGCATCAAATCGGCACGGCGTGCTACCAGTTTAAGTCCTTCTTCAAAAGATAATGCTCCTGAGGCCACCAATGCTGAAAACTCTCCCAGTGAATGACCGGCAACCATGTCAGGACGAAAAACGTCATTACCCATAACTCTGGACATAATCACGGAATGCATAAAAATAGCCGGTTGAGTTACTTTCGTTTGCCTCAGATCCTCTTCACTGCCCTCAAACATTATATCAGTGATCTTAAATCCTAATACATTATTTGCCTTAGAGAAAAGATCCTTAGCTACAGAACCACTATTATAAAGGTCTTTACCCATTCCCGAAAACTGAGCTCCCTGACCGGGAAAAACAAATGCGTTCATCTTTTCTTTTTAAAAAATTATTTTAACAGTTAAACTGTTATGCAACAGGCTTTTCTGTTTAATCGGTTATTCACGTCTACCAAAAAAGCGCAGCAAAAATAAGAATAAATTAATAAAGTCAAGGTAAAGAGTTAATGCCCCCATTACCGACATTTTATTATAGGTCTCATCTGTCATGTGAGGACTTTCACCTAAGCGCCTGATTTTCTGCACATCCCATGCCGTGAGACCGGTAAAGATCACCACTCCTGCTATACTTATGATGTAGTCAAATGCGGCACTTTTCATAAAAATATTAACAACAAATGCGATAATAATTCCAAACAGCCCCATAATCATTATGGAACCAAAACGGGTAAGATCCACTTTTGTGGTATATCCCAACAGAGCCATTATCCCAAACATTCCTGCAGTAATAGCAAAGGTCTTGTAGATTGAGGCGGTGGTATATGTCAAAAAGATAAAACTGAAACTCACACCGTTGATAATGGCATATAATCCAAATAACAACGCTAACACAGGTGCTGAGAGTTTTTGATATCCGAAAGACATAATAAGAACAAATGCCAATGGTGCAAACATCACTGCGAAACCCAAGCCACTCATTCCTTGTTCATTTCTTAACAAAGAATATAGCGAAGGGGTAGAAGAAAAATACCATGCTACAATAGCTGTAAGTCCTATCCCCAAAGACATAAGGAGAAAAACCCTTTTCATGAGGCTATTAACAGCTGCTGCCCGTTCAGTAACAACGGATATAGTTTTATTGTCGTAATCCATAATTAAAAAACGTCAAAGATATTAATTCTAATGTAATCGAGTTCCTACTAGATGAATAAACTCTTCGCGGGTTGCTTCACGCAAGAAAGCACCGGTAAAATCTGATGTTGTGGTAACAGAATTCTGTTTTTGCACTCCTCTCATCGACATACACATATGCTGTGCTTCTATAACCACGGCTACTCCGAGGGGGTTAAGGGTTTTTACGATACAATCCTTAATTTGTGTTGTGAGGCGTTCCTGTACCTGCAAGCGGCGGGCAAAAGCATCCACAATACGGGGGATTTTACTCAGACCTACGATATATCCATTGGGGATGTATGCCACATGAGCTTTTCCAAAGAAAGGAATCATATGGTGTTCGCATAAAGAGTATATTTCTATATTTTTCACCAAAACCATCTGGCGGTAATCCTCCTTAAATCTTGCAGATAAAAGGATATCCTGAGGTTTCATGGCATATCCCTGCGTTAAAAACTGCATCGCCTTGGCCACACGATCAGGAGTCTTTTCCAGCCCTTCCCGGGTAGGATCTTCTCCGATAAGCTTCAAAATTTCATGGTAATGAACCGACATCGCTTCTACCACCTCCATATTATAATTTTCTATCTTCTCGTAGCCCACTCTTTTATCCATATTATGATAATATTATTTTCCCGTTCGTCGCTTTACTATTCTCCGAAATATTCAACATAGTTATTCTCTGTCTCCACCAGCTTTACACAATGCAGTTGAGCTCCAATATCATGGATTGGTTTTTCCAGTTGCTCCCAAATAGCTATGGCAATATTTTCAGAAGATATTATTTTATCCGTTAAAAAATCTACTTCCAGATTCAGATTTTTATGATCCATTGGTTCGATTACACATTCGTTCATCACCCTGCTAAGATCCTTAAGGTTAACGAGATATCCCGTTTCAGGATTAAGAGCACCCTTTACTGTTACAAAAAGCATGTAATTATGCCCATGCCAGTTAGGATTTGAACACTTACCGAATACTTCCATGTTCTTTTCATCTGACCAGTCAGGGCGAAACAGACGGTGTGCGCCATTAAAACGCTCTCTTCGTGTTATGTATATTGTTTTTTCAGTCATAAAAGGGAAAAGTGGTATGTACTATTTTTTACCGGAAACAGGCTTAGCAGCGGGAGTATTACCCGATTTGAGGGCCGTTTCATCGGCCATTTTACAATTACCGGTAAAAATGGCACCCGGTTCTATTGCTAGTTTAGTAACAACAATATCACCTAACAGCTTTGAAGAACTCTTCAGACTCAAAAGGCCATTAACACGCATATTAGCATGAAGGTTTCCCTGCACTTCAGCGTTGCCACATATTATGGTGCCATCAATTTCGCCTGTTTTACCCAGAATCAACTTACCTTTACAATCCAGTGTACCAGACAGTTTCCCGTCAATACGGATATTTCCACTGGTAATAATTTCACCATTAATCTCAGTACCGTGCTGAATGAGGTTTGCGGAGTTAGTATCCACGTCAGATGTTTTTGCCATAATATGTCTGATTTAAAATTCCTTATTGACAAATATATCCAATTTTATCATACCAACAGACTTTTATTCCTGTTGATATTTCTTATTAAAAAACATCAGATATGCATCAACGTTCTTATTCTTATAAAACACCGGATAGTTTGAGGAGCTGATAATAAACTGAATATAATCCTCAGGGCCAAGTTGTGAGAACACATATTCATTAGCTGAAATGTTTTCGAGATAATCCTGAGCATCCTGAGCTTTGCTAAAGCTACTCACCGTAATCATCTGTTTTTTATCCTGTAGGATGACAGAGCTCACCGACAACTTTGCCAGGCTTTGAAATCTCCCATTATAATCCGAGACCTTCACCTTGGTAGCATTTACGTTCACTCGGGATCCGTCAACTATCATAATATAAAAATGCTGAATATTAGGATTATACTTATACTCTTCAACCAGTGCAAGAATCTCTTCTGAAAGCACTTCGTCTTCATCAGCCAACTCATCTTCGCTCTCCTGGTTCGGATTAAACATCTGTTGCAGGATATTTTGTGCCAAAGGAGTAACATCACTATTTGGATACATTGCCACGATTTCACGCAGGCCTGTCACAAGGCTGTCTTGCTGTTGTTTTGCGCCAAAAGCCAAGGCTCTCAGATACTTAAATTTAGGAGTAAACTCATCTTCAGCAAAATCATTAATACCCTCGTTGGTATATATCATTACCAGGTTATGCATTCCGTCTGTATATGCCATATAGGCTTCTCTATAGAGCGATGACTTCCTGTTCAGCTCCTCCAGAAGTGTTTTATTATATTCAGGATCACGAATAATCTTAGCATAATCTGTATCCGGGAAGTTAGTCAGAATTCGGAATTTATACTTCTCTGCATCTGCGGTATTTCCAAGATCAGTATTCATCTTATACAGCATATATAAAGATAACAGCACGTTATCAGATTCCGGGTAACGTTCAACAAGATCTTCAAAACATTTCACAGACTCCTCAAGGTTCCCTAATCCTTCGTAGTATATAAATCCTGCATTGAAGAGGGCGTTCTCAATTTTTTTATTCGATTCCGCCATTGCTTCTTCGGTAAGAGGTATGTTCTGTAGGTAAGTTTGTGGGTCTTCGGGATCCACAGAGCGTTTAATAGTATCATTTGCTGCCAGGCTATCGGCCATCATTGTTTCCTCATCAGGAAACTGGCCAAAGTCTATCACCACCTTATTAGACAGTCGCCAAAGGTCTTCCAGTTTTCTGTCGCCCCAGCGTTTTTCAAATTCCGCCATACCAAAACTCACCGTTTGTGGGTTATAAAAGTACCATGAAGCGCCTCCCATTCCCGGTCTGTTTTGCATCTGCCTGTTCTGCATCTGGTTCATTCGCGATTGCATCAACTGTTGCTGTTTTCTGCGCTCCATCTCAGCTTTTCTTTTCTCCTCCTCCTTGATCCTCTGAATCAAACTTCTGATTATCTTCATACGCTCTCCTTCATCAAGGCTGGCAAGGTGTTGTAGGCTGTCCTGTCGTTGCACCTCAGAGAGATTAGTCACAAGATCTGTAAGTGTATTCGTTTTTTTTCTGAGTTTTTCAATATTTGGATAATCTTCTGGGATCGCCTGCATGGCAGTATCATAATATGCTTGAGAATAATTATAATTTTTCTTTGAAAAATATATATCTGCCAGCTCCAGGGAGGATTTCGACAATTGATAGTTATTATCTTCACTGGTAGCTACGGAGCTTGCCAGGTGCTTCATAAAAAGTGTTGTATCCCGATCTCTTTTGGCAATCTCAGCGAGAGCATAATAAATCTGGTCGCGATACTCTTCATTCTTTTCATCTGCCAGAAGTTTGTTGAGCTGTTTGAGAACCATTGATTTGTTACCGCTTTCAGCATCGTAAGACTGAGCCAAACTGATTCGGGCATTAAAAGTCATTTCATATCCGGGATTTTTGCGAATCACCTTTGTAAAATACTCTGTTGCAGCCTCAAAATCACCTTCCTGCTGATATATTTGCGCCAAAATATACCACAAACGAGTGCGTAGTTTTTTACCTTTGTTAAAGATAATTCCGTTCTCCAGATGCTTCTTTGCTTCTGCATATCTCTCCTGCATCAAAAAATACTCAGCATAAACCAGAGGATAAAGACGAGTCACATTTACCGGAACAGTATGCTGGTCGATAGCCGGCTGCATGCCTTCAAGAATAGTAAGAGACTTTTCATATTCACCCATCTGATTATAAGCCCGCGCCATCCAAAGCTGCGATTCATGAGCCAAAGGCTTATATGTTTTAGTGATATATTCAAATGTTCGGCGGGCCTTCAGGTACTCCTTTTTGTAAAAATATGATTGCCCGATAAGCAGATAACAGTCATCAATCCACTTTACCTTCTCCTCTTTGTCAAAAACCATGGAGTGACGCTGGATCATAATTCCGGCCTTTTCAATAGCTTTATCCATGTATGGAGCCAGGGAGGCGGCCTCCTGCTTACTGCCGTAATATACTATGGGTAAAACAAAGGCATAGTTATCCTGACCATTAGTCTCCAGATCCAGAACACCCTGACGAAAACTCTCCCGCCCGTTCCAATAACCATTATAGTGCGTGTTAAGATTGTGAAACCCACGGCGGAAAGCCGTATTCTTCTTTGTACTACATGAAAACATTGTCACTGTTATTACCAATAACAATGACAGTCTCATTATTCTGCGTATACAATTTTTTTTCTTCAAGGTAATATTCTCTGTTTCTTATAGATTAACTACTTCAATGCAAAAATATTTTATTTTTTTGATTTCATTGTGCAAATTTCTGATTGTTATAACATGATTGTTTGATTTTCATCCCTGTATCATGAATATATTTATCCCGGAAGCTAAGAATGATTATTTATAACAGCTTCCGGTCTGCTTATTTTTACGATATTTGCAACTATCATAAAATACTGAAATTAGTACCACCTATAATATTTACCACGTGGACAATAATCAGCAGCAAAAGAAACATAAAAAGAGTTGGGTAAAAAAGATTAACAATAAATACAGATTAATCTTTCTTAACGAACAAACCTTTGAGGAGCGGTTCTCATTACGCCTTTCCAGATTGAATGTTATTGCATTGATAGTTTTTTTCGTCATTCTGATATCATCTGCTACTTTTCTCCTTATTGCTCACACCTCTATAAAAGAGATTATCCCGGGATATACCGAGATAAGCTACCAACAGGATATGTATGCTCTACTTCAAAAGGCCGATTCTTTGGAGTTGGATATGAGACGGAAGGATGCATATATGAAAAACATACTATTAATACTTTCCGATAGCGTAGATCTGGAAGAGATTTATGCTGTAGATACCGTCATAAGCACTTCCAGTTCTGACATACAGGAGTATGCCCACATTGAGATTACAAGATCTAAAGAAGACAGTCTACTGCGCTCGGAATATGAAAAAGAAACCAGATACAATCTCAACTTCAAACAAAGCGATAAGCTCTACGATGATATCACCGGAGCATCGGGTTTTCTCTTTTATCCTCCGGTACAAGGTACCATGACGTCCGAGTTTAATCCCATCTTAAAGCACTATGGCATTGACATAGCAACAGGAGATAATGAGCCTGTGCTGGCTACACTGGATGGAACAGTACTAATGAGTAACTGGACTACCGAGACAGGATATGTTATTGCGATACAACATCGTCATGATTTAATCTCTGTGTATAAGCATAATGCTGTATTACTGAAAAAGCAGGGCGACTATGTAGCCGCCGGAGAAGCAATTGCTATTGTTGGTGAGTCGGGAGAGATCTCCACAGGGCCACACCTGCATTTTGAAGTATGGTATAGAGGAAATCCCATGAACCCATCAAAATTTTTAAGCTACTAATAGTATGAGTAAAAAACATATTGCCTTGCTTGGTTCCACAGGATCCATTGGAACGCAAACCCTTGATGTCATAAGAAAAAACCCTGATAACTTTGTTGCTGAAGTAATTACTGCTCATAACAATGCTAATTTGCTTATTAAACAGGCTCGAGAATTCGTTCCCAATGCAGTGGTTATAACAAACGAAGATCTTTATGCCACAGTAAAATCTGAACTTGAAGATCTTCCCATAAAAGTTTATGCCGGATACGATGCACTATCTCAGGTTACTGAGATGGGAACAGTGAGCATCGTTGTTACGGCGGTGGTAGGGTCGGTGGGACTAAAGCCCACAATGGCAGCTATTGAAGCGGGAAAGCCTGTGGCAATAGCTAATAAGGAGACTCTTGTTGTAGCCGGGGAACTTGTCACTCAGGCAGCACAACGTAAAGGCGTAAACCTCTATCCTATCGACTCAGAGCACTCGGCCATTGCCCAATGTCTTGTCGGTGAACACAATAGAATCAAAAAAATCCTGCTCACTGCCAGTGGCGGACCATTCAGAGGTTATTCCTTTGAACAACTGAAATCTGTTACGCCAGAACAGGCTCTAAAACATCCCACCTGGACTATGGGCGCAAAGATAACCATAGACAGCGCCAGTATGATGAATAAAGGACTGGAAGTAATTGAGGCAAAATGGCTTTTCAATGTAGATCCGGAGCAAATTCAAATCGTGGTACACCCCCAATCGATTATTCACAGCATGGTAGAATTTGAAGACGGTAGTCTGAAAGCACAACTTGGCGACCCGGACATGCGCCTGCCTATTCAGTATGCATTGACATACCCCTCAAGGCTTAAGGCTAATTTTACAAACTTTAACATTTTTGAACACCCTGAGTTGACTTTCGAAAAACCCGATATGGAAAATTTTCGTAATCTTGCGCTCGCATACAAGGCTTTAAATAAAGGTGGAAATATGCCATGCATCCTTAATGCAGCAAATGAAATTGCAGTGGATGCTTTTCTTAATAAAAAAATCTCTTTCACAGGAATGTCCTATATTGTAGAACATTGCATGGAAAAAACAGGCTTTATTAAGAATCCATCACTTGAAAGCCTGCTGGATACCGATACTGAGACCAGAGCCATTGCTCTATCTCAAATAAAAAATATTTAATACACAATAATGGATATTCTAATCAAAGTACTGCAACTGCTGCTCAGCCTCTCTATACTGGTAGTTTTACATGAGATGGGGCACTTTCTGGCAGCCAGAGCATTTAAAGTAAAAGTAGAAAAATTCTATCTTTTCTTCGACCCATGGTTTTCCCTGTTTAAATTCAAACATAAAGATACTGAATATGGTATTGGATGGCTCCCTTTGGGTGGTTATGTTAAGATCGCCGGGATGATTGATGAATCGATGGACAAGGAGCAGATGAAAAAGCCGCCTCAACCCTGGGAGTTTCGCTCCAAGCCGGCATGGCAAAGGCTTATCATTATGCTGGGGGGTGTTACCGTAAACGTCCTACTGGCAATGGTCATATACATCTCTCTGCTCTTTATTCACGGTGAAGAGTACCTTCCAACCTCAGAGCTTAAGTACGGTATTGTAGCAGACTCTCTGGGGCAGGAGATGGGATTCAGAAACGGAGATAAAATTCTGACAATAGATAATGTTGTGGTTGAGGATTTTAACAAAATACCTGAAGTGCTAATCCTTGATGAAGCAAAGACCATACAGGTTCTTCGAAACGGTCAACCCTTTGAAATTTCCATTCCCGATGGCATGACATCAAAACTACTGAAACATAAGACTCCGTTTTTATCTTACCGTATTCCCTTTGTTGTAGGTGGTTTTGCGGAAGGATCACAGGCAAAAGAAGCAGGATTGCAGGAGAACGATCGTATAATAGGTGTAAATGATATCAGCGCTCCATACTTTGATCAGTTTAAGGAAGCTCTTACCGGTTTGAAAGATATTGAAGTGGCCCTTACAATATTAAGAAACGAAGATACTCTGGCACTGCCGGTGAGGGTAAACGAACTCGGTATGATTGGCGTTGCACCGATCGGGCAACTGGATTACTACTTCAACCTCCATCAGCGTCAATATACTCTCGTTGAAGCAATACCTGCAGGCGTAGTAAAGACATTTAAGGGAATAGGATCTTACCTGAAGCAACTGAAGCTTCTTGTCCGTCCGGAAACAAAAGCATACGAATCTATAGGCAGCTTTATCACCATCGGCAGTATTTTTCCGTCAACATGGGATTGGCATGTTTTCTGGTTATTAACGGCATTTCTCTCTATCATGCTTGCTATCCTTAACATCCTGCCAATTCCTGCCCTGGATGGCGGCCATGTACTTTTTCTGCTGTTTGAGATTATTAGCGGCAGAAAGCCAAGCGAAAAATTTATGGAGATAGCTCAGATGATCGGATTGTTAATACTATTGGGATTGTTTGTTCTGGCCATGGGCAATGACATTATGAGGCTGTTTAATTAAACAAAGAACATCCTGACAAACAAAAACCGGGCGCGGATAATATCCGTCCCGGTTTTTTTACACTCACACTAACTAAACAATATATTAAGTTTGCTCAACTTTTTCTTTTAGAGAACGAAAACCTTTACCAAGAACTTCACTGGAATCTGTTACCGACATAAATGCATCGGGATCAATACCATTAATAAAATCCTGGAGGATAGAGAGTTCGCGGCGGGTAACTACGGTAAAGATAACTTTTCGGTCATCGCCACTGTATAGGCCCTCACCACTAATATATGTACCACCGCGCTTCAGGTCACTAAGAATCTTATCACGTATCTCAGCATGCTTTGCTGAAACAATCATTAAAGATTTCTCATAGGATATTCCTTCCACCACAATATCAATAACCTTCCCTGTCACGAAGATCGTAATCCAGGAGTAAAGAGGTATACGCCAATCCTGGAATACGGCTAGACCCAGCAGAACAATAATTGAATCAACAATAATAATCAGCTGACCCAGCGGCAGACGAGTATATTTTGCCAGGATCATTGCTACTATATCTGATCCTCCCGTTGTAGCTCTAGCTCTGAAAATAAGCCCCAAACCTAAACCAATGAGTACGCCACCAAATAAAGAAGCCAAAAGAATATCTTCACCAATTAATAGAGGGTCTTCACCAAAAATCAGTGTTAAAAGATCTATAAACCCTGAGGTCAGAATAAAACCTACTACCGTTTTAACCCCAAAGCGTGGACCCAGGATTTTAATTCCCAGAATTGTAAGAGGTATATTTAGTAATAATCCAAATAAACCTATGGGAAAACCATCAGGAGCAAAAGAAAATAATCCTTCCGTAAGATAATGTACTACGATACCGATACCATAAACACCTCCAGGCACAATACGATAAGGAGAAATAAAGAAGCTGTAACCTGAGGCCATAATAATAGCGCCTATCAGGATTAGCCCGTAGGAACGGAACCACTTTTTACTAAATAATTCTTCACGTGTTACAAAAGCCATAATTCTGATTTTAAAGTGTTTATACGTATTCTAAACCTTGACTTATGAAAATGTCTGCAAAAATAATCTTTATAAAAAAATTGACAACAAATATTCAATATATTTACGCAAACATTAGTGGGTTTAACAATTTAGACACAAAAAGAGAAGAAAAAATTAACATAAAATTGACAAAAGAAGAGGAAAAAACAATTTTACCTGCACTAAAACCTATACCACAAACGTTTTAGAAGAAAAATCATCAATACTATTTGGTAGTGGTTGATGTTCAAAAAAAATTACTATTTTAGCGACGCTTTAGAATTACCATATGTTAACACGCGTTTTAGGAATTATAGCATTTGTACTGTTACTGGGCAGTCTAGGCAGCGTTCAGGCTCAACAAGAGCCTCAGTTTACGCAACAGATGTTCAGTAAGTTAAACTACAATCCGGGATATGCCGGGATGCGTAATTCTATATGTGCAACAGGTATTATGAGGCAACAATGGGTCGGCTTTGTGGATATGGAAAACAATAGTATAGGTCCAAAGACATACTGCTTCTCCATTGATATGCCCATAAAGGTGCTTCATGGTGGCGCAGGTATTAACATCATGCAGGATCAGATAGGTTACTTTACGCAGACTAATGTCGATATGGGTTACTCTTATCACACCACCGTTGGTGCAGGAGATTTAGGTATTGGCGTTCAGGCGATGTTCTTCAACAGCATGCTGGATTTCTCAAAATTTAATGCCATAAATAAAGAAGATCCTCTGCTTATACAGCGTAACGGTGAAGAGAGTGATATGATTTTTGATGCCAACTTGGGAGTTTATTACCAGGTCCCCAACGAATTCTGGATAGGAGCATCAATTCAAAACCTTGTGCAATCGACAGGAAGAAACACGTTATATAAGCTTGCAAGAACCTATTATCTGGCAGGTGGTTATCAAATTGACTTCCCTACCAGACCGTCCATAAAATTAGAGCCTTCGATTGTTATGAAGACTGATATGGCGTTCGTTCAGGTTGATTTCAATGCACTGGTAAAATATCGGGATAATTTTTGGGGAGGACTTAACTATCGCTTTGGTGATGGGTTAGGATTACTCTTTGGGCTTTGGTGGAAAGACTTTAAATTAGGTTATTCTTATGACATTACAACGTCGAAAATTAGTGTTGGGGGAAGTAAGGGAAGCCATGAAATAATGCTTGGATACTGTTTTAAATTTGAATTTGACAGGGGTATTCGTACCTTGCGCAACACAAGATATTTATAAGCAATACCATAAAACACACTATAATTAAGTATAAAATCGTTATTCTGAATAAAACAGCAAAAAATGAAAAAATTATTCTTGTATTCGTTCGTACTCCTCATGCTTTCCGGATGTAGTAACTCCGGTAATGGTGAGCTGACGGGAGTAAAAAGAGATGGGGAGTTTTATCAGCCTGATCCTTTTGGAATGGCTTATGTACCAATGGGAAGCTTTACAATGGGCGGTGGCGATCAGGATGTTCCTTACGCACGAATAAACCAACCTCGTGTAATTACTATTTCAGCATTTTACATGGATGAAACAGAGATTACAAATAACGAATATCGTCAATTTGTATATTGGGTTCGTGACTCCCTGGCAAGAACACTTCTTGGGGATATGAATCCTGAAGAATATCTAATTGAAGAGAACGAACAAACTGGTGAAGTATATGATACTCCGATTCTTAACTGGGAAACAGAAATCGACTGGACCGGCGAAGAAGAGCGTGATATCCTCGAAGAGATGTACCTCCCCGAGCATGAACGTTTCTTCCGTAGAAAAGAAATCGATACAAGAAAGCTGTTTTATGAGTATTACTGGATTGATCTAAAAGCTGCGGCACGCAAAAACTATACAGACCCTGATGCTGTAAGTAAAAATGCCGCTTTCGCTAACCGTCGACAAGGACGTACCGACCGCTCAGTATATGTTCGTAAAGAGACTATTAATGTATATCCTGATACCCTTTGTTGGATTCATGATTATAGCTACTCATATAATGAACCCATGACAAAACGCTATTTCTGGCATCCGGCATACGACAACTATCCCGTTGTAGGTGTAAACTGGAAACAGGCCAAAGCATTCTGTATCTGGAGAACAGAATACCTTAACTCGTATCTCACAAAAAATAATGAAGTTATAGTGAATGAATTCCGATTACCTACTGAAGCTGAGTGGGAATGGGCAGCACGTGGTGGTTATGAACTAAGCCCTTACCCATGGGGTGGCCCATATACACGCAACGAAAATGGCTGTTTCCTGGCTAACTTCAAACCTATTCGTGGTGACTATGCCGACGATGGAGGAGCTTATACCGTTATTGTTGGTCATTATCCTTCTAACGACTTTGGCCTCTTTGATATGTCAGGTAACGTAGCAGAATGGACAGAAGATGCATACGATGAATCAACATATAATTTCGCATGGGATATGAACATGAGCTATACCTATAATGCTCGTGAAGATGACCCTGTGGCACTTAAACGTAAGGTTATACGTGGTGGATCATGGAAAGATGTTCACTACTATCTTCAAGTAACGTCAAGAGCTTATGAATACCAGGATACAGCTAAGTGCTATGTTGGATTCCGCTCCGTTCAAAATTATCTCGGACGCCAAAAAGGAGACAACCCTTCACGCGCTTCAAAGGTTTATAATTAATATTCAGAGTAACGTAAAAAAACAAATCTAAAATATTAAAAGTTAAGTTATTACATTATGGGACTAAGCAAAATTGTTCAGAGCAGATTTTATAAAAACTTCATGGCGAAGTTATATGGATGGGGTGCTGCATTAGTTATACTTGGAGCATTATTTAAAATTACCCACCTTCCTGGAGCAAATACAATGCTATTTATCGGTATGGTAACGGAAGCAGTTATATTTTTCTTCTCCGCATTTGAACCACCTCACGTTGAACCGGACTGGAGCCTAGTATATCCGGAATTCGCAGGTATGTATGGCAAAAAAAGTAAAAAAGATAAAAAAACTGAGCAAAAGAAACCTTCAGGCTCTCCGGTAATAGAACTCAACAACCTGCTTGAAAAAGCAAATATTGATTCTAAACTTATCGAAAACCTCAGCAAAGGGTTAACAAACCTCAGTAATACAACCAATTCTCTTGCTGACGTGTCAAATGCTAAACTTGCCGGCGATAAATTCACTAAAAGTATGGAGACGGCATCTGAGTCTGTGGATAAATTATCTTCATCCTATGAAAAAACTGCCGAAACACTTAACAAAGATTTGGCAGGAACTGAAGCATTTCTAAATAATATTCAGAATGCTGCTACTGCTGCAGGTAACCTTTCGGAAACATATTCAAAAGCAGCTGAGTCTGTTACAAACGAAAATAAAGCTTACGACGAGACATTCCAGAAACTAACTCAGAATCTGGCAGCTCTGAATGCTGTTTATGAAATGCAGCTCAAGAACTCTGATGCTCAGTCGAAAGTAACTGATCAAATGGGTAATGCCATCGAGGGATTCATAAAAAATATGAAAGAGTCGATAGCAACAACTGAAAGCTATAAAAAACAGGCAGATACACTTACCCAAAATGTTGCTGCACTTAACACAGTTTATGGCAACATGCTTTCTGCCATGAACGTAAAGACCAAATAATAATTTGGTTAATTAACCCATTTGAAAAACATAAAAAGCTTATTATAAATGGCTGGATATAAAGAAACCCCACGGCAAAAGATGATCGGGATGATGTACTTGGTACTGACGGCCATGCTGGCTCTCAACGTATCAGTAGAAATCCTCGAGGCTTTTGTTATCGTGAATGATAGTGTTGAACAAACCAACAAAACGTTTGAAGATAAAATCCAAAGTATCTACGACAAGTTTGAACAACAATATATGATCAACCAAGCTAAGGTTGGCCCTTTCTGGGAAAAAGCCAAAACAGCAGACCAACTCTCTGAGGAGATGATCAATTATATTGAACAGATAAAACTCGAAGTTACTGCTCTTACGGAGAAGAAAACCATTGACGAAATCAGAGGCATACCACTTAGGGATATTGGCAACAGAGATAGCTATGACGCGGCAACAAACTACTTTATAGGTGCATCTTCGGATGGAACTAAAGGTGTCGCCGGAGAGCTTAAAACCAAAATCAACGATTATAAAAAAAATATGCATAATCTCTTCGATAATGAAGAGTATAAAAATGTAAACCTTGGACTTGTTACCGATGGTGAATATCGCGATGCTGACGGTGCTAAACAAAACTGGGAAATGCATCACTTCTATCACACTATCCTTGCTGCTGATATTACTTTTCTCAACAAACTCATCATGGATATTCAAAATGCTGAGTTTGCTGTACTGAACTATTTTTATAATAATATTAGTGCTGAGGACTATAAATTTGATATGATCGATGCCAAGGTGATTCCTGCCAGTAACTATGTCTTCCTTAACGGAGAATATCAGGCAGAGGTCCTCGTTGCAGCATACGATAGTAAGCAGGTACCTACAGTTCGTGTCATGAAAGGCGTTAATACTCTTACTCCTAACATGATGGCAAACGCAACAGTGCTTCCCGGAGACAGTGGCGTAGTAAAACTAAAGTTTCCTGCTAATACAGAGGGAATTCACAGTTATGCAGGTGTTATTGAAGTAACGGGGCCTGACGGATCTGTTAACACATATCCGTTCAATGATAACTATATCGTAGCAAAACCATCACTGACTGTGGCTCCCACAAAGATGAACGTGTTCTACAAAGGTGTTGAAAACCCTGTCTCTATCTCTTCTCCCGGTATTGGAAATGAGCTACTTCAGGTATCCATTTCTAAAGGTAATCTGCGCCGAAGTGAAGCCACAGATGAGTGGATTGTTACTATCCCCGATGAGGCTACAGGTAAGACTGTAATAAGTGTTTCTGCCGAGCAAAACGGCAATATGGTAGAGATGGGATCATCAGAATTCCGTATCAAAATTGTTCCCAGCCCAGTTGCAAAAATCGGTGGTATCGAAGGAGGTGTAATTAGTAAAGACTTACTGGCAACAGCTGCTGCTATCATCCCACAAATGCCCGAAGATTTTGAATTTGAACTTAACTTTGAGATAACAAAATTTGATTTTGTTGCTACTCAGCGTGGCGGGGATATGTTTACACGCCAGGGAACCGGTAACAGACTCACTGATGACATGTTGAGTTTCATCCGTAACTCACGCAGAGGAGACAAAATCTGGCTCGAAAACATTTATGCCAAAGGACCTGATGGCTCAAGCCGTCGCCTTGGTACTATTAACCTGACAATAAGATAATTAACGCATATAAGGAGGTTTTATCCTATGAAAAAAATTGTTGCAATAGTTACTTTCTTAAGCCTTATGATCGCTGGTGCTGCATCTACTAATGCACAGGTTGTAAGCACTCCCAGAGATGGTGTTTACGATAAAGTTAATATCGTGGATAAACGCCCAATACCATACGTCTTTGTTCGTGAAGCAGATTTGATCTGGTCTAAAAGAGTATGGCGGGTCATTGACCTGAGGGAAAAAGTAAATCAGCCTTTCTACTACCCTGAGGTACCTCAGAATGGATGGAGAAGTATGATGACAGTGATAATGGATGGACTTAAAGAAGGCCAGATTACAGCTTACGACGCTTCAGTACCTACTGATGAGTTCTTGGTACCTATCACTTACGAAGAGATTATGGGACGACTGGCACGTACTGATACAGTCACACTTCAACGTAGTTATCCACCTTATGACTATTACGATACTATCACGCATTCTGAGTTTAATGCACAGGATGTAAAACGTATTCGTATCAAGGAAGATTGGTTCTTCGACAAACAGCGCTCGATGATAGAAGCTCGTATTCTTGGAATATGCCCTGTTCGTGATAACCTCGATGAGGATGGTAACTTCAGGGGTTACGACCCTATATTCTGGATCTATTATCCTGAAGCCCGTGAAACATTCGCGAAAGCAGAAGTTTATAACCCACAAAACGATGCTCTGAAGCTAACGTATGATGATGTATTCTGGAAAAGAATATTCCACAGCTCTGTATATAAAGAGTCTAACCGTTTTGACAGACGTATCTCGGAATATGCCACAGGAATTGATGCACTCATGGAATCTGACCGCATTAACAGAGAGATACTTCAGTACGAGCACGATTTCTGGGAATTCTAAGAAATATTATTGCAAAAAAAATATTAACCGGGAAGCATATGTTTCCCGGTTTTTTTTTTCCCTTTCACTTTTTATTAAATTTGTGGGTTACAAATCATCATTTTTTGTATTAACGGATAAATACAACTATGCGAAAACATATCCTTAATACTTCTATAGAATATTTAAAAGGTGTTGGACCTGCCAAAGCAGAGCTCCTTCGCAAGGAGATGAATATTCATTCCTTTGGTGATCTAATAACATTCTATCCCTTCCGTTATAGCGACAGATCAAAAATAACTCCCATTGCAATGGTAAACAGCAGCATGCCTGACGTCCAGGTGATGGGAAAAATAGTCCATCTGGAAACCACCGGAGTTGGAAGAGCTACACGGCTGCATGCCACAATAAAAGATGACTCCGGCACAATGGAGCTCATATGGTTTCAGGGCCTGAAATGGATTAAAAATATGATAAAGCCGGGCAGTGAATTTGTCGTTTACGGAAAACCATCCTATTACAAGGGTGCCATTAACATAGCGCATCCTGAACTGGAAACGGCAATAGAATTCCAGGAAAACAAAAAACTGCGATGGCAAGGTGTTTATCACTCCACAGAAAAACTAAAAACAAAGGGACTACACTCAAAAGGAATATCAAAACTTCAGGAGAATCTGCAACAACAATTAAAAGGGAAAATAGAGGAGACACTATCGCAGCCCATAATAGATTTCTTCCAGTTTATAACAAGAGAAAATGCTCTTTTTTATATTCATTTTCCTAAAGATGAAAAAGCCATACAAGCTGCCATGGCAAGACTGAAATTTGAAGAATTTTTCTTCATACAGCTGCAAATGCAGAAGGCAAAATACATTCGTAACCTAAATGTCAAAGGGCATAAATTTGAAAAAGTTGGAAAATACTTCAACGAATTCTTTCACCGTTTCCTCCCTTTCGAACTCACCGGAGCACAAAAGCGGGTGCTGCGGGAGATACGACATGATGCGGGAAGTGGAAAACAGATGAACAGACTTCTGCAGGGTGATGTGGGCTCAGGAAAAACCCTGGTGGCACTGATGGCTATGCTACTTGCAATAGACAATGGATACCAGGCGGCAATTATGGCACCCACAGAGATTCTGGCAGAGCAACACTTTAAAACCATATCAAAACTTACCGACGGCCTTGGAATAAATGTGCTGCTTCTGACAGGCTCCACAAGAACATCTGCCAGAAAAGAGATTCACCAAGAGCTGCAAACAGGAAGAACAGATATTATCATCGGCACACATGCACTGATAGAGAAAAACGTAAAATTCTATAACCTTGGAATGGTGATTATTGATGAGCAGCACCGTTTCGGCGTAGAGCAAAGGGCACGGTTATGGAAGAAAAACGTTATCCCCCCACATATTCTGGTTATGACCGCCACTCCTATCCCACGCACGCTAGCAATGTCATTATATGGAGATTTGGACTACTCTGTTATCGATGAATTACCTCCCGGACGCAAACCCATCATCACTAAGCACCTTTACGATCGACAAAGGATGCAAATAAATCAATTCCTCAGGGATCAAATCGATGGTGGCAAACAGGTGTATATTGTGTATCCTTTGATAGAAGAGTCGAAGAAATCAGATCTGAAAGATCTAATGGACGGCTTTGAGACCATCTCCAGGGAGTTTCAGATGCCGGATTACCAGGTCAGCATCGTCCATGGCAGGATGCCGGCAAAAGATAAAGCCTATGAGATGGAACGCTTTGTAAAGGGGCAAACCAACATACTTGTGGCCACAACTGTTATAGAGGTGGGTGTTGATGTGCCCAATGCCTCTGTGATGGTAATAGAGAACGCTGAGCGCTTTGGATTGTCACAGCTACACCAGCTGCGGGGAAGAGTCGGAAGAGGCACAGATCAATCCTACTGCCTGCTCATATCCAAAGACGATCTCTCGGCAGATGCCAAAACCAGAATTGAAACCATGGTACAAACTAGCGACGGGTTTAAAATCGCCAAAGCAGATCTGCTACTGCGCGGCCCCGGCGATATCCAGGGCACACGACAAAGCGGTATCGAAGAGCTTAAACTAGCTTCCATTTCTGATGATGAACCAATCTTAAAATATGCCAATGCAGTAGCTATAAAAATTATCACTGACGATCCACAAATCATTAAACCTCAAAACGCTCCCATGGCTAAATATCTTGATTTTCTGACACAAACAGGGCATCAGTGGAGCAGAATCAGTTAAATAATTGTAATTTTGCGAAGCTGAAAAAAATATCATCATGAAGATTTCTTATAACTGGCTTAAAAACTATATTAACACCGATCTGGAACCTGAAAAAATGTCGGAATTACTTACCGACTGCGGACTTGAGGTGGAAGGACTTAAAAAATCAGAATCCATAAAGGGTGGTCTCAAGGGTATCGTGATAGGAAAAGTCCTAACCTGTGAAAAACATCCCGATGCTGATAAGCTTAGCGTTACAACTGTTGATGTGGGTGGCGAAGAGCCGCTGAAGATAGTCTGTGGAGCCCCCAACGTAGCCGCAGGACAAATGGTTCCCGTAGCTGTTGTCGGTGCAGAAATGTACTCTGGAGATGACTCCTTTACAATAAAAAAAACCAAACTTCGTGGTGTCCCCTCTGAAGGAATGATATGCGCAGAAGATGAACTCGGACTAGGAGCATCACATGACGGAATAATGGTTCTTGACAATGATGTCACAGTAGGAACTCCTGCAAAAGAGTATTTCAACATTACAGAAGATCATATCTTTGAAATCGGACTGACACCGAACCGCTCAGATGCCACTTCACATATTGGTGTTGCCCGCGACGTAAAAGCCGTTCTCGACAGATACGCCTTTGAACAGAAGAATGGAAAAAAGACTGAACTCATCATTCCGGATCTATCTGCTTTTAAATCTGATAACAACTCCCGCCCGGTGGAGATAGAGATAAAAAATGATATCGCCTGCCGGCGATATGTGGGAGTGACAATTTCCAACATTGAGGTAAAAGAGTCGCCCGAATGGCTACAAAATTATCTTAACGCGGTAGGTGTCAGACCTATCAATAATTTGGTGGATATCAGCAACTTCGTTATGATGGAAACCGGCCAGCCACTGCACTTCTTCGACCTCGACAATATAAAAGGCGAAAAAGTAGTGGTGAGAATGGCTGAAGAGAAAGAGAAATTTATCACCCTTGACGAAGTAGAAAGAGAGTTATCTGCCAATGATCTGATGATTTGTGATTCTGAAAACCCAATGTGTATAGCTGGCGTCTTTGGCGGGATAAACTCCGGAATAACTGAAAAAACCACTAATATCTTCATTGAAAGTGCATGGTTTAATCCTCCTACAATCCGCAAAACAGCAAAACGCCACTCACTTCAAACAGATGCTTCTTTTCGTTTTGAACGTGGGTCAGATATAGAAATGACAACGTATGCACTAAAACGTGCTGCATTACTCATAAAAGAGATCACAGGCGGAGAGATCTCATCAGAGATAAACGATGTTTACCCCAATACACTACCACGAAATCTCGTCATCATCAATTACGACAGAGTATTCTCACTTATTGGTAAGAGATTCAGCAAAGAGCTCGTTAAAACAATTCTTAAATCACTGGATATCCGCATTTTGAAAGAAAACGACCAGGGATTGAGTCTTGAAATACCAACAGCAAAAGTGGAAGTAACCCGTGAAGCAGATATTGTAGAGGAGATACTTCGCATATACGGATACAATAATATCGAGATCTCACATGAGGTTCGTTCAGCACTTTCGTATGTGGAAAAACCCGATAATGAAAAGATCAAAAACCGCATAGCAGATATACTATCGGCAAATGGTTTTTACGAGATAATGAATAACTCACTGACAGCAACAGAGTATTACAATAATATTGAAGGTATTGATCCTGAGAAACATGTGAAGATGCTGAATCCGTTAAGCAGTGAGCTTAATATTCTTCGCCGGACGCTATTTTTCGGTGGCATGGAAGTAATTTCATATAATCAAAATAGAAAAATTGCAGACCTTAAGCTCTATGAGTTTGGCAAGAGTTATCATTTTGAGAATGAAAAAGAGAGGGATCTTGATGTTCGTAAACGTTATACAGAAAACACTCATTTTTCTCTCTTCCTTAGCGGAAATATGACTGATGAAAGCTGGTTCAGTGAAGCAAAAGAGGTTTCCTTCTTTGATTTGAAAAACTATCTTTTCACCATACTTCATAAAGTCGGTATCGACACAAAGAACTTGAAAGAAACAGCTACAAAGCAACCCTGGTTCACTGATGGCCTTGATATAAGTATTAAAAAGAGGCGCCTGGCTTCGATAGGCAAGGTGGCAAAAAAATATCAAAAACAATTTGATATTCATAACCCTGTTTTCTTTGCCGATATAGACTGGGAAGTGCTTATGTCAACGGTACCTTCAAATGATATGACAATTAAATCAGTGCCAAAATTCCCGGAAGTTCGTCGTGATTTGGCATTATTAATAGATAAATCCGTATCTTTCAGGGATATCGTTAATGTTGTAAAACAAAATGGAGGCACACTGGTAAAAAATGTGAACCTTTTTGATGTTTATGAAGGTGATAAACTGGAAGATGGCAAGAAGTCGTATGCCATAAGTTTGACATTACAGGATCCTGAGAGAACATTAACTGATAAAATAATTGATAAAACCGTAAATAAACTTGTTGGAGCCTTTGCACATAAGATTGGCGCCACAATACGATAAACTAAATACCAATGATTGATATTCAATCAATAAAACAGCGTTTTGGAATAATAGGCAACTCTGAACTATTGAACAGAGCCATCGACACTGCCCGCCAGGTAGCCGCCACTGATCTAACAGTACTGATTACCGGTGAGAGCGGTGTGGGAAAGGAGAGTTTTCCAAAGATTATTCACACCCTTAGCGCCCGCAAGCATGGCAGCTACATCGCCGTAAACTGCGGAGCTATCCCCGAAGGAACTATCGATTCAGAGCTCTTTGGTCATGAAAAAGGATCCTTTACAGGTGCTCATGAGGCAAGAAAAGGATACTTCGAGGTAGCTTCCAACGGAACCATCTTCCTTGACGAGATTGCAGAGCTTCCTATATCAACGCAGGTGCGCCTGTTACGTGTACTGGAAAGTGGTGAGTTTATGCGGGTGGGGTCATCGAAAGTGATAAAAACAGATGTGCGCGTGGTGGCAGCAACAAACGTGGATATCCCTGAAGCAATACGGAAAGGGAAATTCAGGCAGGACTTATATTATCGGCTAAATACAGTGCCAATATTAATCCCGCCACTGCGTGAAAGGAAAGAGGATATCTTCATGCTGTTTAAAAAATTCGCTTCCGACTTCGCAGCAAAATACCACATGCCAATTTTGCAACTCGACGCAGAAGCAAGAATTATGCTGGAGACATTCCACTGGGATGGAAATGTTCGTCAGTTGAAAAATATCACAGAACAAATATCTATCATTGAACGGGACAGAAACATAACCGCAGAAATTCTTAGTAAATATCTACCCAAAACCAATTCAAATCTACCTGTTTTATATTCCAAAGAGGATAAGAGTGGTAATGAGTTTACAGAAAGAGAGCTACTGTACAAGGTGTTATTTGAAATGAGAAGAGATATCACGGAGCTGAAGAAAATTCTCAATCACGTGATTTCAGAAAGCAATACTCAAGTGGAAGATATTAATAAGAGTCACAAAAAATTTCTATCGGAAATTGATGATAATGATGCTTTTGACACACCACATCAAACCTTTGAGATTTCAAAACCCAAACGCCGCGACAGCAAAAGTGAAGAATTCGATGAAGGAGCCGAGGTCCTGGAAGAGAACCTTTCATTACATGACAGGGAGAAAGACCTGATAAAGAAAGCCCTTGAAAAACACCACGGAAAAAGAAAATCCGCAGCAGAAGAGTTGGGCATCTCCGAAAGAACATTATACAGAAAAATCAAAGAATACAACATACCGTAGTATAATCGTTGCATGCAACGATTATACACTGCCGAAAAATTCGTTATAGATCATATGAAGATCAGGCTAATAAATATTGTTTTGATAATTGCCACAACGGTAATATTTAATAGTTGTGGTATATACAGTTTTACCGGTGCCTCAATAGATCCAAAAATAAAATCTATTAATATTAGTTATTTTGATAATAAAGCACGACTGGTACAACCTACCTTAAGTCAGGTTTTGACGGATGCCATAAAGGATAAATTCGTATCGCAAACCAGTTTGGAGCTCAACAACGACTATGCAGACATGTATCTGGAAGGGTATATCTCAGATTACAAAATCACCCCCCAGGCTATTCAGGCCGGGGAGACTGCTGCCATGAACAGACTTACCATAACTGTTAAGGTGAAGTTCACTAATGAAGTAACGCCAATACAGAATTTTGAACAAAATTTCTCACAATATGCTGATTTTCCTTCGACAGTAGAGTTAACATCTGTTGAGGATCAGCTCATTTTAGAGATAACGGAATACCTTGTGGATGACATTTTTAATAAAGCGGTAGTAAACTGGTAAAATGCAGAATCAGTACTTTGAATATATACAAAACCCCGGCATGGTAACACCGGATTTCATTGAGAAGCTCCTCGATGAATATCCTTGGTTTGCTGGTGGATATCTCCTAAAGGCGCATCACCTGTATCATACATTAAATTCAGATTTAGAGGATGAGCTGCCGATTATTGCCATACACCTGCCCGAAAGACTAAAGTTACGGGAATTATACAGCAGTACTACTGACACAGATGTAACAGAAAAAACTGTCGTTGAGAATAACAAAGAACCCGAGATAAAGAAGGATGTTTCCTTTACCGGCTCGCTATCCAGCCAAGTGGCAAGATTAATTATCCGCAACTCCGATTTCGTTCCTGCAGACATATACGACCCTATGACAGACATTCCGGCAGAGGAGGACATTTCAACTCAGGATCATGCAGCACTAAAGAGGGAACAGAAGCAGAAGAAAAAAATTATTGACAAATTTATCGAACAGCAACCCTCCATTAGCAGAAAAAATGTGGCAGCACCATTTTTCAATCCTGAAGAGATGGCACGACAGTCCAACACTGATAATACTGAAGTTGTTAGCGAAACTTTAGCAAAAATATATCACCAACAAGGTAATATTCAGAAAGCTATAAAAATATATGAGCAGCTTCGTTTGAAATTCCCGGAAAAAAGCACTTACTTTGCAGCCCAAATTAAAAATATTATAAAAGAAAATAATCAATAAACGAATTACGATGGGAGCATATATTTTAATCTCTGTATTAATTCTGGTTGCCGCAGTGCTAATGGTATTAGTAGTGCTGGTACAGAATTCAAAAGGTGGTGGATTAGCAGCAAACTTTACAGGTGGTAACCAAATAATGGGTGTACGTAGAACAACAGATTTTCTGGAAAAAGCTACATGGACACTGGCAATTGCTATTTTAGTTCTTAGCCTTTTATCGGTTATAGTTATTCCTAAAGGCACAACTACTAACACAGGCTCTAATGATACTGAACTTCGTGAAATTATCGATAGCGGTAGTGAATCTCAGCCTATAAGCTCTGAAGAATACCAGCTGCCTCCACAGGAGTAGTAAAAAAAGACTTAACAATATTAAAAAATGTCAGAATGTCACTTCATTCTGACATTTTTTTTGATATATGCCTTTGGCACAAAATGTGATAGGGGCATGGAGAATTATTGATATTAATAACTTATTATAAACCGTAGCAAAATGGCAAACTTAAACATTAAACCATTGGCAGACAGAGTTCTCTTAGAGCCTGCTGCAGCAGAACAAAAAACATCCGGTGGTATTATTATCCCCGATACTGCTAAAGAAAAACCACAAAAAGGAATCGTTGTAGCGGTAGGTCCCGGTAAAAAAGATGAACCAATGACAGTTAAAATTGGCGATAATGTACTTTATGGAAAATATGCCGGCACTGAAATAAGCCTGGATGGTAAAGATTACCTTATCATGCGTGAATCTGATATTGTAGCTATCATCTAATTGTGTTATTTAAAGGTTAAAAATCAAACAACAAAATCATGGCAAAAGAAATTATTTTCAATATGGACGCTCGCGACAAATTAAAGAGCGGCGTTGACGCTTTATCAAATGCAGTAAAAATTACCCTTGGGCCAAAAGGCCGCAATGTGATTCTGGAGAAATCTTTTGGCGCTCCTCAGGTGACCAAAGATGGTGTTACTGTAGCTAAAGAGATTGAACTCGAAGACAAATTCGAAAATATGGGTGCGCAATTGGTGAAAGAAGTGGCATCCAAAACAAATGATATCGCAGGTGATGGTACTACTACGGCAACAGTCCTTGCCCAAGCTATTGTTAATACAGGCCTGAAAAATGTTACTGCCGGAGCAAATCCTATGGATCTCAAACGCGGTATCGACAAAGCGGTAAAGATTATCATAGATGATCTTAACAACCAAAAACGTAATGTAGGCGACGATAACGAACTTATCAAGCAGGTAGCTACTGTTTCTGCCAATGATGACCCAAATATTGGCAACCTCATAGCAGAGGCTATGAAGAGGGTTAAGCAGGAAGGTGTTATTACCATTGAAGAGGCTAAAGGTATTGAGACATACGTGGATGTTGTAGAGGGAATGCAGTTTGACAGAGGTTATATCTCTCCTTACTTTGCAACAGATACCGAGAAGATGGAAACTGTTTTTGAAAATCCGCTTATCCTGATCTACGATAAGAAGATCTCTGTTATGAAAGATCTTCTCCCGGTACTGGAAAAAGCTGCTCAAACAGGACGTCCTCTTTTGATTATCGCTGAAGATGTTGAAAGCGAAGCTCTTGCCACTCTTGTAGTAAACAAAATCCGCGGCGCTCTTAAGGTTGCTGCTGTTAAAGCTCCGGGTTTTGGCGATCGCAGAAAAGAGATGTTGGAAGATATCGCTATCCTCACAGGTGGTGTAGTAATATCTGAAGAGAAAGGCTACAAACTGGAAGATGCAGATCTCGCATTCCTGGGTCAGGCTGAAAAAGTAACTATCGATAAAGACAATACTACTATCGTAAGCGGTAAAGGTGCAAAAGAGAATATTGACTCTCGTATAGCACAGATCAAGACACATATCGAATCCACTACTTCTGACTACGACCGTGAGAAGCTCCAGGAGCGTCTTGCCAAACTGGCAGGTGGTGTTGCAGTGATCTACGTTGGTGCTGCCAGCGAGGTTGAGATGAAAGAGAAGAAAGATCGTTTTGATGATGCTTTGAATGCTACACGCGCAGCTACGGAAGAGGGTATTATCCCCGGTGGAGGTGTCGCTTTCATCCGTGCTATTGAAAAACTCGACGAGATAACCGGCGATAACGCTGACGAAAACACAGGTGTCAACATCATCCGAAGAGCTCTCGAAGAGCCTATGCGTCAGATTGTTACCAATGCTGGCTTAGAAGGATCCGTGATAGTTCAGAAGGTTCGTGAAGGTAAAGGTGACTTTGGCTTTAACGCTCGCACGGAGGTTTTCGAAAACCTTTATGAGACAGGCGTTATTGATCCTGTGAAGGTTACCCGCGTTGCACTGGAAAATGCTGCTTCAATAGCAGGCATGATCCTCACCACTGAGTGTGCTATTACTGAAATTAAAGAAGACAATCCAATGCCTCCAATGGGCGGCGGAATGCCTGGAGGAATGCCCGGTATGATGTAATAATTCGGGCCGACGAAAGTGTCTGCCCAGACCATTAATATATATATGGCGTTCCGGCATTACGGAACGCCTTTTTTATATTTTTGCACAAAATAATCCTTATGAAAAAGTCATTAGTAATATTTTTAGCCCTAATAGCATTCACCACAACATCTATGGCTCAAATGCCAGTAAATGAAAAAACCTGCAAATTTCAGTATAAAGAAGTTGTACAGGAAGAAGGATCGCAGCAGGAGTTTTTCACCCGCGCAGTATCATGGGTTAACAATAACTATAAAAATGCCGCTTCTGTAACCAGCGTAAGAGATCCACATACAGGCGTTATTGAAGGAAACCACAGAATTCAACTTAGATATAATAATATTGACGGTAATGTAATAACTGGTGAGATGATTCTCTATAAGTTCAAGATAGAGTTCAAAGATGGACGTTATCGTTACTGCTTCGACGAGTTCTTCGTAAGAAAGCAATCTCGTTTTGCCCTTGAGCAATGGACCGACAAGGACTCCCCCGACTACCGTGTTGACAATATGTACGTTCAGGAAAAGATTGATGAACAAATAAATAAGCTCATTACATCGTTAAAAGAGACAATGGCACCTCCTGTTGTTGAAGAGGAAGAGGAGTGGTAAAAAATAGAGGTGTCAGAAACAACACCTCTACTCTTTATTAAACTTTTTCACGTTTCAGACCTATTGCCTTAAGCATCCATTTAGGGAGTGATTTTTCAGGGTTTCGCTTTTTCAGATCAATATACCATCCCAGTTTTTTCATTGCCGGCACTTTATGTGTCTCCACAAACTCTATGAGAGCACCGTCGGGGTCTTCCACGTAGGTGAAATGGCCTGCTGCCTCACCCATATCGAAGCTGTCGCTGCTATCACATACGAAAGGATGTCCCAGTTTCACACATCTCTGTTCCAGTGCCGCCATACCATTAATATCAAAACAAACGTGAATATATCCTGCGTCGCCCCACCACCTGTCAGCAAATATTTGCACCGGGGAGTAATCAAACGCCTGAACCAATTCTATCACTGATGATCCAAATAATGGCGCAAAGGCACCTTTGGGTGACTGACTTGGTTTTAATAACACCCTTCGTACTTTATGATCTCCTCCCGGCAGTACGGTGAAATCAGAAAAAACATCCATAGAATCATTAATAACGTTATCATAACCAAGGGCTTCACCATAAAACTTCATGGAGCGCTCCATATCAGAGACGCCAATTATAAGTCCGTTTACACCACCGATATTTTTCTTAGGATCGTGAAATCGATATTCATCCTCTTCAATCTGAACTATATTACCATAAGGATCTTTAAGAAAGAAATGCTTCACTCCTGCCGGAGAAGTTGCTACATCACCAAGCAGTTCAGCACCTTTCTCTTTAAGTTCATTATATGCTTTTTTTGCATCGCCGGCCTTATATTTCGCCACGAAGAGTCCCAGGTCACCGAGAAGAATCGGGTTTTCCGATTTTCTTTGCTCACGACCTTTGGGCTGCCAAATCTCCAGCCCGCCGCCACCACGCATATTCATTGCCAGAATAGCACGTCGTTGTTGTGGTTTTCCTCCTGTGTACGGCAGCATCAATTCGGCGACACCTTCATCATCAAATATCTTGGCATCGAAGCCCAAAAATTTATTATACCATCCAAATGCTTCACTCAGGTTGGGTATCCCGATACCAACCTGCTGAATACCGCTTATAATTACTTTGTTATCCATATTTTTAAGATTATCTGTTATGTGGGGCTCACCTTACGAGCCATTTTATAATAGAGTGCGGGCAAAAATCGACGAATATAAACCAGCAAGAGCTCTTTTCGTCCCACCAACACTTCATGTTTTCCTTTATCAATAGCCTTTACAATTTTCTTTGCACACGTCTCCGGTGCCATACCATTTTTTTGGTTGTTATCCATCATACCACTGGCAGTACCCTCGGCGGTAAGAGCATTCACAGAGATATTCGTAGAGACAAAACCCGGATATATAAGAGTCACGCGAATATTATTGTGATACTCTTCCGCATCCAAGCTTTCGAAAAATCCTTTCAGTGCGTGCTTGGATGCCGAATACGCAGAGCGCAGAGGGAATCCGAACTTCCCTACGATACTGCTTGTGGCAGCGATATGGCCACCCTTGTTTTCAAGCATATGTGGAAGCACCAGTTTGGTAAGAAACACCGGTCCGAAGTAGTTTAATGTCATTACCTTTTTATCTATCTCAATAGAAGCTCCACGTGTGAGAGCCCTTTGGCTGATGCCGGCATTATTAATAAGAATACATATTTTTCTGTTAAGATTCTTCACCCTATTCCAGGCTTCTGAAATCGATGCTTCCGATGACATATCCATTGTGACTACATAAAACTCCTGATTGCTACCATTTTCAGCGCTAAGATCACGGCATTTTGCTGCAACAGCATTAAGTTTTTCTTCATTTCTGGATGACAGGATAACGCTGGCTCCGAGCTCGGCATATCGAAAAGCCAGTGCTGCTCCAATGCCTGAGCTGGCTCCTGTAATCCAAACAGTAGTATCTGATGAATATGTCATGATCTTTATTTTTGAATTGTCAAATTTCAAAAAATAATCCGATTAAAAAAATATTGTTCCGGTGAAACGAATGAGCTCGACCGTTGAAAGCCCATTTTTACGGTCTCTTTCATCTTTATTTTGGTCACTCCTTTTTTGAAGCTAAGTAATAAAGGTCTATTAAACAGTGAACAATTTCCGTTATTATCCATTTTTATATAAGAGAGTTATAAATATCATATGTAACTATTTATATGTGGATTATATATATCTTTGTACTATAAAGTAATAACAGAACATACAGGCAGGCATAAGCATTAGTATTATTGCTTGCCTACAAGTTAAAAAATATGGATAAATTAGTGTTAGATGTTGACAAGCTTGAGGCGGCAGCAAGTAAGCTGCGAGCGATGGCGCACCCCATGAGGATTGCAATTATTGAATTGCTCCAGGATGGAAAGTCCATGAACGTGACAGCAATATACGAGGAGCTTAGACTGGAACAGGCAGCAGCTTCACATCATCTCAATGTTTTAAAAAGTAAAAAGGTTGTTACTTCACACCGTGAGGGGAAAAAAATCTATTACTCGCTGCGTAACGATACGCTTACCGAGATAATCCACTGTATTAATAAATGTAATGCTCTGGACTAAAAATTACAAAACACCGTTTTTAACGGTGTTTTTTTAAATCCCATAACTCCTGGTGAACCCAGTTCGCCTTCACGCTAATTTCTTTATCATATTTTATCACGCTCTCAGGCTGAAGACGTTTTGTTATTCGGCCACTACTCCATCTGCCATTCACATCCTCATCTAGCAGAAGAGTAAAACCATATTTCCCGGGACGAAGATACTGGAACGTCACTGTTTTAGAATCATAAAGCGTACGTGTTGTTATGGCCTTGCCTCTTGAATCAGTTAGAGATAGGATATATTGCCCCTCTGCTTCCGGAAGTATTACTTCGAGTTCAAGGCTGCCAAAACTTTTTTTATTTGCAACAGCAAAAGAATAAACCAGTGAATCGTTTGTATTTCCGTAAATATCAAATATGCAACTGTCATTAACAATCAAGGCATAGCTGGTATCCACATCCAAGGAGTAGTCAAGGCATAATGCCAGGTTCAGTGAGTCACACATTTTAAGACTCACCTCAATACTATCGCCACGACTCTTCAATATTACGGGGCTTTGATTTATTGCAGCCATAGGATTTTTAGTCCGAAAAGTCAATTTCTGTTCAGGCGACAATTTCGATCCACTCATAATATTATGTGTAAGAAAATCTCTTCTCGTTTTTTTCTCTTTGGATGATAATTGGATTTTTACCGTATCCAAAACAACAGTATCATTAATTACAGCCAGGTTCATCACTGAGTATGCAGTATCTGTAACCCACCATCTCAACGTATCTCCAAACACACCCGGTTTGGAAATATATGTGGGCAAGGGTAAAGAATCCACTGACTTAAAACGAATATCCGGGGCATCATTATTAAAAACAAAATCTATAACATAATCCTCCACAAGGTTATACTCCATTAGTTTTAATATGGTGTCAGGCTCCGAATATAGTTTCATGGTGACATACGGAACAGTATTTATCGGAGTAAACACTATACTGTCGGGTAGTGAGTCCGGTCTTTTCGTTATATATCCCGGCTGGATAACAGAATCCAGGAAAGCGATACGCTCCGCCGGAAGGTCGAAGAAGTAGTTTGAATTAATATCCTCAATAGCAAAACATTTATACAAGGTGTCTTTCAATTGATCCAGATGAAAAACACCGGATTTATCTGTGCTGCTAATATAGTATGGTGTAGTGGTAAAAAACATAGTATCGCTGGCTGCAGGATATAAGACAACCCAAATATTTTCCACCGGTTCTCCGTTTTCCGCATCTATAATTTTGCCTGTAATGGATAATGAGTCAATAAAAGTACCGGTAGAAAAAACATAACGAAAATCTGTATATGGATTTCCTTCGTTAAGGTCTGCAATGGCGTCACCGAAAAACATAGTATATGTGGTGGCCTGGCGAAGAGTATCCTTTATTTTTATCATCACCGACTTTCCACGGGTTTGCACGTCAGGTTTATTTTTCATTGGTGGCGAAATAACCATTTGCTCATTAATATTTTTGAGCTGGAGATATTCGTCAAAATTGATCTTTATAATATTTTCAGTAAAATTTGTAGTGCCGAATTCCGGTTCGCAAAAAAGCAATACCGGCGGGGTTTTATCCCTGGGGCCTCCTTCAAGTGCTTTTTCACTGGCACACATTGTTGTGAAAACCAACACTATTAAAGTAAGCAAACCTATAGTGAAACAATTTTTATTCATAATGCAAATATACTTACATCAAAGATATTAATTACAATTTCCCAACATTAGCACGAAAATGCTGTTTATTCATTAATAACATTGATTTTAATATTATGGTATACAGATCAGGACTATTTTTCATCTTTGGATTGATATTGATGATATCGGGAAGGACATATTCTCAATTTGCACCCGACAATAATGCTTTCATACATCATATTGAAAGCAAAAATGAGTATAAAATACTTTCAAATGAGGTGGCCACAGGCCTTCCAGCTATAAATATTACTCATACCATCATGGATTACTCTGTAGATCCACAAATCCGGGCTATTTCAGGGTCTGTAAAGCATCAGTTTTTTGTAAATAAAGAGAAGCAAGCCATAACTTTACGACTTGCCAACGAACTAACTCCAACGGTGGTTTCGTCGTCCCTTGGAGCAATCAGTTTTCAGCATGATGGCTATAATTTAGAACTCACCTTTCCGCAGATGCTAATCCCACAAGAGTTGTATGATATAACAATATCCTATTCCGGTACTCCGCCCGACAATGGTTATTATTTACAGGATTATCATGGAGAGATACCTGTTTTAGCAACCTTTGCAGAACCCTATGGCGCTGGCGACTGGTGGCCCTGCAACCCCGGTCTTACAGATAAGGTTGACTCTCTTGACATCATACTTACTTTCCCGGAGCAATTTCTCGCAGGTGCAAATGGTGTGATGGTGGAAAATATCGTGAACGGAGACGGGACACGCACCATGCACTTCAAACACCGGTTCCCCATCGTCAATTACAACATTGCCTTTGCTGTTTCAGAATATGTTCATTATAGCGACGAGGTAAATCTGGACGGCTCCACTTTTATGATTGAGAACCTGGCGTGGCAGAACGACCTGCAAGAGGCGCAGAGTCACACAAGCAGTCTGCCTCAGGTATTTCATATGCTTAGTGATTATTTTGGTGATTATCCTTTTAAGGACGAGAAATACGGACATATGCAATGGATGCGTGGCGGAGCCATGGAGCATCAGACCATGACCTCAACATGTTGCTGGAATTATGAGCTTTTGGTTCATGAATTGGGTCATCAGTGGTTTGGAAATATGGTAACCCTGAACTCCTGGCATGACATTTTTCTCAATGAGGGCTTCGCAACATATATCAGCGGGCTTGCTTATGAATCGTTATTTCCTGAAAAAGACTACTGGAATATTTGGAAAACACAAAAACGAGATCACATCATCTCCGAACCTAATGGTTCAATATATGTTCATGACACCACTGATAAAGATCGCATCTTTGATGCCCGTCTCAGCTATAATAAAGGTGCGATGCTACTACATATGCTAAGGATGGTTATAGGCGAAGAGGCCTTCTTTCAAGGCATAAAGGATTATCTGTATCATCCTGCCAACCATTTTGGTTTTGCAACTATGCAATCATTTATTCAGTCGATGGAAACGGCAGCAGATACAACACTTACGGAGTTTTTCGATGATTGGTATTATGGAGAGGGATATCCCACCTACACTATTGAATACACCGCAGGTTGTTCTGCACTTTTTGCGGTAACTCTGCATCAGGAGACATCACACAGCTCCGTAGATTTCTTCGAGATGCCTGTTACATTGCATTTGAAAAGCAGTTATGCTGACACGATTATCACTATCAACAACACACAAAACCACGAGCACCTCCTTTTTCCATTAGAATTCTGCGTTGAGGAGGTAATCTTTGATCCCCATGTGTCTATTGTTGCCGGGCCTCCATCGTATGTAACAGGTATTAATGATAATGATATTAGCAAAAAAGTTACTATTTCTCCGAATCCCATTTCCGACTATGCAACCATAACCTGGGAAGGAGTAAAATTTGATCTGCTGAATGTCTATTCTCAGGACTTAAGCTTGGTATATAGTAAAAGGCTGGATCCTAATAAGACGCATTTTCGATATAAAAATGATTTAAAAGGCAGCGGTTTATATATCCTCGAACTGTTATCAGATGAACAAATAGTAGTAAAAAAGGTTATCATTAAGTAATATATTGGTTATTAACACGTTAATAAATCAAAAATAATTCGTCATAAACAGTGGTTTACATGTATGGAATTGTATATTTGCTACTAGTAAACTCTTGTTCATGCATCGATTGGTACTGATGTACAGTTATAATGGTAATACCTGAATTCCTTACACTTTTCCTCTCGGCAATTTTTACTCACTTAATTTTATTTTTTTAAATGAACATTTTTATTGCAAAGTTGAGCTCCAGAACTAACGACGACAGTCTGAAATCTCTGTTTGAGCCGTTTGGCGAAGTTACCAGTGCCAGAGTAATAATGGATCGTGAAACCGGTTACTCAAAAAAGTATGGTTTTGTAGAGATGGATAATGATGATGAAGCATCAGAAGCCATCGAAAAATTAAATGATACCGATTTTGAAGGTAGTACTCTTATAGTTAAGAAGGCGCGTCCGAAAGAAGATAACCAAGGTGGTGGTGGTTTCCGTCAGGGTGGCGGAGGTTTCCGCAACAACAACGACGGATTCCGCAGAAACGACGGTTATAGAAGAAATGATGGTGGTGGTGGACACCGCAGCAACGATGGTTACCGTGGTGGTGGAAGAAGCCACCGTGATGATAACAGATCTGACTATTAGACTGTAATATAACGGATAAAAAAACCCGGACTGTGTATCACAGTCCGGGTTTTTCATTATTATTATTTTTTATACTAACGCCTTACCTGTCATCTCCTCAGGCTTTACGACACCCATAATTTTCAGTAGTGTCGGCGCCACATCCGCAAGAATACCGGATTTAATTTTAGTATAATCTTCTGTTACCAGGATACAAGGAACGGGATTAGTAGTATGAGCTGTGTTGGGTGAGCCATCGCCATTAACAACAAAATCAGCGTTGCCATGATCGGCAATAATAAGCACATCATAACCATTTGTTTTAGCTGCGTCCACAACTTCTCCCACGCATTGATCTACAGTTTCAATAGCTTTTACAATAGCTTCATATACTCCTGTATGGCCTACCATGTCGCCATTTGCGAAGTTCAGCACTGCCAATTCTACGCTTCTGTCATTAAGTTCTTTAACAATAGCATCCTTCACCGGAATAGCGCTCATTTCCGGCTGCAGGTCGTACGTTGCCACCTTTGGCGAAGGGATAAGGATACGCTTTTCGCCATCAAACTCCTTCTCTCTTCCTCCGCTGAAAAAGAATGTCACGTGGGCATATTTTTCTGTTTCGGCAATACGCAGCTGTTTATATCCGGCTTCAGAAACGACCTCTCCGATGGTTTTTTTTATGTTTTCTTTATCATATATGATATTCACATTTTTAAAACTATCGTCGTAACGTGTCATAGTATAATACTGCAAAGGAATGATATGCATATCAAATTCCGGCATCTGCTGCTGGGTAAGAGCAATTGTTATCTGACGCAAACGGTCGGTACGGAAGTTAAAACAAAGCACCACGTCACCTTCACCAATTACTGTCAGCGGTTGGTTATTCTCATCCACCACAACAACAGGTTTAATAAACTCGTCGGTAACACCTTCAGCATAAGAATCTTTTATGGCTTTAATAGCGGATACAGTTTTTTTTCCTTCGCCATTCACCATGGCGTCATAACCTATTTTGACCCGCTCCCAGCGCTTATCGCGATCCATGGTGTAGTAACGTCCTGTAACGGTAGCGATCTTTCCATTGGATGTTGCCAAATGTTTCTCCAGGTTTTCAACATAACCCAGTCCCGACTGCGGGTCTGTATCGCGGCCGTCGGTTAGGGCATGGATAAAAACCTTCTTCAGTCCATAATCCTTTGTCAGGTCACAGAGCTTATACAGGTGTGTATCCATGGAGTGAACTCCTCCATCGGAGAGCAGGCCAAGAAAATGCACCTGCTTATCATTATCAGCAGCATACTGAAAAGCCTCTTTCAACGCCGGGTTGTCGCCAATGGAGTTATCAGCACAGGCGTTGTTGATCTTTACAAGATCCTGGAATATTATCCGTCCACTGCCAATATTTAAATGGCCTACCTCGGAGTTACCCATCTGACCATCAGGAAGGCCAACATTTGCACCACTGGTAAGAAGTGTGTTATGTGGATACTTTTCCATTAATGCATCAATATTGGGAGTTGGAGTATTTGATATAACATCCGACCTACTTCCGTCGCCCACTCCCCAGCCGTCTAAGATCATCAGAAGGGCTCTTCTCTTTAATTCATTCATATCTTATGATTTAAAAAACAAACAGCCACTTGGGGGCATTGTTCGTAAATAATCGAAAAAGAAAATCTTGTGGTTTTTTCATGTGATAAAAAAACACCGTTATTAGTAAAAATATCAAACGAATGTAATGATATTAACACCTTGTTTTACAATAATTATAATTAAAGCATTACTTATTGTTAATAACCATTATAAATAAGAACTATCCGGCAAAAATATAAAAGAGAAGGGGATATCACATCTTTAAACCAACAATTTATTATAATAAATATGGAGCAACCAAATGATAAGATAATAGTGATGTCAATTGAGATTGTATCTTTGTAAAAAACCCAAACATGAATAAAAATATAAATATTGATGGTGGCACTCTGAATTATAATATAGAAGGTACCGGTCCATGCATTGTTCTGCTACATGGATTCCTGGAATCCTCTTCTATATGGAGTTTTTTCTCGAAAAAGATGTCATATTATTTTACCGTTGTCAGTCCTGATTTACCTGGACATGGCTGTAGTTCCGTGTTTGGAAATGAGCATACCATGGAGTTTATGGCTTCAAGTGTAAAATCGATTCTTGAGACCGAGGGAATAGATAAAGCTGTTGTTTGCGGTCATAGTATGGGTGGTTATGTTTCGCTTGCATTCGCCAAAATGTACCCGCAGGTAATGGAAGGTCTTGTGTTATTTCATTCTCATGCTTCTGCAGATAGTGATGACATCAAAGAGAATCGCCTGCGCACTGTAAAAATCGTAGAGCAGAACAGGTTGGAGTATATCTCTTCATTTGTTCCGTCGCTATTCTCACCTGCCAATAGAGAACCATTAGCTGACATCATTACTCAAAGGTTGCAAGAGAGCAGGAATACTCCGCAGAAGGGTGTTACAGCGGCACTGTTGGGAATGAGAACCCGTTCATCATCATTAGTACTACTAACACAAGCACCATGGCCGGTATTATTTATTTCCGGGAAGCAGGATTCAAGAATCCCTCTGGATAAAACCTTGGCGCAGATGGTGTTGCCACAACACTCAGAGTCACTAATCCTTGATAACACAGGACATATGGGCTTTTTGGAGCAACCTCGAAAGACACTATCCGCATTGATAGGATTCACAAAAAGATGCTATCTGCACACCTAAAGAATAAAAATTCCGTTATTTCATTACAGTCGTTTACCCATGGATACGGAGATAGTTAAAAAGACAAAGAGGTCAAAGAAGATATTAAATGTAACAGGAATCGTTATTGGTTCTCTGGTGGCACTGTGTCTGGCGTTATTTGCCGGGTTATTAATCTATATCAATGCCAATGAAGACGCTATTAAAAAGGTAATCATAAGCCAGTTAAACACCCATATGGATGCGGACATCACAATTACCTCCGCAGATATTGAAATAACGAAATATTTTCCTGATATCAGTGTTCAGCTTTCCGGAACAACAGTTTCTCCTCCCGGTTATTCTCCCGATCTTCCACCACTGGCTCAGGCAGAGTATTTCTATGTACGTATCGATCTGTTATCAATATTACGAAAGGAGTATCATATTAAAGCCTTCTCCCTGGAAGAGGCACAGGTGGTATTGTACCGTTCAAAAAAAGGAGAAACAAATTACGAATTTCTTACGCCTGATTCGCCTTCCGACAGTTTCTCTTCAGGTATCCCCGAAATTTCGGTTCCCTGCTTACAGCTTATTAATGTGGGAATAAGATATATTGATGAAGAAAAAGATTTTCATTTCAGTGGTGATATTCTTAAGTCAACACTAAATCTGAAGGCAAGAGATTCTATTATTGCTGTAAGTCTGGAAATTATGGCTAAAGCTTTGATTCCCGGAATAGAGATGCCTGAAGAATACACGCATATATTATTGGACGGGGCGTATAAACCACATCATGAGCAAATAACTATTTCCGGGGGAAGGATTCAGCTCGATGATATGACCTTGTACCTGTCATCAGAAACAATCTCACTTAAGCATGGGAAAGGTTATAATATAAATATCGAAGCCAATGACCTGGGGTTTCAGAAAGTCATTGATCTGATGCCTGAAAAGATACATCAAGCAGCGCAGAAATATAATCCTCACGGCAAGATATCCTTTACCGGGGAGCTACATGGCTCAGATCTGTATTCAAGATTCCCTAGCGTTAAAATTAATGCACATCTTAAAGTTGACACTCTATACCCACTGGACCAGGAGCTTAAGCTTCATTCAATGACCACAGATCTGGAGGCAGAATATGATCCTGAGGATGACGATGCCTTTGCCCTCAAGCTTACGAATCTGAAAAGCAAAGCACAGGATAACACTATAATTAATGGCTGGGTTGTAATAAGAAGTCTGAAGCAGCAATTTATTAACACTTCGCTGGAAGGAACCATAAATCTTGCTGACGTTGCATATCTACTGCCCGAGAATAACTCCGTTCGGGGAATAGCAAATATCAATCTTAAATATAAAGGTAAAATTTCAGGTTTTAAAGACAAGATGATACATGAGCTGGAGTCATCAGAAAGCAGTCTCAATGTGGATCTCAAAGATAGTGAGTTTGTATTTGGAGAGAACCATACCCTAAAAGTTGATGCATTTCAAGGTTTTATTATGCCACATAAAGCTGATATCAAAAATCTGACATGTGAGATTAATGACAGCGACGCAGGCCTTTCCGGTGTGGTGGAGAATTATTTCAACCTCTTCAAAGAGAACAGATCACCAGTTACGGCAAAACTAACAGTAAAATCAACAAATCTTAACCTTGAAAATATTCTTGCGGTTTTCAATAATGGGGACAAAGAGAAACCAGATTCCCCTGCGGATAATTTCTTCTATGTGCTTCCGTCAGTAGATGCTGATCTGGAGCTCATCGCAGACAATCTGTTATACGATAATATAAACCTAACAAACATTCGTCTTTTGGCTAACTCCGATAGAGACGACATAAACCTTAAGAGTTTACGGCTTTGGAGTTGCGGAGGGAGTTTACAAGCATCAGGTAAGCTGCTGGGGTATAGTACAGCAAGTCCACGTTTTAAATCTACCATCAAAGGTAAAGGCGTAGATATCTCCAGTGTGTTCAGTATTTTCAAAGACTTTGGTCTCACAGGTCTTACTCACAAAAACATCAGTGGCTCACTAACGACAGATATATTCGTTTCATCAACACTGTTACAAGGTTTCAAATTGGATATGTCAACTTTTATTGCTGACGCAAACCTCATTATCAACGATGGGGCATTAACAGAGTTCGGCACATTGGAAGAGTTCTCAGGGTTTCTGGGTCTTGACGACCTGTCGGATATTCAGTTTGAAACACTGGAGAATCAGATATTAATTAAAGATGAGACTATCATCATTCCTGAAATGGAGATAAAGAACAATGTTTTGGATCTAAACATGAAAGGACGACAGAGCTTTAAAGGTGAGATGGATTACAATATTGACCTTGCTCTGGCGGAGTTGCTTAGCGGGAAATACCAAGACAGAAATAAAGGAAACGAATTTGGTATCATTCAGGAGGATGGTCGCAAAGGCACTCGTTTGTATATAATGGTAACAGGAACCACAGAAGAGCCAAAATTCAAATATGACACTCCAAAAGTGAGAAAGGAGATCAGTGAAGAGTTAAGAAAAGAAAAAGAAGATCTAATAAATCTGATATCTGCTGACAACAAGAATGACTCCATATCTGTTCCTGAGGAGAGCGACAAATTCAAAGTAAACTGGGATGAACAGGAGGTTGTTGAAGTGGACAGTACTTCTACCGCTCCGGAGAAGAAAGTTAAAAAGGGCAAGAAATTCGAGATAGATTGGTAATAATCTCAAGTACGGACTTCGTTATTTAGAGTTGGTAAAATATGATTGGGCAAAATTGGAAGACAGTGTCCCATTAAGTGTGTAAGTCGGTTTTTATTATACTTCTAATCGTTC
>CAYYSU010000009.1:0-71156 GCA_964474455.1 uncultured Bacteroidales bacterium
ACACTTGTAAACATTAGTGTTACGGCTCCATAAAGTTGTCGGGGTAGCAGGATTCGAACCTGCGACCTCCTGCTCCCAAAGCAGGCGCGCTAACCGGACTACGCTATACCCCGAATATCGTTATGCAATTTGTGCGGAGAGAGGGGGATTCGAACCCCCGGTACCCTTACGAGTACACCAGTTTAGCAAACTGGCGGTTTCAGCCACTCACCCACCTCTCCGGATGTGTTGACATCATTGCGATGATTTATCAAACTCTTTTATGAACGCCTCCGCTAACGGACTGCAAAAATAGATAGTTTTTTTTATTCTGCAAATGAAAATGCAATACAAATGACATTTTTTTTACTATTCTTTCCCATGTGAAAATAGCTTCCTGCAAACCAAATAAATAAAGCTGATGTAATACACGGAATAACAATATGTTAAACGAAAGATACTACATAATATTTTGGTATGGAGACCGTTTTTATCGATGTCACGATTATCAGGTAACGACTACCTCTCAACAGTTATGGATAGTGGCAACGAGGTACGATCCTGTAACATAGATTATAATGTCGTGACAGGGTGTGTGTGTGTCTGGACTGGAGGGTTAGGTATTGCTTATAATGAGTTTCAAGAAGAGCGTTTCCACACTAATCCGTCTTTCACAGCCTCCGTGGAAGCAAACACCTCATGTGCCTGTTCCTGTAAAGGCATAATATTCTTATACCGATTTGAGAAATGGCCTATCAGAAGCTGCTTTACTCCGGCAAGCTTAGCGATTGTTGCTGCCTGCCGCGCCGTGCTATGCATATGTTCAGCTGCCAGGTCAGCTTTGTCGTCACCATAGCTTGCTTCATGGTACAATAAATCAACACCTTTAATATAAGGCACAATGGTTTCAGTATATTTTGTATCAGAGCAGTAGGCATAACTCCACGGCGCTATTGGCGGCTTCGTAATCAATCTATTTGGAATCACTTTACCGTTGTCATCCACATAGTCCTCCCCTGCTTTGATACGCGTGTACCACTCAACAGGTATGTCATGCTCCAAAATAAACTCCCGTCGTATATTCAGTGGCTGTTGCGCTCTACGAAACAAGTACCCCGATGTGGGCAAACGATGCTTCAGAGGAATAGAGAACACCTCAACCTTCTCATCTCTGTATATCACCTCATGGAGTGTTGTGTCCACAGTATGGTAAACCACTTGGTACGAGAGTTCATGGCGCGCATAGCTCAAAATCAGAGTCAGGACTTGCTCAAGTCCTTCCGGTCCAAAAACATGTAATGGCTTGGTACGACCCCGGAGATGCATTGTGGAGATAAGCCCCGGAAGGCCGAAGAAGTGGTCTCCATGGAGATGGCTGATAAAAACAGCATGAATCTTCAACATCTTAACACCAAAACGCATCATCTGAACCTGTGTGCCCTCTGCGCAATCGATAAGGTATATGCGCTCATCAAGAGCAAGAGCATGAGATGATGGATTTCGGTGTGGCGTGGGTATCGCTGATGATGACCCAAGGACTGTGAGAGTTTCGTTCATATAGCAAAGATAAGATTTTACCCTTTCAACAAAAAAGGGCTACCAAATGGCAGCCCTTTATATAATTCCTATAGAGGTTCTTATTCTTTAGTTTCCGCCTCAGGAGTATTTTGATCATCCTTTGCGTCGTCATCCTTAGATTTTTTTGCCTTAGGCTTGTCTTCCTTTGGTTCTTCAGCCTTTGGTTCTTCAACCTTTGGAGTATCTTCCTTTGGTTCTTCAGCCTTTGGTTCTTCTACCTTTGGAGTATCTTCCTTTGGTTCTTCAGCCTTTGGTTCTTCAACCTTTGGAGCGTCTTTCTTAGGTGCTTCAACCTTCGGAGCGGCAACAACAGGAATAGCAGCTGCTGCAGCTTTCTTCTCCTCTTTTTCCATATCTGACTTCAGAGATGCGAGAGCTTCGAGGTCACCAAGAGTAGTCTTTTCAAGTCCGTCACTAAGTTTTTTCATAGACTTACGTGCGGTACGCTCTTTAGTTGTCTTTTGCTCATACTGCTTAGCTTTCTCAGCCATCACAGTATCCTGGAAGATACGAGAGTGAGAGAGGATAATCTTCTTACCATCTTTATTGAATTCTATAACTTTAAAATCGTTAGATTCATCAACGCGGAGGTTAGAACCATCTTCTTTCTGAGTATGGCGGCTTGGGCAGAAACCTTCAACACCGTAAGGCAGAGTAACTACCATACCTTTGTCGTTAGCGCTGCTTACAGAGCCTTTATGAACAGATCCTACAGTAAATACTGATTCGAATACATCCCATGGGTTCTCCTCAAGCTGCTTATGGCCGAGGCTGAGGCGACGGTTTTCAACGTCAACATCGAGAACAACAACATCAATATTTTCACCAATCTTAGTAAATTCAGCAGGGTGCTTGATCTTCTTCGACCAGCTAAGGTCAGAGATGTGGATCAGTCCGTCAACACCTTCTTCGAGTTCTACGAAGATACCGAAGTTTGTGAAGTTACGAACGATAGCATTATGCCTGGAATGAGTAGGATATTTCTCAGTAATGTTGGCCCATGGATCCGGGATCAGTTGTTTGATACCCAGGGACATTTTACGTGCTTCGCGGTCAAGAGTAAGGATTACAGCTTCCACTTCATCACCTACCTTCATAAAGTCCTGCGCTGTTCGGAGGTGCTGTGACCAGCTCATTTCAGAAACGTGGATCAGGCCTTCTACGCCGGGAGCAATCTCTATGAATGCACCGTAATCGGCAATAACCACAACTCTACCTTTAACCTTATCACCAACATTAAGGTTTTCATTAAGGGCATCCCATGGATGAGGCGTAAGTTGTTTGAGGCCAAGAGCAATACGTTTTTTGTTTTCATCGAAGTCGAGGATAACCACTTTGATCTTCTCGTCAAGAGTAACGATCTCTTCCGGATGGTTGATACGTCCCCATGAGAGGTCTGTAATGTGAACAAGTCCGTCAACGCCGCCAAGGTCGATAAATACACCATAAGAGGTGATATTTTTAACAGTACCTTCAAGTACCTGACCTTTTTCGAGTTTGGCGATGATGTCAGCTTTCTGAGCTTCCAGTTCGTCTTCGATAAGTGCTTTATGTGACACCACGACATTTTTATATTCCTGGTTGATCTTCACAACCTTGAATTCCATTGTCTTGTCAACATATATGTCGTAATCGCGGATAGGCTTAACGTCGATTTGAGATCCGGGCAAGAATGCCTCAATACCAAATACGTCAACGATGAGACCACCTTTAGTACGACACTTAACGTAACCGTTAATAATTTCGTCTTTGTCGTGAGCTGTGTTAATACGCTCCCATGATTTGAGTACCCTTGCCTTCTTATGAGAAAGGAGCAGCTGACCGTTAGGGTCTTCCTGGCTTTCAACATACACTTCCACAACATCGCCTGATTTGAGGTCCGGGTTGTAACGGAATTCGTTTACAGGAACGATACCATCAGATTTGAAGCCAATATTGATAACAACTTCGCGGTTTGTTTTAGTAACAACAGTACCATCAACAACCTCATGCTCAGCAACCTGACTAAGTGTCTGATCATAAATATTTGAAAGCTTGTCGCGTTCACCTTCAGAATAGATCTCTTTTTTCTTACCAACAGAATCCCAGTCAAAATCTGGGCGTTCGTCTTTGTTGAGTAATGATTTTTGGGTCTCTTCCTTAGCTTCAGGTTGAGCTACTGGAGCTTCTTCAGGTTGAGCTACAGGAGTTTCCTCAGGTTTAGCTACGGGTTTTTCCTCATTTTGAGGAACGTTTACATTTTCTTCTGCCATTATAAAATGGTATTACTGTGGCCCAACGGTCAGACCGGGTTAAACATTAATTTTTACTCCTTTAGCGAGACTCTCGGAAACCGTTGAAATACCATCCGATGCCATTTCGCCCAAAAGGGCTGCAAAATTACGGTTTAATATATTAATATGCAAACCCTTACATTAATTATTAATGATAAGATAAGTCGGTGCCCTCAGCTTTGCCCGGGCACAAAAACATGTACTATTAATTACTTCTTGGGAACCTGCACGCCCTGCTGCTTCGCCATATCTTCCAAACGCTTCTGAAAGCCTGACTTCTTCTTAGGCTTGCTATTCTTTTTGTTCTTCTGGATCTTGGCACGAAGCTTATCTTCATCAATAAGCTTTCTAAAAATAAACATCTGCGTAAAGGTGATGATGTTGGCCAGAAAATAATAGTAACTTAAACCTGCGGAGTAACTATTGAAGAACCCCAGGAACATTATAGGCATCATATACAACATAACTTTCATGCCCGGGACCTGATTGCTCTGACCTGTCATATCATTATTTAACTTTGTATAGATAATAGTAGATACTGTCATCAACAACGTAAAGAGACTCACGTGATCGCCATACATCGGAATGGTAAATGGCAGATCTAATATTGAGTCGTATGTGGAGAGGTCGTGGGCCCATAAGAAAGATTGCTGACGTAACTCAATCGCTCCGGGGAAAAATCTGAACATCGCAATCAGAATGGGCATCTGCAACAGCATAGGCAAACAACCAGACATTGGACTGGCGCCGGCTTTTTTATAGAGCTCCATGGTAGCCTGTTGCTTCTTCATGGCATCTTCCTGCTTCGGATACTTCGCATTTATCTCATCAACTTCAGGCTTAAGAACCCGCATCTTTGCCGACGAGGTATATGTTTTAGCTGCAATAGGCATAAGTAGTAGCTTAAGCAGAACAGTAAGCACCAAGATGATAATACCGTAATTCCAACCAAAACCTTCCAGGAAGTTAAAAACAGGAATAATTGCAAACCTGTTGATCCAATGAAGAAGAAAGAAACCCCATCCCAACTGAATTTGCTGTTCCAGATCAAGATCCATACGCTTTAAAATACGGTACTTGTTAGGGCCAAAATAAAAGCTCATTCCTAAAGTGTTATCCTGCAGAGGATCGTAAGGAAGACCGATGATCGAAGTCATGGTCTTGATATATCGCGGATTCTTACTCTGCTTAACAGATTCTGTGACTGTTTTCAGATCACCGTTCTCAAAGAAGTTATCTGCAATAATAGTAGATGAAAAGAACTGCTGTTTATAAGATACCCACTTCAGACGCGTAGCTATACTCTCCTCGTCATCAGCATTATCTTTAAGATGTTCCACATCATCATTATAATTTTTAAAATATGCTGTGATTGCATTCAACCGGTTCTCGGTAAGTTGTTCCTGCTGAAGAATATCCATATTCCATTCCAGGTCTACGAAATTGCCGCGAGTAGTAATCACGTTCTGCATTCCTTTAAAGGAGATATCAAAATCCACCAGGTATGAATCACCGGTAACGGTATAGAGATATTCGATATACTGCGAAGGGTTCACATCATCATCTCCCTTGTCGGCGTACAATCGCATGGAGAAGGTTAATTTCTCTTCACCCGAAACAGTAAGTTTCTCATCCTCAAAACCTCTGCCGTTCCATACAGGTTTGAAGTAGAACTCATTGGTATTTATAAGTCGGTTTTGGGAAAAGAAAGAGAAGCCCAGCTTATTCTGATCTCCTTCGAAAAGAATTAAAGGCAGCGAGTCAAAGGTCTGATAATCTTTTAATTCCACAGATAGAGGGCGCCCACCTTTTGCGGCGACAACCATTTTTATCACATCATTTTCAATGATATAGGTATCATCATCACCTGTTGCGGAACCAGCGAATACACCAAACTGCTCACGTTTCTGCTGAGCAAGATCATCGTCACTTGCAACAACATCATTTTGCGGTGTTGTGGTAGAGGCCCGATTTTCAACAGCATGTTGTTGGAGAATCTGATGTGCAAGGTTTACACTGTCGTTATATGCCTTTACAGCAGCTATAGAATCACGATAATGCGCCATAGCTTCCTGCTCCTCCTGAGAAGGCTTATTCCACCAGGTAAATAAGGAGATCATCCCGAAAATAAGTACCAGACCGAGAATGTTATTTCTATCCATTTTAAATAATTTCTTTCAACTACTAAATTAATTCACTATCAAATTTTATTGCTGCAGCTACAAAAGCTGAAAACAGCGGATGTGGCTCTGCCACAGTACTGCGGTATTCGGGATGGAACTGTACTCCAATAAACCATGGGTGTTCAGTAATTTCCATTATCTCAACAAGGTTATCCTGATCATTAAAACCACTGACAACCATACCTGCTTTTTTATATTCATCAGTATAGATATTATTGTATTCAAAGCGGTGGCGGTGGCGTTCGGTGATATGCTCTTTACCATAAACCTGCATTGCTTTGGAGCCTTCTTTTATGGTGCAGGGGTATGCCCCCAGCCGCATTGTTCCACCCATTCCCGAAATATCTTTCTGGTCCTCCATGATATCAATCACAGGGTGTTTTGTTTTAGAATCCATTTCAGTGCTATGCGCATTCTGGTAGCCCAAAACATTCCTGGCGAATTCGATTACAGCACACTGCATTCCAAGGCAGATACCCAGGAACGGAATCTTTTGCTCTCGAGCATATTTAATTGCTACTATTTTGCCTTCGATGCCACGTTCACCAAAACCCGGCGCCACTAACACTGCACTCATAGAACTGAGTTTCTCCTGAACGTTATTCTTATTAATAGATTCAGAACTAATACGGTGTACTACAACCTTGCAGCGATTCACTGTTCCTGCATGAATAAACGATTCAAGGATCGATTTATAGGCATCTTTCAGTTCGGTATATTTGCCTATAAGGGCTATATTTACAAGGCATTTAGGATGTTCTAATTTATAAAGAAAGCTCTCCCATAATGCCAGATCCGGTTCGCGGTTGTATGCTGTACGAGTTTTTCTAAGAACCTCTATGTCGAGTTTCTCTTCACGCATAAGAACCGGCACCTGATAGATTGATGAAGCATCGATGGATTCAATTACAGAATTCCTTTCCACATTACAGAACTGCGCGATTTTATTTCTAATGGATTCGTTAAGAGGCTTTTCAGTACGACAAACGATAATCTCTGGCTGAATACCGGACTCCAGGAGGTGTTTTACAGAGTGTTGAGTTGGTTTTGTTTTTAGTTCCTGAGCTGCGGCCAGATAAGGCACCAAAGTAAGATGAATCACAATACACTTATCACCAACCTCCCATTTAAGCTGACGAACAGCCTCAATATAAGGCAATGATTCGATGTCTCCCACCGTACCACCAATTTCCGTTATTACAAAATCATAATCACCTGTATTGCCAAGAAGCTTAATACGATACTTTATTTCATCAGTAATATGAGGAACCACCTGTACAGTTTTTCCCAGATAATCACCACGCCGCTCTTTTTCTATAACCGACTGATATACACGGCCGGTAGTAACATTGTTGGCTTGTGATGTGGGCACGTTAAGATATCGCTCATAGTGCCCCAGGTCGAGATCCGTTTCGGCGCCGTCATCAGTAACGTAGCACTCCCCGTGCTCATAAGGATTCATGGTTCCGGGGTCAATATTTATATATGGATCAAACTTCTGAATAGTGACACGAAAACCACGAGCCTGAAGCAGTTTTGCCAGGCTAGCGGAAATAATACCTTTTCCCAACGAAGAGGAAACACCGCCTGTAACGAATACATATTTTGTTCTGGGCATATGGCTGCTTTAAAATATTTAAAAACAAGCTACAAAGATATAAATTCTCACGGCATGCAGCGAGATTTCAACGTTAATATAGCGCAAAACTATATTTATATGTCTGCAAATAAAATTATCAGTACTGATTATCAACACCGAAATGTGATTATTGACCCATAAAATGAAGCACTTGTTATTAAAACAAAAAATATTTACTTTTACGGTTGCCGGCTTATTATAAATTTAAAGAGATGCGAATCAGAGTTATTATATTATCAACACTTCTTTTTCCCATGATGCTAATGGCAGGGTTTGTACCTCAGCATGTAGCGGAGCAGGTAGCCATAAATTTCTTCATTTCTTTAGATCAAACCACTGAACCGGAAATACATATTGTTGATGTTAAAGGATATTGGAGCTCTCTGCCTATGCCACAAAAAGGCGACGTAAGGCCTACATTCTATATTTTTGATATTATCTCCTCGAAGGGTTTTGTTATTATCTCTGCCGATGATTGTGTCATTCCTATATTGGGATACTCTCTTTCGAGCAACTACTCAGGTAGCGATATGCCGCCTGCACTGATCAAGTGGCTCGATGACCTGCGCAAGCAGGTTAACTATGTTGTTGAAATGGGGGAAGCTCCCGGGGAGGATATTTCCCGTTTATGGGATCGGTACCTCGGGGAAACTCCGGTAAAAGAGAGAATTAAATCTGCGGTATCTCCTCTTCTCACTACCACATGGAATCAAAAGCCCTATTACAACGACTTGTGCCCAGGTGGATCGGTGTCCGGCTGTGTTGCTACCGCGATGACACAGATAATGAAATACTGGAACTATCCTGAACAGGGTTTCGGATTCCACTCATATAATCACGCCACTTACGGAACACTCTCCGCAAACTTTGGAGGAGAGCAATACCGATGGAGTCTTATGCCAAACAACCTGAACTCATCCAATGAAGCAGTGGCAACTCTTACCTATCATGCCGGAGTAGCAGTAGAAATGAATTACACCCCTCAAAGCTCAGGAGCATATGTAATCAGTTCACATAGCCCTATTGAGCACTGTGCGGAATATGCCTTGAAGAATTATTTTGGCTATAATCAAAACACCCTGCAAGGTATAGCAAGAGAGAGTTATACCAACTCACAATGGATGAATACTATAAAAGGTGAGCTCGATGCCGGCAGGCCGGTATTGTATGCCGGCTTTGGTAATGGCGGCGGGCATGCCTTTGTTTGTGACGGATACGACAATTTCAACTACCTGCACATAAATTGGGGGTGGGGCGGATATTACGACGGGTACTTCCCCGTGGACGCACTGGATCCCTCAGGAACAGGTATCGGAGGCGGCACGGGAGGATATAATGCTGGGCATCAAGCTGTTATCGGAATCCAGCCTCCCGACAGTGGTGGAGGTGGCGGAGCATCGGATATCGATTTACGACTATATGACAACATATATCTTAGCAGTAACCCCATATCGTACGGGCAGTCATTTAATATCCATACCGACATTGTGAATTATGGACCGGACAATTTTTCCGGCGATTTATGCGCCGCAGCATTTGATCAAGAGGGAGTGTTTGTAGATTTTATTGAGATTCATTACGACCAAACGCTAGAAGGGGGGTATTACTATGAGGACTTTTACTTCTCTTCCGATGGACTGCTGTCGCTGCTCCCGGGAAACTATTACTTTGGAATATTTTATAAAGAACAATACAGCAACTGGATACTGTTAGATGATGGTAATTATTCGAACTTTATAAGCTTAACGGTAGAATACAGCAATTACATTGAGCTGTACAGCGATATTGTCGTTGAAGGAGGTACTAACATCACACAAAATGATGCCGTTACCGCTACTGTTGCCCTGGCAAACATGGGCACTACAAGTTTCAGTGGCGTATTTGATATCTCCTTATATTATATGGACGGGACATTGGCACAAACCATAGCCACAACAGATCCACTTAACCTTCAACCAAACAATTACATCGAATATAGTTTCTCAAACAATAAGGTAAACCTGAATCCCGGCACTTACTTCATGGCTGCTATGATCAAAAGAAGCAGCAGCAATTGGGAGCTAGCGGGAAGCACTTATTACACTAATCCCATTAAAATAATAGTAATTGAAGCAGAAATTCCAAGCGACCCATATGAAAACAATGACTCATGGAATGAGGCATTCTCCTTTACTCCCAGATATAATAACAACCATGCAAATGTCACTACTCCCGGAGCGAATTCCCATAATGGTACTGATATAGATTATTACAGCATTTTTATGGAACAGGGATATGATTATACCTTAACAGCAAGAGCTCATGACTCATATAATTCCGGCAACGGACAACAATACTCCAATGATGTTCTCTGGTCGTATTATACCGGGGACGATTGGTCTAATGCTTATGATGATATTTGTGATGAAAATATCTTCATTCAGGATGGAGGAACGTTTTATGTTCTTGTGGCACCATACTTTGAAGGTGAAACTGGCACCTATCTATTGGATATACAAATCTCAAGAGAACCAACAGGTATCAATGAGAAAGAGATTTTGAATATCACCATTCATCCTAACCCGGTACAATCAACACTATATTTTTCAAGTACGAGTATCACAGATATTCAAAAAATAGAGGTTATAAGCCTGGCGGGACTCAATATTCCTATCACGGAGCCTGATCCCTTACAAACAGGTATCGATGTTAGTAATTTAAGTCCCGGAATGTATATATTGAGAATTACAAGAGGAGATAAAATCCTGTGCACAAAATTCATAAAACAATAATCATGAAAATAATACGATACGCAGCTATCTGCTGGATTTTTTTAAGTATTCTCTCGTGCAGTTGCCTGAGAAAAAGTGAACAACAGAGTACGGGTGCAAAAAAAGAGACACAGGATCAAGTTGTCGAGGCAAAGCCGCCATTGGTTGTATATAAAACAAAAGCTGATTACTCCAAAAATGTTCCTGTGCTATTAGCATGCGATAAAACACATATCATTAGTTATCCTCACCCCGCGGATCTAAAAAAGGGAAAAGAGTTCCGCTACCCTACCCCATTGGCAGATGGATATCTTCTCGACAACAAAGGGATAACAAAGGATGTAGCATTTCTGGAGTACACCTATGAAGAGTATGCCTCTTTTGATACTATTCCGGATGAGGGAACACTTTACTGGAATATTATTGACAAAGATCCACTTACAGAGTTTTGCATCTGTGGGTCAAGGATGAGTTTTGATGGTAATATTGATCTATTATACGAGAAGATTATTAACGGGGATTGTAACTGTGAATAATCTGTTACTGTCCCAGGTATGCCTTCAGTAATCTGCTGCGGGAGTTATGCTTTAGGCGACGAATAGCTTTCTCTTTTATCTGACGGACACGCTCCCTGGTAAGGTCAAAATGAGCACCTATCTCTTCCAGGGTATATCCATGATTCATTCCGATGCCATAATACATATTAATCACATCACGTTCTTTACTGGTAAGTGATGCCAGTGATCTTTGAATCTCTTGTGACAGGGACTCCTGTATCAGCTCAGCATCGGTATGCTCCTGATCTTTAGGCACAAAGGTATCCAAAAACTTCATATCTTCATCTTGAGGCATGGGTGCATCAGTGGAGATATATTTTGTGCTGATACGGAGAGCTGCATCAACCTTATAATCGGGCATATCAATTGCATCGGCAATTTCATCAGCAGAAGGAGCACGTTGGTATATCTGTTCTAGTCGGGAGCTTTCCTTTCTGATTTTATTAAGAGACCCCACCTGGTTTAAAGGAAGGCGAACGATGCGTGACTGCTCTGCCAGCGCCTGGAGCACTGATTGCCTGATCCACCAAACGGCATAAGAAATAAATTTAAATCCTCGTGTTTCATCAAAACGTCGGGCGGCTTTAATAAGACCCAAGTTTCCTTCATTGATAAGGTCTGGAAGGCTCAACCCCTGGTTTTGGTATTGTTTTGCCACAGAGACTACGAAACGAAGATTTGCCCTAACAAGCTTCTCCAATGCTATTTCATCACCCTGGTGGATGCGCTGCGCCAACCGTACTTCTTCATCAGCAGAAATCAAATCCTCTTTACCAATATCCTGTAGATACTTATCCAGGGAAGCCGTTTCTCGATTCGTAATTGACTTGGTGATCTTTAGTTGACGCATCCAGTTTTCCTTTCGGTTTAGTCCAATTATAGGTTTTTGATAAAAAGTGACGAAAGATAATATAAAAGAAGATGTTATCCAAGATTAATAATTACTTTCAATATCAAAAATCAAATTTTCTATAACCCAAAGCCGTAATATGCACGTATCCCTCCAGGATATACACCTTCAATTAGAACTCCACCGCTTTTATTTTTAATAATTTCATGAAACCCCGATACATTAATAACTTCATTATTATCAATATGGGTAATAATAAAACCCTCTTTTATGCCAGCATTTTTCAATATCCCATTACTGAGTTTATCCACCTTAATTCCTGATTTAACATCATAGCGGTCTTTATCTGTTGCTGACAGATTTGATAGAGTAGCACCGAGACCTGATTCTCTGCCCAACTGTTTTTCTGCCAGTAATTCCCGTTGGATTCGGTTACTCTCATTCAAACTTTGTAATGCTACAGAATAAACATGGGTTTCACCTTTTCTGTTCACTAAAACATCAACATTATCACCAGGGTTATGTTGGCCAACAACCTCCATCAGTTGAGAAGTAGTATTAACCTCCACATTATCAATTGCAAGGATCACATCACCGGTTTCTATTCCTGCGGCGCGTGCAGAACCATTATCAGTAAGCCCTGCCACATACACTCCTTTCAGGTCGGAAATATTCATTTGGCTGGCAAGGTCACTATTTAATTCTCTTATTGTCACACCCAAAATAGCTCTTTGCACCTCACCATACTCAATAATATCAGTGGTAACCTTTTTTACGATACTAACAGGAATAGCAAACGAGTAGCCTGTATAATATCCTGTTCCTGAAGCTATTGCAGCATTTACGCCAACAAGTTCTCCATTGCCATTCACCAGAGCACCACCGGAGTTCCCCGGATTTACAGCTGCATCGGTTTGAATAAAACTTTCCAGTGCCGAGCCACCCTGGGGATCCGGGAGTATATGGATATTTCTCGCCTTGGCAGAAACAATGCCAGCAGTAACAGTAGACGTAAGATTAAAAGGATTACCGACTGCCAACACCCACTCTCCTACTTTTACATCATCAGCATTGCCAAAAGGTATTATGGGCAACCCATTCTCTTCGATCTTAATGACTGCCAAGTCAGAGCTGGGATCAGCACCAACTAAACGTGCGATATAGGTACGTTTATCATTCAAAGTTACTTCGATACGATCGGCATCTTGTACCACATGATTATTTGTTACAATATACCCATTATTTTTTATTATAACCCCAGAACCGGAGCCCATATAAGCCCGGCCACGCTGGTGATCAGGGTGTCCAAAAAAATCACGAAAGAAATAATCATACATACTATTTTTACGCTCATATTCTGTCTTAATATGAACCACGGCATGAATACTATTTTCTGCCGCAACAGTAAGATCAGGATAAGTAACATTTTGCGGCACCGGCATAACACTTGAAGCAAGCACAATATTCTGCTCAGCCGGCACAACTTCAGAGTGCGTAATCTCTTTTTCTCTATCCAACACATTTACTGCAAAAACAGTAATCACGATTCCAATAATTAGAGCCATCAATAATTCCAAATATTTTCTCATAACAATAAATTTTTAAAACCTTTATTATATAATTCATTCCAAGAATCTCTTCAACCTTAGGTGGCTTGGAATCCCAAAGCAGCCTAAAGTTACCAATAAGTAAACAAAAAGACAGCGCCAGGGTTCGCAAAAATTATTCCTGAAAACCACAATCAGAACTCTCAATAATGCTAACGATGCGAATAATTCACTATTTTAGCACTCTTGTTAAAAATTGTTAAGGCTATTCATGAATATTATGAAACAACATAATGGCATTAAATTGTCAGTTTTATTGCACAATACACGACACAATGACACATATTGAAAATAGAAACATAGTTTTTGAGAAATATCATGGCGCAGGAAATGACTTTATTATGATAAAGGATATGGATAACACCATTCGTCTCAGCACAGAGGAGATTACGTTTCTGTGTAATAGAAGATTAGGTGTTGGTGCTGATGGGATGATAATTGTCAGGAATGATGCAGATATGGATTACCGCATGCACTATTATAATGCCGACGGGAGGGAGTCAACAATGTGTGGGAATGGCGGTCGTTGTGTTGCGGCTTTTGCATACAACCAGAAAATTTCAGGCATTAATCAACGGTTCAACGGCCCTGACGGCGCGCATAGTGCCAGGATAAACAGCCACAATGGAAGTGAATTTAGTATCACTCTGAAACTTAACGATGTGGAAGCCATTAACTCCGGGCAGGGATTTTTCACTCTCAATACAGGATCACCACACTACATCTCATTCACTCACAGCATCGACACCATGGATGTCAAAAGTCAAGGACGTAAGATACGGTTCTCATCACAGTTTGCACCGGATGGCCTTAACGTAAACTTTGTTGAAGAGAAGAACGGAAAACTTTACGTTCGCACTTACGAAAGAGGCGTGGAAGATGAGACTTTGTCGTGCGGTACCGGAGTTACAGCTGCCGCTTTAGCATGGGCGAAACAAAAAAACCTTGTTACAGGAACAATACCCATAATCACCCGGGGTGGAGAGATGCAGGTGAGTTTTAGAAATGATAATAACATTTTTTCCTCCATATTTCTATCCGGACCGGCAATCAGAGTTTTCGAAGGTTCATTTGACATTTAAAAATAATGAATAATTTTAATAATTAATAGATATAAGGATGATAGGAAAGAACGTATTACTAAGAGCAGTGGAACCGTCAGATATAGAGAAACTATACTTATGGGAAAATGATATGCAAATGTGGCACCAAAGCAACACCAAGGCGCCATTTAGCAAATACCTTATGGAGCAGTATGTTATGAATGCTCAGCAAGACATTTATGCGGCAAAACAGCTACGATTGATGATAGATACTAACAAAGGGGAATATAAAACCGTAGGCTGTATCGACTTGTTCGACTTTGATCCTGCAAACCGAAGAGCAGGAATAGGAATTCTTATTGATGAAAATGACAGAGGTAAGGGCTATGGCAAAGAGTCTTTGGAGTTGATGATTGACTACGTCTTTGACACACTAAACTTACACCAACTTTTTTGCAACATTTTAGAAACCAACGAAGTAAGCCTCAACATATTCAAAGCCGTCGGGTTTAAAGAAGTAGGTCTGAAGAGAGACTGGACAATGGTGGATGGTGTTTGGCAAAATGAGTATTTGTTGCAACTTATGAAACGAGATAAACTGGCATAGAGTAAATGAATAAAAAAACTCGTAACATTCTAGTTATAACTGCCATCCTTCTACTGGTTGGCGCAGCGTCAGCATGGAGTTTATATCAAATGACCTTTGGTTCGTCAATTAACCATTTAAGTGGTGAGCCGCTGGAGGTATACATTTATCCCGAAGACACATACGATGATCTGGCTGTAAAGCTGCATAGCAATATCCGTTATCCAAAGATTCTTGATTTTCTTGCAGAATACAAAGGTTTCAAAAAAGAAGTAAAGGCAGGGCACTATACAATTCCCGGTGGAACAAGCAACAATGAGCTTATCAATCGCCTGAAAAGCGGCAATCAACAGCCGGTGAAAGTCAATTTTAACAGTTTGCGCACATTGGAATATCTTGGTGCTGTGTTAGGATGGCAACTAGAGCCTGACTCAGCAGAATTTGTCCGGCTATTTCATGATACTACAGCGCTGTTAAATCTCGGAATACACGCTGACTCTCTCTTCGCCATCCTTCTTCCCGATACTTATGAATTCTACTGGACTGCCACACCGGAGGATTTCATTTCAAGGATGAAAAAAGAGGCTTATAAATACTGGGAAACCCGTATAGAAAAAGCTAAAAAACAAGGATTAACACCATGGGAAACAATATCTCTGGCAGCCATCGTAGAGAGAGAGACTCAAAAGAATGACGAAAAAAGCACCATCGCCGGTGTATACCTCAACAGACTTGACAAGAATATGAAGCTACAGGCTGATCCAACAGTAGTTTATGCTGTTGGCGACTTCACACTACGCCGGGTATTAAGAAAACATACCAAAGAGGATCATCCATATAACACATATAGGAATCACGGATTACCGCCCGGTCCTATTTGTGTGCCTTCAAAGGCTTCCATTGAAGCCGTATTAAATGCCGAAGATCACGAATATCTATTTTTCTGTGCAAAAGAGGACTTAAGCGGTTACCACAGCTTTGCTAAAACCTACGCACAACATCTTCGCAATGCCCGCAGATTTCAAAAAGAACTTACCAACCGAGGAATAAAATAGCCTATGAAAGCATTTAAAGCTTATGACATACGCGGTGTATGGAACACCGATTTTAATACCGAAGATGTTTATCGAATCGGGTATTATCTGCCAAAACTATTAAAAGCAGATACAATTCTTATTGGTCGTGATGTGCGCCTTAGTTCACCGGAGATCTTCGATTCACTTACAAAAGGAATTACTGATGCCGGCGCCGGCGTTGATAGTATCGGATTGGCTACTACTCCCCTGGTGTACTGGGCAACAGCAAAGTATGGATATAAAGGATCGGTACAAATTACCGCATCACACAATGCTCCTAAATACAACGGCCTCAAGGTTTCGGGAGCGGAAGCACGCCCTGTTGGTTATGACAGCGGGCTCAAAGAGCTACAGATGATGATCGAAAAAAAACCAACACCTGTTGCTAAAAAAGGAATCATTAAAGAGATAGATATCTACGACGATTATATAAAATTCCAGTCGCAATACATTAGTAATTTCTGTGGGTTGAAGATCAGCATGGATATCTCCAATGGAATGGCGTCACTTTTTACACGACAATTGTTTGGTGATGATGTAATGTACCTTTACGAAGAGCCCGACGGAACCTTCCCAAACCACTACCCCAACCCACTAAACCCCGACAATATCGTTGATTTGCAAAACCATGTTAAAGAAAACGGTAGCGACATAGGCGTAATATTCGATGGTGATGCCGATAGGGTGATGTTTGTGGATGAGGAAGGAAAATTCATATCACCGGACTTAATGATAGCAGTCTTGGGACACTACTTCCTCACCAGCGGAAGAGAGGCCAGAGTGCTACAGGATATACGTACCTCGAAGGCTGTGGGAGAATACCTTTCTCCCATGGGTGCAGAGATGTATATGTGGAGAGTAGGAAGAGCATTTGCCGCCGCAAGGCTCAAAGAGATTGATGGATTGTTTGGTGGAGAGCTGGCAGGGCACTACTATTTCAAAGAGTTCTACTACAGTGATTCAGGAATAATGGCCGCATTGATACTCCTGGGGATAATAGCCAGGAAAAAAGAAGAGGGCATTTCAGTTTCACAGCTTATAAGTAGCATTAGTGGCTATCACAACAGCGGAGAGATCAACTTCCGCATTGAGAAGAAGAAGGAGGCTATGGAGGCTGTAATAAAACATTTTGAAGAAAAAGAGACTCCAACAGCACTCTACGATTTCGACGGTTTCAGGATAGAATATCCCAGCTGGTGGCTAAATATCCGTCCAAGCAACACAGAACCATACCTGAGATTTATTTGTGAAGCAAAAGATCAGGCTCTTTTGGAAATGGTGGTCACAGAGGTAAAAGAGATTATCGAAGCACTAAAATAATAACTAAAATACATAAACCATCTAAATATCAATAAAATATAAACACAGAACATATACTGCAACTACATGTAACGCATATAAACAATATTAAATTGTATTGGTTATACTATGACGCTATTTGACATACGCAGTATAATATGAGTTACTCAATTAACATAGATCATAGGAGAAAACTAATTCTGTACAGTCATGACGGGTGTCTGGACACCACCTCCATTGGTAAAGCATGGAATGAATTGCTTCAAATAGAAGAGTTTATCAAAGGAAAATATAATCTTTTATCCGATTACCGAAATTCTAAATTTTGCACGAATAATAAAGATGAAATAGAGGATATTATTAATTTTCTTGATAATATCAAGCACATCCTCAAAGGGAAAAAACAAGCTATTATTGTTGACAATCCCTTAAGTACTGCCTTATCTATTCTTTTTGAAGAGAAAGCTACTGAAAAGATAGGTTTTATTGTAAAAATTTTCTCCACAGAAGAAGTTGCCATCAGATGGTTAATGGCATAAAAAAAGCCACCGCTCATTATTAAACGGTGGCAATCTATTATTAAGATCCTCTCAATTAATAATATTATTTTTCTGTTGTAATTTGGCGAACACAAACCAGGTTACGATCTCCATATCCATCATCAATTTTTGTTACCGGTGGCCAATATTTATCCTCACGCAGCGATTCCACGGGGAAAGCAGCATCAGTACGAGTATAAGGAAAACGCCACTCATCGGCAGTTACCATGGCGCAGGTATGAGGCGCATTTTTAATAACATTGTTCGCCTTATCACATTTCTGCTCTTCGATACAGCGAATCTCTTTGCGTATCTTTATCATAGCATCAACAAAACGATCCAGCTCTCTTAGCGGCTCACTTTCAGTAGGTTCCACCATAAGAGTACCTACAACAGGGAATGCCACTGTCGGCGCATGGAAGCCATAATCCATGAGTCGTTTTGCAATTTCTATTACCTCCACACCCATATGATGAAATTCGTTACAGTCGAGAATCATTTCGTGAGCACACATACCATTTTTCCCGGTATATAACACCTTATAATGATCCTTTAGTTGAACCCTAAGGTAATTGGCGCTAAGTATAGCATTTGCTGTTGCCTGAGCCAGCCCGTCACGACCTAACATGGTAACATAACCATAAGAGATAGGTATTACAAACGCACTTCCAAAGGGAGCAGAAGAGACAGCTTTAATAGCTTTTTCACCTCCTGTAGGAGCAACAGGATTAGAGGGTAGGAACGGAACAAGATGTTTTGCCACACCAATGGGACCTACTCCGGGGCCACCACCGCCATGAGGGATTCCAAATGTTTTATGTAGGTTTAGGTGACAAACGTCAGCACCGATATGCCCTGGACTGGTATATCCAACCTGAGCATTCATATTAGCACCATCCATATAAACCAACCCACCATTATCATGGATAACATCCATTATCTCAAGTATATCTTCCTCGAAGACACCGTGGGTAGATGGATATGTAATCATTGCTGCGGCCAGGTTATCCTTGTGACGTTCAGCCTTTTCACGGATGTCAACGACATCAATATTTCCGTTTTCATCACATTTAGTAACAACAACTTTCATCCCTGCCATGTTGCTTGATGCCGGATTGGTACCATGAGCAGAAGAAGGGATAATACAGATGTTACGATGCCCTTCGCCACGATCCTTATGATACTCACGAATTGCCAGCAACCCGGTATATTCACCTGCAGCACCTGAATTGGGCTGGAATGAAACACCGTCAAATCCTGTGATCTCACAAATTTGCTCTTCGAAGTGGTTGATAAGCATGTGATAGCCTTCAGCCTGATCAGCAGGAACAAATGGGTGTATAGCTGCATAATTAGCATTACTCATGTGGAACAACCACGAAGCAGCATTAAGCTTCATAGTACAAGATCCCAGCGGAATCATTGTTCTGTTAAGTGCCAGATCCCGATTTTCCAGTCTCTTCATATAACGCATCATATCGGTCTCATTATGATATGAGTTAAAGACAGGATGTGTCATATATTCTGTAGTACGCTGAAGCTCCTGTGGGATAGTTGTTATAAGAACACACTCTTCAGGAATACATACAAAGGTTTCAAACTGTTTGGTATTTGCAAGAGCAAAGATCTCGAGGATATCATTAACATCAGAAAGGGATGTGGTTTCATCAAGGCTCAGCCCCACATGACCATTTCCGTAGAAACGAAAGTTTATCTCTTTTTTAAGTGCCATTTCATGAACTGTCTCTTCCGACACATTTTCAGGTAGCTGCACATATAGCGTATCGAAGAAGTACTCGTTCAACTGCTTATATCCATACCTTCTTAATTCGTTATTAAGCACCCCTGTGAGGATGTTGATATGACGGGCGATCTCTTTTATTCCTTTGGGACCATGGTAAGCGGCGTAGAATCCGGCCATTGTAGCCAGAAGAGCCTGAGCTGTGCAGATATTAGAAGTAGCTCTTTCTCTTTTAATATGCTGTTCTCGGGTTTGGAGAGCCATACGAAGTGCGGAGTCTCCATTTTTATCTATGGAAACACCAATTATACGGCCGGGCATATGACGTTTATATTCGTCTTTTGAAGAGAGAAAAGCAGCATGAGGGCCACCAAATCCCATTGGGATACCAAAACGTTGTGTTGAACCAACAACTATATCAGCACCCCATTCACCCGGAGGTGTTAAGAGTGCCAGGCTCATAATATCAGCAGCCACACAGAGTATAGCACCTGCTTCATGTATCATATGGGCGAAGGCAGCATAATTACAAACAGCGCCATTTCCATCAGGATATTGCACCAGTGCACCAAAGAAAGAGTCATCAGCTTTAAAAGTCTTATGATCGCCTGTTACGATCTCTATTCCCAAAGGTTCTGCACGTACCTCCATTACAGCAAGAGTCTGTGGGAATATACTCTCTGAGATAAAAAACTTCTCGGCACCGGCTTTAACTTTGCTCCTGGGACGGGCATTGAAAGCCATAATCATAGCCTCTGCAGAAGCAGTACCTTCATCGAGCAGGGAGCTGTTAGATAGCGGCATAGCAGTAAGATCAGACACCACTGTCTGGAAGTTCAGAAGAGCTTCCAGGCGACCCTGGCTGATCTCGGCCTGGTAAGGAGTATATGAAGTATACCAACCTGCATTTTCCAGTATATTACGCTGGACAACACCGGGAAGAATAGTGTTGTAGTAGCCCATTCCAATATACGTACGATAGATTTTATTCTTCTGTCCAATCTTATTAATATGATTTTGGTATTCATATTCGTTCATCCCTTCAGGAAGATTGAGGCCATCTTTAAACCGTATCTGCGGAGGGATGGTCTTATCCATTAATTCATCAATGGTAGCGACACCAATTTTCTGAAGCATTTTTTCACGCTCCTTCGGATCTATACCGATGTGCCGATGTGCAAAATTATTGGTAATCATAGCCTTATAATATTTGATTATGAGTAGTTTATTTATCTCTGGCAAAGATAATGTTTGTTGAGGCAAAAACAACCACACAGAATACCAAACACAAAAAATATGCGTTTATATGTACAATTAAACAGCGCAGACAAAAACAATTATCTTTAGAAAAAATTTTAATACCATGTTAAAACACCAATACCTGCTCGTGCTCTCTGCATTGGTCTTTTTATCAGGCATAACTTCGGCACAAAACAAGTATACTCTTAGTGGATATGTTGAGGACGCATCCACTTCAGAGCGACTGATAGCTGCAAATATTTATGATTTGGGAACGTTCAGAGGTACGGTATCCAACAATTATGGTTTTTACAGTCTTACATTACCAGAAGGCACCTATCAAATTGCATATAGTTTTATAGGATATAATAATATCGTTGACACCATTGTGCTCACCTCTAATATTACGAAAACAGTACAACTGAGCTCTACTATGCAGATTGAAGGTGTTGAGATTATTGGTGAAAAAGGGGGATCTAATCTTGAACGCACTCAGGTCTCCATGGTGAACGTACCTATGCGACAAATCAAGCAGCTTCCAATGTTGTTAGGTGAGGCCGATGTCATTAAGGCTATACAGCTTTTGCCGGGAGTACAGTCTGGCTCCGAAGGCAGCTCAGGGCTTTACGTTCGCGGTGGCGGGCCGGATGAAAACCTTATACTCCTTGATGGTGTACCCGTATACAATGTAAATCACCTCTTCGGATTCTTCTCGGTTTTTAATCCCGATGCAATAAAAAATGTAGCATTATATAAAGGTGGCTTCCCGGCGCGATTTGGTGGCAGATTATCATCTGTGCTGGATATTAATATGAAAGAGGGAAATATGAAAGAGTTTCATGGTGATATTACGGTGGGACTGATAAGCTCCAAAATAACTCTTGAAGGCCCTATTAACAAAGATAAAACAAGCTTTATAATTTCGGGGAGAAGAACATATTACGATCTGCTGGCTAAACCATTCATAGAGCTAGCCAACGCTATGAACGATGAAAATGTGTCAGGCGGTTATTATTTCTATGACCTTAATGCAAAAGTAAACCATATCTTCAACGATAGAAGCAGGTTATACCTTAGCGCCTATGCCGGGGATGATGTAATATATATCCGTAACAGAGACAAATACTATTGGGATGGATCACAATACGATGACAAATTTGAAATCGGCCTCGACTGGGGAAATATAACAACTGCATTAAGATGGAATTACACAATCACACCCAAACTATTCTCCAACATCACGGGCACATATTCAAAATATAATTTTAATATGGGTTTTGAAGAAACATATAAAAACATAACAAAGGATGAAAGCGAAGAGTGGTATTTTGGTTATAATTCAGGCATTTATGATTGGAGTGGAAAGATCGACTTTGATTGGTTTCCGTCGCCGGAACATGCAGTAAAATTTGGAGCAAACTACACTTATCATACATTCATCCCGGGGGTTAATGCCCTACACTTAAAAGAGGGAGAAACAACTATCGACACAACATTTGGTGCAAAAGATATTTATGCCAATGAATTCAGAGTATATGTAGAAGATAACTTCCATATTGGCAAAAAAGTGAAGGCCAATTTAGGGTTACATCTTTCAGGATTCAAGGTACAGAACAGTTTCTATAAATCATTGGAGCCAAGAGTATCATTACACTACAAAGCCACCAATAATCTTAGCTTTAAGGTCGCATATTCAAAAATGTCGCAATATGTTCTTCTATTAACCACATCCCGCATCAGTCTGCCTACCGATTTATGGATGCCTGTAACGGATAAGATCAAACCCATGAAATCGGAACAGGTTGCCGCTGCGGCAGTGTATCAAATAAATAACTTTCTAGAGGTGAGTGTGGAGGGCTTCTATAAAACATTGGAAAACGTTATAGAATATAAAGAGGGAGCATCATTTATGAGTGTTCAGAATGATTGGCAGGATAAGATTGCCATTGGCAATGGAAAGGCTTATGGTATTGAATTACTATTGAAAAAAGATGTTGGTAAAACCACCGGATGGATAGGTTATACATATTCCAGATCAAAACGTCTGTTTGATAATCCTGCCAACGGCATTCTAAATGACGGAAAAGTATTTCCTGCAAAATATGACCGTCCACATGATATAGGCGTAGCAGTAACACACAAGCTTAACGAGAAGTATGACTTTGGCTTTGTATGGGTATATGGAACCGGTAATGCTGTAACTCTGGGCACACAACATTATTATGGCGCCTCCGTGGTACAGTCCTACTATAGAAATATGATCACACACTATGATAGCCGCAACAATTATCGCATGGGCGCATATCACAGATTGGACATAGGTGTGAATTATCATAAAAAGAAAAAACATGGAAATGCAATATGGAATATCAGTGCTTATAATGCTTACAATAGAAAGAATCCTTTCTATCTGTTTGAAAGCTATCAATATAGTAGTTCCGGACAAAGAGAACATAAGGTATTGAAATCGCTTAGCCTGTTCCCCATAATTCCTTCAATATCATATAGTTTCAGCTTTTAACATTCTCGATCATGAAAAATATTTATCTATTATTGCTCATAACTCCGCTACTGTTTTCCTGTACCAAGATAGTAGAATTTAATGGTGAAATATCGGAACCAAAACTTGTAATAAACAGCATTATAAATCCAGATTCGGCAATCAAAGTATCGGTATCAGAGAGTCGTTTCTTTTTAGATGACGCACCCATAGACAACATTGAAAATGCAACGGTTAAGTTATTTGAAGATGAAATATTCATTACTTCCCTAGCCCATTTGGCTGATGGATACTATACAAGTAGTGATGTAATGCCTATTGCAGGAAAGAGTTACACCATTGAAGTAGATGCTCCCGATTTCGACGAAGCACATTCAGAAGCAACAATACCAAATAAAATAGACATTGTCTCAATCGACACATTAACTACTTATTACACTGATTATGCCTACCCGGAAAATTTTGAAGTCGGCGTAAAAATAACTGACCCTGCAGAAGAAAAAAACTACTATCGCATAAGTTGCGATATTGAATCATGGCGATATGTTGAGTCTTCACAGGAGTACATATATAATATAAATGACGCCTGGCTTTGGTCAGACGATCCGGTATTAACAGGAGGAGAAGGAAATAATGAAATCTTCGACACAGGGGTTTATAATGAGTATAATATTTTTGACGATATGTTTTTTAATGGTGGCACATACACGGTCAAAATGAATATCGGAACCTGGCATCTTATGAGTGACCATGAAAAATGTCATTACAAGATCCATATATTTCTGGAGAGCCTTTCGGAAGAGTATTTTAAATATCTAAAATCAAGAACATTACATAAAGCCAATGAAGACAATCTTTTCACCGAACCGGTGCCGGTATTTTCAAATATTGAAAACGGCATAGGCATCTTTGCAGGATACAGTCATGATCATATCAGTCTGGATCATGAAGGATATATCGAAATTTGGTATAAATAATTTTTTACCGATAAAAAACCGCTAGGCATTGCACATTATTTTGATGAGTATACCCCTTTCTTTTATATTTGCCATCATGAAAAAAACAAACTATCAAATACTGCTATCCACGGCAATAATATTAATGGTTTTATTAATCTCATCATGCAACAGAGATATTGATATCCCTGACACAATTGAAGACAACCCTGAGGTGTCCCGGGTTTTTGTCAATGACAAAGAGTTCCATGTAGAGACATTTGGAAATCCTGTAAATCCAACGGTAATAATCATTCACGGCGGTCCGGGGTGGGATTACACTTACATGATGCCACTGGCCAACCTCAGCGACCAATATTTTGTTGTTTTCTATGATCAATCCGGATGTGGATTATCGCCAAGATATGATTCCGATGAGTTAAATATTGCTAATGCGCTGGAAGATCTTCACGGCATAGTTCGTCACTATTGTAACGACAAACGAGTAAATCTTATCGGACATGGATATGGCGCAATGCTGGCATCGGCATATATAGGGCAACATCCCGACAGGGTGGCATATACTGTTCTTGCAGAGCCGTTGTCGTTGGCGGCAGGAATACCTGACTCAACAGTCATAAAATACAATCCGCTTGTTACAGATTTTGGATCACGAAAAACAAATCTCACTGCAACAGATCATGAAAAACCGGATAGTAAATATCTTTCCAGATTGCGCGAAAAGAGTCTCTTCCCGGCTACGGCGACCTGTAATCCGGAGTCATGGCCCGGAACATTTGTGCAACGCCCCGGAGCTGTTGCCGCAGAAGCCATAACAAAAACTTTCTACAGCCATGAAAGAGGTTATTTTGTTGATTTCACGGTTGGAAATGAGCGATTCAAAAATAGCGTGATGTTGCTTTTTAGTGAGTGTAACCCTTATTTTAATGAAAAGCATAAAAAATTGCTTCAACAATCACTTGACAGAGCTATCTATAAAACCATTAACGGCACCGGACACCTTATGTTTGACGACAATCCTCTCTCCTCTGTAGCTTTTATACGTGGTTATTTTAATAACACCAACATGATTCGTTCGAATAAGGGTTTTACATTTAACTAAACAGATTCATGTTTATATTTATTATTGAAATTTTTATTCGTAGTTACAAGAATTGTTATTTTTTTAATACTTTTATGCAAACAGGAAAACCCCTTGTGGTATGAATAATAAGCAACTGACCTTCCACCTCCTTTTCTTCTTCCCATTGCTGATTTTCAGCAATTCAACACTGAACGTCCACTCTCAGGTCATAAAAAATCCTGATACCCTCAATCTTGTTTTTACCGGTGATGATGCTTATGCTCCATTCGAATACCTAGATGATAACGGAAAACCAGCAGGTTTTGACGTCGATGTTATCAACTCCATAGCCGAGGTTATGGGTATTAATATGAATATCGTTCTGGGTGACTGGTATGCCAACTACAACAGCTTCAGAGAAGGAGAATACGACGGACTGATAGGAGGGTATTACACAGAAGAGCGTAAAAAAGATTTTCTCATTGGAACACCATACATCAGGAATTATCATGCGATTTTCGTCAGAAAAGGGTCGCCAATACACAACCTCAATGATCTTCAAAAATTAAAAAAACCAAAAGTAATCACCCAAAATAGCGATGTATTAATAAATTATATAAAAACATATAACAATGATGCGGATATAAAGATCGTCCTTAACTACGAGCAGGCATTGCGACTGCTGGCGCTGGGAGAATACGATTGCGCCATTATGTTACGAATACTCGGCGAATACCACATTGATAAATATGCTATAACTAATGTTGTTGCATTGCAGGAAGATTTTCTGCCTAGGGAATACAGTTTTATTGTCCATAAAAAAAACGAGAAACTATTATCAATTCTTAATCAGGGGCTTGAAATAGTGATAAGTACAGGCAAATATGACAAACTTTACAATAAACACCTAAAGGAATTTAAAAAAATCACTGTTGCTGAGAAATACTTTAAACACATCCTTATTGGCGCGTCCATATTAGTATTAATAATAGGGCTCTTCTATCTACATAGCTATAGACTAACAAAAAAGGTAAATCAAAAGACAAAGCTACTGGCTTATGAGCTTGAGAAGAAGAAGGAGACCCACAAACTGTTAATGATAGAAAGGGATAAAGCCCTGGAGTCAGACAAACTAAAATCAGCCTTCCTGGCCAATTTGTCGCATGAGATCCGTACTCCAATGAATGCCATAGTCGGCTTTTCAAGACTACTGGAGGAGCAAAATCTATCAGTGGAAGAAAGAAGTAAATATGTTGAAATAATAAATAATAACGCAGATGTTTTACTCACGATGATTAACGACATCATCGATTTGGCAAAAATAGAGTGCGGTCAGATCACTTTAGAAAAGGTTGACTTCTGCATCAACAGCTATATAAATAACTTTGTTGAGACAGCTAAAACTGAGCTTAAAGCCAGAGGTAAAGAGGGTATAAAAATCATCACTAAAACACCTCTTGCTGACGATGAAACGATTATACATACAGATATTGTTCGCTTCAAACAAATTTTCAAGAATCTGATTTCCAATGCCATAAAATTCACTGAAAAAGGATATATCAAAGTGGGTTACTCACAGCCGTCAAGCGGTTACATAAGATTCTTTGTGGAGGATACCGGCGTTGGAATATCCAAATCAAAACAAAAATTCGTATTTGACCAATTCCGACAAGCCGACGATTCATCTACCAGAAAATATGGTGGTACAGGATTGGGCCTGACTATATGTAAAGAACTTACCCAAGCACTGGGAGGAGAGATGACTCTTGAGTCAACAGTAAACATAGGAACAATCGTCTCCTTCACTATTCCATTTAAAAAATACTAAGTATGCATATACACTCTGTCATAAGTTGCACCCATTATTTCAATCTTAACAAATTGTTAAGTATAGGAAACGGGAAATATGACGGTAAAAAACTTTATATCATTGCAACCAGTAAAAGAATGCATAATATAAAACGCTCTTTCATATAAAAAATTCTTATAAATGTCAGTATTAGAAATCATTGAACAAATTCTAACACTTTTAGGATCATTAGGGTTGTTTTTATTTGGCATGAAACTCATGAGTGAAGCACTGCAAAAAGTTGCAGGATCACGCATGAGAAGTATTCTAAATGCCATGACCGAGAATCGTTTCAGAGGTGTATTAACAGGCTTTCTTATCACCACCGTAATACAATCCTCCAGCGCCACCACTGTTATGATTGTCAGTTTTGTTAATGCCGGGCTATTAACATTAACTGGTGCAATAGGAGTGATTATGGGTGCAAACATCGGAACCACAGTCACCGCATGGATCATCTCTCTTCTAGGTTTTAAAGTATCTGTAAGCGCATTAAGTTTACCTTTAATAGGCATATTTATCCCATTGATGTTCTCAAAAAAAGGAAAACACAAAGCATGGGGAGAATTTGTTCTTGGCTTTGCCATTCTTTTCATTGGTCTTCAATTTCTAAAGGAAGCTGTTCCTGATGTAAAAACAAACCCTGAGTTTTTTAACTTCCTGGCAAACTACACCGAAAATGGTTATTTCTCCATACTGCTCTTTGTTTTTCTTGGAACACTTATGACCGTTTTGATTCAGTCATCAAGTGCAACAATGGCGCTTACTCTTGTGCTTTGTTATAATGGTGTAATTCCTTTTGAGATGGCTGCGGCCATGGTTCTGGGTGAGAATATAGGAACCACCATTACGGCTAATGTTGCAGCAATGGTAGCTAACGTATCAGCGAAACGAGCCGCCAGAGCACATTTTCTATTTAATATTTTTGGAGTAATATGGATCTTGCTGTTTTTTCACCCATTCCTTAATACTATCGATCACTTTATACTAAAAAGCTCAGGAGTATCAGTATTCGGGGACATCACAAATCCTGCCGTACAAGCCAGGGTAACTATCGCACTTTCAATATTCCACACAACCTTCAACGTTATTAATACTCTGATATTAGTGTGGTTTTCAACATTAATAGCCAAAGTAGCAACCCGCATGGTTCCGTATAAAGGATCTGATGAAGAGTTCCGGCTGCATTATATTACCGGCGGTCATATGTCCACTTCCGAGCTCTCCACTTTACAGGCAAAAAAAGAGATTGCCTTTATGAGCGAAAGGGTGATGAAAATGTTCAATCTTGTTCCTAAACTGTTGGTCGAAAAGAATGAGAAAACATACAACCAGTTTATGCATAAAATGGAAATTTATGAAGATATTACAGACAGAATGGAAGTTGAAATTGCAAAATATATAACTAAAATTTCTGAAAGTGACCTGAGTATTGAAGGATCAAAAAGAGTATCTGCCATGCTTAAAATTGTTGATGAACTGGAGAGTACAGCTGACAGTTGCTTCCATATGGCAAAAGTAATTGATTCAAAGAATTACAAGAAAGTATGGTTTACCCCTGAACAACGCAAAGACCTCGCTGATATGTTCGCACTGGTAGAGACATCGCTAAAAATTATGATAAGAAACCTTCACGGTGACTACCATAAAATCAATATCGATGAGGCTTATGATATTGAAAATAGAATAAATAAACTTAGGGATAAACTTAAGAAAGCGAATGCTAAAGCTCTCAAAAAGGAGCTATACAATTACAATACGGGCACTTATTTCTCCGATCTTATCTCCTTGAGTGAAAAGGTAGGTGATTATGTTGAAAACGTTAACGAATCAATTGCAGAGTGCAGATAATCCTAACGGATGTCAACCCGGTTACTTGGACTCTACAGTTGCCATCTTGATGGATATATGAGAGATCTACATTCTGATCCTCCCCGAAGCGGGCTATTTTTATCGCTTCACGCAACCTTTTCCCCGCAAAAATATCAGTATAACAGAATTAGAGATAACTTATAATACTGGAAATTATGAAGAAATTATTACTCCTCATAACATCACTTTTTTTCGCAGGAATGCTGTCACAGGCTCAGGAAGAGCCAGGTTCGGATCTACGATATGTAAACATCACTGAACTGGGGTTTCTTGCAGGACCGGTGTACAACAGCCATCCGGCACCGTTTACCATTATGAACATCAATGGTATCGAGATAAAAAAACAACTAATTACCGGCATTGGCGTTGGAGTTGAATTCACCAATGAAACCACACTACCTGTTATTGTTGACGCAAGATACTTTTTCAGAGATGCAAAATTCTCCCCTTATGCGTCACTACAAGCAGGATATAGCTTCCCTCTATCCTCTAAAACCAACATCTACCCACCGATTTATTATTATGATTATCTCTCTTCATTTGCGCCATATCCTTACTACAATGAATACAAACCGGTTGGCGGAATCATATTTAATCCTTCGATAGGATTTAAAAATATGTTCAACGAAAATCTGGGGTTCACGTTCTCGGTGGGGTATCGCTATCAAAGGCTTAACTATAGCAGCACAGAAAATGATGATAAAGTGATGATGGAACTCAATCGTCTCTCAATCAAATTAGGTTTTATCTTCAATTAAAATTCTTAAAATGAAATATTTGCATATAATTCTTATTCTGACACTGGCCTTTTCATTAAGTAGTTGTGATGATAAAATCACATACGAATATATGGCCAACAGCCCGGTATATATGTCATACGACGAACTTCGCACCAGCATAGAACAAACTGATGCGGAAGAGATTACCTCACATGGGAAAATTTACTTTAAAGATAACTACATCTTTGTGCTTAGAAACATGGAAGGGATACATATGATTGATAACAGCGACGTGGAAAGCCCGGTAAACATAACTTACCTAAAGATTCCCGGAGTTGTGGATATGGTAATCAAAGACAATATTCTTTTCGCTGACTCCTATGTGGACATGGTAGCATTTGACCTCACAGATCTCAGCAATATTATTGAAGTAAACAGAGAGGAAGATGTAATGCCATATACCCTGCCTCCTTACGACGAGAATTACCCGATAGCCCCAATAGAACAAGATTCCGGAGTTGTTGTGGGTTGGGAGCTTAAGATGGTGATAACAGAGAACAACTCCGGCGTTTACCCTGTATATGGCTGTGGAGGTATTCTGGAAGGCGGTTTCAGAATATCTGCGGATGTATCCAACAATGGTGGCGGAGTCACTAGCCAGGGTGTCAGTATTGCCGGTTCCATGACACGCTTCGGAATCCTCGATGAAACTCTATACGCTGTGGATATGGATAAACTGCATATCTTCGATATATCAAATGCCGAAGAGCCTAACTATAAAACGAGTTGTTATGTGGGGAGGAACGTGGAGACAATGTTTATCTATGATGAAAAAGCCTTCTTTGGCACCCGTAGCGGCATGACTATCTACAACCTGGAAAACAGAACAGCACCATACTACATCAGCGAGTTCTGGCACATCAACAGCTGCGATCCAGTGGTTGTAAAAGATGACCTTGCATACATCACCCTGCGCGGTGGCAATGACTGCGGCAGCGAAGTAAACCACCTCGAAGTCATCGATATCTCCAACCTCAACAAATCAAACCTTGTGGCAGCATATGAAATGAAAGAACCGTATGGTCTTGGCATTTCTGATAATACACTATTTGTGTGTGATGGAGGTGCAGGGCTGAAGATATACTCCGTTGAAGACCCTGAAACAATTGATGAAAATCAATTGGCACATTTTGAAAATATCGACGCCTATGATGTGATTCCTCTGGGAGAGGTTCTCATACTTATTGGTGAAACAGGATTATATCAATACGACTATTCAAACCCCGAAGATATTCAACTTCTAAGCACTATTACGATAGGGCAATAGAACGCTATTGTTAAGCGCGGCAATTATGTAGAAGCACGTTCGTGCATCGCCCCAAAACAAAACATTATATATGATGTTACCTGTTGTAGTATCCCGAATATTTATAACACGGGATAACTTTTTTACCTTATCTAATGAATAGTTATTAATTTCGCGCAAAACTTGTTATTATGAAATACGATGTATTAGTAATCGGTAGTGGCCCCGGAGGCTACGTAGCAGCAATCAGAGCAGCTCAAATTGGTTTTAAAACTGCTGTTGTGGAAAAAGCTGAGCTTGGCGGTATATGCCTTAACTGGGGATGTATTCCCACAAAAGCACTGCTCAAAAGTGCTCAGGTTTTTAATTATACAAAGCACATCAACGACTATGGTGTTTCTCTTGGCGATGCAACTCCGGCTATCGACTTCCCTAAGGTTATAAGCCGTAGCCGTGGGGTGTCGGAAGGAATGAGTAAAGGCGTTCAATTCCTGTTGAAAAAAAATAAAATTGATGTTATATACGGCTTTGGTAAAGTGCTCCCTGGAAAAAAAGTAGAAGTGACAGATGCTGAAGGCAAAACAATCGTTTATGAAGCAAAGCACACAATACTGGCTACCGGTGCTCGCTCTAAGGAGTTGCCTTTCATGAAGCAGGACGGAAAAAGAATAATCGGCTACCGTGAAGCAATGACTCTTTCTGAGCAACCGGAAACAATGGTTGTGGTAGGTTCAGGAGCCATAGGATCGGAATTCGCATATTTCTATCAAAGTATAGGAACCAAGGTCACCCTGATAGAATATCTGCCGAGAATAATTCCCATAGAGGATGAAGAGGCCGGCAAGCAACTGGCACGATCCTTTAAAAAAATGGGAATGAAAGTTATGACAGGAGCATCGGTGAAAGAGGTGGACACCTCGGGTGAAAAATGTAGAATCATAGTAGATACGAAGAAGGGCGAAGAGATTCTGGAAGCTGATGTGGTTCTCTCCGCTGTTGGAGTTCAAACAAACATCGAAGGTATCGGCCTGGAAGAGACGGGTGTTGAGTTTGAAAATGGTAAGATAAAAGTTAATGATTACTACCAAACAAATATTGATGGCGTATATGCCATTGGAGACATTGTACACGGCCAGGCGCTGGCACACGTTGCATCTGCTGAAGGTATCTGCTGTGTTGAAAAAATAGCAGGAATAGAAACAGAGACTGTCGATTATAACAATATCCCATCATGCACTTACACTGTACCTGAAGTGGCTTCTGTGGGCATTACCGAGAATCAGGCAAAAGAACAAGGCTTAGATATCAAAGTAGGGAAGTTTCCGTTTTCAGCATCAGGGAAAGCCGCCGCCTCCGGCAACACTGATGGCTTTATAAAGGTTATCTTTGATGCCAAATATGGTGAATGGCTTGGTGCTCACATGGTTGGCGAGAATGTCACTGAGATGATTGCTGAGGTTGTTGTTGCACGTAAACTGGAAACAACAGGCTATCAAATTCTAAAATCAGTACACCCTCACCCCACACGTTCTGAGGCCATTATGGAAGCTGTAGCACAGGCTTATAATGAATGTATTCATTTGTAAATAATTCTTTTTAATGGAGATTATAAAAACAGGTATTTGTGATGTGGTGATAATAAAACCACAGATTTTTGGCGACGACCGTGGTTATTTCTTCGAATCATGGAACAGAAAAACCCTCGAAAAACTTGGCTTTTCTCATGACTTTGTACAAGACAATCAATCAAAATCATCGAAAGATGTTCTTCGTGGTCTTCACTTTCAAAAACCTCCCTACGTTCAAGGCAAGCTGGTACGTGTCATTCATGGTAGTATTATTGACATTGCCATAGATCTCAGGAAAGAGTCTCCAACATATCTGAAGTATGAAGCAGCAACACTTTCCAGTGAGAATAAGCATATGCTATATGTCCCGGAAGGGTTTGCTCATGGCTTCCTTACTCTGGAAGATAACACTATTGTGAATTATAAATGTACAGAGATCTACCACAAGGAGTCGGAGGTCACTTTCCGTTGGAATGACCCCACCATTGGAGTGAAATGGAATATAGAAAATCCCATTCTTGCCGGCCGTGACAGTAAGGCTCCGTTTTTTAATGAAATAGATAATCCATTTTAAGGAAAAAAGGCTTGAAAGAGCAGCTCAAAATTTACGGGGCGAAAGTCCATAATTTGAAAAATGTTAATGTCGTTATTCCACGCAACGAGCTTGTAATAATCACCGGGCTCAGTGGTAGTGGTAAATCATCATTGGCATTCGATACTATTTATGCCGAAGGACAACGCCGATATATGGAGACTTTCTCGGCATATGCTCGTCAATTTATAGGCAATCTCGAACGCCCGGAGGTAGATCAAATAACAGGTCTTAGTCCTGTTATAGCTATAGAACAAAAAACGACAGGAAAAAATCCCCGATCAACAGTAGGAACCATCACAGAGGTTTATGACTTCCTGCGTCTGCTTTATGCCCGGGTGGCAGATGCATACTCGTATAATACCGGAGAAAAGATGGTACGCTACTCCGAAGATCAGGTGGTAGATCTTATTCTTGAGCAATATGTCGATAAAGATATTATTGTTCTTGCCCCCATGGTTAAAGGTCGTAAAGGTCATTACCGTGAGCTTTTTGAACAGATACGCCGCCAGGGCTACCTTCGTGTACGCACAGACGGAGAAATCCGTGAGATTGAATTCGGAATGCAACTGGACAGGTATAAAATCCATGATATAGATGTTGTTATTGATCGTTTTCCGGTTCAACAGGACGGAGTGCGTCGAGTACGCGAAGCAGTTCGCAGCGCAATGAAACTAGGAGACGGAATGCTGTTGGTACAGGATTACAACACTAATGAGGTGAAGCACTACAGTAAGCTACTTATGTGCCCTACCACAGGGATTTCATACCGGGAGCCTGAACCTAACTCATTCAGTTTTAACTCTCCCTATGGAGCCTGCCCAAAATGTAATGGCCTGGGAACGATCTCTGAAGTAGATCTGAAAAAGATCATCCCTAATCCAGCGTTAAGCATCAAAAAAGGCGGGCTGGCACCTCTGGGCACTTACAAAAACAACTGGATATTCCGACAACTGGAAGCCATAAGTGAACATTTTGGTTTTACCCTCAACACACCTGTTAAAGATATCCCCGAAGAGGCTGTTGACATGATACTATATGGCAGCAATGAGGTAATCCATGTAAAAAATGAATACCTGGGAGTAAACTCAACGTTCGATCTTACCTTCGAGGGAATAATAAAGTTTATTCGCAGCCAGTCGGAGGTTAGCAACAGCAGAGGGATAAAAAAGTGGGCAGGAGGATTCATGAACAATATTCCTTGTCCGGAGTGCCATGGTCAGAGATTAAAAAAAGAGAGCCTCCAATTTAAAATTAACGAAAAAAATATCAGTGACCTGGCAAACATGGATCTGGAGTCGTTATACAATTGGTTTGAGGACGCATCAGCCTTTCTCAATGAACGCAAAAATATTGTTGCCTTTGAGATTCTCAGAGAGCTAAAAACAAGGACTGGATTCCTTCTTGATGTAGGGCTGAACTACCTTACCCTTAACCGCCCGGCAAGATCACTTAGTGGCGGTGAAAGCCAGCGAATTCGTCTTGCCACGCAGATAGGATCACAGCTTGTAGGAGTACTATATATCCTTGATGAGCCCAGCATAGGCTTACATCAACGCGACAACATTAAACTCATCGATGCTCTAAAGAATCTTCGTGATATAGGCAACTCTGTAATTGTCGTGGAGCACGACAGAGAGATGATCGAGAGTGCCGATTACATTATTGATGTAGGCCCCGGAGCAGGAATTCATGGCGGCAAAATCGTTGGCGCAGGTAAGCCCGACCAGCTGAAGGATTGCGACTCTATTACCTGCCGATATCTGAGTGGTAAGGAAACCATCGCTGTGCCGAAAAAACGCCGTGAAGGCAACGGAAAATCCCTTATGCTCTCAGGAGCCACAGGTAACAATCTTAAAAATATTACCCTTACCATCCCACTGGGAAAATTTATCTGTGTCACCGGCGTATCAGGAAGCGGGAAGTCAACACTAATAAACCAGACGCTATATCCCGAGATAAGTCGAATTCTGTATCGTTCCGAAAAAAAACCTCTGCCATTTAAAACGTTGGAAGGGCTGAAAAATATTGATAAAGTTATTGAAATTGACCAGTCACCAATTGGACGTACCCCCCGCTCAAACCCTGCAACATATACAGGCGTATTCAGCGATATTCGCAAGCTATTCGTAGAGCTTCCGGAGGCGAAGATACGTGGTTACAAGCCCGGACGTTTTAGCTTTAACGTAAAAGGTGGACGCTGTGAGACATGCCAGGGTGCGGGAGTGAAGCTTATTGAGATGAATTTTCTACCCGACGTGCATGTGCATTGCGAAACATGCAAAGGAAGACGCTACAATCGCGAAACACTGGAGGTGCGTTATAAAGGAAAAAGTATCAGCGATGTGCTGGACATGACCATCAACCAGGCGGTGGAATTCTTTGAGAATATACCATCAATAATCAAGAAAATAAGAACCTTACAGGATGTGGGCCTCGGATACATCACATTGGGGCAATCGTCAACAACACTTTCCGGCGGCGAAGCACAAAGGGTGAAACTGGCATCGGAATTGTCAAAACGAGACACAGGAAAGACTCTCTATATCCTCGACGAACCAACAACAGGGCTTCATTTTCATGATGTAAAAGTGCTACTTGAGGTATTACAAAAACTAACAGACAGGGGTAACACAATTATTGTCATTGAGCACAATATGGATGTTATAAAAGTGGCGGATCATATCATCGACGTAGGCCCGGAAGGTGGAAATGGTGGTGGAAAAATTATTGTTGAGGGAACACCGGAACAGATTATAGAAAACCGAGAGAGTTATACTGCAAAGTTCCTCCGCGAAGAGTTATCATAATAACATATCTTTACAACCATGGAAAACAAAGATTCTATCCCTATGGAACTGGTGCAACTGGAAGACGGATTCCACCTGATGATTAATGCTGAAATCAATGATTATAACGTCAGAATGCTCATCGATACCGGTGCATCTTTAACCTGCTTAGATAGTGAGCGAATCCTGAATATTCCGGGTATCACAGAAGATGACATTGAGCTATTGGATAATAATGGTACCGGACTGGGAACAAATACCATGGAGAGTGCATTTACCTGCCTGGGTGAGTTTTGTATTAATGATTTCTGTTTGTATGAATATCCTGTCGTGGTTATTAATATGAATCATATTAATAAATCCTATTCACAACTTGGGATAGATCCTATAGATGGAGTTATTGGCAGTGACTATCTACTACTTTTCAAAGCTATTATTGACTACTCCAAAATGAGGCTAACACTCACAGAACCAGATGTTTACAAAGACTAGTATGTTATAGAACAATCCTCATCAACTTTGATAAGATAAGAGCGCCCGGAATAGAGATACTCCATGGAATTGATCCCTGATTCCGGCCAATATATCTGATCACCATTAAACGACTTCACAATAATTATCTTATCCAGAACCGGGCTAAAGAGAGTAGCACTGCTAATGCTGTCCGCTGACATAACGGGGATACGGTTCCATCCTTCATAAAGTTCTATGGTGGAAGTCCCCGGCAGATATCCCGTAAAGGAGATCGTAGTTTCATTCTTCATTTTGACAATATAGCCCTCAAAAGGAGAAATTACAGGAAGACTATTGGAATATGGCGGCCAGAAGACTCTGGTAAAATATTTTATAATTATAAGGGTGTCTGCCAGTGGACTAAATATCACCTCAGTGGAATCATTTTCAGGTATCAGGTACGTTGAAAACCCTGTCCATCCCTCAGGAAATATTATAGTTTGTACAAGACTTTGTGGAAGAAGCTGGACATCAACAAACTGTTTTTCAGCATCGGTTACTGTAACAATAACGGTTTTTGAGATATATCCCGGTGCAGAAAAAGTCACTGGATATGTCCCGGCCTTAAGGTAGCGGTGAAAATCACCATTCGCATGATCGGAAAACACCCAGGAGCTATCGATATCGTGACCGGCAATAAAGACTTTGGCTTTTACAGGCTGCCCGGTAACAGAATCTGTCACAAAACCATGAACACCGTACGATGCCTGCTTCAAATAATTAAATAATGAACGGTGATTATACTCCCAGAAAGCAGGTAACTGGCTGGAGGCAGGATTTTTTGTCCGCGAAAGTTCCAAAGTAAACTCACGGCATTGCTGAAACCAGTTCATATAATCCTGCCTGGATCCGTTGGTGGTATACCAGTCGTAACCATTAATAACACCTGTACCGAAATCATCCATATACCCCGGTGGCGAAAAATACTGTGCCGTATCAGCGTATTCGTTACACACCAGCTGCCACCACAAATCATCAGCAGTTATTGGCGACCAGGTATCCCAGGGATAATTACAAACCTCAGCACCACCATGAATATTAACACTAATATCAAAGCCTATTTCATCAGCAAGATTCATAAATGCAATCGTCTCTTCCTGCCATGTTTTACCATCGGGATGTGGACCATTCTCAGGATCAGGATAGTTCCTGTTAAGATCCACAAAATTTGAGTTATAACGTCTTGAGCCTGAGACGGTGTGATTTCCCGCCCAATATGTGCCATCGGGGTTAGCATTGGGGTTGATCCAGATATTCAAGCTGTCCACAAGGAAAGTCGCAACAGGATCGTTACCATATCCCGTAAGCAAAGAATCAATAAGATGGAGCATCAGCACATAACCCACCGTTTCATCGCCATGCATGGTGCTGGTATATAAAACACGTGGACGTACATCCGAAGCCGTAGAAATCCCATTGTTAATATTTATTGCCAGCAGCTCCCTACCTGAAGACAAGGTATCAAAACATACCAGTGAACAAAGATTGGGATAAGTAGTGGCAAAATCATCCATCATTTGCAGATAACCTTCATACGTAGGATATGTATCCCACTGACCTCTGGTCTTCGCACTACCATCCCACATAACAGCCTCGGGCTGGATGCCGGGGTGAGGTAATAATGTATAGGAAATCCCCAATGTTTCAAATTGCTTCAATTCACTGGTAGCAGCATAACAAAACACAGTGTCAGCAATAACATTTGAAATACTAAGCATCTCTCCTACCATTATTACTTCACTTTTCTTTTTGGATAAAAAATAGAAATAATGCTCCTCCTGAGTATCTGTTGTCTGAGCAAATGATGGCACTATTAGTATTATTAAAATGAAAACAATGATAAAATGCGAAGTCGAAGTGTTTTTCATGTCTGTATCTTTAGGTTTATCCCGGAATAATATATCTCTATACTATTCCGATTTTATAAATTTTCTGTAACCGATATTATTATTCTTAATAATGAGAGAGAGATAGTAAACTCCCGGAATGAGCTCGGATATATTTACTTTCGATTCAATATTATTAACTGTTGTTTCCTTTATCTTTGAACCGTCGGAGCTATATATTACAACAATGCCACCACAAGAATTTTCATTGGCTACCCTAATGGTAATAATCTCCTTGGCGGGATTAGGAAATATACTGAAGGTTTCAGCACTACTAAACTCACTACTTCCTGAAGGTGGCCATATACCTTTGTATAGTGTAAGTCCGCCGGAGTAATTTCCTATTACCAAATCAGGATAATCGTCGCCGTTAATGTTGGTCAATGAGCAAGCGGAGCGATCTCCTGGATCCAGATAATGCAGGTTGTTACTTACGCAGTTAAAACTACCGCCCATGTTTCCTGTAATATTGTCATACAAATGAATGCGTCCGGAACCTGATCCGACAAAGAGTTGCAAGTCACCATTTTCGGGTTGAAAAAAGCAAGGAGTACTATATCCATAATAACTAACATTCAAGTCCCTCACGTCCACATCACCAAAAGAATCATCTGTCAAAGAAAACATCATCATATTTCCTGTTGAAACATTCTCAAACAAATGCAGAAATCCATCCCTGGCGCCGGAAACGATATCAATATCTCCATCGTCATCAATATCGATTAGTGCTGGGGCAGAATTATGGTCGGTGGATATTCCATCAAAGGCATCAAAATGAGTTTCCCATTCAGGTGAATTATTAATACCTATGTTCTCCAGCCATATAAAAGAGCCCTCTTCCGTACCACAGACAATATCTACATCTCCGTCATTATCAATATCTCCTATGGCCGGATTCAATCCATAAATCTTTGATTCCCCAAGTCCGCCAAGATCAGAATCAGTCAATAAAAAAACAGGCTCTGTTGTGGTTCCGATATTCATATACAAAGAAAGGAAGCTACGGTATTTGCAATGCAGAGTATAATAGTCATCCATAAAACATGTATCCTTAACACCCTCATTTCCAACTATCATATCCATTAATCCATCGCCGTTCCAATCGTAGAAGCATGGATACGCACCTGCTCCCAAGTCAATCATTTCATTTTGCAGAAAATCCTTTTGTACAAGTTGAAAATTATAATCCCCGTAATTTTTATAAAACAGGATATTATCGCTAACAGCTGAGTGGTCCGGTGAGGGATCAAAAGGAGCCACCAGAAGATCTTTTAATCCATCAAAATCCACATCTTCCAGGTACGCAGCAGGAAAGGAGAACAAATTTATTGGATCGGAAGGGGGATACTTCAGTGTTTGGCTTATCATATATGCTTGCTGATCATCGCCGCCATTTTCCAGCATTGCCATAGTAGGATAATCCACATCGCCCAACAAAAGATCATAATCATTATCATAATCATAATCAAAAAGCAGGAAAGTAGAACCGGTGTGCTTTGCTGCTCCCGGGGGATTTCCGATATTCACGCATGTGTCGAGGAAGAGTTCATTGGACTCCTCACTTTCGGCAAAATATCCCCAACAGTAGGTTACTTTTTCAAATACCAAAGAGTCAGCGTTTCCGTACAACTCCATAGACATATTTTTATGCATCTCCACAAAAGAACCCAGACCCCAGAAAGTAAGAATATCCAAATCTCCATCGTGGTCAATATCAATAATTCCTGGATAATCGGCATACGTCACCAAGATATTGGTATGAATATTCCCTTGTAATGAAGTCAAAAAAGGATCTGTAATCTGAGTAAAAACAGGAATAGTCTCACCATCGTTACGAAAAACCTTTATTCCTCCTGTTGTGTATGTAAAAAGATCCTTTTTGCCATCAAAGTTGTAATCGCGGAGCATAATCCAATGATTTATTATGGGGAATAATTTTTGGTGTTCCGGAGAGTATTTCCACTGATTATTCTCATTTAAAAATGTCAGCATTCGATTTCCAATACGATCAAAACAAATAAGGTCTTCCCGGCCATCATCATTTAGATCCATAGTATTGAATTGCACTGCATTAAGGCCTCCTGTCCATGGGAATCGGAGTGTGTCATCAGGAGCTGTTAACACAGGCACGTCTTCATATGGTTCAAAGCCGTATATATGCTGAGATTCAGCGCTTTGACACAGCATAACAGAAACAGTAAATAATATCAAAAAAGGCTTCATTATCATAAATAAAATTTAAAAATGCACTGCATACAAATGTATGAAATTTTGGATAGCACAAATTTATATAATTCTTTGAGCCAATAATTGTGTTTTTAAATAATGAAACCCTATATTTGCACGCTTAAAAATCGTTGAAAGTAAATATAACAAACTCATTTACAAATGCAAAGTAGAGGTGCTATTAGATTTTTTGCTATCGCATTTGCGCTTGTCTGTCTATTTCAGCTCTCGTTTACGTTCGTAACCAAGAATGTAGAGAGAAAAGCGCAAAAATATGCTATTAGTGAAACAACCACTGATTTGGCTAAACGTTTAGCCAAAGGAAATGAATTGAGAGAAGGATTTATTGCTGACTCGCTGGAGATGTCACGTGAGCGTTATTATCTCGATTCTATGAAGAATGAAACTGTTTACAATATTGGTAAGAAATATACTTATCAGGATTGTAAAGAGCGTGAGATTAACCTGGGTCTTGACCTTAAGGGTGGTATGAACGTAACCATGGAAGTATCAAGAGTGGATATCGTGCGTGCTCTTTCGGGCGACAGCCAGGACCCCACTTTTAATGATGCTATCCGCATGGCTCAGGAGAAGATGAAAGACTCTCAGGATGATTTCATCACTCTGTTCGCAAATTCATTCTACGAACTTGATCCAAATGCCAAACTCGCGGCCATTTACGCATATGAATTCAAAAACCGTGGTATCACAACAACATCTTCAAATGAAGAAGTTCTTAGAATTATCCGTGAGGAGACCAATGGTGCCATCGACCGTTCTTTTGAGATCCTGCGTACTCGTATCGACCGCTTTGGAGTTGCTCAGCCCAACATTCAGAAGCTGCAGCAGACCGGGCGTATCCTTATAGAGCTCCCCGGTATTACAGAGCTGGAGCGTGTTCGTAAGCTTCTGCAGGGATCTGCAAAACTCGAATTCTGGGAGACATACAAATTCAATGAAGTATATAGCTATTTCACTGATGCCAATGCACATCTGCGCCAGATAGAAAGCGAAGAAGCGATGTTTGGCACTGAAGAAGAAGCAACAACAGAGGTTGAAGAAGCAGCTGAAAACATTGTTCAGGAAACAGGCCAGGAAGCAGAAGAGACTATTGAAGAAACAACTGGTGAGTCAGCGAGCGATATCGAACAGTCACTCGAAGATCTTATAGGAGATTCGGAGATAGATTCTGAAGCTGCTGATCAGAGCCGTGAGGATTGGGAAACCAACAACCCTCTCTTCCGTTACCTACAGCCTTCATTCTATCAGGATGAGCAGGGGCAGGTCGTTCCCGGCCAGAGTGCTTCTGTCGGTTCTGCTTTTATTAAAGATACTGCCAAAGTAAACCACATGCTGCGTCGCATAAAAAATATTATGCCCCGTGACATGAAGCTTGTTTGGACTAACAAACCTGAATCATACGCTCCGGATCAGCTACAACTCGTTGCGCTGAAAATCACTACACGTGACAATAAAGCCCCTCTTGGTGGAGAAGTTATCGTTGACGCACGTCAGGATTATGACCAAAACGGTCGTGTAGAAGTAACAATGGCCATGGACTCTGAAGGTGCGCGAGTATGGAAACGTCTCACAGGTGAAAACGCCGGACGTCAGATAGCTATCGTTCTTGATGACTATGTGTATTCTTTCCCCAACGTTCGCGGTGAAATTGCCGGCGGTCGTTCTTCTATCTCCGGAGGTGAAATGTCGGTGGAAGAAGCCCAGGATATCGCAAATATCCTTAAAGCCGGTAAACTGCCGGCTCCTGCGCATATCGTTCAGGAAGAAGTAGTAGGCCCATCACTGGGTCGTGAAGCAATTAACTCAGGTATCAACTCCTTCATCATTGCCTTTATACTGGTAATGGTATATATGGTGCTTTATTACAACCGCGCGGGTCTTGTTGCTGACTTTGCACTGATAACAAACGTCTTCTTTATGTTTGGAGTGCTATCTTCACTTGGCGCAGTACTTACTCTGCCCGGTATCGCCGGTATCGTGCTTACTATCGGTATGGCCGTGGATGCTAACGTGATTATTTACGAGCGTATCAAGGAAGAAATTCGCGCCGGTAAGGGCATACGACTCGCTGTGGAAGATGGATATAAAAATGCCTACTCAGCAATTATCGATGGTAACATCACTACCCTGCTTACTGCTGTGGTACTTTATATATTTGGTTCCGGGCCTGTTCAGGGTTTTGCCACTACTCTTATTATTGGTATCCTCTCATCACTATTCTCTGCAATCTTTATTTCCAAACTGATATTCTTCAGAATGCTTGCAAAGAATCGCCCGCTAAAATTCTCAAATAAGATAACAGAAAATTGGTTTACCAATTTTAATATAGATTTTATCAGTAAGCGTAAGATCTTCTACGTCATCTCTGCTGCTACAATACTTATAGGTATCATCTCACTTTCAACAAGAGGCCTGAGCGAGGGCGTTGACTTCGCTGGTGGTCGTACTTACGTAGTACGTTTCGACTCGGATGTAACAACAGAGGATATCCGTACAGCTCTTGCTGAAGAATTTGGTAGTGCACCTGAAGTCAAAACCTTTGGACCCAGCCGTCAGGTTAAGATTACAACAAACTACATGATCGAGGAAACAGGTACGAAGGTAGACTCTACTATCACAAGTATGCTGTTCAATGGTCTTAACGAATTCTATCAGGAACCTATCGAGTATAAAGACTTCTCAGGAGAAAACAGCGAAAAAATTATTGGCATTCTTTCCAGTCAGATGGTAGGTCCAACTATCGCTGATGACATTAAACAGCGTGCTATTTGGGCTGTTCTTATCTCTCTTGTGGTAATCTTTGCTTACATAGCTGCACGATTCAGAAGATGGCAGTTTGGTGTTGGTGGTCTTGTAACTCTTGCTCACGATGCCATGATTACTGTTTCTATATACTCTCTGTTCTATGGTATTCTGCCATTCAATCTTGAGATAGACCAGTCATTCATTGCGGCAATCCTGACAATCATCGGTTATTCCATTAACGATACTGTTATTATCTTCGACCGTATTCGTGAATTTGTCGGACTACACCCAAAACGCCATTTTAAAGACAATATCAACGAGGCTGTTAACAGCACCCTGGGACGTACATTTATGACTTCAGGTACTACATTCATAGTACTGCTGAGTGTATTTATTCTTGGTGGTGAAGTTATACGTGGTATGACCTTCGCTCTTATGGTTGGTGTTCTGGTAGGTACATACTCTTCAGTATTTATCTCTACTCCTGTAGCTTACGACCTTACTAAGAATAAGGATAAAACTCAGGAAGGCCTTGCCAAGAAGAAGAAAAAAGTAAAAGGAACACTTGAATAGGAGTTCTAAAAAAATATCTGGAGGCTGTTCGAAAGGACAGCCTCTTTTTTTTGCAAAATTTCATGTTTCAAAGACTCGGATGAAAATTATAAAAATACTACTGCGATTACATCAGGTTAATTTTTAAATTTGTATGATATTATTTAAATAATGACTGCATCAATACTTCTTTTTTTTAACCTTAGCGGAGGCGAGATCCTGGTAATCCTTGGGGTAGCATTTCTGATCTTTGGACCATCAAGATTCCCTGAGATAGGCAGAAAACTAGGTAGATTTCTTCGTGACGCGAAAAATGCAACACGGGAAATCACCAAAGAGTTTGAAGCAGAATCGAGCATGGTGAAAAATGAAATCAAAGAAATTAAAAGCTCCATTAATTCTGTTAATAAAGATATTACAGAAATAGATAAGTCCTCAAATACCAAAAGATAGTTTATCCAGTTATTATTTATGAAACATGATCTTCATATGAAAAAAATCATAAGTTCAATCTCCATACTGCTTTTCATGGCACTACTAGTGCCCGTGAGCCTGCAGGCGCAGAATCGACAACTGGAAGCTGCCGAAGCAACCTTTAATACAGGGAAATATACTGCCGCCATAGATAAGTACAAAAAGGCTTACTCTAAAGCCAGAAAAAACAGATCTGAAAAGGCATATATCTCCTACAAAATTGCGGAGTGTTATCGTTATACTAATGAAATCCGACGTGCTGAAGCCCAGTATAAGAGAAGCTATCGCGCTAACTATCATAAGGAGGAACCAATACTGCTGCTTCGTTTTGCTGATGCCCTGAGATTTAACGAAAAATATGAAGAGGCACTGGAGATATATAATGAGTTTCTGGAAATAAAAATCGATGACCCCAGAGCCATGGCAGGAAAAAAATCCTGCCAACTGGCACAGCAATGGCTTGAAAACCCTTCTAATCATCAAATTAACAATGAAAAACTTATAAACTCCAGAGATGATGACTTCGCACCAGCATGGGCAGACAATGCTTATAACACCATAATATTCACTTCAAACCGTGACGGAGCCACAGGAAAAGCTACTGACGAATGGACAGGAAAAAGCTTCAGCGATCTTTTCATATCCAAGAAGGACGTTAAAGGAAAATGGAGTGAACCATCGCTGATTGATGAAGCCGATATTATTAATACTGACGCCAACGACGGCACCGGCACCATGAATGCACAAGGGAATAAATTCTATTTTACCCGTTGTGCGGAATCCTCTGAAGACGGATCAGGTTTTAAAGGTTGCCAGATTTACGTTAGTAAAAGAACAGGAAAAACTTATGGCCAGCCGGAACACGTAGATCTTGGTGGCGACAGTACCGATGTAAACGGACATCCCGCGCTCTCGGAAGATGAATTAATGATAATCTTCTCCAGTAACAGAAAAGGGGGAAAGGGGGGAAAAGATCTTTGGTATGCCACGCGTGAAACAAAAACAGAAGAATTTGGACGACCCATAAACCTTGGAATGGCCATTAACACTGAAGGAGACGAGTATTTCCCCTTCCTGAAAAACGATTCAACGCTATATTTTTCCTCCAACGGACACCCGGGAATGGGTGGCCTGGACATATTCGTAGCAGAGAAAATAGATGAAAAATTTACCAATCCACAAAATATCGGATCACCAATGAATACCAGTGCTGATGACTTCAGTATTATTTTCATTCCTGAAAAAGAAGAAGGATATTTCGCCTCAAACAGAAAAGGTGGACGTGGAGGCGATGATATATACTATTTCATTGAACCACCACTGGAATTCTCTCTCTCCGGTGTGGTTACCGATGAGCAGACACTGCAGTTCATTGAAGGTGCAATAGTAAAAATAACAGGCTCTGATGGCAGCTCCATTCAATCCCGCACAGACCCAAAAGGCTATTACAACTTTGGAGCATCGCAATTTAAACCTGAAACAACTTACGATATCGTTGTTACCAAACCTAATTATTTCAATACCACAACAAAAGAGACTACAGCAGGTGTGGAGAGAAGTAAAGATTATATTCATGACTTCATCATGCAGCCAATTCCTGAAGAACCTATTGCTCTGCCTGACATCCTGTATGACCTGGCAAAATGGGATCTGAAACCACAGTATCAGGACAGCCTGCAGGGACTTATCCAAACATTGGACGCCAACCCTACTCTAATTATTGAGCTGGCATCGCATACCGATTCACGTGGTACTTCTGAATCCAACGATATCCTCTCGCAAAGACGAGCAGAGTCTGTTGTTAACTATCTTATTGATCGTGGTATCGACCCGGATCGCCTAGTAGCAAAAGGATACGGCGAAAGATCACCTATCCAACTCAGAAAAGATGTCATCAGAGATGGTTACACATTTATTGAGGGGAGTATACTGACAGAAAGCTTCATAGAATCGCTGGCAACAGATGCCGAAAGAGAAGCAGCACACCAAATGAATCGTAGAACTGAATTCTCGGTTATAAGTAAAGACTTTGTACCCAAATCGCAGATTACCACAGGCGAAACGACAACTATTGCTATTGTAGAAAATCCCGAAGAAAACAATATTCCTTTTATTAAGGATACTCGTGGAATGATTCAGGCAGAAGCAATTGTTAATGGCATTACCATGTCATTCATCTTCGATACTCGTACAACATATGTTCAGATAAGCCAGGAAAAAGCTCTTGAAATGCTTAAGATCGGAGTTATTAAAAAGGATGATTTTGAAGGTAATGCAGACGAACTTATTGGTGATGGATATATTGCAGATAAAGCAAAATTTAATATCAAAACAATACGGTTAGGTAATGCAACAATTGAAAATGTAAACGCTACCGTCAACTACAGACTTACAAAACCATTAATTCTTGACAAAACAACATTTTCCCGTTTTGGACAATACCGCATTGACGAAGCAAAGAGCATGATCATTTTTGAATAGTATGAGAGATAATTCAAGATATAACAGAAGAGGTGTGTCAGCCACGAAAGAGGATGTACATAATGCCATAAAAAACGTCAATAAAGGTCTTTTCCCATATGCTTTCTGTAAGGTTGTGGAAGACAGGCTGTCAGGTGACTCTGAGTATTGTACAGTTATGCATGCTGACGGTGCAGGAACAAAATCCTCACTGGCGTATATGTACTGGAAAGAGACCGGTGATATCAGTGTGTGGAAAGGTATTGCACAGGATGCTGTGGTGATGAATACTGACGATCTCTTATGTGTGGGTATTACAGATAATATCTTACTCTCATCAACCATTGGGCGCAACAAAAGGCTAATCCCCGGAGAGGTGATCTCAGCAATTATTAACGGAACAGAAGAGTTTCTGCAGAATATGCGTGATCTGGGTGTAGGCATTTGGTCTACCGGTGGAGAAACAGCTGATGTTGGAGACCTGGTGCGAACGATTATTGTAGATTCCACAGTAACAGCACGCATGAGAAGAAATGACGTTATCTGCAACAGCAATATCCGCCCGGGAGATGTTATTGTAGCCATGGCGTCGTTTGGTAAAGCGACTTATGAAGATATCTATAATGGAGGTATGGGCAGCAACGGACTCACATCTGCCCGCCACGATGTGTTTGCCAGGTATCTGGCCGCAAAATACCCTGAAAGCTATGATAATGGTGTTGATAACGACCTGGTTTATTCCGGAAGTTATAAACTCACAGACAAGGCTGTAGAAAGCCTTGACATGGGGCAACTTGTGCTCTCCCCCACCCGCACCTACGCTCCAGTCATTGCTGCTACTCTCAAAGAGCACCGTAAGCATATTCACGGCATTATACACTGTAGTGGCGGAGCGCAAACGAAAATACTACACTTTACAAAACCGGGACTACATGTAATAAAAGATAATCTATTCCCGGCACCTCCACTTTTCAAATACATCCAACAGGAATCCAAAACACCTTGGCAGGAGATGTACAAGGTCTTTAACATGGGACATCGAATGGAACTATATGTTGGAAAAGATATTGCACAGGAATTAATCTCTATCTCGAAATCATTTAATATTGATGCACGTATCGTGGGTCGTGTTGAAGCTTGTGAAGACAAAAAGCTTACCATAAAAAGCGAAAAAGGTACTTTTGAGTACTTCAGCTAACGCAGATATATCACTTCCCTGACTCCCGTATTACAACGTTACGGCAAGAGCAACACACCACGAAAAAGGTGTTAGTAGTTATGTAAACTATGTTGTACTTTTGTAAACTAAAATAAAGCAAAGTATGTTACTGCAAAAACTTGAAGAAGTACACAATAAATTTATAGAACTCGGAGAACAACTCGCTGATCCTGAGGTAGCAGCAGATATGAAGCGGTACGTAAAGCTGAGCAAGGACTATAAAGAGCTTGAACCCGTTTCTACTGCATATAAAGAGTATAAAGATGTAATTGATAATATCGAGGCCACGAAAGAGATCCTTCACTCAGAGAAAGATGATGAATTTCGTGAAATGGCCAAAGAGGAACTAAATGAATTTATCAATCGCCGTGAGGAAATGGAAGAAGATATCAAGCTTCTTCTGGTTCCCAAGGATCCACAAGATGGTAAGAATGTCATCTTTGAAATCCGTGCTGGAACAGGTGGTGACGAAGCCAGTATATTTGCTGGTGATCTATTCCGCATGTATGTAAAGTATTGCGAATCAAAAAAATGGAAAGTAGAAACCGTTAGTGAAACTCTTGGCACGGTTGGTGGATACAAAGAAATAATCTTTAATGTCACCGGGCAGGGAATCTATGGCGAACTGAAATATGAATCCGGAGTACACCGTGTACAGCGCGTGCCACAAACAGAAACTCAGGGTCGTGTTCACACTTCCGCCGCAACAGTAGCGGTACTTCCTGAAGCTGAGGAGTTTGACGTAGAACTTAAACCTGCAGATATCAGAAAAGATACATACTGTAGCTCAGGACCAGGTGGACAATCTGTAAATACTACATATTCAGCTGTACGCCTGACTCATGATCCTACCGGAATAGTGGTAACATGTCAGGATCAAAAATCACAAATCAAAAACCTGGATAAAGCAATGAAAGTTCTGCGTAGCCGCATCTACGAAGTAGAACACCAGAAGTACCTCGACGAGATATCCTCGAAACGTAAGACAATGGTTTCTACCGGTGACCGCTCGGCAAAAATTCGTACATATAATTATCCGCAAGGTCGTGTCACCGATCACCGTATTAACTTCTCAGTTTTCAACCTTCCGGCTGTTATGGATGGCGATATTCAGGAATTTATCGATAAGCTTATCGTGGCAGAAAATTCAGAACGACTAAAAGATATATCAAACTAATATCACCTGACACACAGTAATATAACTATACTACCATGACAAGATTAGAGCTTTTTGATATTATAAAACGTAAAGAGTCTTTTCTGTGCGTTGGCCTGGATTCCGACATCCACAAAATCCCCCGACACTTGCAGGGGAAAGAAGACCCTGTTTATGAATTTAACAAACAGATTATTGATGCCACCCTCCCCTACACTATTGCCTACAAGCCAAACACAGCATTTTATGAATGCCGAGGCTCGGCAGGTTGGGTTAGTTTGGAGAAAACTATCGATTACCTGAAACAATATAAAAAAGAGACCTTTGTTATTGCTGATGCAAAACGTGGCGACATAGGAAACACTTCAAAGCAGTATGCCAACGCGTTCTTCCGTCAGATGGATGTGGATGCACTAACGGTGGCTCCATACATGGGAGAAGATTCCGTAACTCCATTCCTGGATTATGAAGGAAAATGGGTTATCCTGCTTGCGCTAACATCAAATGCCGGCGCTTCGGATTTCCAGTTCCTGCAGCCACAAAGGTCGGCTATGATGGATAAAATGGGCATCAGAACCAAAAGGCCAAGGATTAAAAAGCTCTACGAACAGGTATTGGCAGCAAGCTACCGTTGGGGAGCTAATGAAGACAATATGATGTTCGTAGTTGGGGCAACAAAAGCAGAAATGCTAACAAGCATACGACAGATAGTACCAAACCATTTTCTCCTTGTCCCAGGAGTAGGTGCACAGGGAGGAAGCCTCGAACAAGTTGCCGAATATGGCATAAATGAGCAATGCGGAATTATTGTCAACTCCTCCAGAGGAATTATCTTCGCAGGAAAAGAGGACGATTTTGCACTAAAAGCCGGCGAAAAAGCCCGCGAACTGCAACAACAAATGAAAAAACTACTTCATAACAAACAATTTATATAATGAAAGATATCAGAGAGGAAGCACTGAGATATCATGCTGAACCGACACCCGGTAAGCTGGAAGTTATCCCTACAAAACCTAGCAAAACACAGAACGACCTTTCCATGGCCTACACCCCCGGCGTGGCGATTCCATGCCTGGAAATAGAAAAAGACCCCATGCTGGCATACAAATACACAGGAAAAGGCAACCTGGTAGCTGTAATATCCAATGGCACCGCTGTGCTTGGCTTAGGCAATATTGGAACCCTGGCAGGAAAACCTGTTATGGAAGGCAAAGGACTTCTTTTTAAAGCTTTCGCAGATATTAACGTGTTCGACATAGAACTCGATGAAAAAGATCCGGACAAAATTGTGGATATTGTAAAAGCTATGGCTCCCACCTTCGGTGGTATCAACCTGGAAGATATTAAAGCCCCGGAGTGTTTCTATATCGAAGAGAAACTAAAAGAGTTACTCGATATTCCTGTTATGCACGACGATCAGCACGGAACAGCAATAATTACTGCTGCCGGACTTCTCAACGCAGCAGAGATACTTGGTAAGAAGCTTGGCGAGATGAAAATCATTGTAAACGGTGCCGGAGCATCCGCATTCTCTTGCACCAAGCTATATATCGCTCTCGGTGTAAAAAAAGAAAATGTTGTTATGCTCGATAGTAAAGGAGTATTACACAAAGACAGAACTGATCTTAACAAATATAAAGCGCAATTTATTACAGATTGTGATGTTCATACCCTTGAAGAAGCTATAGAAGGTGCAGATATGTTCCTGGGGCTCTCTGTCGCAGGCGCTCTCAAGCCGGAATATCTTAAGAAGATGGCCAAAAATCCAATCGTTTTTGCCCTTGCAAATCCAAATCCGGAGATCGATCCTGACGAAGCTCTTACTGTTCGCGACGACATCCTACTTGCCACCGGTCGCTCCGACTACCCTAACCAAGTGAATAACGTGCTGGGCTTCCCCTTTATCTTCCGCGGTGCGCTGGACGTTCGCGCCACAGATATTAACGAAGTGATGAAGCTTGCTGCGGCAAAAGCACTGGCAGCACTGGCAAAAGAGCCTGTAACACAAGATGTTCTCGATGCTTATGGCCTGGAATCGCTGGTGTTTGGTCGTGACTATTTCATTCCCAAGCCCTTCGATCCCCGCCTCAATGAATTTGAATCGTATGCTGTGGCAAAAGCAGCATGTGAAAGCGGCGTGGCCCTTGCTCCCATAGAGGATTGGGATGCATATAAGAATACCTTGAAGAGGTAATACAGAAGAAGAAATTGTTAAACGTTAATTGAGGGCCAATGAATAAATTGGCCCTTTGCTTTTTTTTACCCGACAGAATCTGTTACATCCGCTCCGGCACATCAATACCCAGCAGACTCATGGCACTCTTGATTACCTTTCCTGTCATCAGCGCAAGCGAAAGACGTAGTGCACGCTTGTTATCATCATCCTCTTTCAAGACAGGTACTTCCTGGTAAAAACCGTTAAATGCCTTTGCTAGATCATAGGCATAGTTGGCAACCATTGCGGGGCTCAGGTTATCACCGGCAGTTTTTATCACTTCCGGATATTCATGTAGCGATTTCAGAATGGCCATTTCAGAAGTATGAAGAGAAGAGAAATCTACCTCACCGATAATATCAATACGCGTACCCTTATCAGCAGCTTTTCCCAGCAACGATCGTATTCGCGCATAAGTGTACTGGATAAAAGGACCGGTATTTCCGTTGAAATCAATGGACTCCTCCGGATTAAAGAGCATCTTCTTTTTGGGATCCACCTTGAGGATGAAATATTTCAAAGCTCCCAGGCTCACCATATTATAGATAGCATCAGCGCCTTCATCACCATCCTTCACTTTTCCCAGCTCTTCGCTCATCTGCTTTGCGGTATCATACATTCCATCCATGAGATCATCAGCATCTACCACGGTTCCTTCGCGAGACTTCATCTTACCCTGAGGAAGCTCCACCATGCCATACGAGAGATGATACACAGTATCAGCCCACTCTTTACCAAGCATTTTTAACACTCGCGCCAACACATCGAAGTGGTAGTTCTGTTCATTTCCGACCACATAAACCATTTTTTGTGGTTTATAGTCTTCGTAACGCTGGTTTGCCGTCCCCAGATCCTGAGTCATATATACAGATGTACCATCGCTGCGGAGCAAGATCTTTTCATCCAGCCCCTGAGATGAGAGGTCGGCCCAAACAGAGGAGTCCTCTTTTTGAGCCAGCTTACCCTCTTCCAAGCCTTTCAATACAAGGTCTTTACCAAGCAGATACGTCTCCGACTCGTGATAAATCTTATCAAATCTAACACCCATCCTTTTATAGGTAATATCGAATCCTGCATAGACCCATGCATTCATTTTTTCCCATAAAGAGCGCACTTCAGCATCACCACTCTCCCACTTGCGCAGCATTTCACGAGCACCTTGCATTAAAGGAGCACTCTCTTTGGCTTCTTTATCGTTCATACCTTTGGCCATAAGATCCGCAACCTCAGCTTTATACTCCTTATCAAAGCGTACATAATACTTTCCGATAAGGTGATCACCCTTCATTCCTGACGATTTCGGAGTCTCACCATCACCAAACATCTGCCATGCCAGCATAGATTTGCAGATATGGATACCCCGATCGTTCACAAGGTTAACTTTAACCACAGGAATACCATTAGCTGCAATAATGTTGGAAACAGCAAAACCCAGAAGATTATTGCGAATATGGCCCAGGTGAAGAGGTTTATTGGTATTTGGTGAAGAGTATTCAACCACAACAGGAGCAATATCTTTTGTGGGAGTGATACCATAGTTCTCAGATTCCAATGCATAAGTAAAAAACTCTTTCCAGTACGACACCTCTAAGGTAATATTGAGAAATCCTTTTATAACATCAAACTTTTCGCATATATCAACATTTTCCACCATCCATGCACCGATATCCTCTGCTGTCTGAACCGGGCTCTTTTTGCTAATACGCAAAAGAGGAAACATCACAATTGTGTAATCACCTTCAATCTCGGGACGAGTCTTTTGCACTGATATCTGAGAATTCTCAGGTTCAGCATCATATAAGACTTTAACAGCCTTAATGGTGTTATCTGCTAACAGTTGTTCGATGTTCATCATAACTATACAATTCAATTTAGGGGTGCAAAGATAAAAAAGAATACCGTACGGACAGTTTATTGCTCTTGCAAACCTGCACACCGTGCCAAAGATAGATTGAGAAACACTCCGTTAAGTAAATAAGCGGATATTGTCACTCTCATCATAGCTGATACACCAAACACACGTGTAAACTATTATGCCCAAGCGAATAAAGAGACATCACTAATAATTATCCTTAAAGATTTTTTTTAAGGCCTTTTTTTAAATAAAAATTCTAATTTTGTGGTGACCATATAGTCATGCTTTTTTAGATTCCTTGATATTATCTTGGGTCTAAAAAAAAAATGCCCATGAAAAACAGAAGTCTGGTTTCAATTTCAGATTACACAAAAGAGGATATTATACATATCCTTGACTTGGCGACTCATTTTGAAAACACTCCCGAGCCAACACTATTAGAAAATAAAGTTATTGCAAGTCTCTTCTTTGAGCCCTCAACGAGAACACGCCTGAGTTTTGAGACAGCAATACAACGACTGGGTGGAAGGATCATTGGATTTACTGATGCCTCCAGTTCATCAGTACAAAAAGGCGAGTCATTGCGCGACACCATTACAAATGTGAGCCTTTACTCCGATCTTATTGTTATGCGTCACCCATTAGATGGCAGTACACGTTTTGCATCAGAGATTAGCCATGTTCCCATTATAAATGCCGGTGACGGTGCCAACCAGCACCCAACCCAGTGCCTGCTTGATCTGTACTCCATTCAAAAAACACAAGGAACCATAGAAAACCTTAAGATAGCTTTTGTTGGTGACCTGAAATACGGTCGCACTGTACACTCTCTGGTACAAGCAACAACAATGTTCAACTGTACTTATCGACTGGTATCTCCTACTGAGCTCAAACTACCCAGTCCGGTAAAGCAGCATATCAAAAATAATAATCTGGAGTACACCCAACATACAGATCTTGAAGAGGTTATCCCTGATGTGGACATTATATATATGACCCGCATTCAGCGTGAACGCTTTGCCGACCCGCTGGAGTATGAAAGAGTAAAAAATAGTTATGTCCTTAAGAATAATATGCTCAACAACTCCAAAGATAACCTTAAAGTGATGCACCCATTGCCACGCGTAAACGAAATCAGCGAAGATGTAGACACCAATCCAAAGGCTTACTACTTCCAACAGGCTCTCAACGGGGTCTATGTGCGACAGGCACTACTTGCATCAATCCTTAACCTTAAATAATCATTTACAATGAAAAAAAGAAAATTATTAAAGGTTTCAGCCATCGAAAATGGCACCGTGATCGACCATATACCCGCAGAGGCAGTATTTACAGTTATCAAAATCCTTGACCTTAACAAATGTGAAAACCCCATAACTTTTGGCACCAACCTTGACAGCAAGAAGTTTGGAAAAAAAGGAATCATCAAAGTTAGCGGCAGATATTTTGAAGATGACGAAATAAATAAAATCACCCTGGTTGCGCCAACAGCATCACTTATCGAAATCAAAGACTTTATGGTAATAAATAAACGTAATGTTGAGATACCCGAAGAGGTTGAAGGGTACGTTAAGTGCTTCAATCCTAAATGTATAACAAACAACCAGAATGTTCCCCGTAAATTCTATGTCGTAGATAAAGAAAATCTCAAACTCAAATGCCACTACTGTGAAAAATTCACAAAAAAAGAAAATATAAATATCCTGTAATCAAAATTATGCTATTTAATATATGCCACATGGTAATATCTTGTGGTTTTTTTATTTTTATAAAAATTGGCTGAAAAATTGGAAAACAAAACTATTTACCCAACCATTAATCAACTATTATTGTCTTTTGGAATATGGATTATACTCTCTGCGGGTTTTCGTTTTTTTGCCTTTAACATGTTTTTTTATAATGCGCTACTGGGATTTGTAAAATGGTATCTTGAACTATTTTCAATCCTTTTTGGAGTGATTTATCAAGAGTATCCATCCTCTGATAATATCATTAGCCTTAACGGAGCTTCTCTGAAAATAATTTATGAATGTACTGCATACAGCTATTATATATTCATTATTTCTATGGTTAGTTTTTCCCCATGGAAGACATCTCAAAAAATTTGGGGAGGCGTTATTATTCTCATTATAACAACAGTATTGAATGCTACCAGATTCTTTTCCGTTGCCTGGATTATCAGAAAACACCCCCAACATCTTGATATCTTCCACGATTATGTTTGGAATATTCTATTTGCGGTAATTATCTTTTTAACATATCTACTATTCCACTACTATTTCTTCAAAAAAAATCAAAATAACTCTATCGCTGCATGAAAAAAATCATCCTTATTCTTATGGGAATTCTTATTGCAGCCTTCGGAGCATGGAAAATAGGTTTTGGTTTTCTCTGGGGAGATATTTTGGGGACATTGATAAACTTTTTTAGTTTCAGCTCTGATGGTACCTGTGATATATTTTCACACAAAGGAGAAGCTATTATTAAATATACCATAAATGGAGATGAGCTATTCCAGACGATGGGGGATTTCGCATTCCCGGCACTAGCCCTTTTTGCATGGCAGATATTATTGGCATTTTATGTACCCCTAAAAAAAACAATCATATCACTCATAATAAATGTTCCGTTTTTAATAATTCTACAAGCCTTGTTTATTGGTATTGCATTACCATTGTCGAAACAAAGTGTGGGGTGGCTAGATTTCTATATCACTGTGCTTCCGAATTTTATTATTCTTGTTTATTTTTTGATATTGAAAGACCTGGCAGTTATACGACCGCCGATCATTAAAAAAAAACAGCAACCGGCGTTGTAATTCCCTTTTTTCCTTAATTTGTCTAAAAAACAGTTACCATTATGTATTCCATCAAAGTTGCACTATTACACCATGAAAATCCTTCAAATGAGCTATTAAAAAAAGGGGAAAAAGCACTTCATTATATACTGCAGGCGCACCCTTATACCATAACTGAGGAGGATCCGGATATACTATTTTTTATCTCAGGGGGTTCTGAGCAGGGTTCTTTACAATATTTTGCAGATGATACGTTTCCACTTCTTCTGGCACAAAAGGAAAACAATGCATTTGCTGCTGCCACAGAGGTACTAGCATGGTGCAAAGGAAAAGGAATTCCTGCACGGCTATTTAATTATTCACACCCGGATACAGTAAATGAGTTAACGGAATATATCCATGTAAAAAGAGCACTTGCATCGCTGAATAACAAAACCATAGGCCTAATTGGTGAAGCATCCAAATGGCTTATTAACTCGACCGTGCCTGCCGAAACAATAAAAGATGTAACAGGCCTCATTCTGAAGAGCTTTCCGTGGACTGCAATGCCTGATTATAAAGAATATGAATGCCCCGACAAGTTTTATATTGCTTTCCCCGGCACTTCACATGATATGCTGGAAGGTTCAGGCAAAGTATTCGCCATGCTGAACGAGTTCGTTAAAAAAGAAAAACTCAAAGGTCTTACCGTGGAGTGTTTCTCTCTGGTAAAGAAAAACCATATCACGGCATGCCTGCCTCTGGCATTATTAAATAACGATGGAATCCCTGCGGCATGTGAAGGAGACACTGTCAGCCTCGTGGGGATGATGATTCTTCAAGCTCTGACAGGAGAGATACCCTGGATGGCTAACATTGTTGAAATCGGAGATAACCATGTAACACTTGCACATTGTACCGTACCTCAAAACATGCTCTCGGATCACTATATTACAACACATTATGAAACAGGTGAAGGAACGGCAGTAAAAGGTTTGATAGAAGAAGGTAAATATACAATCGTGAGATTTAACAACAACCTCACACAGGTTTTTATTAGCCAAGGCGAAACAGTGCCTCTTGACAATATTGTGGAAGCGTGCAGAACACAAGTGAAATTAGCCATCAATAAAAACGATGCAAAATTATTAAAAGATAAACCATTGGGTAATCATCATCTTATAATAAAAGGTTGGTACGCCCATATCCTTAAGAAGATGGTTGAAATAATGCAAATAAATAACCTCGGAGCATATCCGAAGATAACCTTGTAAAACAATGAAAACAGTATTGATAACTGGAGCTTCAAGTGGAATTGGAAAAGCAACAGCCATATATTTTCAGCAAAAAGGATGGAACGTAGCCGCAACGATGCGAAATCCTGAAAAAGAAAAAGAACTTACAAAACTGGAAAATGTAAAAGTCTTTAAACTGGATGTCACAGATGTAGCCTCCATGGAAACTGCCATAAATGATATCATAACAGCCTTTGGCAGAATCGATGTGCTGGTGAATAATGCCGGCTATGGTCTTAGCGGACCTTTTGAAGCCACGACAGAGGCACAGGTACGACAACAATTCGAGGTTAATGTCTTTGGATTGATGAATATGACGAAAGCGATTTTGCCCTTGTTCAGAAAACAAAAGGAGGGGATAGTAATTAATATATCAAGCTTGGGAGGACGCGTTACAGTACCTAATTACAGTATGTACTTCAGCACCAAGTGGGCGATAGAGGGCTATAGTGAAAGCCTGCGCTACGAAGTGGCACCATTTAATATAAAAATAAAACTTATTGAACCTGGAGCAACGCATACAGACTTCTCGGAACGAAGCCAGGTATTTGCAGATCTGGAACGGGCTCCTGAATACAAAGATTATATAGAATCTGTAAAGAGAAAAATAAAAAAAACTGCCCACAAAAACAGATCCAATGTGACAGTGGTAGCAAAGACCATATATAAATCTGCTACTGATGGTAGAAAAAAACTCAGATACCCCTGTGCCGGTGGTGCAAAAGCAATAATTGTACTACGAAAGATCCTGGGATACCGCCTGTTTACCCTTTTGGTTCAAAAAATAATGGAATAGCATATGTTATTATTTCTCTCCCCGGCAAAAACCATGAAAGCGATCAACGACAGACTTTCAGAACATATCACCAAACCAGTACTCATTGAACAGGCAAAAAAACTAATGCGGCTGTTAAAAAATATGAGTACCGAAGAGGTCTCCACCGTAATGAAGGTGAGTCCTAAGCTCGCACTTATGAACCATAGCAGATATCAGCAGTGGTCCGATAACATCAGCACAGAGATGGTAACACCGGCAGTACTTGCATATCAAGGTGAAGTTTTCAACGGATTGTCAGCATCGACACTCAGTGATGAGGATCTTCTTTGGAGTAATGATCATGTACGAATACTATCAGGATTATATGGATACCTTAAACCATTGGACGGAGTGCAACCCTACAGGCTCGAGCTGGGAATAAAGTGGCAGACGGAACTTTTTAAAACACTATATGACTATTGGGGAACCTCCATAAAAGACGAGGCAAACAGAGAGCTCAAGAGAGAAAGAGTGCTTGTCAATCTGGCCAGTGGAGAGTATTCAAAAACACTGCATCTAAAAGCCCTTCCCTGGAAGACAATAACCCCGGAGTTTAAAGACTGGCGCGGTGAGAGCTATAAAATAGTGACCATATATGCAAAACACCAGCGTGGTGCCATGACCAGATTCATAATAAAAAACAGAATCACAAATCCTGAACAGATCAAAGCTTTTGATTTAAATGGATATCATTATAATAGTGATGAATCACAGGGAGAAAAATGGGTTTTTACAAGGGAATAGCAGACACAATAATATCGCGCGAAGCATTCTACAAAAGAACACAACCTAAACTCTTTATATTACAGATACTAGTTATCTCATATTCACAAGTATAACAGTCATTAACACGCGTTGTTTTACTATTTTCACCTATACATAATAGTGACAGAGTTTAAAGACGGTAGCTATTTATTTGTTATTTTGTTAACACTGTTATCTGCATAACAATAAATTAGGAAATATCAAAAAAAGCTCACTATATTTGCATAATAAAAATAACGCAACACAAAATACAATGAGATTAAAAGAGCTAGTAACCAAGATAGAAGGCACAGTGCAAACGGGGCACAACTTTCTGGATGCGGATATTGAATTTGCATACTCCTCAGATCTTATGAGCGATGTTCTGACTGTTGACAAACATGACATCCTACTTATTACAGGACTCAACAATGTACAGACAATACGAACCGCTGAGATGGCCGACATCCGTTTTATTATTATTGCACGAAATAAAAAGGTAAATAGCGATATTAAGAAACTGGCAGAAGAGAACGAAATGGTGCTTATCGAATGCCCTTGGTCGGTATTTAAAGTATCCGGATTACTTTATAATTTGGGGATAAAACCATTATTCTAATATTGTGCATCTAACATATAAAATACAAGGTGGCAACTTTAGCAGAGCAGGAACTGCCAGCAGCGAAGTAAAGAAGATACTCAAACAACTAAATATCAGCCCCAAAACAATCAGACGTCTTGTAGTTGCGTTATATGAAGGCGAAGTAAATATTGTGGCTCATGCTTACAATGGAGTAATCACTGTAGATATTGATACCGAAAAGGTGCGTGTAGTGCTTAAAGATAATGGACCCGGGATTCCGGATATCGATATGGCAATGGAGCAAGGTTACTCCACAGCAACACCGGCAGTTCGGGAAATGGGCTTCGGTGCAGGAATGGGGCTGCCTAACATGAAAAAGAATACTGATGAGATGACCATTAAAAGTGTTGTCAATGAAGGCACCGAGGTCTGCATCACCAATTATATATAACTATGGAAAATAAGGGCTTTCATCATGCGTTTGGGGTTGAGGAATCCATTTGCGTCGGGTGTACACACTGTGTAAAAGTATGCCCTACTCAGGCAATCCGTATCCGTAATGGGAAAGCTCAGGTTATGAACGACAGGTGCATTGATTGTGGCGAGTGTTACCGCATATGCCCTATCCATGCTTTCAGAATTGAAGAAGATGATCTCTCCGATATTTGCCAGTACTCCATAAAGGTAGCACTATTACCAGCAATATTTATAGGACAATTCGCAGATATTATCTCCACAGATCAAATATATCAGGCCATACATCAACTGGGGTTTACATATGTATATGAAGTAGAGCAATCCGTTGACTTTCTTATAAATAAATCACTTCAATATCAAAATAGCGAAGAGGAAAAACCTCATATCTCATCGTTTTGCCCTGCCATTGTCAGATTAATTCAGATAAGATTCCCCTCTCTTGTTGACAATATTGTCAGGTTAAAAGTGCCGCATGATCTCACAGCAGAGCTCATAAAAAATGAATTCATCAAGCTGGGCTATAAAGATGAAGAGATAGGATTATTCTATGTTACGCCATGCGCCGCAAAAATTGCAGCCATAAAGAGTCCCGTTGGTGAAGACAACAGTGTTATCAATGGCGTAATCAATATGGACAGCCTGTATAACAAGATTATGCGCATGGTAAGCCAGGAGGATCATATTCCTGCTGCCGAGACACGAACACATCTGGGTTCTAACGCAATAACCTGGAGCCTTACCACCGGTGAGTCGAAACACGCCAAAGGCAGGTCGCTGGCCATTGATGGGATAAAAAACGTTAGCGACTTCCTGGAAAAGATTGAAAATGAAGAGATTGTAGATGTAGATTTCCTGGAACTCAGAGCCTGTGACCAATCCTGCGCCGGAGGTATATTATGCTCCGCAAACCGATTCCTTTCAACAGAGAGGCTACAAAAAAGAGCAGAAAAAGCGGAGCAAGAAAAACGCCAAACAGATTTGACAGGCGATAAAAAACCTGAGGCCAACGCATTTCTGGATTCAAAAATTTTGGTAGGAAGCATAGAAGCAAGGCCTATACGTCTTGACATTGAGCTAGGTTCAGCCCTAAAAAAAATTGAACGTATCAGAGAACTGATGTGCTTCTTACCGGGCTTCGATTGTGCCGCATGCGGAGCTCCGGATTGCCGTGCCCTGGCAGAAGACATCGTGCAAAAGAAAGCTAATGTGTCTGATTGTGTTTTTATGCAGTACAACAATCTGCTGGATAGAGACCACGCACAAAGAATAATATATAAAATATGGGGGCAAGAAGCCCTTAATAAAGACTGTTCTAAAAAAGGTGCAAAAAATGAAGGTAACTGATATTTTAACCTGGGAGAACACCTCCCTGGCATGTGGAAAAGCAGGAATAGACAACGAAATAAATGATGGCTATACATCTGATCTTCTGAGCGATGTTATGGGCAATGCGGAAGAAGATATGGCCTGGATTACTATCCAGACACATAAAAATCTTGTTGCGGTAGCATCACTAAAAGATCTGGCCTGCATTATTATTGCAAATAATAATAAACCCGCCAATGATCTTCTGGAAGCTGCGGAAGAAGAAGGTATTCCCATAATCACTACAGCATTTACCGCTTTCGAGTGTGCTGGCAAACTATACAACATTCTAAAGAAGTAAAATGTCTGTACCGGAAAAACTCCAGGAATTCTCGGCCGATCTGCATATCCATTCAGTATTGAGCCCTTGTGGAAGCCTGGAAATGAGCCCGGTAAACATTGTTAAGGAGGCTGCCCGTAAAGGTCTGGATATTATTGGCATAACTGACCACAATGCCTCGGCTCATGGTAGAGTGTTGAGCAATCTGGCCAAAGAGTACGGAATATTCGTTATGACCGGAATGGAAGTGACCACGGCAGAAGAAGCACATTGCCTAACTTTTTTTAAGGACTTTGAAGCTCTGGATAAATTCCAAAAGATAATTGATAACACCATTTTAAAAATCCGTAATGATCCGGATAAGTTCGGTTTTCAGGTTATTGTAGACAAAGATGAGAATATTGTAGGACAGGTTGAATGGCTATTAATCAGTGCCACCTCCATGAGCATTAATGAGGTAGCAGAAGAGGCAAAAAAATTGGGAGGCATTGTTATTCCTGCACATATTGACAGACCCACATATTCCTTATCCAGTCAGCTGGGATTCATCCCGCCCGACCTAAAAGTTGATGCATTTGAAGTATCCAGGTTTTCATCACCACAAAAAATGATAGAACAGTATCCTTACATCAAGGACATCTCGTTTATAAGAAGCTCAGATGCACATTTTCTAAAAGATATTGGAGCAGCAAGAACTATTTTTAAAATAAAAAATCGTTCCTTTGATGAGATAAAAATGGCATTGCATAAAACCTCCGGAAGAGACACCATTGTGAAGTAAATATACTATGAAAGAGATTTGCGAAAATATTATTGATATTGTCAATAACTCCATCCGGGCGGATGCCACGATAATAAAAATCGAAATACACGAAAATAAAAAGGCTGATAACCTGACACTTGCCATTACAGATAACGGATCAGGCATGGATCGTGTCACCTTGAATCGCATCGCAGACCCCTTTTATACCACAAAAAAGGGTAAAAAAACCGGCATGGGAATATCATTATTGAAATATCATGCAGAACTTACCGGTGGGGAGTTTTTTATCTCCAGTGAATCAGGAAAAGGAACTAAGGTTATCGCAGAATTTGGGCTTTCACATATGGATCGTCAACCATTAGGCGATATTACCGGAACCTTGCTATTATATTTAACGGCTCATCCCGATATCAACTTCAAGTATCGCCACATTACTGAAGATGGCACCTTTTCACTTGACTCGATTGAATTAAAGGAAGCGTTGGGAGTGGAATTAAATTCTCATGGCGTCAGACCACTATTAAAAGAGTTCATAATGAACAATCTTGAACAGATCAACGTCAGCAAATAACAATCAGCATAACCCACTTATTATCATATCGTTAAGCACCCACACGTTATATTTATTTTTTTATTAAATATCGACACACAAGGTGGTGTTTACATAAATCTTATTTAGACTACATCTAAATGTATTGTTATTTTATTAACAATGTGAATTTTTTCACAGAAAGTTTGGTATGTAATAAAAAACGAAATAGTTTTGCCTCGGGATTTTGGTTAGATAACACACTGCCGTTAGACCACTTTTGAAAAAACGTATTACATAATTAAGAGATTGATTAATAAAAGTGGAAAATCATCAGGGCTAACGGCAGTTTTTTTAAATATAAAGTATTATATTTGAGCTCTCTAACAAAAAAGTCGCACACCAGAACAAAAAAATTTTAGAAGATTAAATCATCCAGAAATCAATAAGGAGATAAAATGGCAAAAATCACATCACTGAACGACCTTCGCAAGATCAAAGACGATCTTCAGGAGAAAATTCGCCTCAGGGAAAATGCTGAAAACCCTGAATCAATGGCTCAGATTAAAGTTGGTATGGCTACCAGTGGTATTGCTTCCGGAGCAAAAGAGATCTTTAACTACCTGGTTGAAGAACTTGATAAACGCAACGTAAGCGCCGTAGTAACACAAACAGGTGACATGGGCTACAGTTATGCTGAACCCACAATCGAAGTAACTCTTCCCGGTGAGGAACCAGTTGTATTCGGCTATGTTACCATTGAAAAGGCTGACGAAATCATCGAGAAGTATATCCGTACCGGAGAACTTGTCGAAGGTATCATACCAGCTAATTACAAAACTATTGACGACTAAAAAAGGAGATTTAAAATATGGCTACATTTAAATATCACCTACTGGTTTGTGCAGGTACTGGCTGTAAGTCATCCGATAGTGATGGCATTATCACCAATCTCAACAAGGAAGTTAAGGACAGAGGTCTTGAAAATGACGTAAAAGTTGTAACCACTGGTTGTTTTGGCTTTTGCGAAAGAGGCCCTATCATGAAGGTTCTTCCCGATAACACTTTCTATACCAGAGTAGAACCTGGTGATGCTGCTGAAATCATTCAAGAGCACATCATCAAAGGTCGTAAAGTAGAGCGTCTGCTTTATACAGATCCTACTACAAAAGATCATGTTGCTGACTCAAAGCACATGGGATTCTACCAAAAACAGATTCGTATTGCTCTGCGCAATTGTGGTTTCATCGATCCGGAAAATATCGATGAGTCTATCTCCCGTGATGCATACATGGCCTTGGGAAAAGTTGTCAATGAGATGACTCCTCAGGAAGTTATTGATGTAATAAAGGAATCAGGGCTTCGTGGCCGCGGCGGCGGAGGATTCCCTACCGGTCTGAAATGGGAATTTGCTTCCAAATACGATGCCGATCAAAAATATGTAGTTTGTAATGCCGACGAGGGTGACCCGGGTGCTTTCATGGATCGTTCCATCCTGGAAGGTGATCCACACACTATTCTTGAAGCTATGGCTATTTGTGGTTACACCATGGGAGCTGACAAAGGCCTCATATATATCCGTGCAGAGTATCCACTGGCTATCAAACGTCTCAAAATTGCAATCGACCAGGCTCGTGAATACGGCCTAATTGGTAAAAATATCCTCGGCTCCGACTTCAACTTCGACATAGAGCTTCGTTATGGCGCAGGTGCTTTTGTTTGTGGCGAAGAGACAGGTCTTATCCACTCTATGGAAGGTGAACGTGGTGAACCCACATTCAAACCACCGTTCCCTGCAGAATCAGGGTACAATGGCAAACCTACAAATGTTAACAACGTTGAAACTTTTGCTAACGTTCCGGTTATCATTCTTAAAGGTGCTGAGTGGTTCAACTCCATTGGCTCTGAAAAATCTAAAGGTACTAAGGTTTTCGCACTCGCCGGTAAGATCAACAACGTAGGTCTTATTGAAGTACCTATGGGTACTACTCTGCGCGAAGTAATATATGAAATCGGTGGCGGTATTAAAGATGGCAAAAAATTCAAGGCAGTCCAAACCGGCGGTCCGTCAGGTGGTTGCCTTACTGAGAATCACCTTGATACTCCCATCGACTTTGACAACCTTATCGCTCAGGGCTCTATGATGGGTTCAGGAGGTATGATCGTAATGGACGAAGATGACTGCATGGTCTCTATTGCAAAATTCTTCCTCGAATTTACCGTCGAAGAGTCGTGTGGTAAATGTACTCCTTGCCGCATTGGTAACAAGCGTCTTCACGAGATTCTTGATAAGATCACCAAAGGTGAAGGTTCAATGGAAGATCTTGATAACCTTAGGAATCTCTCTAACGTTATTAAAGATACCGCTCTTTGTGGTCTGGGTCAGACTTCCCCCAACCCTGTGTTATCAACACTTGATAACTTCTGGGATGAATATGTAGCGCACGTTGTAGACAAAAAATGTCCTGCAGGAGCTTGTACTGACCTGATGAGCTATAATATAATTGAAGAGAATTGTGTTGGTTGTACTGCTTGTGCCAGAGCATGTCCTGTGAACTGTATTACAGGAGAGCGCAAAATGCCACATCACATCGACCAAGCAGCGTGTATCAAGTGTGGTACATGTATGGAAAAATGTAAGTTTAACGCAATTGAATTAATCTAATTGGGGGCTAAACAATGGCAAAAATCAAATTAACAATAGATAATAAAGTAATGGAAGTTCCTGTGGGATCAACCATTCTTGAAGCTGCAAAGCTCATTAACATTCATATCCCTACACTCTGTTATATGAACCTTGGTGATATGAATATAGAAAATAAACCAGGCGGTTGCCGTGTTTGTGTTGTGGAGGTAGAAGGCAGAAGAAATCTTGCTCCTGCATGTGCAACAAAAGTAACTGAAGGTATGGTAGTAAGAACCAACACGATTCGCGTTCTGAACGCACGTGCTACAGTTGTTGAGCTCATACTCTCTGACCACCCGGCAGACTGCCTTATTTGTGCTAAAAATGGCAACTGTGATCTCCAGTCGTTAGCTCAGGAATTAGGTATCCGTAAAATTACTTACCCAGGAGTGCAATCGACCTACCGTGAAGACACCTCTCCCTCTATCATCCGCGACGTAGATAAATGTATTATGTGTCGTAGGTGTGAGACAATGTGTAATGATGTGCAAACCGTTGGTGCTCTATCGGCAATCAACAGAGGCTTTGACGCTGTTGTGGCGACGGCCTTTGAACAGAACCTCGACATGTCCACTTGTACTTTCTGCGGCCAGTGTGTGGCTGTTTGTCCTACAGGTGCTCTTACTGAGGTAGATCACACTCACAGGCTCATCCGTGACCTTGCTGATCCATCCAAAACGGTTATTGTACAAACTGCACCTGCAGTACGTGCTGCATTAGGTGAAGAGTTTGGTAACAAACCAGGCACACTGGTAACAGGTAAAATGGCTGCTGCACTGCGCCGCTTAGGCTTCGACTATGTATTTGATACAGACTTCGCTGCCGACCTTACCATTATGGAAGAAGGCTCTGAACTTCTCGACCGCCTGAATAGATTTCTGGCAGGTGATAAAGATGTTCCGTTGCCAATTCTTACTTCATGCTGCCCTGCATGGGTAAATTTCTTCGAGAACAACTTCCCGGAAATGCGCGACATTCCTTCTACGGCACGTTCTCCTCAGCAAATGTTTGGTGCTATTGCAAAAACGTATTTCGCTGATAAGATTGAAGTTGATCGTAAAGACCTTATCGTTGTCTCTATCATGCCTTGTGTGGCTAAGAAATACGAATGTCAGCGTGAAGAGTTCAGCACCGATGGTGACCCTGACGTAAACTACTCTATCACCACAAGAGAATTGGCACATCTGATTAAGCAATCCAATATGGAATTCAATAATCTTCCCGACGAAGATTTCGATAACCCATTGGGTGAATCTACAGGTGCTGCGGTAATCTTTGGTACTACAGGTGGTGTTATTGAAGCTGCTTCACGTACTGCATACGAATTACAGACAGGAAAGACATTAGATAATGTTGACTTTAAAGAGCTTCGTGGTTTCGAGGGTATCCGTTCTGCAACAATTGATTTTAACGGTCTTCCTGTGAACATTGGTATTGCACACGGTTTAGGTAACGCACGTAAGCTGCTTGAGAGCATCAAAGACGGCTCCAATAAATTCCATGCCATTGAAATAATGGCCTGCCCCGGAGGTTGTATCGGCGGTGGAGGTCAACCTTTGCACCATGGCGACAGCAGTATTCTGAAAGCTCGTATGAAAGCGATCTATACAGAAGACGAAATGAAAACGCTGCGTAAATCACATGAAAACCCATATATCAAGAAGCTCTACGATGAGTTCCTGGAGAAGCCATTGAGCGAAAAATCGCATCATCTGCTGCATACTCACTACTTCGATAAGAGTAAAAATGATATCTTCATTGATTAATAAGCCATTGTTAAGTATAACAAAGTAAAGGAGACAAATTATGTCAAGCATAAAAATAAAACTCAAAAAAGCTGATATAGACAAACTTGCAGAAGTTTGTAAATCATTCAATAACGAGCCTAGCGAACTTATCAATGTGCTTCATAGAGCGCAGGAGATATTTGGCTACCTCCCTTCAGAGGTGCAGGAAGTTATAGCTCACGAACTCAAAGTACCTGTTGCGAAAGTTTATGGTGTAGTAACATTTTACTCTTTCTTCACCATGACCCCAAAAGGTAAATTCCCTATCTCTATATGTACCGGTACAGCTTGTTATGTGCGTGGTGCGGAAAAAGTACTCACAGAATTCAAGAAAGAACTAAACGTGGAAGTGGGTGAAACCACTGCTGATGGTAAGTTCTCCCTCTCATGCCTGCGTTGTGTGGGCGCATGTGGCCTTGCTCCTGTGGTACTTATTGGAGAAAAAACATATGGCCGTGTGGCTCCTGATGATGTTAAAGAGATCCTCAAGGAGTATGCTGACCAATAAAAGTAAACATTTCAGGCGGCGATTCTAACGCCGCCACTCTATTAAGGAACCTGATATATTCTTTACAGGTTTTCTCCTTAGTTTTGGTGGTTTTTGTTCCCTACCCTTTCCGGGTAGGGACTTTTTTTTTATTTAATCCGGTAACTCCACGTTACATCCACAACATTAACAAACTTCTCTTTCTGCACATAATCCTGAAAAAAATAACCAAATTTTAACCTATTGTTATATGGAAGCTTCCAATCGATATATGCCCCGTATCTCATCTTAGAAATATAGACCACAGGACCTTTAAAATATGTCTCCACAAATATTTCTGGATCCGCCTTCCAGTTAGGAATATTATAACCCACTCTGCCTCTAAAGCGATAAACCAGTTCGTTATCTTCCTCTTCCCCGTATTCAGAATAATTGGAAAAGCGATTTCGAATTTGAAACTCAAAACGATTAATATCTGCACTAAACGTAGCATCTCCAGAATATCTCATAACATAAATATTCCCTTTATTCTTTAATTCATTGCTGAACCTCACATTGGCACCAAGCTCAAAAAACTCCCAAATATCATATTCAAGTCCATAATCAATCAACAACTCTTTAGGTTCCTGAAAACTCTTTAGGTGGATTTCAGGCTTTAACTCCATCTTCAACTTATCCACTGGTTTCCATTGAATACCCGCAGCATAACGGGCATACCAGTCCTGGGAAAACAGATTTGTGGAAAGCAATATAAATGCTGTTAACAGTATTATTCGTTTAAATGCAATCATTTAACGGGCTTCACGGTTAGTATTGGAATAAAAAACATAGACCTCAGCACTATCGCGCAAAAGATTAATATTTTTTATAATAAAGCGGGTCACAGGAAGACCTGTTCTCTCCCGAAGATCTTCCAACATAGTATCATACTGCTCAGGCACAATCATCTCAATACGCTCATAGATAATTGTCATTCGTAGCTCTTTATTAAAGAAAGGGCTTACCTCAAGATAATATAACAACCCAATAATCGCTGCATTGGCAAACAACAACTCAGCATAACTAATCTTCTTATTCGTCAAAGCGTTGATAACAGAAACTCCTATTACCACAAACAGATATGTCATCTCTTTTATGGGTATTGTTTCTGTTCTGTATCTTAGTATTCCAAATATGGCAAAAAGACCCAGTGCGAAACCAAGCTCAAGTTTAACATTCTCAAGTAAAAAACATAGCAGAAATACTATCATCGAGATAGCAATAAAACTAAATGAGTAACTTTTACCTTTACGGGAGTTACGATATATTACACGTACGATAAAAAAAACAACGGCAAAATTAAATGCCAGCCGAAACAACAACTCCGTAAAATCGTGAGCATCAAATAGCTCGATTTTAAAAAACTTAACCGAAGCAGTGGTAATCAAAGATAACATTGATAGCATATTAAATACTTTTTTGTTTGTTTACGAAAGATATTGTTTCTTTAAAATTATTCCTCTTCAATTTTTCATCGGTAAGAGCTCTACCAATGCAATATTTACTAAAACCTTGCGAGCGCACGTGAAATAGTTTCAGTGCCTTTTTCATCGGATTATTGTGCGAATGTTGTTCACACTTGACCTCGAATATAGCCAAATCGTCGAGGCTCTCTGTTTTATCATTTGACAAAAATGTTAATCCCGTATCTATGGTACATCGTTCAGAGAAATCCGTTCTCACCAATGTGATACGAAAAAAATTGGCCTGCAAAACGGGAAAATATATTGACTGCAAGTCAGAATTAAAGTTCCTGATAAAAGTGTACTCTTCATCACTAAAAGTTGTCCCTGGCTCTGTTTTTAAACGATGTTTAACTGTATTTCTCTTATTAGTCTTCTCTTTAACTTCAAAAAAACAATCACCGGAAACCGGATAATAACGTCTGCGAATTTTAAACCTGGAATAGTTCTTATTATGATGTTTTAGATAAAAATCATTCTCCGCATTATCAAAATATGTTGTTTCATATGGAAGATTTGCAATATCGTTGATTTCCAGGATGAAATAATCCTGAGAAACTTCAGAAAGAATGCTATCCAGGGTCGACCTGTTACAAAGATACTTTGAATCCTCTCTGCGTTTAAAAACAACTCTACCAGCATCTTCCATAGAGCACGTTTTATAGTTTTTTAAAACCAATATGCCTTTCTATTTGTTTTGAAATGGCAAATTAGTAAATTTCGTTGAGAAACACAGGGTACAGACGAAATTTTGATAAATGATATATAAAAACAAATTTAACCTACATTCCTTTGTGTATAACTACCTTTTGATTTGATACAGAAGAATTAGTTTTAACTCTTACGATCCATAAACCATCATTTATCCCACTAATATCCAATTCGGTGGTGCTCTGTGATAGTTTTATGGTTTTAACAACTCTGCCGTTAATATCCATTAGTTCTATTACGGAATTTTCATAATCGATATCACTCTGAAAATCAACATTTAGAATTGTAGTAGCGGGATTAGGATAAACAATGAAATATATCTGTTGAGCTAAGCATTCATTTATATTGGTTATTGTGTCAGAAATACCAAGGACCCAATGGTCTTGTTGTGAACTGGGAATGTAATTCGAGGGAGTATCCTAAAAAGTGTGTAAGTAAAAAGTTATCCTGATTTATTTTGAGCCTTTAAACAGCTCAAAATATGTATCGGAGATAACTTTGATTAACTTAGTACACACTTATGAAAAAAGAAGATCTTTTAAACAGCGAATTTTTGAAGCAGTTTACCTCTGGTGAAGAGTTAAATGATTTTCTTCACCAGCTTCAAAAGCGAGGAGTAGAATAACTTCTTGAAGATTTATTTTCCAATCTTAGGCCTTCCTCTTTAGAATACACTGAAAGCTCACCATTTGTTAAAGTCCTAGTCACGTTCTTTACTTCAACCGTATCCAACACCCCCATATTACTTTGATATACCCAAAAGGTTCCTTCGCCAAAAAGAACAATTAAGCGTTCGGACTGTGCGTAGCACAAAGTCTGAACGAGGTGTTGAACTAACCTATGGGGATTGATGTGAGTTTTTGTGAGATTGGCGGATGG
>CAYYSU010000010.1:0-66027 GCA_964474455.1 uncultured Bacteroidales bacterium
GTAACAACTGATCACCCTATCATTTAAAACCGTTGTAGCTGCTACTCCCACCCGGATTGATCTACATATCAAATATGTGCCGTTCAAGCTTTTTAATTTCGTGAAAACCCTTATTTGAAAAGAAGGAACTCTGTGTTCCTATAAAATCAGAAACGAAACACCTGATATCCCAACCCTGCGATATTTACCGGGATAGTGAACCCGTTATCAGAAGCATGGAAAAGGGTGCCATTTGGCTCTGCTTCGGGAAGATGCTGAGTCATCTCAATATGTTCTATCTCCTCCATTCCTGTTGCCTTCAGAACATGGGTTGAGATATTTAGTTCTGTCGTCACCGGGTTGTTATTAAAGGATGCTAACACAAGCACATTTTCATTCTCATTATGGCGAATAAAAGCGTATAATTTTTTTTCTTTCAGGTGTTTGTTAATCCACATCAGGTCGTAGAATTCGCCGTTGCTGATGGCACTGCTTGCGCTGCAAAAGTTTAGTATCTCTGAGTATGCTTCTCGAAGTTGAATGTGCGCTTTTGTAAGTTTTGTATTATTAAATACACCTCCGTTGTTCCATCGTTGCACCTCTGGCATGTTCCAGTAGTCGAATATTGTGGTTCTTCCGTCGTCACCGCTGAACCCCGCCATCTTGTCGCCCTGCTCGCCAAGTTCCTGACCGTTGTATATCATCACCGGCCCCTGGTGCATCATAGCTGATACCACCATTGCAGGTAACCCTTTTTCCGGTATGCCGGCAAACTGTTGTGACGCGATGCGCTGCTCATCATGGTTTTCCATAAAACGGAGCATATATTTGTCGAGTCCGTTAAGATGCTGCCACACTTGAGAAATATCTTCTGTATTACCTTTGCCTTCTGTTAGAGCTCGCAGCGTATCATATAGCCCCACTTTATCATACAGAAAATCGAATTTCCCTCCATGGATATACTCTCCGTAGAGATGTGGATTATAGACCTCAGCGATAAAAATAATTCCCGGGTTGCAGGCTTTTATTCGTGGGATAACCCAGTTCCAAAACTCCACCGGTACCATCTCCGCCATATCGCAACGAAAACCATCAACACCCATTTTACACCAGAATTCCAAAATATCAAGCATCCTGTTCCAAGTATTGGGTATGGGATTGAAATGTTTCTCATTATGAAATCCGTAGTTGATACCATAATTCAACTTCACTGTTTCGTACCAGTCGTTGACTGAAGGGGCGGGGGTGAAGTTATCGTTGCCGCTGGCTTTTGCAGGAAATTCATAGTACGGTCTTGTTTTATTGATATCCTTATATCCCCGACATTTTGCCACCGCCTCTTCCGGTACTACAAATCTGCTTCCCGGAATATAGTAAAAGTTATTTTCTGGCAAGAAGTGTTGAGAAGGGTCGTCAAATTTCCCCAGCTGTATGTGACCGTTGGGAAGATTGTCGGAGTAGTAGTTGCGGGCTACATGATTGGGGACAAAATCAATAATAACCTTCAGTCCATAATTATGGGTTCTTTCTACTAGCGCCTTGAACTCATTGATGCGGTTTTTCGGATCATCAGCCAGGTCAGGAGAAACATCGTAATAATCCTTTATGGCGTAGGGTGAGCCGGCACGTCCTTTAACAACACTTGGGTTGTCGGGTGAGATCCCGTACGAACTATAATCTGTGGTTGTAGCATGCTCAGGAATTCCGGTGTACCAAATGTGCGTTATTCCCAATTGTGAGATTGACTGTAATGCATTATTGTTGATAGCTGAAAATGTCCCGCAACCATTCTGTGCCTTAGAACCCAATGGTGTAAAATTCATATTTTCATTACCAAATAATCTTGGAAACAATTGATATATTGCGATTTTCTTACTCATCCTTATTTTTCCACCATTTTTTTCAGCGAACAAAAATAATCGAATTTTTCGATTGAGAGCCGGGAAAATCGAAAAGATAATATTGAAATTTATGTTTTGATCCCCGGGTTATTTTTGATAATCTTTTTTCTCAAATACCTCAAAGTTGCGAGAAACATATAGGTCTGCCATATCCTTCAAGCTTGTGACCACTTCGTGCTCACGTTCCAGCACCATAGTGCGAAATGGTGTCTGAGCCTCTTTGCCACGCCGGAGCTGAGCCTTCTTAGTCTCTTCATAGGTAATATCTATAAATACACGCATATCCACATCATCAGTCTTTAAAGCATAAAGCCCATCCAGAATCAGCACGTCGATCTTTGCGAAGTCAGTTATCAGCCTGTCAACCTGATCCGTGACAATATCCACGCAAGGCATCTCCGTTACAGCGCCGGCTCTAAAATCCACAAGGTTTTTGTTTATAACATCCCAGTCGTATTCAGTATATCCAATGCTTTCACGACCGTGTGCTTCGCGCCACTGGTTTCTTATTTCCGGCAAACTCATATAGTAGTTGTCGGTGTGCAAGGGCTTGGCTTTTAATCCTGCTTTTTTGTACAAATTTGCCAGACAATGCGACAGCTCTGTTTTTCCTGATCCGCTCTCTCCTGAAATAGCCACAACAAAACGTCCGGTGCGTACCTTTTCAATATATTCATAAATCTTCTGTGCTGCCAGTTGGTGCTTCTCTTCTATTAATAATACGTCACTCAACATAATATCGGGGTTTAGTGTAATTGTAATTTATTTAATGATGCTTTTTCATCTTCCACAATAGCTTCATACAACTCTCCACGAAATTTAAAGCGGAAGGTCATTTTTCGCCAATGTTTGGGCATTGATGGTTCAAATATTATTTTGTCACCTCTGAGATCCAGTCCCGCAAAGGCTTTCTGTGCTATCTCAATGGTTCCCGCCATTACTCCAGCATGAATCCCTTCTGCTGTTGTTCCTCCCTGGATATCCGTGAAATCGCTTCTTAAGGCATCAAGGTAAAGATCCCAGCTGAGGTCATCGCGCCCGATCATACGCGCCAGATATGAATGCACCACACGACTTAGGGTGCTGCCATGACTGGTGCGTTGCAGGTAGTAATCAAGGTTTTTGCTTATATAATCTTCCGGTAATTCGTACCCAAGCCCGTTTATGATACCTGTAACAGTGTCGTTGTTAAGATTGTAAAATGTCATTAGAGTATCCGCCTGTTTTGCAACTTTGTAGTCGTCAGGATGATGTCCTTCAGACTTCAGAATACGATCCATGCGGTGTATATCATCGTAGCGATTGCGGTAGTCGTCCCAGTTAAGCTCTTTAAGGTTGAAATAACCATCAAACTGTGAAATGATACCCTCCTCAGAGATTATGAGGTTCAGTTTTTCATCAATAACTTTCCATTTATTAAGCTCCTCTTCCGTAACGTTTATTTTTACCGCAGCCTCTTCAAAATCAATATCTTCATTGATCTTTAGCGTTTCAATTTTACCAAAAAGCCACGCTGTCATGATATTAGTGTATGCGTTATCTCTCAAACCACCATTTTTGTCACCCGGCAGCTTCTCATGGAATTCGTCAGGTCCCATAACGGCACTGATACTATATCTACCGTTGGCATCTTGTTTTGTTTTGGAAGCCCAGAAACGTGCTATTTCCAGAAGCATCTCAAGACCATACAGGTTCATAAATTCCACGTCGTTGGTGAGATGAAAATATGTATGAACATTATATGCCACCGCCAGAGAGACGTGGCGTTGCAGTGAGCTATAGTCATCGCCCCATATTCCGGAGATAGGATTTAAATGAATGATTTGTGTCTCCTCTCGTCCGTCGGAACCGCTCTGCCATGGGAACATAGCACCTTTATATCCATGGGATTGTGCATATTCCCGTGCTTTTTCAAGCCTTCTGTAGCGGTACATCAGCATCGCTTTAGCCGCTTCGGGAAATGTTTTGCAATACCATGGCAGGATGTAGAGTTCGTCCCAGAAGATATGTCCGCGATACGCTTCTCCATGAAGGCCACGTGCTGTGATACTTGCGTCGATTTTGTGGTTGTGAGGTGAGAATGAAGACATCAGATGGTAAATGTGCAGGCGTAGCAACTTTTGTGCTTCACGGTCGCCTTCAATTTCCATATTAGAGATAGCCCAAATTTCATTCCATGCCAACATACTCTCTGTTGCTTCAATGAAATATGATTCCGACTCTTTCACGGCGCTCATAGCTGCCGCTGCAAAATCGTTTTTGTTCTCCTTAGAGGTATATATTGCTGCTATTTTTTCCAGAGAGAAGGTCTCTTCAGATTCCAGCTCGACATCCCAGAATGCTGTTGCCACGCCGTCAGTTATTTCTGTACGTTGAGGCTTGTTTTCAGGAAAACGAACAGCTACAGCTACATTAACATTCGATTGTGTTGTGCGCACCTGTACAAGCAGTGCATCGTCAGATACCTGTTCAAGATCCGGGCTGAGATGCTTTTGATTGAGGTCACGGTAGCGTTTAACGCCATCATTAATGATCGCTCCGTTGATACCGGATTTTATGGTTATCTTACCACTGAAGTTCATGGGAGTAATATTGTAATTCATTCCACCCAGGTGCATGTTTTTCATGCTGGCAAAACGCGACGATTCTATGAGTACGCTATGACCTTCGGAATCGGTTGCAAGGATATCTCTTGTCATCTCACCGGATCCCATATCCAGATTTCGCTGGAAGAACTCAATCTTCCAGGTATCAGGATTAAACCATTGGCCATCATTGATTTTGAAAGAGGTATTAGTCCAGTCGGGGATGTTTACAAAGTCTTCATTTTCAATCTCACGATTTCCAACTTTTGATGTGAGTCGGTTATATAGTCCGGCCACATACGTTCCGGGGTAATGATTTTCTGATGCAAGGGATTCTTCCATGGCACCACGGGTGGCGAAGAAGCCATTCCCAACGGTGAGAAGTGTTTCGCGGGTTTTCTCTTTCACAGGATCATATTCTTTATATGTGATGTTCCAGCCATCCTCTTCCAGCCCTTCTTTAAACCACATGTCGATCTCTTCCAGGGTGATGTCTTCAAGATCTTCCACCACAATGTCGGCACCATTTCTCCCCAGCTCTTCGTCGTTATTTTGTCGTGCTACACCGAGAACAAGTCCAAAGTTACCCTTTTTACCTGCCATCACGCCTGAAACAGCATCTTCTACTACTACAGCCTGGTCGAAAGGCACTCCTATTTTATTTGCTGCTGTGGTGAAGATGTCGGGATCCGGTTTTCCTTTGAGATTGTGTGCTGCGCTATACACTCCATCTATTTGAGCTTCAAAGAGGCCTGTCAGACCTGCTGCCTGGAGCACTGCACCGCAGTTTTTCGATGAACTGGCAACCGCAATGCGGACGCCATCTTCCTGTAGTTGTTTTATCATTTCCACTGTCGAAGGAAAAACCTCCACTCCATCGTTAGCAATGATTTCGTTGAACTTCTCATTCTTCCTGTTTCCAAGTCCGCAGGCAGTAAACATCGCCGTTGAGTCGCCGGGAGATCCGAAAGGAAGATTGATGTTTCTGGATTCCAGGAAAGAAACGACTCCTTTATATCTGGGCATACCATCAACAAAAGTCAGATAATCGCCTTCGTGAGTAAATTCACGGAAAGGAACATTCTCCTGTGTAGAGTATGCTTTAAGAAACTCATCGAACATCTCCTTCCAGGCACGTGAATGTACTTTTGCTGTCTGTGTGATGACCCCATCGAGGTCAAAAATCACTGCTTTAAAATTATGTTTATTCATAGGTTTTTTTTTCTAATATTTTAAATAATAATCCCATTACCCTGTTATTAAATCCAGTAATAAGAATATGGCTTTAACATAATGCCATCATTATTTTTCTCCGGCCATATCCGACCCAATCTGTCTTTATCACCTGCACATATATTTAAAGAATTTTCATGGATATATATGTCTTTATCAGAAAGATTTTGGATGATAACGATGTGCTCGTGATCATAGTCACGTGTGTAGGCCATAACCTCAGTAATCACATTTTCTTCTTTATCTTTAATATCAATCCATCTTATATCTCCACGTCCGAAGGCTTTGGAGTTTTTACGCACTTCTATCATCTTGGAAAGTCTTTGGAAAACCTTATGGCTTAATGTTTCCGGATTTTGTAAGTCATCAGTAACTCTTTCCCAATCAATTTTTCCACGTACCAGAAAGCGTGTATCATCTTTTCCTGTGTGCTTGATTTGTTCCTTATAGTATTCTATATCATTCTCTTTTGCAAACTCATCACCATAATAGATAATTGGTGTTCCGGGCAGGGTAAGCATTATGGAGTATGCCAGTGCAATCTTTTCCGGATTTTTTTTCATCAGTTCTGAGAGGCGTGCTGAGATGCCTTCTCCAACACGGAAATTCCACATTTGATCATGGCAATAACTTTCATGAATCAGCTTTCTATCTTCTTCAGAGACATAAATTAACTCCAGGCTGAGCTCATCGTGGCATCTCAGGAATGTAAACCACTGGCTTTGAGATGAGATTGCGGGTGTTACTTTGGTTCTGAGTGTATTCATTACAGGCTCACGTGATTCTATTGCCAGAGCTTTGTATATCATGGGCATCAGCGGGAAGTGGTATCCTGCGTTACACTCATCACCGGTACCGATATATTTTACCACTTCTGTAGGTTTTTGACATGCCTCGGCAAGCAACAGAGTGTTGGGACGAATAAAATCCAATACTGCTTTAAAGAATTTTACTATGGTGTGTGTCTGAGGCAGATTTTCACAATCAGTACCCTCTTCCTTCCATAGGTATGGGATAGCGTCGGCACGGAAGCCATCCACACCCTGTGATACCCAGTATATCAGATTGCGGCACATCTCCACGATAACGTGTGGGTTGCGGTAGTTCAAGTCGGGCTGGAACTCAAAGAAGCGGTGGAAGAAATACTGATCACCGGATTTCTCCCAGTTACTGGAGCACATACCTTTAAAGATTATGCGTGCGTCAGTGTATTTGTTCTCGTCGTCGTTCCAGATAAAGAAATCGCGGTAAGCGTTGTCTTTGCTGCTTTTGGCCTCCTTAAACCAGGGGTGCTCTTCCGAAACGTGGTTCATGGCGATGTCGAATATCACCTTTATTTTGCGCCTGTTAGCCTCGTCGAGAAATTCCTTGAACAGACGTTCAGCCTCTTCTGTAGTAGCGGAGTCAGGAAGGCCCAGCAGAGATTTTCTTACCGCTCTGTAATTGGAGATGTCGAAGCCGGCATCACGCATGGGTGACTCCAGAACGGGAAGTAGCCAGATGCAATTGACTCCAAGGCTCTCCAGATAGTCGAACTTTTGAATGAGACCGTTGAAGGTGTCGTTGAAAAGATCCACGTAAAGAGAATATACAATGGCATCTTTGTACCATCCCTCATCCATAGCCTTTACATTGTTGAGCTTTTTGTATTGTAATACTTCTTCGGTAAACTTATTTAATAACTCTATATTTTGTTTTCCGTAGAGGGAAAACCAGAGCTCTGATAATCTGTTTTTTAATATTTCGTGATTCATAAACCGGTTGTTTAATGTATAAACCTGAAAAGAGTACAGTAGTTCAAAAATAGCAATCAAAACCGTTGAAAAGCAATGTTTTGACAGGAATAGTTACGCAAACGATTGCAAATGGAGGAGGGGTGAATTACTTTTAATAACCGTATTTGTCTCCCCAGCGATCGGATAATCTTTTTCTGGTCTCTTCTTCCCGCTTATTGCTTCCCGGCTCGTAGAATTTTGTGCCTAAAATTTCATTTGGAAGGAATTCAATGTCCGTAAAATTGTTTTCGTAGTCATGAGCATATTGATACTCTTTGCCATAGCCCTGCTGCTTCATGAGCTTGGTAGGTGCATTGCGCAGATGTAATGGCACCGGCAGGTCACCGGTTTGCTTTACGAAAGCCTGTGCTTTTTTGATGGCTAAGTACGTGGAGTTGCTTTTAGGGCTGTTAGCCAGATACGTTGTTGTTTGCGAAAGGGTAATACGCCCTTCCGGCCACCCGATTTTGTGGATGGTATCGAAGCAGGCATTGGCGAGCAACAGCGCGTTGGGGTTGGCATTACCTATATCCTCAGAAGCCAGAATTACTAATCTTCTTGCGATGAACTTAGGATCTTCGCCGCCTTCGATCATACGCGCCAGCCAATACAACGCTGCGTTGGGATCGCTGCCACGAATGGATTTAATGAATGCGGAGATAATGTCATAATGCTGCTCGCCGCCCTTATCGTACATGGCAAGGTTTTGCTGGATGGTTTTAAGTACCAGTTTGTTGGTGATAATGATCTCATTATCTTTATTTTGATTAACAATTAGATCGAGAGCATTAAGCATCTTGCGCGCATCACCTTGAGAGGTACGCATCAGCGCTTCATCCTCTTCGACCATTATCTTAAATTGCTTCTCTTTGGTGAGATAGTCAAGACCACGTTGCAGCACTTTGCCCAGATCCTGCCTGTTGAGGTTTTGCAGGATATACGTTTGGCAGCGCGATAACAGTGGAGAGATAACTTCGAAAGAGGGGTTTTCTGTGGTTGCACCAATAAGTGTGATAATGCCCTTTTCCACTGCGCCGAGTAGCGAGTCCTGCTGACTTTTGCTGAAACGGTGTATCTCATCGATGAAGAGTATGGCGTTGGGGTTGTCTTCTGCATCTTTAATCACTGCGCGGATCTCTTTAACTCCTGAACTGATTGCGCTGAGGGTGTAAAAAGGCCTGCTTAGTTGTTTTGAGATCAGGAAGGCCAGGGTTGTTTTTCCTACACCTGGAGGACCCCATAGAATCATCGATGGAATGCTTCCCGATTCGATGGCTGTGCGTAGTATAGCACCTTCTCCCACAAGGTGTTCCTGCCCGATATACTCTCCCAGATTCTGTGGACGCAAAATCTCTGCCAGTGGCGATTGCTGTGTGTTTGACATTGTTTTTTTCTTAGCTTTGCAAAAGTAAAATTAACGAAATAATGTGGATTCTAAGCCTTCACATTATTATTAATTTATAATTCAACTCATTTTTGCTGTATATGGCAACATTTTACGATTTTGATCTTGACGAGGATGTGATGGAAGCTATCACTATGATGGGATATAGCGAGCCTACTCCCGTGCAGGAAGCTGTGATACCGTTGATTCTTGAAAATCATGACCTTATAGCCTGTGCACAGACCGGTACCGGTAAGACTGCCGCTTTCCTTTTGCCGCTGATACATAAGATTATGCAGCTTAAAGAAGATGGTAGTGTGAATACTATTATCATATCCCCGACACGCGAACTGGCACAACAGATCGACCAACAGATGCAGGGCTTTGCTTATTTTGCCAAAGTGAGCTCGATAGCAGTATATGGTGGTACTGCCGGCAGCGACTGGGATCAGGAGAAGAAAGCTCTCTCCAAAGGTGCCGATATTATTATCGCTACTCCCGGCAGGCTAAAGTCGCACCTGATTCACAACTATGCCCGTCTTGAAAACCTGCAACATCTGGTTCTCGATGAGGCCGATCGTATGCTTGATATGGGCTTTGTCGATGACATACGCCAGATTATTAGTAAGTTACCTGCAAAACGTCAGACTCTTCTTTTTTCTGCTACAATGCCCAACGATATCCGTAAGCTGGCGCATGAGATTCTGCATGACCCCAGGGAGATTAACCTTGCAATGTCGAAACCGGTAGAAGGTGTCTTGCAGGCTGCATATGTGCTTTCTGAAACCCAGAAATTGCCTTTGGTAACGCACCTCTTAAAGTATAAAGATCTGGATAGGATATTGGTTTTTGCCTCCACAAAAGCTGATGTGAAGGATCTGCACCGATCTCTCAGGAAAGCCGGCCTCGACGCCAATGCCATACATTCTGACCTGGCACAGCCCGAGCGTGAGGATGTGCTTAACAAGTTTAAGGCAGGACAGGTTTCGATTCTTGTTGCCACTGATGTTGTAAGCCGTGGCATAGATGTACAGAATATTGACCTTGTAATCAATTATAATGTGCCTTCAGATGCCGAGGATTACGTGCATCGCATTGGGAGAACAGCAAGGGCGAAATCTTCTGGTGTGGCTATAACTTTGGTGAACCGTGAGGATCAGATAAAAATGGGACGCATTGAAAAACTTATTGAAACACAGGTGTATAAATGTGAGCTGCCCGAAGGCTTCGAGCCCGGTCCGGAATACAAACCGGTACAACAACATAGAAATAAGGGGTATCGGAAATACCCTCCCAGAGGTAAGAGGAAAAAATAAATTATTTGACCCCTTTGACAGAATGCTTTAGTGTGTGGATGTAGATGACTCTTATGTGTTAATTTTATCCTGTATATACTTCCTGTATCTCGCCTCAATTTTACGAAAGATCGGTATAAGAAGATAATATAATGCGACTCCCAGCGGTATGGCTATTATGGCCCAGAATGCTGTTCCGATAAGCATGCTTTTGCCGAATTGAAGTAGTCCGTTTGTCCAGCTTTCGCTGAATAGCTGCCTGAGATCTTCCAGGTTTAAAGGAAAGTGTTCTATGCCAAAAAGCCATTCTCCGGTGCGGATGTTAGGAATAATTAAAAGTAGCTGTGCCGGAAATACAATGTAGTTTGCAGCTTGTATTGCCCCCTGATTTAATCTTAGCAGCGATGCCACGACGATACATATTAGTGTTGTTAATCCATATAGAGGCGACAGACCTATCATGGAGCCTATGGCTACTGTCAAAGCGAGTTTTTTTGGTGTGAGCCCCTGTTTAAGAAACATTAGCACAGGCCTTACAAACCTGTTGTAATACCACTTTTGTTCCCTCTCTTTTCTAATCATCGATTATTTTCTGTTTTTTCCTTTCGGGGATGAAAAATATGAATAATAACGATATTATGGATAATCCTGTTGCAACGTAAAACATTTTTTCCAATCCCATGAAGTCTGCCAGCATTCCGGAGAGAAATACGGCCAGTGAGCTCATGGTGAAGTTCAGTGTCATATATATGCCATTTATGAAGGCAGGATGATTGGTTTCGGTATCCTGTACCATGGCTAGTAGTACTGGAGTGCTGCCGAAAATAAGCAATCCGGTACAAATCAGGAATACTATACTCATCGCACCGGAAGATTGTAAGAACGCAAACATGGCTATTGGGGTGGATATTGCCATGATGGCGAGGGCTTTTTTGCGCCCAATCTTATCCGATGCTGTTCCTGCCACTAATGTTCCCGCCGCGCCGGCAAGCTGGAAGATAGAGAGCGATATTCCCGCAGACCACAGTGAACCGCCTTCTCCTGTGAGGAAAGTGGGCAAAAAAGTACTCATACTCGACTTCAATAGTGCACGGAAGAACATATATCCGGTAATCACTGCAAAGAAAGGAAGGAGTTTTTTCAGTGCCTTCCACGGATGTGTCGGTGATTCAATGCGTTTCACATCGTCGCGAACCTTTACATTATGCAACCGCCACCATAATAACAACGATGCCAGCAGTCCAAAAGGAATAAGCTTCCACGTGCCTTCGAGCCCCCAGATAGTTACTGCACCAAGGATTGTCAGTGGTCCCAGGGTACGTGCAATCTCGCCTCCCATCATGTAAAAGCTCATCCCTTTACCTGTCTGTAAGCCGGATAATTTCTTTACCATTACAGGGGATGGAACATGATACAATGCGCCGCTGGTGCCGGCCACTAACAGCAGTATGGCAAGAACAAAGTAGGAGGGAGCCACGCCAATGAGGCTCATGGCTACGGCAGTAATAGCCGGACATAAAATCACCAGGTATCGCATCTGAATCTTATCTGCCAGCAAACCAATAAAAGGATTCATAAGATTGGGTAAGCGCTGAAATAACGAGAGCATCCCCGCAAGGGTATAGTTAATGCTCATCTTCTCTATTATCAGTGGTAATACAGGCGCCAGAAACGATCCGTACACGTCATGTATAAGATGTGACAGAGAAAGAAGAGTGATATTACCTGTTTGAAACTTTTCGGGACTCTTTTTCATTGTCGGCAAAGGTACAAAAGTGTTCTTTCTTTAAGTAAATAATGAACTATATTTGCAGCCTTAAATAGTCGAATGAAAATAGTGTCATTATCCCAACTAAACGCAGCAGAACAAAAGACCTTTAAGTTGCATACGGCATACTCTTTAATCGAGGGTGTGGTGCTGGGTGTATTGGCGTTGAATGAGTTTGTCTTTATTAAAAGTCTTAACGGATCGCCTTACCAGCTTAGCTTTCTGTTTCAGTTTAGCATGGTGGTATTCGTTTTTCTTATTTTTATAAATGAATTTGTACGACGCACAAAGCTAAAGCGCAGGATGCTTCGTAGAGTGGGTCTGCTCACTCGTCTGCCACTTATAGGCCTGCTCTTTTTCCCTCGGATCCCGGCGGCATACGACGGTGATAGTATATACCATTACATCTTTTTAGCCATATTTTTGATCTATTACCTAGCTGCTCCAATAGTCAATCCCACCATCAACCTGTTTCTGAAAAATGCTTACCGGCACAAGAACTTCTCTCGGCTGTACTCTGTAAGTACATCATTGAATAAAATCGTAATGCTGGTGGTGACCTTTTCCTACGGGTTATTGCTTGATAATGACCCGTATGCCTTTACCTACGTTTTCCCTGTGGTAGCAGTGTTGGGAATACTATCTATCTTCATCTTCTCACGTATTCCATATCGTCTGCCCGACAATATGGGTGAGCCGGAGCCCTTTATGAAATCTGTGAGTAGTTCCATGAAGAGGATGCTATCTATAGTATGGAAAAATAAACCTTTTCTGCATTTCGAGGCCGCCTTTATGTTTTATGGCTTTGCTTTTATGTCGACAGTTTCGGTGATATTTATATATTTTGAGGAGGCTCTGCACCTGAATTATTCCAGTGTAGCGTTTTATCGCAATGCTTATAATATTGGAGCAATTGTATTGTTGCCAATTGCCGGCCGGCTGCTGAGTTCTGTGGACCCGCGGAAGTTTAGTGTCATTACCTTCGGATCCATGTTTACATATATCGGATTTCTTGTGTTAACGGATTTTTTCCCTGGCAACTTTGAGTTTATGGGAATCACTGTGTTTTATATGTTGATTGGATATATCCTGTTTCATGCTGTTTTTGCCTCTACAATGCCACTGTTATGGAATATTGGTTCAGCATATTATTGTGCTGATGAGGATGCCGGCGATTATCAGGCGGTACATCTGTGGCTGACAGGAATCAGATCTGTGTTTGCTCCTGCAGTAGGTATTGTCTTTTACCAGCAGTTTGGATTTATTGCAACATTCATTATCGGGATGGCGTCGTTGTTTATTGCAATTATAATCAGTATGTGGTCATACTACACTTCGTCTCGTTGATGGTTGGATCATCAATTTCGATAAAAACAGATTATTTAAACCTCTTTTGGAGCTCTCTTTTAATCTTTTCTGCGTAGCTGTTGTCGGGTGTGAATACCGTGATTTCGTAATGATTTCCCTCATCATCATTACCCAGATACCTTATTACAGGATCCTTGCTCAGCGAACTCCATGGTTGGCGCAGAATAAACTGCTTTATATCTGCTGCTTGTGTTTTTGGAGGAGTTTCCCCGTTAATGGAGATTGCAAATTTGAAGCTCTGTGACTGCTCTGTGTTTTGATGCCTAATAATTCTCTTTCCTGATATGGCGGTATATGGTATTAACTCAATATCTCCCGAGGCATTTTTTAGTTCAATATATCTGGATTTGAACGATATCACCTTGCCTGAGACATTTTCATATTCAATGCTCTCCCCAATGGAGATTTCGTTTCCTGTTCTGAATATAAAAGCAGCAACGTAATCGCGGAGACGATACCACGTGTACCAAATAATAGCTGACAACGCTATTGTAAAGACCAGGATGCCCAGGAGTTTATGATGGTTATAAAAAACTGGTATTGATTCGTAAAAAACCCACAACCAAAATAATACTTCCAGGATTGGAATTCCAATACCAATAATCCTTTTTGATAGTTCTTTTTTCATCATCAAAGGAAGATATTTCTTTATAATCCTTAGAATGACGTATCCTGTCAAGGTGAAAATTAGTAGCCAAAAAAGGTTACCCTGTGTTATTTCGTGAATGGTAATTTCCATATTACAAGAGTTCAGCTTTTTTTAATCTTTCAACAATAAACCTGTATAGCACAGGATTTATTTCGTATATGCCTGAATCGTTAACATTTACCAGGTCTTTGCGATTTAGAGTTTCCAGGACATTTGCAGCTTCTTCTTTCTTTATCTGCATAATACGCGACAACTTCTCTGCTGTTGCCTGGCGGTGGATGATAAGTTGTACCAGTGAGAAAAGTGCTGTCTCTTCGAGTTTCTCAATAGGAATATCTTCGGGTATCGAGGGGTTTTTCATCTCCAGAATATTACCATTTATATTTTGGATGTTGGAGATCCATGATGCCAAAGCAATACCAATATTTCCATTGCTAAAGTTGAAATATCGTGAGAATAAACGAGCAAAATGCCATGGTCTGAAGTTGTTCTCATGCCTGCCGTTGAGGCTGAATTTAATGCCTCCCGCACGATGGCGCCGCATAACGATTGTCTCTATTTGTCTGGTATCAAAAGGCATAAGACGTATCTCTCCCGAAAAGACTTCATCAATAGTCGATACCTTTCTCATGATATTGTAGCTCACAGTTCCTGTATTTGCAATAAAAAGTATCTTTTCTGCATATTTTTCGATCACCCTTTTTATGATTTCAAGTACTTGGTTTCCACCTTCAGTTCTGATCCACCATAATTCTATATTGTCAAAAATGATAATACTGTTTATCGGTAAAGTCTTAAGAGCTTCGTCCCAGGATTTGTTTTCTGATTCCAGGCTATCTGCAAGCGTGGCGTAGAATGATTTTTTTGATATGGAGCCTCCCACAGGTGGTGTAACCATAAATATTGGTGCCGAATCGGAGTGTATGGCTGCCACATGTTCACAGAAATATGTGTTTCCCGAAAATTGTTCTCCCGTGACAAGGATAGCTCCTGTTCGACGTTGTTTATATCGATTATGAAATATCTCAAAGTCGTGGATCTCCTTCTCCCTTCCAATCCAGAATTCCGGAGCATATTGCTGTTTACGCATGAAAAGCTGACGATAGTAAAATGGTATTTCTGATATTGGAATAACATTTCCCATCTGTGCTGTAATACGTGCGAGGCTTTCACTTTTCTTTTCCGCGTTGTTGGCACTTATAAGCCTGTTATGTAACAATACTCCCCGGCTTTGACGATACCACAGGTTGGTAAGAAATTCTCTTGTGCCACACTTCACTGTTTTTATGGTGCGTGTAAACACATTATTTATTTCCTCGCGTTCCCGGTTTCTGATGTAGTGTTTTAAGTTCCCTGCTGTACGTAGAAAAGGCTGTAGGCTGAGACGTCCGGAGAAGATCTCCAGAATGCGATTTATCTCTGCCTTTATCACCTCTTTTTGCTCCTCAAGAATTTTTATTTCACTCTCCAGAATGTCAATATGTGAATTGATAAACTCCTGCTTCTCGTTTTCCGAAAATCCGGAAACTGAAAGCCTCGTGATGATATCATGCTCTTTCAGTATCGATTCTCCGTATATCTTCATGAAGTGGTTGAGGCTTTTCCTGACCTTTACAGTAAATTCCTGTTGGAACATATGATCAAGTAATTGCTGGCTCTTTACCTCCATGGTCTCAGGTTCCTCGAAGATTCTTTCACTGATCTCATTCATAAAGCCATCTGAGAGCACATAGAATGTCTCAGGGAAACGTAGAATTTTTCTTTGTAAACGATTGAATGCGTGGGTGATTTTTGTTTTTGACTCATTTCTGATCTCTTCGTTTTCAATCACTTCACTCAGCTTTTGAATTGAGACATCTCCCTCTTGAAGAATTTTTATAACAGCCTTGTGTTTTGCTGAAATATCCTTCTCAATGAGGTTGTCAATAGCATCTGTGATTTCATGGCTGCTGCTCTCCAGTGTGGTGCCTATGAGCATGAGGTTTAGCTCTAAATACATACTGTTAAACAGATGATTTTGATTCTGCTCCCAGTTGGATATGCGTTCCTCAGTGCCATTGATATACTCTGAAAGTTGCCGCTCAAAAGTTGATAATTTCTGCTGCTGCTTTTGCTGAACAGGTTGGTTTAAAAGTATAGATATGCTTTTGTTTACACTGTGTAAATACTGATCTGCGTTTCTTACAAACCTCTTAATTTTTTCATTATTATCATTGACACCTTTGCTTATGATGGAAGTAACTTCATTAATAGCCTCTATCTGGGTATGAAGATGATTTGGATCTGCATTATTAAATGAGATATAACTCTTTATTAGTGTATCATGTAACTGCTCTATTGATACATAGTTAGCAATTATTAGATGTATAACATTTTTTTCATTTTCAGATAGTAAATTAGCCAGACCTGGTATTATTTCTCTATTGAGAATTCTCTGAACAGGGATACTCTTCGATTTTCCTTTTCCTTTATTCTGAATATACTTCTCTAGTTTTATGCGATATGCTTTGGACGCATCGATATCATATTCTGTTTGGGTTATTGATTCTTTTCCCAGGGTTATTTCAAGGCGGTTTGGTGCTTCCTTCACAATTTGTTGCAGCTCTCCGGCAACCTTCTCAGGAGTGTTGATAATCATAGCGTTAACAGCTGGTATAGTCTCTTTTTCCAGCCTGCCGTAATGACCTCTAAGGTTAAGGATTAATTTCCTGTATGCTGCACGCCTCACTGTGATCGCTGATCGCTCGGTGCTCTGAGTTTCATCAGTTTGCGATAAAGCTATTTTACAATCGTTAAGGATGTCATGATAGACTTTATCGAAATGTGTTGCCACTGTGGCGAAATCATTGCCATAGCTCTCCATAGTTTTTTTTATGGATAGCAAAGCTGGTGTACATGCCGATCTTATTTCTGGATGGATTAATTCAGGAATCTCTTCCTTTCTGGTTTGATGGAATGCCTTCAACTGAGCCGGCATACCTTTTTGGTAACTAAGGTTCAGTTTTTCAAACTCTGAGGATGATTTTACCAGTAAAACGGATCCCAGGTCTCTGCAAAGAATATTTGTGGCATCAATAAATGCTTCACTTTTGCTTTTTGAGAAATCAGGAATACCCAAAATAATCAGATCTGCTTCCCTGGACTCTTTGAGAATAATTTCATGGTGCGGCTTCTTCTCAAAATGATTGTTTAATACTGAAATCTCTCCATCAATACGAACCTTATCGAGAAGGTTTGATACCGAGCGATATATGGTTTTTGCGTCGTCGTTGGAATCATTTAATACAAAGATTCTGAGGGTGCTTTTAGCCCATATATCCGTATACCAAAGGAATCTTACCACATAGAGCGGCAATACTCCATTCATATCTGATGGCGTAACATATAGGTCGATTTTTTTATGTTTTCCAAAGCCTTTATTATTATCGTAATCAAGCATCATTACGTTTAGGTCAAGCTTATATAGGTTATCGAGCATTTGTACAAAGCGCTCCGGGTTTTTGCTTTGTCGTGCCCAGCCCATCAACACAGTGTTGGGTTCAATACCACTAAAGCCATATGTCTTGGCAATGGTTTCGATACCTTCATAAATATCTGTGCAGACATGATTTCTGGTGAAAATGCCTTTTTTTTCTGTGGACTTCACGTCATAATCTCTTGTTGGAACTATTGACTGCTTTTTAGTTTTTTCCGAGAGGTCGAAATTGCTGAGGAATCCATGTTTTCCTGATAGCCATTGTCCAAAATCAACAAGATAGGGACGCGCTGCGGTGCCTCCACTGAAGAGAATGATATTGGGACGCCAGTTACGTTCTTCCAATCGCCGTCTGTTGACTCTGGCGAGTGCGCTTTTGGTTAGCGTGTTCCATACGCTGGTCCACACATCTCCAAATTCGGATTTTAGCTTTTGGCGCCTGAGAAAAAGGTATATTATGGCGATAATTATTATTGCTGCCATCATAGTCAGTGGGTCAAGCTCATACATTACGGCGAAGCAGGCTATAAAACCTACTATCCCGAACCATCGGTTTACTTTAAACGATGGTCGGAAATCTGTCGATGCCCAATTTTCAAGCGTAAAAGCAAGGTTAATAAAGCCATAAGCTGCGATGTAGAACATGGATACCACTCCTGCAATGACGTTCAGCTCACCGATGAGTATTCCGGCTTCAGCAATTAGGAATGTTAGAATCAATGCGTTGCGGGGCTCATTTCCCTTTCCATAGCCTTTTGCAAAAATACGAGGCCCAATCTTATCCATAGATATGGCCTGCATAATACGTGGTGCTCCCAGGATTCCTCCTAAAGCAGAACTTAAGGTGGCACCCCAGATTCCTGCTATTACCAAGGGCGAAAACCAGGCGATTTTTAATATGAAATCCGTGTCGTTAACAAGCATGTCGCGGCGGACAAATACTGCAAAGAGAATTGCCATAGCAATATATACCACCAGCCCGACACCTATTGCCAACATGGTGCCTTTGGGAATGGAGCTTTTAGGATTCTTCAAGTCACCCGACATGGCGACGCCGGCAGTAAAACCTGTGGCAGCGGGGAAGAAAATTCCGAAGATTATAGCAAGAGGCTTCCCACCTTCTATGGGATCCATTGCGGTGTGCTGAGGATGATAGTCTATGTTTAGGAATAACCCAACAACAATACTGATGATGGACAAGGCCATGGCTCCAAGGATAAAGAATTGAGTCTTTATTACTACCGAGGTGCTGATAAAAGCTAATATTACCAGTGCTACAATCACTACACTACCAACGATCCTATAACCATTAACCCCGGGAGGCAGATTCAGAAATTCCGCGATGCTGTCAAGTGCCAGGAAAGACTCAGCAAATCCGATTATGTAAAGAGAGATGCTGAGAGCTGTTCCCACAAAAATAGTGAGGCCAATGGCTCCTCCGGCAGGAAGCCCCAGGCTGCGCGAAAGCATATAATAGATGCCTCCGGTACGGATTTTTTTATCCGTAGCAATACTGGAGATACTCAACCCGGTAGTGATACTGATGATATGAGCTATAAAGATAATCGCCAGAGTATAAATGAGGCCTGCCTGACCTACAACCCAACCCAGACGCATATACATGATAACACCCAGAATGGTTAATATGGAAGGAGTGAAGACTCCTGCGAATGTCCCGAATTTCTTTGTCTTACCCATGGTTAGATTATCTTTTTTGTAAAGATAAGAAATGTTTTATTTCATAGTTGCTTCGATGAATGCATCATGGTTATCCTTTATACCGAACCCATTTCCACAACTCTTTGTACGTTACCTTCTTGCCATACATAAGGATTCCTGTGCGGTATATTTTTCCTGCTACCCAGGTCATGCCTACAAAGGTAAGTATCAGAATAAGAACAGATATAACTATCTGTATATAAGGAACACCAAATGGTATTCTCATCATCATGCTAATGGGAGAGGTGAATGGGATCATGCTTAGCCATATGGCCAATGATCCGGAAGGGTTTTCAATAACCGACGGCATCAGCACAATTGCCAGAACTATCGGTACTGTGATAGGCAGCATAAACTGTTGGGTGTCGGTTTCGTTATCCACGGCACCACCGATGGCAGCAAACATAGAAGCATAGAGCAGATATCCACCAAGGAAATAGATAATAAAAGTGAGAAGCATAACGGGGAGATTGATACTTTTTACCATATCAAGTATTTCCAGGAAACCTTCTCCCGCAACGTCTTCAATGCCGGAGTCTGACATTTGAACCGTTGCCTGCTCAGGAATTAGATCTGTTGCAGACTCTGTTACCTGTGGGATATTTTTGTCCAGCAGCTTATCTGAATATATGCTGCTAAAAACACCGACGATAGCCATTGTAAGCACAATCCACAGGAGAAATTGTGTAAGACCAACAAGGGCAATGCCAATGATTTTACCCATCATAAGTTGGAATGGTTTCACCGAGCTGATAATAATTTCCACTATACGGCTTGTCTTCTCCTCGATAACGCCACGCATCACCATGGAGCCATAAATAAATATAAACATGTATATTAACAAGCCTCCCAGATAACCCACTGCCATTGCCACCTCGGCATAGGATTTTGTCTCTTCACCGTCATCATCAATAGTGAATGAAGTGATGTTGATGGTTGCTGCATTTTTAACTTTTGTATATATCTCAGGATCTATGCCCTCCATTAGCAGGAATTGCTCCAATACCTCTTCCTTCATCACATTACGGATATATGATTTAGTGGTAACACTAACCTGATCTTTGGCATATATTATTGCATTTTTCGGGATTACAACTTCTGTGCGGGGAATATACAGCAGATCGTCATAACCATCAGCTGTGTACGTCTCTTTAATCTCTTCTATGGGCTGATCCACTATTGTAAATGTCAGCTTTTCAGTATCCTTAAAACGATGTTTGTAGATTCCTGTTTCATCTACAACTACAATTTTACTTGTCTCTTCGCTGTTGACAGCCAGGATCATCGGTATGACGAATACTGCTGCCATCAGGATCGGTCCCAGGATTGTCATTATGATAAACGAGCGTTTTTTTACTCGTGTCATGTATTCCCGATGTATAATAATTCCGGTTTTATTCATGGTTTGTTTTTTTCCTGTTATTGATTAATATCGGTTACTTTACGAATAAAGATTTCATTCATAGTAGGCAGTACTTCCTCCATCATCGTGAGTTCTCCGTGGTTCATGAGCATAGTTGTTAGCTCATTGGGTTTGCCATTTAGCGGCAGGCGTACTGTGAATAAAGAGTCATTGTTATCTATTATCTCTTCCAGAATCTCCACATCAGCCGGAAGAAGTGCTTTGGGCTGCGCATCAAGATTTCGTAGTGCAAAACGGTATGTGTTGGTACGGTTGTCCATCTTGATATCCTTCATCTTACCTTCCAGTATTTTTTTTGAATTGTTGATAAGTGCAATATGGTCACAGATCTCTTCCACGGAAGCCATGTTATGCGTAGAAAATATCACCGTAGAGCCATTATTCCGAAGGTTCAGAATCTCTTCTTTAAGCAAGTTGACATTTATGGGGTCAAATCCTGAAAATGGTTCATCGAAAATCAGAAGATCAGGCTGGTGAAGAATAGTAATAATAAACTGAACTTTCTGGGCCATACCCTTGGAAAGCTCTTCAACTTTTTTGCCCCACCAATCTATGATATCAAATTTCTCGAACCACACTTTAAGTTTTTTTGCAGCAAGATTTTTTGGGATGCCCTTAAGTTGTGCCAGATACAAAGCCTGTTCACCAACTTTCATCTTTTTATACAACCCTCTCTCTTCAGGAAGGTAGCCGATACGTGCAATATGGCTTGCGTTTAGCTTTTCGCCATCAATCCATATCTGGCCACTATCGGGTGCGGTTATTTGATTGATGATACGGATAAAGGTTGTTTTACCTGCTCCATTAGGCCCCAATAGTCCGTAGATGCTTTGCTTCGGTAAACTGATACTCACATTATCCAACGCTGTATGGTTTTGGTAATGTTTGGAAACATTTTCAGCTTTAAAAAAATCCATATATTAGGTTTGTTTTTTGTTCGTTTCTATGAACTGATATAATGAGGACGAAGATAGTATTTTTCTTTTTAAGGATCTTTAGAGATTTTTGGCTTATGTTGATGTTCTTTTATGGTGACATTTTGACAAAAATCTCTGTATGGCAGAATTTTTGGTCTTTGAGGCCGTCAAAAAAACATATATAATGGCAAAGAAAGAAATGGATCAGGAAAATATGTCAGTTAATGATAAATATCAAACTGCTGAAGATATGCAAGGTAAAGATAATCACGAGTTTGTAGATGATGTTGACGCCAGAAATGAACAACCTGGAGCAGATGAACTAAATGCTGAAACTAGTGCTGAAGCAGCAGCTCAAAAAAAGAAAAGTCGATCCAGGAAGAATAAGTCAGACAAACTGTCGCAAGAGAATGAAGAACTTCGTATCAAGCTGGCAGAAGCACAGGATAAATATCTTCGCCTGTTTTCTGAATTTGATAACTTTCGTAAACGATCCAACAAAGAGAAAGTTGAGATTTTAAGCAGCGCTTCAGGTGCTCTTATTAAAGATCTTTTTCCTGTGATGGATGACATGGACAGGGCGCAGGAGAACTTTACAAAATCTTCTGATGTAAAAGCTCTTGCCGAAGGTGTGGATCTGATATTTGATAAATTTCGTAAAACCTTGGAATCCAAAGGTCTGGAAGAGATAGAGTCAACAGGTACGGAGTTTGATACAGACTTTCATGAAGCTGTAGCTCAATTTCCTGTCGCCGATGAATCACAGAAGAATATAATTGTTGATACCACAGAAAAGGGGTATATTATTAATGGAAAAGTAATCCGTCATGCGAAAGTAGTTGTCGGGGTTTAAGAATAAATTGTGAACAGATGTCGAAAAGAGACTATTATGAAGTTTTAGGTGTGGCAAAGGATGCCTCTGATGCAGAGATAAAATCGGCGTACAGAAAAATGGCCATCAAATACCACCCTGACAAAAACCCCGATAATCCCGAGGCTGAGGATAAATTTAAAGAAGCTGCTGAGGCTTATGAAGTCCTAAGTAACGCTGATAAACGTGCGCGTTATGATCGTTTTGGCCATGCCGGAATGAGTGGCGCAGCTGGTGGCGGATTTGGAGGCCAGGGAATGTCAATGGATGATATCTTCAGTAATTTTGGCGATATCTTCGGCGATGTATTTGGTGGAGGATTCAGTGGATTTGGCGGTGGTGGCCGCTCCGGTAGCGGAAGAAGAGTCAATAAAGGTTCCAACCTTCGTGTGAAGGTAAAACTTACCCTGGAAGAGATTGCCAATGGTGTTGATAAAAAAATTAAGGTTAATAAGTACGTTTCCTGTTCTCATTGCTCTGGAACAGGAGCAAAAGACGGCTCCAGCTACCAGACATGTGACACTTGTCATGGTAGCGGTCAGGTAACTCGTATACAAAACTCCTTCTTTGGGCAGATGCAGACTACAGGAATCTGCCCTACCTGTGGTGGTGATGGTAAAATTATTACACATAAGTGTAATCACTGTGGTGGCGATGGTATCGTAAAGGATGAGGAAATTATAGATATTAAAATTCCTGCCGGAGTAGAAGATGGCATGCAACTTAGTATCCGTGGCAAAGGAAATGCCGGCGCCCGTGGAGGCATAAATGGCGACCTTATCATCCTCATAGAAGAAATTGGCCACGAAGCTCTTGAACGTGACGGGAAAAACCTGCTTTATAACCACTTTATCACTTTCCCGCAAGCAGCACTAGGTACTAGTATCGACGTTCCTACCATTGGTGGTAAGGCCAGAATAAAGGTACAGCCGGGAACACAATCCGGTAAAGTGCTACGACTAAAAGGAAAAGGCTTACCTTCCGTAAATTCATATGGAACAGGTGACTTGCTGGTTCAGATTAACGTATGGATACCCAAGCGTCTCAATAAAGAGGAAAAAGAGTTACTCGAGCAACTGGGGAAAAGCGAAAATATTCAGCCAAAACCATCAAAATCCGAAAAAGGCTTTTTTGATAAGATGAAGGATATGTTTAATTAATTGTTGTATAGACCCAAACAAAAAACGCGGTGCCTTGGCACCGCGTTTTGTATTTAGAGATAGGATGTTTTTTAAACAACACCCTGATCAAGCATTGCGTTAGCAACTTTAAGGAAACCTGCAATGTTAGCACCTTTAACGTAATCGATGTGACCACTTGCATCTTTACCATGCTCAACACATGCATTGTGAATATTAATCATGATTGTGCGAAGTTTTTCATCAACTTCTTCATTACTCCAACCATACTTCATAGAGTTTTGAGACATCTCAAGACCAGAAGTAGCAACACCACCTGCGTTTACTGCTTTGCCAGGAGCAAAAGGAGTTTTGCTATTGTGGAATATTGCCATAGCTTCAGGAGTACAAGGCATGTTGGCAACTTCAGCGACAAACTTACAATTGTTTTTCAGAAGTGCTTCAGCGTCTTCTTTGCCAAGTTCGTTCTGAGTGGCGCAAGGCATCGCTATGTCAACAGGTACTTCCCATGGGCGTTTTCCGGGATAGAATTTTACGTTGGGGAATTTCTTAGCGTAAGGCTCCACGATATCCTGATTAGAAGAACGGAGTTCTAGCATATAATCAATTTTTTCACCTGAGATTCCCGCTTCATCATAGACGTATCCATCAGGACCAGAGATAGTAACAACTTTACCACCGAGTTCTGTAATCTTAGTAGCAGCACCCCATGCAACGTTTCCGAAGCCTGAGAGAGCAACTGTTTTGCCTTCAAAAGTTTCACCATAAGTATCGAGCATCTCTTTAACGAAATACGCAGCACCAAAACCGGTAGCTTGAGGGCGTATGCGTGAGCCACCCCAGTTGAGGCCTTTACCGGTCAATACTCCGGTATGCTCGCAGGTGAGTTTTTTATACATGCCGTACATGAAACCTATTTCACGACCGCCAACGCCAATATCTCCGGCAGGAACGTCAGTGTCAGGGCCAATGATGTGCCATAGTTCTAACATAAATGATTGGCAGAAGCGCATGATTTCGCCGTCTGATCTACCTTTTGCGTTGAAATCAGATCCACCTTTACCACCACCTAATGGAAGTGAAGTAAGGCTGTTTTTGAAAATCTGCTCGAAGCCGAGGAATTTCAGGATAGATAGGTTTACACTTGGGTGGAAACGCAGACCGCCTTTGTAAGGTCCTATAGCGCCATTAAACTGAACACGGTAACCAATGTTTACATGAACTTTACCGTTGTCATCTACCCAAGGTACTTTAAACGTTAAAACACGGTCAGGCTCAACAAGTCTCTCAACGATACTAGCTGATGCAAACTGAGGATTCTCGTTATAGATCTCCTCGATTGATTCAAGAACTTCATGTACTGCCTGTAGGTACTCAACTTCGCCTGGATGTTTTGCTTCCAAAGCGTTCATAATTTTTTCAACGTTCATCTCGTAGGTCTTTTTTATGAGTTAATTATAACATTAATTTGTTATTTAAATTTCTTTCTGCTTTTTTTAACCTCAGATGGTAACTTGTTTATTTAAAACGTTTGTTATTAGCATCTGAGCAGCAAATGTAGCTCAATTTGTTAAATCAAAAAACTTTATTAGGGTATTTTTTTGTTATTTTATGAATAATGATAAATTACTTGGAATCATCTATTTCTATTACGCTGTTTTGATCATATTGGATGGTTTTACTGATATTTCCTTCTTTATCAAAGTGTAATTCCGAGCCATGTTTGAGGTTTTTGAAATATTGAATCTCACGAAGCAATGTGCCATCTCTTCTCCATGCTTTCTGTATTCCTGTGCCACCCTCAAAAATAGCTTCGCCAAGAAGAAAACCATCAGCATCATACCACTTCCATTCACCCTGGAAAAGCCCGTCTTTGTGTGATCCCTGAATCATAATATTTCCATCGGGGTAATACTCCCGGTGATCACCGTTAAGGGTGTCATTAATATAATATGTCTCAAGAATAAGCTTTCCGTTGTTATTATATTTTCTGGAGACTCCATTTCTGAGATCATGAGAATACTCCTCTTCCGACTCCAGGTTGCCGTTGGGATGCCAGCGTGTCAGCATTCCGGTAACTCTCCCTTCTATGTAGGTGTTTTGCTGCATGAGCACTCCATTGGGATGCCAGAATTTAGATTCTCCCGAAGGAATACCATTCTTATAGGTTATCTCACTGCTTTTTTTACCGTCTTGATAAAATGTCTCTTCTGTGCGTGTACAACCTCCACACAGAAAGAGTGTTATTATCAATATTAATATCAGATTACTCTTCATAAAGCTCCAACTTCATTTTATGTAACAAAAACTCACTACCTTGGGGATTATAAATATATACTTTGAAAAAATTCCCCTCCACAAGATCTTTTTTCGAAAACTTCCTTGTCTTCCAAATATTGTCTCTATTGCCCTGGTGTGTGAAAAATTCCACTGGAGAACTATTCCAGAATTTTCCGACCTCCAGAGAATCATGAACAGCGACAATAAGCTGAAGACCGTCAATGGAGGTAATAGTTGTTATGTCAGCACAAGCAGCAATTGTAATATCCTTTTTAAGATGTTGCCGGGGAATGTAATAACGTATCTCTTTACTGTATGTGCTGGATGAATCATAATAAATCATAGCAGGCAAAGTAAAATCAGTATTAGTTACCCCCTCCTGAGAAATATCCAGCCATAAGGTTGTATCTGGAACCTTTAAAAAAGGTGAATCCTCTTTGTCTTTTGAGTATAGCGCTACTTCTCCAAGATTATTGTAGTTTTTTCTATAAATAACATGCGGATAATGATCTCGAATCAGAAAATCCGTCTCGTGGGGTACCGGTTTTGTCCAGGAATACAAAAAATAGGGTTTATGCTCTTTTTTTAATCTGTCCTTTAAAACCAGAAAGTCTTCTCGTCCCATATTGTTCGTTGACAAATATTCTATATTAAAATCCTCATTATGGTAATAACTAAGGTACCAGGGATGATTTACCGATGTGGCATAAGCAATGCTATCTTTGCCATATTGTTTTGTCAGCCTTTCTGTTTCTGCTGCAACACCACGAAACTCATTGAAGTGTTGTTTTGTGTAGAATTGATTTTGAAATGTGGTAAGACTCATTCCAACTATCAGTATCCCGATGATTACAAATGCAGATCGTTTATCTATCGGTCGATTGGCGAATCCTGTCATCAAGAGTATCAAAAAGGGCATTGAGAAAATTAGTACTGAATGCTGGAGTACAGGGTTTATTTTCAGACTATAAAAAAAACCTATAATCAATGGAAGAAGAAACCATATGATAGTAATAATATGAAATGGTATTTTTGCATTCACAAAAGGTCGTTTATGTAAAAGTATAATTGCAGATACTGTGGCCACAATCATAATCACACTATTATTAAAAATATAAAAAAGGTGATTGAATATCCATGTGTTTTCAGGAACACTCAGCCACTGACCGACACCACCTATGGAAAGATGATTTAGTGTAATATATATATGTGGTATAAAAAGCAAAGTGGCCAACACGGCACCACCAATATAATGGTAAACATTTTTTTTATTAAGATAGAAAAGCCCCGTGACACCAATTATGATTGCCATCAGAAAAGAGAAGTAGTGATTGTACATGCATAGGGCATTGGCAAAAGCATAAGCAATACCTAAACTTATAGCTCTTTTTTTGTTCTCTGTGGTAAGGAGTTCACTCCATATCCAAGCCAGTAGCAGTATAAAGAATAATCCTGAGCCGTATGGTCTGGCGATGCGGCTGTATAGCAATGGGAATTCCAGGGTTGCAATTAATGCCGCTGCGAGGAGTCCTGCACTGTTGCTGAACCATTTTTTTCCAATTTTGTATATTAGAAATACGGACAATACGCCCATGATAACAAAGGGTAGTCGTACAGCTGCCGGACTGTTACCCATCAGTTTAGTCCAGTAGTATAGCATCACTTGGATTCCACCCGGGTGGCCATCGACTAAAAAGCCAAGATCTACAAGCTCCCGAAAGTTATCATACTGTAATCGGTACAGGGCACTTAGCTCGTCATTGGATAGTGAGAAGTCATGAAAGTTAAATATCCGCAGTAAAAATGCTACTGAGAGAATCACCAGCAGGAGGATGGTTTCTGTTGAGATTCTGCTTTTTTTCATTTTTATTCATTAATACGCTGACGTACGGACTCATATAATATGACTCCCGCCGCAACAGAAACATTTAATGATCCTATCTCTCCCATTAGTGGCAATGATGCATTTTTATCACACATTTTGAGTAGATTTTCAGAAATTCCATCTTCTTCCGATCCCATAATGATTGCTGTAGGTTTCAAGAAGTCCACATCAAGATAACTGCCGTCAGTTTTCTCTGTGCAGCCGATGATTTGCAGGCCGCTATTTTTCAGAAAGCTAACAGATTGCGACAAGGAGATGGCTTTTTCTACCGGAATTCGGTTAAGAGCACCAGCTGACGTTTTTACCGCATCGGCATTGATCTGCGCATTTCCCTTTGCCGGAAAGATAATGGCATTTACTCCAGCACATTCGGCGGTACGTGCTATGGCTCCCATATTTCTCACATCAGTTACTCTGTCAAGAACAAGAATTAAAGGGTTAATTCCCGCTTCATACCATCCCGGAAGAAGTGTCTCCACTTTTTGGTAAACAACTGGCGAAACAAGGGCAACTACTCCCTGATGGTTTTTTCTGGTTAGTCGGTTTAACTTCTCTATGGGAACAAATTGAAACGGCAGGTTGTACTGTCGTATCAGTTTATTGAGTTCAAAAAAGATATCACCCTTAAGGCCTTTTTTTATAAATATCTTTTCTATCTGTCTTCCCGCTTCAATGGCCTCAATAACCGGGCGGGTGCCAAAAATCATATTCAAATTACTCACAGGCATAGTTTATTTGTCAAAGGTATGGTTTTCTTTTATTTTTTATGATTTATTGAAAAAAAACGTACCTTCATCAACACTAAGTACAAAATAAAAGAGTCAACATGTATAATAATTTTTTATGCCCCAAATGTAAGAATTCTCTAAACATCGATAGGCACGTTGTTTTTGTTGTTGAGAAATATGACGGAGTCAGAGGATTATTGCTATTAAGTTCCGATCTCGGGGACTATACTATCCGCAGCAATCCATCTTTCGAGGTGGAAGAAGGAGAGAGGCTGGAGTTTTACTGCCCTATGTGTCATGGAAGATTAACAGGGTATTCTCATCCAAACTTGGTAAGCGTTCTGCTTCTTGACAAAGAGGGAGAGGATAGCCAGGTGTTTTTTTCCCGCATAGTTGGTCAGAATAGCACCTATCTGTTAAAAGACGGAAAGATTGATTCGTTTGGCTTTGATTCATCCGAATATCTTGATACTCTGTTGTAACTACTCTTTGAGCTGCCAGGTGATCACCTTCTTCTTCTGACTCTTTAGTATCTCATTGACTTTTGAGAAATGAGCACAACCGAAAAATCCTCTGTATGCTGATAATGGCGAGGGATGCATTGCTGTCATTATGTGATGCTTCTGCTGGTCAATGAGATGGGCCTTTTCCATGGCGTAATTTCCCCACAGTAGAAATAGTATGTTGTCTCTCTTTTGGGAGAGCTGAGATATTGCTTCGTCGGTAAATTTTTGCCACCCCATTTTACGATGCGACCCTGCCTGGCCTTCTTCTACTGTTAAAACACTGTTGATCATAAGTACTCCCTGCACCGCCCAGGATGTCAGGTCTCCATGTCCGGGATGCTTACATCCGATGTCGGCACACAACTCCTTAAAGATGTTTTTTAGCGATGGAGGAATCTTTATTCCCCTGTGTACCGAGAACGCCAGTCCGTTGGCCTGCCCGGCACCATGATATGGATCCTGACCAATAATAACAACTTTAACATCTTCAAAATGTGTCAGGTAAAAGGCTCTGAACATATCCTCTTCAGGTGGAAAAACAGTGTTATTCCTTCGTGCTTTTTCAGTTTTTATAATTAAATTTGAAAAAAAATCGGATAATAGCATGTCTCTGAGGATTTTGTCCCACCCCGTTCCTTTAAGTTGTGATGTTTTCTCTTTCACTGGCAATAATTATCGGAATATTTTGTTATAAACTGGGAATTGCGCTATTTTTGTCCGAAGGTAGAAAATAATCATCAAATATTAAGAATTTATAAATATGAAAAAGTTATCCCTGATTCTAGCAGCAGCACTTTTGGCATGTATTCTTTTAAGCTCATGTAAAACCCGCGAGCGTTGCCCTGCTTATGGTGAGGCACATAAATTTCAGGTCGAGCAGGGATATTAAATCCATCAACGGCATTGCTATGGGCTTGTGATACTTTTTCGTGGGCTCATTAATACTGAATATGAAATACATAATATATCTTATTTTCATATTGCTATTGATTCTACCCCTTAAAGGTATGTCTCAGTTTGAATTAATACGAGATACCTCTCTTAGCGAGAATAGTGTGCTGTACAGAAAGGAGTACAAAGGTGGTATAATGATTCACTCCTCAGGATTTGGCGCAACATTTCAAAAAACCAAAAAAGATAATGCCTTTAAAAAGCATTTCTGGGAGACATCGATTTTATACTATAGTAACCTCAAAGAGATAAAGACCTCCAATCCCTGGTACTCCAATTCCAAGAGTTATGTTTATGGAAAATTGAATGACATTGTAGTAGCCCGTTTTGGGTTTGGAGGTGCACGACAGATTTCCAGAAAACCATATCAGGGTGGGGTAGAGATAAATTTTAGCTATAGCGGTGGCGTGTCACTGGGTATTGCCAAACCTGTTTATCTTTACGTTGTTGAGTATATTGGAGCATCACAGCAGGAAGCAGTGCTTGCTGTACGAAAGTATGACCCCAATGACCATTTCTATGATAATATCTATGGCAGAGCCTCATTCTTTGAGGGCATATGGGAATCAAAGTTTTATCCCGGCGTATATTCAAGAGTGGCATTTGATTTTGAATTCGGAAACTATGAGCCATTAATTCGTTCTCTGGAACTTGGGATGGCTTTTGATATGTTTCCTTTCGCAATACCATCCATGGCATTTAATAATTCTGTAAACTTATTTACACACTTCTACATATCCATCTCTATCGGTAAAAGATATAACTAGAAAGTCTATTCTCCGATTAAATATTTTTGACAAGCCTATGGATAGTTGATATGCTATTATAGTATTTGGATATTTTCTCAATAAGATTTCAGCTCTTACCCATTGTGCGGAGTTTGGTTTATTATAGCTTCGGATTATCATATACAAAAAAAGAGGCTTCCCATCGGGAAGCCTCTTCTGCAAGTAGTTAAGAAGTTAATAATAATTAATTAATAATTAACGGATAGTAATTTTATCCGTATAGATTTCATCACCTTTACGAAGCTGAAGGATATAAATACCTTCAGGTAGTGATGCACTAATATTATGTGCTGACCCATTTGCAAAGTTCAGCCTCTCTTCATAAACAACCTTACCAATCATATCAATGATCTGAAGTTCAACATTAGAGCCTTCAGCATTATCAAATTCTAATATAAACTGACCGTTATTTGGATTGGGGAAAACTGCAAATATATTGGTAGCAGCTTCTTCAATTCCGGTCGCAGCGATAGTAAAGCGCCACTCCTCACTCCATTCAGATTCCTGTGATGTACCTATAAAAGCTTTCACTCTCCAGTAAACATTTTTTGCACTGTCTATGGGCTGTGCAATCGTAAAGCTTTCTGTCGAGGTAGAGCCGGTAGCATCAATGTTATACTGCATTGGATTGCCGAAGTTAGGGTCGTCAATCGATACGTGTAGTTTATAATTGGTAGAACCATCGATAGCATCCCACTTGAGTTCAGGGTAAATGGATACATTTGTTTGATTATTACCTGGTGAATCAAGCTCAGGAGCATTCAGAACAACAAATGATCTGGCCTCTGTAAATAGAGATGTATCACGGTTACTTACTAATGCGACTCTCCAATAGTATGTCTGTCCAAAAGTAAATGGTTCTGAGAAAATGTTATACTCTTCGGAAAGAATATTGACGGGGTTTGTAAATTCTTCATCTTCAGAGAGTTGAAGTAAAAATAGCCCCCATTTTTTACTTTGCCACTTAAAGTTTACAATGGGTTCCACGATATCACCATCTCTTGGCACTGTTAATCTCGTTTCGTCAAGGGTAGTGAATTTTGTAGCATCAGACCAGTCTGTCTCACTATCTGCATTATATGCTCTGACACGCCAGAAATAAGAAGTATTAAAGAGAAGTTCTTCGGTAAGAACTGAAGCCTTTGCCACATTGATGACTGTATCAGCTTTTACATTTATAACCATCAATTCTGCTGAATTAAAGTCCAAAATCGTATCAATCATTATCTCGAACATTTCAATACCTCTTAGGGTATCTTTGTAAGAATCGGCATTCCATTCAAGTATATCTATTGGGAGAATGCCTGTTTTATTGTTCGTCGGCTTACTATTGACGAATTTATCAATTACATGAAAAACTCTCGCTTCAGACCATTCTGACACATCTTCACCATCAACGCCTCTAACTCTCCAATAATATGAAGTGTTAAGTTTCAATTGAGGTAAAGCGAATGCTGTGACATCTGTAGAAAAGAGTTCGGGATCGGAGAAGTCACTGTTGACGTCGAGTTGGATTTCATATTGAATATCCACAGAACCTGCAACAGCATCCCAATCCAGTAACACAATTGGCATAAGATCTTCTTTGTCATTCTCAGGACTGGTAAGTGCCGGAACATTTATCAGTGTGCCTGCCAAAAGATATGTGGACGCGATTAATAAACTGACCACTGCTAATATTTTCTTCATATCTATAAACTTTTTTTATCTAAATAAACAGTTGATAATTATTTTTGGGGTTATTCTACCACCATAACTTTAACTGTATTGCTCTTACCATTGAGAACAACCTGCAAAATATATGTTCCAGGATTAAATCCTTCCATGTCAACAGTAAAATTATTGTCACCTGCCGATGGTACCTGCATAGTCATTGATTTGAGAACCTGACCATTCATGCTAAATACGTTAATCATGCCGATGCCGGGTTCTGTAGATCTGAAAGAAACCTGGGCTGTTGTCTCAACAGGGTTAGGATAAACAGTAATGTTAGAGGTGTTCTTCTGCGAAGTGTTGTTGTTATAATCACTGATGCCAACATAAGATCTTGATTCAAAGACACCTCTGCCTCCTGTTGCAGCATAAATGACACCATAGTTAGAAACCGTTTGTTTGATACCTCCTGCAATTATTGGGTAGTGGTTTAATGTTTGCTGTTTAAGTTCGAACACAGGAATAGTACCAATATTGGCGCTGGAATAAATCCAGTTTGGCGCTGAAGTATTGTCTGTAGAATATATACCTAGGTCTGTGCCAACAATTACAGTGTTAGAGTTATTCATCTCAATAACAGCAGAGTATATCGGTGCTTTTGGTAATGATCCCTGGATGCTTTCGAATTCAGGAACATCACCAGCTGCATTCTCACAGTTATATACGTAATCGTCAAAGCCGTAGTTTCCTAATGTAACTACGATGTGGTCTTCATTCTCAGGGTCTGTAGCAATAGATGTTATATAACGACCTTCAAAGTCATAGATAAGATCTGTAGATACAATACAATTTGGTTCGGTAACGTCTGCTCTCTCTTTGTTATATGCACGAGCGAGATTTGAAATACGGTAGAGTTTTCCATCTTCGGTACCTACAAATGCATGGTTGGCATCCTTTGTTAAAGCAACTGCCGAGGAAATGCCTTCGAAACCACTATTATCAGTATCTGCAATGAGATACCATTCCGGTGTATCAAAGAAGTTAACCGCATTTAATGTCATGTAAACGACACCATTTAATGCAACAATAAATTTTGAGCTAATAGGATCCTGGATAGTTATTGTACTATCATTTCCATAAGGCAGGTTATGAGGAAGTTCAAAATGAATAGGATATTTACCATTTTTGCTTTCAACAGTTATAACAGTACCTGCTGGTACAAACTCTTCCGCTGTGTATGATATGGAGTCTCTACTGTTAGTATTGGTAAAGCTTTCCCAAAGTACAGAAGGTACCTGGAATGATTTGTCTTTCGCCCTGACAAGTAGGTTTGTAGAGGCATTTTGACTAAATGCAATATGCTGTTGTTCCTGATCATCAACACGGTAATAGTCAATTAACGAGACCCCGTCATTAGAGAATATAAGAGAGATGGGGTAGATGAAAGAGTGGTAGCTGCGTGCTCCTGTGGTACTGGTATTATAATATGGATTCATAATAGAATTACCATTTTGCGGCAATGAGCCATAACCAGGAATAATCAAGCTGTTATTGCTCTGAGTTGAAGCGATGACAGAACCGTTATGAGCAGGGTTTACAGAATAACAATTGGTGGTATTCAATCCTTTGAAAAGAGGCTTGATTTCAAAAGTGTTAAGATTCATTGAGTATATACCTGCGTCAGTAGAAGTATATATCAGGTTGCTTTGTGTTGGATGATATTTAACCTGGTGCTTGTTAGCAGGTATATAATAAATAGGTGAATTAGAAGAGGTGACCTCAACCCACTTATAGAAAGAGTTATGAGCAACGAAAGTGCCATCATAAAGGTTGGTGCCTCCAATAATTATATGATAAGGATCTACGGGGTCCACAGCGATAGCCGCTGTGTATGGACCATTGCTCGTAGTGAAGACATTAAAACCTGTGCTACTTCCCGGACCAATTTCCTCCCATACTTCGCCACCGTCAAAAGTTGCATAAACACCTTCCAGCGTGCCATATTCATCAATATCACCAGTCTGAACTACATCTACGTTACACGTTAATGCATAAATGATGTTTTCATCAGCAGAAGCATATTGAAAATTCAGGAAAGATACACCATCACGAGGGAGGCATTCAGGGTTGACAATGCTGTCAACAGTAACTGCATATCTGATAGAATGGTTGGTAAAGTTGTTGTCGCCTTCAGAAGTATAGAAATGACTATTGAGTGCGGTAAGAATTCTACCTGCAGGAGTAACTGCAACATTAGTACATACTCCTGTCATATCTTCACCTTCATTATCTTTTGTAATACTCCACGAAACGCCGTTATCATCCGACATGTATAGCCCCTGGATTGTTGCGGCATAATAAGTATTATTTTTAATCGCAAAATTAAAGACGCATGCCCAAGGTGAATTTTCGTCACCGGCAGGATTGGTACCTTCCAAACGTGTAAAATCACTTCCGTTAGTGGATTTGTAAATACCGTCGCCCATAAAAGCGCCATAACCATTGAAGCGCAGAGCGTCAGATGGTTCACCGGTGCAGGCAAAGATATCACCATTTTCGGCCTGATAAAGTTTCGATGCTTTGAAGATGTTGTCTTCATTACTGGCCAGGTTGTATGTTAAACCACCATTAGTGGTTTTCCATATGCCACCGGAAGGTGATGCTGCATAAATTGTTGATCCGGTTGCGTCCTTGGAATCAAAAATAAAACTGCTGATACGACCAGATTTGTTTATGGGGCCACGAGATTCCCAGTTGAGGTCATTTTTAGCACTCTCCTGAATAAGCTTAGCTGCACTGTTTTGTGCCTCTTGTACATCTTGAGGATTGATGCTGCCTGTGGCAGGATTCACTCTCATGCCTGCAACGTATTGCATTGCTGCTACGCCAGGATCTTTGGAACCCTGTTCCGCATTTACTGCTCCTGTCTGAGCCCAGGTTGTTGATGGTGTCAACAGAAGTACCATAACTCCCCCCAGTATTGCCAAAAGACGAAATCGTAAATTTTTGTTTTTCATACGTTTGTGGTTTATTTTATTATTTGTTTATCGCGAACATTCAAAGGGGCACAAGTTACGTCTTTTTTTTTTTTGTGCAACCGCCGCCGATTATAAAATTTTAACAATAATATGTTTATATCCTATTCTGTTTTTATCACTATTTACAAAGGTAAAAAAAAAAGAATATATGCAACCTTTTATCTTTCTGTTACGCCTTGATTCGTTACCTTTGACGGCAAAACTGATTTAGCTATGAAATACTTATTTTTCTTTATTACTTTTCCCCTGACAATGTTGCTTGCGGGATCAAATGTTTATTCACAAAATGGAGACACACAAAACGAGGAAAAATCTTATGATTTTCAAACCAAAATTAAAATTCCTGTTACTACAGTAAAGGATCAACACCGCTCCGGCACCTGCTGGAGCTTCGCTGCCACATCTTTCATTGAAGCAGAAGTACTTCGCATGACCGATAAATCATTGGATCTTTCGGAGATGTATTTTGTGAGGTATACCTATGAAGATAAAGCTCTGAATTATGTCCGTAGACATGGAAAAGCAAATTTTGGCCCTGGAGGTCAGGCTCATGATGTTTTAAATGTGATAAAAAATTATGGATTCGTCTCTGAAGAGAAATATCCCGGTATTACTAAAGGCCAAACGAAGCATAACCATGGTGAGCTTGATGAGGTGCTTTCAGGTTTCGTTACTTCTGTGGTTAAAAATAAAGGCAGAAACCTTTCTGCTGTGTGGTTTGATGCTTATAAAGCCATACTTGATGTTTATTTGGGTGAAGTTCCGAAAAATGCTGACAAGTTGGGGAAGTTTAACCCTGAGGATTATGTGGAACTGACGTCATACAACTGCTATGAATGGTACGCAAAGGTGAATCTGCAGATTCCTGACAACTGGTCGTATGATACCTATATTAATGTGCCTCTTGATGAGATGATGCGGGTGATAGATAATGCTTTTGAAAATGGATATTCTGTTTGTTGGGATGGCGATGTGAGTAATCGTGGATTCTCCCATCGAAATGGTGTGGCTATTGTCCCCGTGGAGGTGGTAGATAATATGGCCGGTACCGAGCAATCGCGGTGGGAGGCGATACCCAGCGATGTTCGCTTTGAAAAACTCTATGCCTTCGAGGGCCCCGTGCCAGAGAAAGTTATTGATGATGAAGCACGCATGGAAGTGTTTGCCAATTATACTTCTACGGATGATCATCTGATGCACCTAACGGGTGTTGTTGTTGATAGTGAGGGTAATACCTATTACAAAACAAAAAATTCATGGGACACGGACAGTAACAAAATGGGAGGATACCTAAATATGTCGGAAGCCTATGTGCGATTGAACACTGTGGCAATTATGATACATAAAGATGCTATCCCAGGCGACCTAAAAAGGAAGTTTGGTCTCTAAAGCTGATATTTCACATATTTTAATATAGGCCTTAACATATTTTAACACGGCTGTTGCATTCCCTGTGATAGCCGTGTTTTATTTTTGCATACATTATTTGAAATATTTATCTAGATGGAAACAAACATAAAAGAACTTAATGAGATGATTCAGCAGGAGAGCGCCTTCGTGGATATGATTTCTGCTGAGATGAATAAGGTTATTGTAGGTCAAAAGCATATGGTAGAACGTTTGCTTATTGGTTTGCTTACCAAGGGGCATATTTTGCTGGAAGGTGTTCCCGGGCTGGCGAAGACTTTGGCAATAAAATCTCTTGCCAGTACCATTAATGCCGATTTCTCCAGAATACAGTTTACCCCCGATCTACTCCCTGCGGATCTTCTGGGAACAATGATATATTCTCAGAAGAGAGAGGAGTTCCTGGTGCGTAAAGGCCCCATATTCTCCAATTTTATTCTTGCTGATGAGATAAACCGCTCACCGGCAAAAGTGCAGAGTGCGCTGCTTGAAGCTATGCAGGAACGACAGGTGACAATCGGTGATACGACATTTTCCCTGGAAGAACCATTTCTTGTGCTGGCAACACAAAACCCCATCGAACAGGAAGGTACTTACCCGCTTCCAGAAGCGCAGGTAGATAGATTTATGCTTAAAGTGGTAATAGGTTATCCAACGAAGGAAGAGGAAAAGCTAATTCTGCGTCAGAACATCGCCGGAATAAAAACGAATATAAACAAGGTGGTCAACACTGAAAATATTCTCCGCGCCAGGGAGGTTGTCAATATGGTGTATCTTGATGAGAAGATAGAGAACTATATTACAGATATCGTATTCGCTTCACGATACCCTGAAAATTATAATATGGATCGTTATGATTCTATGATTAACTATGGAGCTTCTCCAAGGGCTTCAATAAATCTTGCCCTGGCAGCAAAAGCATTTGCGTTTATCAAACGTCGTGGATATGTTATTCCTGAAGATGTTAGAGCTGTGGCTCATGATGTACTTCGTCACCGTATCGGACTGACCTATGAAGCTGAGGCAGAAAATATTACCTCTGTAGATATTATCAATGAGATCCTTAACAGGGTTGAAGTTCCGTAAAAGGCTGTTTTATAGGTGTTAACGTTTGAATTTTGATATGGAAACTTCAGAGATATTAAAGAAAGTCAGAAAGATTGAGATAAAAACCCGCGGACTCTCTTCGCAGATCTTCGCAGGGCAATACCATAGTGCCTTTAAAGGTAGAGGTATGGCCTTTAGTGAGGTGCGTGAATATCAGTATGGTGATGATATCAGAAATATTGACTGGAATGTTACTGCCCGTCTTAACCATCCTTATGTTAAGATATACGAAGAAGAGCGTGAACTGACAGTTATGTTGCTGATTGATGTCAGCGGATCCAATGAGTTTGGTACTAAGGTATTCTTAAAAGAGGATCTTATTACCGAGGTGGCTTCCGTTCTGGCTTTTTCTGCTATCACAAACAACGATAAGGTAGGCGTGATATTCTTCAGCGATAAGGTGGAGAAATTTATCTCCCCTCAAAAGGGAACATCTCATATCCTGAGAATTATCCGAGAGTTGATAGACTTTCATCCTGATAACCAACAAACAGACATCTCTGAAGCATTACGATTCCTGACAAATGCAATTAAGAAAAGATCTACAGTATTCATTATCAGTGATTTTTTGGATAATAACTTTGAAAAGGCTCTTCGTATTGCTAATCATAAACATGATATTATTGCTCTGCGAGTTACGGATCCAGCAGAATCAGTGTTACCTGATCTTGGATTCATACGCGTTTATGATAAAGAAAAAAATACCCGGCGATGGGTAGACTCATCCAGTAAAACGGTTCGGAATAATTATAAAAGATATTTTTTACGAATTAATAAGGAAATCGATGCTGTGTTTAAAAGAAATGGTATTGATTGCGCTGAGTTGTCAACAGATAAGGATTATATCAAACCATTAATGATGTTATTCAGAAAAAGAGAAAGCCGAATTTAGTATGAGAAAATTCATCCTATATATACTGCCTGTTTTTATCTGTACGATAGTATCGCATTCTGTCGTCGCACAGGATGTTAGCGTGAAATCCTGGCTGGATACTACCTCAATATTAGTGGGGCAACAAACCAGCGTGTGGCTTAACGTGGATTGTAATAAGAATACTAGTGTACTATGGCCTGAAGTTAATGATACTTTAAGGGCGGAGATCGAAGTGCTGAGAAAATCACCTGTTGATACCTTTAATATTGATAATGATAAGGTTTCTTATCGACAGGAGTTGATAATAACTTCCTTTGATTCAGGGTATTATGCCGTGCCTCCATTCCGTTTTGTTATTGATCCTGATGGAATCGACAAGGAGTTGGAGACAATGGCCCATCTGCTGGAGGTTCATTCCGTCAAGGTGGATACCACGAAAACATTTAGGGATATTACTCCTATTCATGATATGCCAGTAACTTTTGTTGAGGTTTTACCATGGGCTCTTTTGGGTATCGTTGCCGTTGCACTTATTGTTTTTTTAATCCTTTTCCTGAAAAGAAGAGAGAGCGGTGAGGGATCTATTGCATTGATACGCAAACCCACAGTGCCACCTCATCGCATTGCGCTGGATTCATTGGATGATCTTAAAGAAAAGAGACTTTGGCAGAAGGGGGATTTAAAGAACTATTATAAAGGTATTACTGATATTCTTCGCGTTTATCTCGAAGGTCAATTCAACGTAAGTGCTGTGGAGATGACTACCACTGATATTCTGGAGCAGGCGTCTGAAAATAGTGTCCTGAGTGGTTTATGTTCTCAGGTTAATAGCCTGTTTACTGATTCGGATCTGGTAAAATTCGCTAAATTTAAACCTAGAGTTGAGGAGAATGAACAGATATGGGAGGACGCCCGTCAATTTATTCTCTCCTCTTATGATGAGTATGTGGTTGCTATGAAGAGCTCTGATGCCTCTGCGGGTGATCAGGAGTTGATGGGAGAGGAGGTTGATAATGTTTAATAATATGGAGTTTCATAACAGGCCGTTGCTTTTTCTTATTCTGCTTATTCCGGTTCTTGTGGCTTGGTACATCTTGAAAGGAAGAAAGAACTACGGTGATATGCGTGTTGCTGACAGCTCTGCATTTGGTTCTGCGGCCATAGGTGTTCGTCATTATATTTTTCATGGTTTGTTTGTTTTGCGAATGCTGGCTTTGGCAGCACTGATAATCGCTTTGGCCCGGCCACAAACCAGCTCTGAGGGGCAGAATGTTTCTATTGAAGGAATTGATGTGGTTGCTGCAATCGATGTTAGTGGTAGTATGCTGGCTGAAGATTTTAAGCCCAACCGTTTGGAGGCAGCAAAAGTTGTTGCCTCGAATTTTGTTGACGGGAGACCTAACGACAGAATCGGACTTGTGATATTTAGTGGTGAGTCATTTACTCAATGCCCGCTAACAACAGATCATAATGTTGTTAAAAGCCTTTTCAAAGAGGTTAAAAGTGGTGTGCTGGAAGATGGTACCGCCATTGGTGATGGACTGGCAACAGCAGTAAACAGATTGAGAGAGAGTACAGCTATAAGTAAGGTGATTATTCTACTTACTGATGGTGAGAATAACAGGGGTTCTGTGGATCCTTTATCGGCGGCGGAGATTGCGAAATTATATGGCGTGCGTGTTTATACTATTGGCGTTGGCACCAATGGTAAAGCTCCTATGCCGGCACATGATATCTTCGGACGGAAAGTCTATCAGGAGGTGGAAGTGAAGATTGATGAAAAGACTCTGACCTCTATAGCGGAAAGTACTGGGGGAAAATATTTCCGTGCCACGGGTAATACTTCATTGGAGGCTGTTTTTAAGGAGATCGATCAGATGGAGAAATCGAAGATCGATGTTACCGATTTTCAGACAAAGAGTGAGGAGTTTCTTCCGTTTGTGTTATTTGCCATGCTGTTGATAGCTCTTGAGTTTATATTGAGAACAACTGTATTAAAAATATTACTATAGAAAGATTATATGTTTCGGTTTGCACATACATATATATTATACGCCCTGGCACTTATTCCTGTGTTCTGGGGGCTTCACCTCTATTTAAGGCAACGTAAAAAGAGAGTGTTAAAATGCGTCGGCGATGCTAAGGTTGTGGAACGCCTTATGGAAGGTGTTTCTTCAACACGTCAAAGGACGAAGTTTCTTTTGCTTATGCTTGCATGGATAATGCTTGTAATCGGCGCTGCAGATCCACAGATAGGATCAAAAATGGAGAATGTCAAGCGTAAAGGTATTGACCTGGTGATAGCACTTGATGTCTCTAACTCTATGTTGTCAGAGGATATAAAACCCAACAGACTGGAACGTTCGCGCCAGGCTATTTCGCGACTTATCGGTAAGCTGGAGGGTGATAGACTGGGGATGGTAATATTTGCCGGAAAAGCATATATGCAGATGCCCGTAACAACGGATTATGCTGCGGCAAAATTGATGCTTTCTACCGTTAACACCAATCTTATCCCTGTGCAGGGTACGGCCATCGGCGATGCCATAAAACTATCGATGAATTCGTTTGAGGAAAACGATCATCAGAAAGCAATAATTGTTATTACCGATGGCGAAAACCACCAAGGAGATGCTGTGGAAGCAGCTATGAAAGCAGCCGAAAAAGGTATTAAAATATATACTATTGGTATGGGTCTCCCGGAAGGTGGCCCCATACCGGTTTTTCAGAATGGACGAAAAACAGGTTTTAAAAAGGATAAACAGGGGAATACCATCGTTACTAAACTAAATGATGAAATGCTGAGTGAGATCGCCGCTGCCGGAAATGGAATGTACGTTAGAGCAAATAACTCACGTGCAGGCCTCGAAAAAGTATTTAGAGATATTAACGCCCTGGATAAAAGTGAAATAGAGAGTAGGGTGTTTTCTGATTATGAACATCGTTTCCAGTACTTTATAGCGTTGGCGTTATTGCTATTGGTCATTGAACTGTTGATCTCCTCAAGGAGAAGCAGATTTTTCTCTTCTGTTAATCTTTTTAATAACAAGAGAATATGAAAAGGATATTATTTATAACCGGAATATTGTTAATTGCTGTTTCTTTATCACTATTTGGCCAAAATACCAGGAAGGATATCCGAAGCGGAAACCGTGACTTTCGTGAGGGTGATTTTCAGCAGGCTGAGTTGAAATACAGGAAAGCACTGGAGGAACCGGACAAAAATAAGGTAAGCGCTCTATTCAATCTTGGTGGTGCGCAATATCGCCAGGAGAACTACGAAGCAGCTCAAGGCTCGTGGGCTATGGTTGCAGATCAGGCGGAATCACACGTGCAGAAATCAGAAGCTGCATATAATCTGGGAAACTCTTTGATGAAATCTCAGGATTATGAGAAAGCTGTTGCATTATATAAAGAAGCTCTGAGAAAGAACCCTGGATTTGAGGATGCACGGTATAATTTGGAGTATGCAAAGAAGATGTTGCAGCAACAGGATCAGCAGAACCAGGATCAGCAGAACCAGGATCAGCAGAATCAGGATCAACAGAATCAGGATCAGCAGAATCAGGATCAGCAGAACCAGGATCAGCAGAACCAGGATCAGCAGAACCAGGATCAGCAGGGTCAGGATCAACAGGAGCAACAACAGCAGGAGCAACAACAGCAGGAACAGCAGATATCAAAAGAAGATGCTCAAAGAATGTTGGAGGCACTTCAACAAAGTGAAAAGGAGACAATGGAGAAGCTAAACCGTACGAAGATGAATGCATCAAAAGTTAGAATTGAAAAAGACTGGTAGTTATGTTAAATAATAGACTCTGGAAAATAAACCCCGGCAGAGTATTATCAGTATTACTGATTTTTTTCTCTGTAACGTCACTTGCACAGGAAGTTACTTTTGTTGCTAAGGCTCCAAAAGTAGTACGTGTGGGCGAGCAGTTTCAGATTAAGTATACTATTACCGGTGATTTTCAGAATTTCACTCCTCCATCAATGGCTTCGTTTAATGTCTTGAGTGGTCCGAATCAAAGTCGTAGTAGTAATTTCGAGTTTCGTAACGGAAAAAGCTCAACATCCACTACCACTACATACTCATATTGGCTTCAGGCCAAAAACGCCGGTACCTTTACCATAGAACCGGGTCGTATAAAAATCTCAAAAAAGGAAGAAAAGAGCTCAAATAATATCGGCATTCAGGTTGTCGCCGGGAAAACAAGTTCTGCATCACCAACAAACAACAGCTCTGCTGGAACTAACAGTACTAGTAATGTTTCAAATGTATCTCAAGACAGGGGAAGTGATATAGTAGATGACGATGTTTTTGTTAGGACCGAAGTAGGGAAACGTACTGTTTATATAGGTGAACAATTTGTTGTTTCTGAGCGGCTTTATACGCGATTGCCTGTTGCTGGTTTTGGCGATGTGACCTTTCCCAGTTACTCTGGCTTTTGGGCTCAAGAGGTGGATATCCCTGATCGTATCAACCTGGAAAGGGTGGCACTAAATAATAGTGTTTACAATATGGGTGAATTGAAACGGACAATTTTGTTTCCCCAGAAAAGTGGTGAGATCGAGATACAACCTTCTGAAGTAGAGGTCATTATTCAGAAACGTGATAACTCGCAACGCAGAAGAACGGGAAATCCATTTATTGATGATCCTTTCTTTAATCCCCGGGTGAGCAATGTTCCTGTTACCTGTAAAGCAAAACCTGTCACAATAAATGTTTTGCCGCTCCCTGTAGAGGGTAAGCCCGTTGATTTTAGCGGTGCTGTTGGTCAGTTTACCATATCCTCATCCATCGACAAGACCTCTTTGAAGGCTAATGAAGCAATAACGATAAAATATAAGATATCCGGAACAGGGAACCTTCCGCTTATAGATCTGGAAGAAGTGCGTTTTCCTCATGATTTTGAGGTTTATGACCCCAAGGTATCCAAGAATATCCGTACCAGTAACAACTCTGTTACCGGAACCATATCCTTCGAATATGTCCTTATCCCCAGGTCTGCCGGGTCATATGCTATTCCTCCGGTGGCTTTATCCTATTTTGATCCCACAAAAAAGAAATATGTTACTCTGCAATCCTCCGGATATGAGATTAATGTGGAGAAAGGTGATGCGCAGGATAATGCTATTATATATCAGGGGCTGGCGAAGGAAGAGGTACAGCTTATCGGTGAAGATATCAGGTTTATAAAAACCGAAACAAAGCCATTCCGTAAAACAGGTACATTCTTCTTCGCATCAACACAGTGGTATATCATACTTATAACCTTGTTTGTTGTGGCTATAGGATTGTTTGTTCTTTTCTCATTACGCAGGAAAAATCAAGCTGATGTTGTTAAAATGAAAAACAAAAAGGCTATACGACTGGCGCGTAAGAGATTGAGAAAAGCTGAACAGTTGATGAAGGATAACAATGTGGAAGTTTTCTATGAAGAGATATCCACGGCATTGTGGGGATATCTTGGCGATAAACTTAATATTCAACCATCCGAGCTTAACAGCGATAATGTTCGTGAGAATCTTCTTTCCATTGGTGTGGACAAGAGCACCGTGGAGAAATTTTTTACTACGGTATCTCATTGTGATTATGCCCGTTTTGCCCCCGGAGACCTCTCTTCAGGAATGCAAAATGTTTATAACGAATCGATATTGTTAATAACCCTTCTGGAGAAAATTTTTTAATACTTTTTATGATGTACAGGTTTTTAATCATAATAATTGTAGTTATCACCGGATGGATCGCTCCTGCCAGTGGTCAGAATTCAAATACTCTCTTTCAGGAAGGAATAAATGCCTATTCGGAGCAGAACTACTCTTTGGCAATGATGAAATTTGAAAGTATTATTGATTCCGGTGAGGAGTCGGGTGAGTTGCTTTATAATATGGGTAATATAGCATATAAGCAGAAAGATTATCCATTAGCCATATTATACTACGAACGCGCTAAATTGTACCTTCCTTCTGACCAGGATCTTGAGGCAAACCTGGCTCTTGCCAATGCTCATATAATAGATAAAATAGAACCGCTTCCTGAGCTTTTTTATGAAAAATGGTGGGATGCTGTTGTTATCAGTTTCTCTCCTGATAACTGGGGTATAATCACATTGGTTCTGCTTGCTGTTTTTCTATCTCTGTTATTACTGTTTTGGTTTTCCCGCACAGTTGTCTTAAAAAAGACATGGTTCTACGCAGGAGTTATAACGTTGGTATTATTTATTTTTTCGTTGTTGGTCTCTCTAGAGTCAAATAACAGACTTACCGCGCATGATCATGCCATTGTTTTTAAACCCTCTGTCACTGCCAAGAGCTCTCCCTTTAGCGACAGCATAGATGTTTTTGTTGTTCATGAGGGAACAAAAGTGGCTCTTGACAATCAGAAAGGCGATTGGGTAAGGATTCGTCTGAGTAATGGCAATGTTGGCTGGGTACATGGTGAATCGCTGGAAATTATTTAACACATCTTTCTTTTTTTACCTTTGCGTCAATGGTAGAATACATATCTGTAGAAGAGTTTTTCCGTCTTCAGCAAGAAGGGATTCCGGTGTTGGATATCCGTTCTCCGGGCGAGTATGCACAGGGTCATATCCCCGGAGCTATACGTTTTCCGTTGTTTGATGATGAAGAGCGAAAAGAGGTAGGCACTCTTTACAAAAAGTCAGGCCACGAGAAAGCTTTTTTGGCTGGGCTGGATTATGCCGGCAGCAGAATGTCGGAGTACGTTCGCAGTGCCTCAGCATTACATAGCAAGCCTCTGTTGTTGCACTGCTGGCGTGGTGGTAAAAGAAGTGAGAGTATGGCCTGGCTATTATCGCAGGCTGAGCATAATTGCTATGTCCTGGAAGGTGGTTATCGTGCATATCGTAAATATATAAGAGGAGTTCTGGATACCAACGATAACTATATTGTCCTGGGCGGCATGACAGGAAGCAATAAAACAGGGATGTTGAAGGAGATGCAAAGTCAGGGGATTCAGGTAATTGATCTGGAGGGCCTGGCACATCATAAAGGCTCTGCTTTTGGACACATCAATGAGCCTGAGCAACCAACGTCAGAGCAGTTTGAAAACGACCTCTTTGCACAATTACAAAAACTGGATACTGAAATCCCGATATGGCTGGAAGATGAAAGCCGTAGTATTGGAAGAGTTGTTATGCCCGAAAAATTCTATCTCAACAAACGAAATGCTCCACTTCTGGTGGTGGATGTACCTAAGGAATCACGAATACTACACCTTGTGGAGGATTATGCCGGTATAGATGATCAATACCTGTATGAAGCATTGAATAAAATAGAAAAAAAACTTGGAGGAGATAATGTGAAAACCTGCTCCCAGGCACTGAAGGTGAAGGACTATTATACGGTTGCGGATATCACACTTTCATATTACGACAAGGCATATAACTATGCTATTACTTCAGGGCATAAAAATGAAAATGTATATAATCTGTCACTGGAATCTATTGACCCAGTGGAAGGAGCTAACAAAATTATTCTCTGGTACAGAGAATTTTTAGGAAAACATTATTAATCACCAGCATTCTTTACATTTGCAAAAAAAATATCTCATGGGATTGAATTGCGGAATTATAGGCCTTACAAATACAGGTAAAACAACGATCTTTAACTGTATCTCTAATAATAAAGCTGAAGCAACAAGTTATGCTTTCAGTGCTACTAAATCGAATATAGGAATGATAGAAGTTCCTGATCCTCGGTTGATGGCAATTGATGATTTGGTAAAGAGTGAAAAGATTGTTTTGGCAACGGTGGATATTATCGACCTCCCCGGCCTTGCCAAAGGTGCTTCCAAGGGAGAAGGTGTGGGGAATAAATTCCTTGCCGATGTACAGCAGACGGATGCTTTGATACATGTTCTGCGTTGCTTTGATGATGAAAACCTGACCCACGTGGAGGGTAGTGTTGATCCGGTGAGAGATATAGAAATTGTCGATTTTGAGCTTCAGGTGCGCGACCTGGATCTGGTACAACGCAAAATCCAGAGAACTGAAAAGTTGGTTAAAATTGGTGATAAAGATGCAAAAAAAACACTGGAGATATTACAAAAATATGTAAACCAGTTTGAGAACTTTGGTAACGCACGCGATATGGTTCTCGATGAGGAGGAGAAAAACGCTGTCAAAGAGCTGATGCTTCTGACTGAGAAACCAGTTCTTTACGTTTGTAATGTTGATGAAGAGAGTGCCCTGGAAGGTAATGACTATTCCAGAAAGGTTGCTGAGCACCTCAGCGATTCCGGTGCCACTGTGATTAATATTGCAGGAGCTCTGGAAGCAGATATCACTGAGCTTGACAGTGAAGAAGATCGTGCCGCTTTCTTGGCAGATGCCGGTCTCAAAGAACCCGGTGTCAACAAGATGATTCGCGCTGCTTACGGCATGCTAAACCTGCAATCATTTTTTACCGCTGGCCCCAAAGAGGTTAGGGCATGGACAATAAAAAAAGGTATGACGGCACCACAAGCTGCCGGTGTTATTCACAGTGACCTGGAGCGTGGTTTTATTCGTGCTGAGGTGATAAAATATACCGACTTCCTTGAGCTCAAAACAGAGCATGCCTGCAAGGAAAAAGGTAAACTCTCTGTGGAAGGGAAAAACTACATCGTCAAAGACGGGGATATGCTTAATATCCGTTTTAACGTGTAGTAGTTAGTTTCGAAAAGTTCTCTTTAAATATTTTCTATTTGAGAATCACATCGTGTGCTCCTCCTTCAATGATACTTGTGGAGGATACAAGAGTTATTTTTACTTTTTCCTGAAGCTCCTTGATGGATGTGGAACCGCAGCTACACATAGTAGATTTCATTATTCCCAGTGTGAGATCCAGATTATCTTTTAATTTTCCGGCATACGGAACATAGCTGTCAACACCCTCTTCAAACTTTAAATGTTCACTGCCATTGTCACCCAAGTCATAACGCTGCCAGTTACGGGCTCTGTTAGAACCTTCGCCCCAATACTCCTTCACATATTTTCCTCCGAGCAATAGTTTTTTGGAGGGGCTTTCGTCGAAACGTGCAAAATAGCGTCCCATCATCATAAAATCTGCACCCATTGCAAGTGCCAGAACCATATGATAATCTTGAACAATACCTCCGTCACTACAAATGGGAATATACTCCCCCGTCTCCTTAAAATACTTATCGCGTGCTTTTGAAACATCAATGAGGGATGTTGCTTGTCCACGGCCAATACCTTTTTGTTCGCGGGTTATACATATAGAGCCTCCGCCAATTCCAACCTTAATAAAATCTGCACCGGCATCGGCGAGGTAACGGAAACCTTCTTTATCAATAACATTTCCGGCACCTACCTTAATATGCTCACCGTATTTTTCCTTTATATAACGTATTGTATTCTTTTGCCACTCCGAAAAGCCATCAGATGAGTCGATGCAAAGAATGTCAGCACCGGCCTCTATGAGCTTTGGTACCCGTTCTTTAAAATCCCGGGTGTTAATACCTGCTCCAACAAGAAGTCGCTGATCTTCATCAGATAGCTCATGAGGGTACTCTTTGTGATTATCATAATCTTTACGAAAAACAAAGTATTTCAGGTTTTGATTTTTATCTATTATGGGAAGAGCATTCAACTTATGATTCCATATAATATCATTGGCATCGTTAAGAGAAACGCCAAAATCACCTGTTATAAGTTTATCAAAGGGAGTCATAAACTCCTTTACCTTTTTGTCATAGCCATCGCGGGAGGAGCGATAATCTCTGCCGGTAACCATACCCAGCAGCTTGCCGTTTGAGGTGCCATCGTGCGTTATACCTATGGTAGAATATCCTGTACGGGCTTTTAAATCAATCACATCCTGTAGATTGTTTTCTGGAGTAAGATTCGCATCACTAACAACAAAGCCTGCTTTAAACTTTTTTACCTTACGAATCATTTCAGCCTGGTTTTCAATGGGTTGTGATCCGAAAATAAATGATAGGCCACCGTTTCGGGCAAGACCAATAGCCATTTTATCATCAGAAACCGACTGCATAATAGCAGAAACAAAAGGAATATTAAGGCTGATATCGGCATCATGATCTCTTTTGTACCTTACGAGAGGTGTCTTCAGAGAAACTTTTGATGGAACGCTCTCTGTTGTTGTTAATCCAGGTATCAAAAGATACTCGCTGAAGGTTCTGGAAATATCGTTAATGATTTTTGCCATGGTGCTGCCGTTTAAAAAATTAGTCAAAAGTATGAAAAATGATGATGCCAGAGTGGCTTTATCTTTTTTACACAGCAAAAATATGCAAAACAATCATAATGGTTTTTTTATATGATGGATTATTTTAAAAAACAAATGAGAAAATGAATACCTTTGCTTCGTTATTGGTTCCGCTGCGGATGCATTCCGCATGGATTAAAAGGGAATGTCGTGAAAGTCGGCAACAGTTCCCGCTGCTGTAATTCCTGCGCTATTAGCGTAAAAGTTGAACTATAAAGCCACTGTTTATTATTAATGGGAAGGCCTCAACTAAAAGGATAAGTCAGAAGACCTACCATAACATGGAATCTGCATCTGCGGTGAACGGAGGCAATCAGGATACCCTCCCGATAGCTTCTCTCCACAGAAAACAGGCTCACACATTAAAATTTTAGTATTGTAAGGATGAAAAAACTACTGATTACAATAGCATATATTGCTGTTGCCGGGATAGCCTCAGCACAATACATCAGCGAAGTGTATGAATACAATCCTGCGCCCGGGCAGTGGCTCAATGTTGCACCCTGGGGAACCCCCGACGCCATGGAATCAATAAAAGGTGGTATTAACGGTAGCATGACACTGGGTGCCTTTGGTGGCTATGTTGTCTTTGGATTTGAAAACCCCGTGGAAAATGATCCGCAAAATCCTTATGGCGTGGACTTTTCAATCTTCGGCAACTCATATGATGATTGGTCTGAACCCGCCGTAGTTTACGTTATGAAGGATGACAATCAAAACGGTCTTCCCGACGATATATGGTATCTGCTGGCCGGGAGTGACTACTTCTTCTCCTCGTCAATACATGATTATGAGGTGACTTACACTAACCCCGGTGGAACCGATGCCGAGGATATTCCATGGACTGATAATAAAGGAAATTCAGGGGTTTTAGAGGTAAATAATATACATCCTCAACCCTGGTATCCTATGCAGGAATTATTCCCGCAAACAGATCCCGAAGAGTATACCTTGTCGGGATCGTTTGTTTCCACAAAGGTGGATGTGAATAATTCGATCTTGATAAAATCATACTGCCGTACTTTTGGATATGCCGACAACCACAAACGTAACCTCGGAGTGCACACTATACCTGATAATCCTTATACAGATGAACTTGAGAATAGTGGGGGTGATGCTTTCGATATCTCATGGGCTATAAATAAAGATGGTGAGTATGTCGATCTTGAGATGATTCATTTCGTAAAGGTGCAATCTGCCGCTTTAGAAAATGCCGGTGTTCTGGGCGAAATATCCACTGAGGTGTGTGGAGCCGTCGATGTGAGTCCCAATGATACTATTTTCGGGCCTGAAAAAGTGCTGGTGGTGAAAGACCTGCCTGTCATACTTACATCTTCTACATGGCAGATGGAGTATGCTGAGTTTGAAAATGGACGTATCCGCAATGACGCCGAAGCAGAATGGACGGTGAGCATGCCGGGAGCTTATGTCGATGATAATGATATTCTTCATGTGCCAACCACAGGAGTGCTTACGATAACGGCCACATCTGTTTTTAATCCGGAATTATCCTGCACGCAGTCATCTGTTGTTGATTTCTCAAGCGGAATGAAAGAAAATAGAATCCACGAGAACATAACTCTTTATCCTGTGCCGGCCTCTCACAGCCTGAACCTTTTATTACCGGAGTCGGGGAGAGCCCGCATCATCAATTCTCAGGGAGTTATTGTTTGGGAGCGAGATCTTGAAAAGGGAGATCAGATTGTTGATGTTTTAAGTTATCGTAATGGTGTTTATCTGTTTGTCGTAGAGGGTGTTAACGCCTTTTTTTGCAATAAATTTGTTATAAAAAAATGATAAGGTACCTGTCTCTGCTCCTGTTGTTGTTTTCATCCGCTCTTAAGGCTCAAGAGAGTAATGATACCATTATCACTCTTCCTGTTGCTAGGATTTTTGATACCCGAATTTTTTTGCCCGAAGAGGCGGGCATAAAGACCACCAAAGTGGATACGTTGATAATGATGGATAAGCTCGCACAGGATCTTTCGGATCTCCTTTCCGAGAATTCCCATGTGTTTATTAAAAGCTATGGACGTGGTGCTATGGCTACTGCAGCTTTTCGTGGAACGGCGCCATCACACACACAGGTTTACTGGAATGGCATTAATATCAACAGTCCTATGTTGGGGATGGTGGATTTTTCTCTTATACCGGTGTATATCCTCGATGATGTATCACTGAACCACGGAACTTCCAGCATTATCGACGGCAATGGCGGGCTGGGTGGTTCCATAAATCTGGATAACTCTGCGCGGTGGGAGAGTGGTTTCGACCTGAAGTTCCTCCAGGGAGCAGGCATGTTCTGCTCATTTGAAGATTTCCTCTCCTTAAAGACAGGAAATGACCGCTTTCAGTCAGAAACACGACTCTATTACTCATCCTCAAAAAATGATTACACATTCGTGAACCGCTATAACTATGACCTGGATCCTGAGTCGGGGGAATTTATTTATAAGATTGATACCAACAAAAATTCTGACTATCTGAAATATGGCGTGTTACAGGAGTTTTACTATCGTGAGAGATCAGGTGCTGTATGGTCATTGCGATATTGGGGACAGCTCTCCGGGCGTTCCATTCCCGGCGTGGCAAGCTACGAAGGACCGGAGGTGTCACGACTGAACAGAATCTCCGATGACGACCATAAGATTGTGCTGAACAGAAGGTTTTCTTCGGCAAAGCATACGCTGGAGTTGCAGTCCGGCTTTCAGTACCATTTTGTAAACTATTATCTAAAAAATTATATCCCCGGATACGGATATCGGAATGAGGTTTTCTCAAACAGTACTGTACAGAGCCTCTTTAATAAAGCTGAATACAGACAAAATTTCAGCGATAACTGGTTGTTAAACGTAACTGCCTCCTGGGATTATCATGAAGTATCTACCGTTGATACAGTTACGTCGGCCGGCTATGATAATCACCGTAACGATATCTCTCTCTTTGTCTCTTTGCGCAAGCAGTTCTTTAACAGGCTTAATACCAGCCTTATGCTGCGGCAGGGTTTTGTGGATAGTGAACTTTTGCCCCCGGCTCCTTTTCTTGGTTTTGATCTGCTTTTGGCTAAGGAGAGGAGCATTATTCTAAAGGGAAATATTGGCAGGAATTATCATCAGCCTACTCTTAATGACCTCTACTGGATGCCTGGAGGGAATCCTGATCTGAAACCGGAAGATGGAATCAGCACCGAGCTGGGATTGGAGATGATCTTTGAATCCGGAAATGTTTATTTTGTTCCGGGTATATCGCTGTTTTTTTCGGATATAGATAATTGGATAATCTGGTTGCCGACAAAGCAGGGATACTGGGAGCCAAATAATGTCAAAAGAGTAGTGTCTAAAGGCCTGGAGGCATCGGCAAATATCTCCTGGCGTCTTGGTGATGTGGAATTTCGATCCATTGCAACATATTCCTGTACCCGAGCCCTTAACTATGGTGACACAGCGTTGTGGGGAGATGAATCGTATGGAAAACAACTGGTTTATATACCCGTACATTCGGGCAATATAATGTTAAGTTCCCACTGGAGAAAATGGTCTCTCTCATGGCAAAATAATAGCTATAGTCGACGATTTACCACAAGTAGTAATGACCTGACCGACAGATATTCGTTCTATCCCTATTTTATGAATAACCTGAAGATTGGAAGAGACTTTTCATTTAAAGCATTTAATATCTCAACAGAATTGAAAATCAATAACCTGTTTAACGAGAAGTATCATTCGGTTTTGATTCAGCCCATGCCTGGAATTAATGCCATGTTTCAGTTAATGATAGATCTTAAGTAATGATAAAAAAATTGCTCCATATAATAATTGTTTTTTCAGCCGTAATAAGTTTGTCTTGCATGAAGGATGATGAGTTATGGCAGAAGAGAACTCCTCCTGAGATAAAATCCTTTGATGGAATCTTTATTATCAACGAGGGTAACTTTATGTATAATAATGCCTCTCTCTCTTATTATGATATTGAGAACAGGGAGGTCTTTAATGATGTTTTTTATGATGTGAACGGTCATCCGCTGGGAGATGTGGCATTGTCATCCGTTATAAGAGATTCACTCTTGTTTGTGGTTATGAATAACAGCGGGAAGATAATTATTCTTGATGCAGATGATTTCTCCTATAAGGGAAAGATCACCGGATTGACTTCTCCCCGTTATATTCATTTTATTAATGATGAAAAGGCTTATGTAACGGATTTGTATGCCCAAGCAATTACTGTGGTAAATCCTACCACATGCGAGGTTACTGGTCATATTTTAGTTCATAACAGAGCTTCCTCTTTTAATCAGCATCCCACTGAGCAGATGGTAGCCATTGGCGAAAAAATATTTGTGAATTGCTGGAGTTTTGATAATAAAATATTGGTTATAGATAGTAATACCGATGAGGTTATCGACTCTCTTGAAGTAGCGAAACAGCCTAACTCAATGGTGGTCGATAAATTTAACCGACTATGGGTGTTGTCTGATGGTGGCTATACCGGTACGCCTTACGGAGAGGTTCAGCCTGCGTTAACATGTATCGAAACGAACACTTTGAGTATTATAAATGTTATAGAAATGGATGCGGATGATTCTCCTACAAAACTCTCTATTAATGGTGCAGGCGACACACTATATTTTCTTAATAACGATCTGTACCGTATGTCGGTTTTAGGAATGGAGAATCCGGAAGTATTTATCGAGAGTCCGTATAGTCATGGATATGTGGGAGGGTTTTATGGACTGAGCATAGATCCTTCAACATCTGAAATATATATTGCCGACGGCATAAATTTCAGCCAGCCCGGCGTGGTGTATCGTTATACCGCCGAGGCTGCTGCCATAGATACTTTTATGGTGGGGGTAATCCCCGGCGCATTTTGTTTTAAAGAAAAATAGATCCTATGAAAGGTAAAGTTCATGTTTATACCGGTAATGGAAAGGGAAAAACCACCGCCGCCATGGGTATTGCCCTACGTGCTACCGGAGCAGGTAAAAAGGTTTTTTTTGCACAGTTTGTGAAGGGTATGAAATACTCCGAAGTGTCAGCTATTGAAAAATTTCTTCCGCAGATTAACATAAAACAGTTTGGGTTGGATTGTTTCATTGAAAAGGATCCTACCGAAAAGGATATACAACTGGCACAAGATGGACTGCAGGAAGTTGCCGGCATTTTGAAAAGCGGAGAATACGAAATGGTTGTATTGGATGAAGCCAATATAGCCCTCTACTATCACCTCTTTTCATTGGATGAACTTATTACAGCCCTTAATAACAGAGATGAAGATGTTGAGGTTATTATTACCGGGCGCTACGCTCCCCAGGAACTTATTGAGTATGCCGATCTTGTAACCGAGATGAAAGAGGTAAAGCATTATTACCGTGAAGGATTAATGGCACGAAAGGGTGTTGAGTTCTAAATAAGTGATATGTTTCCCTCTCCCTCTGAGGTAAACCTGCCTATCACCACGGCATCATCAACACCTTTTGAGTGTAAGGATGCCAGAAGCTCTTCCGCTTGATCACCGTCAACAGCTATCATCAGGCCTCCTGATGTCTGCGCATCGCAAACGATCATTTGATTGACACGGTTATGGTTTCCGAAGTCCACAAGATTTTTTACGTAATTATGGTTCTTATGTGTGCCGCCGGGAATAACACCTGCCGTGGCAAGCGTAGTGGCCATCTCCAGCACCGGCAGTTGTTTGAAGATAATCTCTACATTAACACCCGAAGCTTTGCTCATCTCGAGCAGATGACCGAACAAGCCAAAACCGGTGACATCAGTGCAAGCATGAACAGTAAAGTTCTTCATGACCTCCGCTGCTGTTCTATTGAGGCTCTTCATTATCTCAACAGCCCTTTGCTGTGTTTTCTCATCCACAAGTCCTCTTTTTATACCCGTGGTGATAATTCCTGTCCCCAGCGGTTTTGTGAGAATAAGCACATCTCCCGGTTTAGCTCCGTGGTTCCTTATTATCTTGTGGGGATGAATGCTTCCCGTAACCACCATGCCGTATTTTGGCTCCGGATCTTCTATGGTGTGGCCTCCCAAAACGCCGATGCCCGCTTCTGTGGCCTTGTCGTGGGCGCCTCGTAGTATCTCCTTGAGCACATCAAGAGGCAGAGTGTTTTCCGGGAAACAGACAATATTAAGAGCAAAAAGTGGTGCCGCCCCCATGGCATAAACATCACTTAGGGCATTGGCAGCCGCAATAGCTCCAAAATCGTATGCGTCATCGGCAATAGGTGTGAAGAAATCCACTGTTTGTACTATTGCAGTGTCGTCATTGATTCTGTAAACCATGGCGTCGTCAGAAGTCTCTGTGCCCACCAGTATGTCGGGGTGAGTCCAGCGGGGCAGGGTTTTTAGTACCTCCTCCAGCTTCTGCGGCTCTATCTTACATGCACATCCGAGGCCGTGAGTGTAGTGGGTGAGCTTAATGGTTTTCGGATCTTTGGTGTTGATGGTGAGCTCTTCCGTGGTTTGTATCAGCGATTTTGCTGTGGTGATGATCTCTTCCGCAGCGGCCTTCATATCATCCATGGTATTAGAGCGCCCGGTGGAAAACCGAATGGTCCCCATGGCGTATTTTATCGGTACCTTCATGGCCTCCAGTACTGCAGATACGTCGATGCTCTCTGCGTGACAGGCAGCTCCTGCCGAGGCAGCTACGTTTTCCATCCTGCTGATCAGCGTGTTGGCTTCCACTCCCGGAAACGAGAGACTTAGCGTATTGGGAAGACGCTTTTCGGCGTGGCCGTTGAGCTTTACCTCCGGCAAGGCATCGATAATCTCGTGGTGCAGGAAATCCCTTGTTTTGCGATAATGTGCTGCGTTTTTTGCCAGATTGCGATGGGCTATCTCTGCTGCCTTGCCCAGGCCTGCGATCTCGAGAACATTTTCCGTTCCTGCACGCAGGTTCTGCTCGTGATCGGCACCATGTATCAACTTCTCAAGGGTAACGCCACTTCTGATATAGAGTGCACCAACTCCTTTGGGCGCATATAACTTATGCCCTGCGATACTCAACAGATCTACATTCATTGTCTCCACATCGGTTGGTATCTTTCCCAGCGACTGGGCAGCATCAGAATGAAACAGTAATCCTCTCTCTTTTGCTATCTCTCCAATCTCTTCAACAGGTTGAATGGCTCCGGTCTCATTATTAGCATGCATGATCGTGATAAGTATCGTCTGTTCTTTAATGGCGTTACGCACATCATTACTATTCACAATGCCGTATTCATCCACCGGGAGGTAGGTGACCTCAAAGCCCTGTTTTTCAAGGTGTTTACATACTTCGAAAATTGCCGGGTGCTCAATTGATGATGTGATAATATGATTCCCTTTGGCTCTGTTTGCCAGGGCAGCACCTTTTACTGCGTAGTTGTTCGACTCAGTTCCCCCACTGGTAAACACTATCTCTGAAGGGTGAGCGTTGATTAGCTCCGCGACTTGTTTGCGGGCATTTTCGACCGCATTTTTTGTCGTTGCTCCATAATAGTGCGAGCTCGAGGGATTACCAAAATATGTCTCCAGGTATGGACGCATAGCCTCCGCTACCTCCGGGTCGATGGGAGTGGTGGCATTATAATCGAGATATATGGGATTCATTGTCGTTATTTATTTAAGCTGCAAATGTAATGAATAAAAAACGCACTTATCTAATGGATTACGACAGCTTAGCCAGTTGGCACGATAATACGGTATATTGACGACGGTTGCCTGCCAACTCTCCTTTGCTGCTATTACCAATTCCTCTTTCCGATAAAACCGCACCGTCGTGAAACTATCTAAATCGCCCATTGGCCCTCACCACCCACCTCTAACTTCGATCTTCAATATTCTATGTTTATTGTAGCGGAAGATCGAATGAATATAATAAATCACTACAGGGTTTTTCCTTGCGGCGTAGCGTGGAAAAGATAAGAATTTCCCTCAAAAGATGCTAATGCCAGGAGGCTTACATTAAACGAATATATTGTAGCATACAAATGAGAGATTTACCGTGGTATATCCGCAAGAAAAAACCTATATTTGTGATACAGCACTAGGTAAACTTCAATCTGTACACGGAACCACAGCGGCCTTGAAAAAGCCGAAGCTTGCTTTTAAAGAGGAAGTAACCTATTTGTATGAAATACACTGTCACGATTTGTTTATGAGTTTAATAATTTTAGGTGTTTTGCGAGAATAAAATATATGAAACGAATTGCAATATCATATGGTCTGATAATAGTATTGATAACTTCATGCGCAACTTTCAATATTAGCGAGATTAAGAATCTTGAAAAATCGACATTTGATTCTTTATGTCTCATACCTGATTGGGAAACCAATAATTTACGAATTGATTTAATAAGACAAACTTATGTGGAGGATGTTAATGATTCTACAAAAGAGACTAAAGAAACCCCTTACCATCCGGTTGGATATAATTTGGGAAATGGATTGTTTTATGATTTAAACAAAAACCTCTCTCTTAGATTAGATTACTTGTTGAATTTTTCAACAGATAATAACTTTGAAATACGAAAAATAAATAGACCAGATAAAATTAAAGGAGCTACAAATTACATGTTCATAAATGATTCTTTATTAGTGCAGTATCAGTCTCGTAAAAAGATTCATTATCGTTATCATAGGATAAATAATCTTGACAGTACTTCATTTTTGTACAAAAAAAGACTGAAATATGCAATAATTGAAACTGATTCATCTGTGATTTATTCTGGCAAAAAGCGGAAATGGGATGTTATATATAAAATCGATGATAGCAGTTATTACCTGAACAATAAAAGGAGAAAGTTTTTTTATCAAATTAAAGATAATGATATCTTTCTTGAAAATGATTATGTTATAAGTTTAACAAATAATGATTCAAAAATTCAGATTAAGAGTAACCGTAAAAAAAGAGAGGATATAGTTATATATACAATAGAAAAAGATAATGATAGATTGTTCATATACAATAAAAACTACTCTGGATTAGTCATATATAAGGAGGAAGACTCCATTTTGATTTACAGAAACAAAACCTTCCTGCGAAGATACGAATTGTTATCTGGCGCTAATAAATAGGAATATAATATACTATCGTATATGTTATCATGGCGTGCTTCACAACCGACAGCAAAAAATACCTCCAAGCCTATTACTCTTTCGTCCAGATTCTGGTGTTGAGATTCAGCTCGTTTATGATGAGTGCATTGGTGGCGAAGAGTTTGTAGATCTGCTCTATATCCTTGAAGTTTACTCCTGACTTCATAATGCGTGGCTCGAAGAGATCTTTGTTAAAATACATGCCACAATAGATTCTTTCGTCGATAAAAGAAAAATACAGCCTTGTGCCGATCTCTTTTTTTATTGCTGACATGGCCTGCATTACTGCCGGGGTAAGGATGTAGCGTGCCTCTATCTGGTCGGTAGAGTACACCTGATATATTTTTTCAAATTCAGGATCTTCCAGCTTCACGCGATCTCCACGTCTTGGGAGATCACTAATAGGGTTAAAACCGGAATCCGGGACTACCCATGTGCGGCCTTTGAAGTGCTTGTTGAAATCGGCATGGAAGAAGAGTCCTTTGAAAATAGTGTGCCACTCCTCTTTTCTGTTTCCGTCATCATCGGTCTTCCATGTTCTGTATTCGGAGTGGATCTCAGAACATCGGAAATCGGTTTTGTCGATTTGACCGTAAATAAGGTCATCACCCTTGTAACGGTCAACTCTGTCTCTAAAGATATCACTCTGTCTGTATTCGTGCTCTGAGATTCTCCCATCTGACTCATAGGTCCATGATTCATCTACCATTTTTACTATCTCTGCCACTACCTGTTTTTTATATGCATCACGATAATCTCTGCTTTTTTTTCTGACAAAAATTATGATAACTATACCAGCTATGACCAAAGCGAAAGCTCCTATCATGAAGAGTGTCATTTTGGGATCATTGCTCTGTTTGGGTAAGGCAAACATTCCGATGAATGGAAGCAAAATCAAACCAGCACCTAAGATATACCTGTTTCTTATGGCTTTGCGTTGATTTTCAAGGGATAAAAGACGATCTTTAAGTGTGGAGTTGTAGAAATCCTGGACTTCCTGTAATGTTATCATAGTGGTTCTTGGTTAGTTGTTAAACAGCGATTTTACATCAATATTTTTACGTTCTGTTTCCGGAATTTCGAAAACCTGTTTTCTTACAAGCTTCATCTGGCTGGCTATGATGCTACTAGGGAACGTTTCGATACCATTATTATAGTCAGTAACAGCAGCATTATATGATCTTCGTGCAGCAGATATCTGTGATTCCACCTCGTTGAGGGTGCGTTGCAGGTTCATGAAGTTCTCACTACTTTTAAGGTCAGGATAGTTTTCCACTGATACCATAATAGATTTAAGAGCGCCGGAGATTTGGTTGTCGAGGGCTACTTTTTCATCGTTGGAAAGATCTCCTTTTGTGGCCTGTGCTCTTAAAGAGGTGATATTCTCAAGCAGATCTTTTTCATGGGTGGCATACTGTTGTACGGTAGATACCATGTTAGGGATGAGGTCATAACGCTTTTTCAACTGCGCGTCCATTCCACCAAAGGCATTTTCAACTTCATTTTTTCTTCTGATGAGGCCATTGTAAATGCCAATGATGATAATCGCCAATAGTATGGCCACTGCAACAATAATAATAGTAGGTGTCATTATTCTGATAAATATTAGTTTGTAATTTGGATTCCGACACCAAAGATAAAAAAAAACAGAAAATTTCAGTAAAAAAAAAGCCTGCCACAAGGGGGCAGGCTTTCAGTAAAAAAAGTATATACTTAAACTACCTTTACGTTCACTGCGTTTAATCCTTTTCTACCTTCTTTGAGTTCAAATTCAACGTTATCGCCTTCTTGAACTTTGTCAATAAGACCTGATACGTGTACGAAATACTCTGTTTTTGTCTCTTCGTCGATGATAAAACCAAATCCTTTGGTCTCGTTGAAGAATTTTACTGTTCCTGTTTTCATTGTAATTGTCATTGTATTAATATGCTGCAAACGTAGTGGTTTTTTTTTAATAATAAAGGAAAAATCGACAAAAAATGACTAAAAACTGAAATTTTATAAAAAAAACGTCATTATCACATGAAGTTTGCAATAATAATTAGCTTCCCGAGGTGTTTTTAACCGACATTCATAAATTTATTGCTTAGTATTATAAGTTTTTGGTTAGAGTAAATAAAATCTTTGGCGAAAATATGAATCCGATATTGAGTTTTGACGTGCTTTTTATGGTTACAGATTTCATCTAGTGGTAGAATGACTCTCTCAATTCTTTGATTTTTTCACTCTTCATGTATTCATCATAATTCATGAGCTTGTCAATGGTTCCGTTTGGTGTTAGCTCGATAACTCTGTTACACACCGATTGAATAAATTCGTAGTCATGCGAGGCTAGAAATACGTTGCCTGGATATTTGACCAGATTGTTGTTGAATGATTGAATCGATTCCAGATCCAGGTGGTTAGTGGGTGTATCAAGTATTAAAGAGTTTGCATTGGTAAGCATCATCTTTGCGATCATGCATCTCATTTTCTCACCACCGGAAAGTACTTTACACTTTTTAGTAGCATCCTCTCCTGTGAAGAGCATTTTTCCCAAATAGCCTTTAATAAAGATATCTGTTGTTTCATCAGAAAATTGGCATAGCCAGTCGAAGAGTGTTAGCTCATTATTGAAGAATTCTGTATTATCGAGAGGGAGGTATGCCGTTGTTATTGTCTGTCCCCATTTGAAGGAGCCGGAATCGGCATCCTGATGACCATTGATAATCTCAAATAATGCCGTCATAGCCCTTGGATCTTTCGAGACGAAAGCGATCTTATCACCTTTGTTAGCGTAGAATTCCAGGTCTTTGAAGAGTGTTGTGCCATCGACAGATGAGCTTAGCCCTGTTACTTCCAGAATCATATCTCCGGGGTCACGATCGGGAGTGAAGATAATTCCGGGATACTTCCTTGTGGATGGTTGTATGTCTTCCACAGAGAGTTTTTCCAGCATCTTTTTACGACTGGTAGTCTGCTTCGATTTTGACGCATTGGCACTAAAACGGGCGATAAATTCCTGCAGCTCTTTTCTTTTGTCGTCAGCCTTTTGTTTTTGTTTCTGCAACTGGCGAAGTGCCAGCTGGCTGCTGTGATACCAAAAACTGTAGTTTCCGGCAAAGAGTGATATCTTGCCGAAATCAATATCCAGAGTGTATGTGGATATTTCATCAAGGAAGTGACGGTCGTGGGATACTACCAGAACAGTGTTCTCATAGTTGGCGAGATAGTTCTCCAGCCATAGAACGGTCTCCATATCGAGGTCGTTGGTAGGCTCGTCGAGAAGCAGGTTGTCAGGTTTTCCAAACAGCGCCTGTGCCAGCAGAACACGCACTTTTTGCTTTCCGCTAAGGTCTCCCATGAGCGTATGATGCAGGTCTTCCTTAACTCCTAGCCCGCTGAGCAATATGGCAGCGTCACTCTCAGCATTCCAACCATCGAGATCAGCAAACCGCTCCTCTAATTCTGCCGCTCGCATTCCATCCTTATCAGAGAAATCCTCTTTGGCATAAATGGCGTCTTTTTTCTGCATTATATCCCAAAGAACACTGTGGCCTTTTAATACCGTATCCAATACCGTATACTCATCAAAGGCATGGTGATCCTGGCTTAATACCGAGAGACGCTCTCCGCTGCCAAGGGTGATACTACCTGCCGAAACAGGAATATCACCGGCAATAGCATTTAAAAAAGTACTTTTTCCTGCTCCATTGGCCCCGATAATTCCATAGCAGTTTCCTGATGTGAATTTGATGTTAACATCCTGAAAAAGAATGCGTTTGCCAAACTGTATACGTAAGTTGTCAACTGTAATCATAATGCTTATGATTTGCGGCGGCAAAAGTAGATGTTTTTCTTACGTGCCCGACCCCAAACTCCAAGAGTTAACAAAAAGGTTGTATCAACTCATTTATTAAATACCTGAAAGTTGGCGCTATGGTGTGTGGCTATTTGATACTAATGCAGCTATGATCAAGAGTCTTATTGCTTGTTAACCAACCTGTTATATAGCTCTGCTGTTTTTGTAACTGTGGTTTCGTTATTTAGCTTTTCCTGTATGTGCTTTTTTGCATTTACACCCAGTAACTTACAATAGTCTCTGTCATTGTATAATCTGAGGATTGCCTCCGTAATATCAGCACTCTGTTTTGCGCGGACTACTAACCCGCTTTTATCATGATCAACCAGCTCCACATTACCCGCTATATCTGATATTATTGCCGGAGTTTGCAGCGACATTGATTCTATTACTGCTTTGGTGATAGACTCGCCTTTAATAGAAGGCAGCACAAAAACGTCACTGGCGGCAACAATATTCAGCGCATCATTACGAAATCCGGGGAAATGTACATTGTTGGAGTTTTTACCTTTTTTCAGAATGTTGAGATTCTTTTCTGTCTCCATGTCGCGTCCCACAAGAAGGAGATGAATATTCGCATTTTCAGGTAAGTTGTTTATAGCCTCTAATAAATAAGGTATGCCTTTCATTCGGCGATTATTGGCGATATTCACCATGACAAAAGCATCCTTCGGAATTCCAAACTCCTTATGAAGATCCATGGGAGGGTAGTTTTCATACCAATGAACATCATGCCCTTTATTGATGGTTACAGCTTTATCTTTTTTGCAGATAAGATTACGTTTGAGGTACTCTTCCACGCCTTTGGAGTTACAGAATATGGCATCCACACGAGGGTTGAGGAATTTTAAGTAGGCGGTTGGATCCCACCAATTAATATTTGATGAATAACCACGATATAATACTGTCTTTACCGGAAGTCCCCTGACGGCCATCAAGCCGTTGATAATTGCTTTACCATTAAAAAAATGTGCAATATCAATCTTGTTCTCTTTTATGAATTTTCGGATGTATTGCGACTCTTTGCGGTTGAATTTTTTTGTCGGCTGGTAATCAATAACAGTAATGCCCGATTTTTCAAACTCTTCAGCGTGCTTTGAGTCACGTCGAGTCATAATATAAATATCAAAATCTTTTTTTGCAAGCCCATGAAATATCGACGCTTCGGGCCGTGTGGAGTGATAATCGGTATATTTGCTTATGACCAATACTTTGATAGACATTATGTATGCTGTTTTTTATGTGAGGTGCAAAATTACGATTTTCACTGTATATAATGGCTTTCCTCAGGATTATTACCTGTTAATAAGATAAAACGCTACCAGTGCGGCAGTAAAAAAAATCCCCACTATAATCAAAAATAGTGCTACGGTTTTGCGTTTTTTTGCCTCTTCTTCTTTGGGCTCTTCAGCATTTCTGTTGAAGCGTTTTTCCATAAACAGACCTAAGACAAAACCCATAAATAATCCTATTGCCGGCCCGAGAGCTATGTTTCCCAGTACAAGTCCCACGGGAATTCCCAGTGGCAACCCAATAGCGATGCCTATTCCCAAATAATACCCTTTTTTCTGCTTCTTAGGTTCCATACGAACTAAGTTTAGTGAATGCTTTTATTTAATCTTTTTGAAAAAAACTGTTTTTCTGCTGTGGTTACACCTGTATCATTACTTTTGAGTTTGGGAACAGATCTTACCGGGACAAAAATAACTAATAACAGTACACAAGTGAAAATAATATATCCTCTCCTTTTAATAAGAGTGATATCTCTATATCAATTTTATTAAAGTTTTAGCAAAGGCGGGCTTTACTATTTCATATTATGTTCAGATATGATTTTTTTATGGTATTAACTGCCTTTAAAATGTATTGGTGTAATGGGTTTATTTATAAGGCTTTAGTAGTTGCTGATTTTCTCTATAATACTTCTTTAAATACTTTTCTAAAATGATATCCATACACAGAATAAGTTATAGCCAGAGGTATCAATTTTGGTTTGTTTAATAAAGTCCAAAAAATCAGATTCCAGTACTCTTTCCAGTATGTGTCAATAATTCCTAATTTTATATTTGATCGCATAAATGCCAGGAAGTCGATATACCTTAATTTCTTTTTGTTTTTATTGTTTGGCGTAAATCTTTTTATAAAATCCCGCACTCTAATATAATATTCTTTACCTCCATAAATGCTGTTTATCACGGTTTCATATCCATCCAGCAGGATTTTTTTATCCATTTTAGGTATAAAATTTAGAGTAAAATCCGTGTTATCACCTGTGATCTGATCTGTTATTCGCCCCTCCTGGCTTAGTCTGTTGTAAAGCCTTGTTTTCTTTGGGGCATTTAATAATCCCACCATGGCAGAAATGATCCCGCTCTCCTTTATGAAGTCGATCTGCTTTTGAAAAATGGAAGGTGAATCATGATCAAAGCCCAGGATAAAGCCGCCATGCACTACGATTCCATATTCTTGAATTCTATGTACACTATCCACGAGATTACGGTTCGTGTTTTGAATCTTTCCACACTCAATTAAACTTGCCAGCTCCGTTGTTTCGATACCAATAAACACAGATGAAAATCCTGCCCTGGTCATTAATTCCATAAGTTCATCATCGTCTGACAGGTTTATTGATGCTTCAGTGGAAAATATAAACGGATAGTTTTTGTGTTCCATCCACTCAATAATGGCCGGTAGTAAGTCTGTTTTCAGTATTTTTTTGTTCCCAATAAAATTATCATCTACAAAAAGGACATTTTCCCGCCATCCGGTGTTATAAATTGCCTCCAATTCATTTAGTATCTGCCGGGTTGATTTAATTCTCACTTTATGACCAAACAAAGCTGTAATATCACAGAATTCGCAGTTAAACGGACATCCACGCGTCAACTGTAAATTCATTGTATTGTATTTTGAGGTTTTTACGAGAGAATAATTGGGCAGCGGTGTCTCTTTTAAATTGGCATATCCTTCAGACTGATAAATATGTTTCAGAGTACCGTTTGCCAGGTCATTTAAAAAATCCGGTAATGTGAGTTCTGCTTCATTCAATACCATGTGATCTGCCATATGGAAATTCTCAGGCTCTTCTGTAAATAATGGTCCTCCACAAACTACTTTTTTATTATGTGATTTACATGTCTCTATTACTTCTCTTGCCGATTCCGCCTGTACATTCATTGCGCTTAAAAATATATAATCAGCCCAAAGAATATCTTTCCTTTTAAGTGATTCGATATTAAGGTCAATTAATTTTTTCGACCACTCTTTTGGCAACATTGCCGAAACTGTAATTAATCCCAATGGTGGGTTTACCGCCTTTTTGGAAATAAACTTCAAGGCATGCCTGAAGCTCCAAAAGGTGTTGGGATACTGTGGATAAACCAGTAGAATATTCATAACTGCCTGTTTTTTATTATTAATAAAGTTAGAAACAATGAGTACGATAAATGGAATTTAGGGATAACCATCAATTAATAGGGATATTGATGATGAATAGTGGTTAAATGCTGGTTTTTAGTGGCGAACTATTACTATTTTGGTTTGTTTCCGCCTGATCCTTGCAGATGAAAACATTGAAAGATTTATAAAGTGGTTATATTCTCTTGAGATTACTATGGGAAATTATAACCTTGATAATAGGTGAGTTTTTGTGAAAAAAGGAAGAGAGATAATTGCATTGAAGCACCAACTGCTTTTGTTCAATCCTAACAAAAAAGGCTATACCTAAAACAGATATAGCCTTTCTATAAATGGAGTTTTGTTTTTTTTTACTTGTATTCTAAAATAACATCTGTGGTATTTTTTAAATTATCGCCTACAGGGCAACGATCATTAACGGCAGCGAACCATTTTTTCATTGTCTCTTCGTCGGCTTCGCAATCCGGTTTGATGATGGCCTTAATTTCTTTGTAACCAGCACGTTCTTCAAATGATTTTCCGAATAATCTAGCAGGATTTATGTTGCCTTCTATCTCTATTTTTACGCCTTTTAAATCAATATCTAATTCCTGCGCACAAATATGAGCCATTACATTTAAGCAACCTGCATAACCAGCTAAGACGAATTCAACAGGATTAGCTCCCTCATCTGTACCACCTAAATTCTGAGGTTCGTCAACTATTAATTCAAAATCTCTTGC
>CAYYSU010000011.1:0-62476 GCA_964474455.1 uncultured Bacteroidales bacterium
GAACGATTAGAAGTATAATAAAAACCGACTTACACACTTAATGGGACACTGTCTAGTAAGTGGTATAAAGTGATTGGTGAAGGAACAATCGCGGATGCGATCCTGGATCGACTCATAAACTCATCGCACAGAATTGAGCTTGATGGAGAATCTTTAAGAAAAAATATGTTCAACACAGATTAATTTTTTATCATTGTAAAACCGTCTTGTTCTTCTCTTTTTTTTTGTGGCACAATTACGCCGAAAACACTGGCACAATTAGACCGAAATAACCACATCAGCAGAATACATAGACGATACAAAGATTATATCACAAAACAGTATGATTATTCTTTTGAACACTGATACCGCTATTTTGTTGGATTTTATCCTCAAAAAAATCATCTTAAAATAAGACTTGCGAATATAAAAAAACGGTAATAATAATTGCTGATACAGAGTTGAGGTACGACGTCAAGATGGACATGGCATTTGCAAAGATGGCCGCAATGATTATCCTGGCAACACCGGCCGGCATCTGCATCACGATAAACTGCGGAAACACCCCTGACTTCTACACCATAAAACTATATATTTCGTATATATGATTAAATCTACTTGCCTAAAAGAGGTAACACCATCACAAAAACAATCTCTTTTACACCAAAAAAACTATTGCACTATTATTTGATGATAGGTTTTGAAGTAAATATTAGGGTGGCGCATTATCGAATTCAGAAGTAGTATCAATCTTTAATACAACGAATAGAGTACGCACTCGCTCTATGGCTACTTATAACGTATGCACTGCTTGCGCTGAAGGATAAGAACCGTGAGTATATACCACCGCCTTCATTAGACAGCGTACTCGACCAATATCCGCCGCTGGCACCCACACTGAGGAGCGAACCATCACTAAACTTACGTATGCCACCCACGGTCAACTTAAGGGGAGAGTTAAAAGCACCGGCAGCATTGTTGCTACTCCAGCTTGTACGTTCTATTTCCCACTCTGTTTCGGTTGGTAGCCGGGAACCGTCAGGGCAAGGGTTGTTGATACCGTTTTCACCCTGCCACAGGTTATCATTTTGCGGTACACGCCAATCAAAAGGGCTGTCGCCATTCATAATAAAATCGCCATGCCCGGGGGTATCACTATTGCTTAATGTAGAGGTTGTACCCGAGGTGCGGCTTTCATGCCCGTCGGAAGCACGTCCCCACTGGTAAAGGTCACCATAAGCATCAGCATCGTCACTGCTGGTAGCTATTTGTGATGCTCCCAGGTTGCGATCCATCCATATTTTTCCGGTAATTGGGTTTTCTACAAAACCATCGGGGATACTATTTTGCGCCTCCCAGCTTGGCGCACCATTTACAAAAGTTAAAACGGAACCCTCAGAACCGGGAGGGATTATTGTCCATGAAGTACCATCCCAGTATTGCATCTCACCTGGTTGTGTGCCTTGCGGTACGCTAGGATCGATTTCTTTGGCATGCAAAGCGTAGGGCACACTAAGCAGTTGACTGGTGCCGGTTATGGTGTAATTGGTTCCTCCGGTAGGGTCGGTTTCTGTTTTAATGAAAAAAGGCCCTTCAGACCATTCTATAGCTGAAAAATTACCACTCTGAACTGTGCCTTCACCAATTGCCAGGCTTATCAAACCATTAATATTTGTAGTTGGGGTTTGCGTTTCAGTGTAAACCGCGGTACCGCTGGCAGAGCTTTGCAATATGCTTATCTGCACTCCAACTTGAGTTTCGCTTATCAAATTATCATCAGTATCTCTGATTACAGCCTGATAGTTCATTTTTTCGGGCGATTGAGCACTTGCCTGCTGTGGCAGGAATATGCTTGCCGTTAATAATATAGCAATTATAATAGTAAGATATTTTATCATTGTTTATCTGTTTTTATCGGCTACATGTTTTATTAATAAAAAACAGTGGCTCATTGAGTTTTTACTATTTTAAATATTTTAATCTCTTTCTCGCTATGAATAACCTTTACAAGATAAGTACCATGCACAAGGTTGCTCATGGAAATAGTTGTTTGCTTGCCTGTAATTCTTTTGCTTCGCAAAAGCTTCCCCCTTATGTCGTACAGTTGATACGATAAAATTGATGATTCAAAATCATCTACGTTCAATGTAAGATAATCGTTTATTGGATTGGGATAAGCCGAAACCGAAAGGTTTATACCTTGTGTTTCATCTATTGCCGTTACTACCGAAATCTCGTAGGGCTGTTGTACCCCTTCCGATACCGAACCGTTGGTCCCGGTATGGGTTTGATACACTACCTGACCAACGGAATAGCTAACGGAGCCTCCACTGCCTGTAGCATCTCTGCCGGTAACGGTAACGCTCTCTTGTGCTTGTAGTCCTGTTAGCCCCAGCGCTAAAATGATTACAGCAGTTAATTTTAATCGTTTATGTTGCACTTTTATTTTACTTTTTTAGTTGTTAACAATCGATTTTATCAATGCCTCAAAAATAATCAAAAAATTTTATCAGCAGAATACCTAAACGATACAAAGACTATATCGCTAAACAGTATGCTTCTTCTGTTGAACACTGATACCGCTATTTTGTTGGATTTTATCCTCAAAAAATCAATCCCTCTTCCTGCTGCTCCAGGAGTATCCCGCAATCTCTTTCCTGTTGGGAAAAACAAGGCTGAAAATCAACGCCAGCAGAACACTTGCCACCAACCCCACAAAGCCATATAGCAAAAACGATAGTGTTGTGTGGTTCTTAACCAACACTAATATGACTATTCCCGTCAACACACCTGTGAGTGCTGCTCTCCCGGAGATACGTGGGAAGAAGATTCCCATCACAAACAGCGCTCCCAAACCGGCGGTGAGCAGCCCCAGAAAGGTGTTAAACTGATCCCACAGCGAGGCGATGTTCCAGGTTGCCAACATCAGCGCCATGGTAATGCCAAAAACGCCCACAATTATTCCCGACCAGCGCGCTACGGCCATCTGTCTTTTATGATTTGCTTTCGCCGCAAGCACTTTATAAAAATCGGTGGTAATAACTGCCGATACCGAGTTGAGGTTCGACGACAAGGTGGACATGGCCGCTGCAAAGATGGCCGCAATGAGTACCCCGGCAACTCCGGTCGGCATCTGCGTTACGATAAACTGCGGAAACACCGAGTCGATGTTAGGATTCACCGCCGACAGATGCTCCGGATTAGAGGTATAATAGGCAAAGAGAGCTGTCCCGAGCAAGAAGAAAATGATGGATACCGGAACCGTCAGAAACCCGTTGAGCCAGATGCTGCGCCCGGTGGCTTTTTCATCCCTGGTGGTCATATAGCGCTGTACCACACTCTGGTCGCTGGTGTAGGTAATAAGTGTGTTTGCAAGTCCACCCATTAGAACCACCCAAAATACCGGCTGCGAGAAGTCGAAACGGAAGTCGAAGGTGTGGAACTTATGGTGCTGTGCGGTGATGTCAATGAAGCCTCCCAGGCCGCCATCCACGCCGGCGAGCATAAATACTAAAGCTGTAATGGCGCCAAACAAAAGGATAAATCCCTGTATCACATCACCCCAGATTACGGCTTCCATGCCGCCGCTGGTACAATAGATAATGGTCACCACACCCATGATAATGATGGCCCAGTAGATGCTAAACCCTGTAACGACGCTTAGAGCCAGCGAAGGCAAAAACAGCACTACGGCGATGCGGCTCACCATAAAAATAACAAACAAGGCCGAAGCGAGCCAGCGCACAGACCTGTCAAAACGGACCTCCAGGTATTGGTAGGCCGTATCGAAGTTGAAACGGCGGAAAAAGGGCAGAAAATAACGTATTATGACCGGCGCAATAATAATGATAGACATATTGAACATAAACATCCGCCAGTCAGTGGCGTACGATTTTGCCGGAATGGCAATAAAAGTGATGGCGCTGAGGGTGGTGGCAAAGATGCTGATTCCCGCTGCCCACCAGGGAATGCGACCCCCGGCTTTGAAAAAATCATCGGTGCTGCCTTCCCGGCGCATAAAGAAAAATCCTAAAAACAACATGCCGATAAAGTATACTCCCAGGACAAGGTAGTTCAGCCATCCAAATACGGGAGTAACGGAAAGCCGCAATTCATGCAACAGGGCTGTGCGTGTCGCCGGTCTGATTTCGCCTCCGGGGATGACAACAGTTCCGTTCCATACCACGGCAGTAGCTACAGCTACGGGAGTACCCTCCCACTGTCCGGCTTGAAACCACACATCGTTAACGGTATTGTAAATCCATATTTCGCTGTTGAATCCGGGATGATTCACCCAGAGCGAGTCGCGTCGTTGGCGGGCACTTTCATCGCCGTATTGCAAGGCAAAAATCGCCTGCTCCACCCGATTGAAGGTTTCGCCCGAATCGCCGCCACCGAATACTATATGCGAGGCGCCCATCGAAGCGGCAAAAGCTGCTGCCAACGGTATTTCCATGTCCTCTTTTTGCTCCCAGCAGCCCTGCGACGGGCGGTAACGAAAAACGTGAGGATAAAACGTTGTTTTGTGGTCACCATCATTTTTTGCACGCCCCCCGAAAACATGCAGACTCACCTCTTCGCCGTCCATTTGCGCTACTGCTGTGGCACCCGAAACGGGCAAGGGAAAAGCTGGCAGCATATCCCATTCCTTTGAAGAGTTTTCCAAGACCAGGAACTGTGTAGTTGCTCCATTATCACTCTCTCCGCCAACGACATAAACACTGTTTCCGATCACAGCGGCAGCAAGATTTTTTAGCGCCACAGGCAGCGCAGGATATTCCAATATTTCCACAGAAGAGCCATTCCAACTCAGCAGAAAAACCCTGCTGCTCAGCCCATCCGGCGACTGGCCTCCGATGCAAAGCACACCCTGTGGCAGCGACACTGAAGCGCCCTCCCCAATGGGAACAGGAAGTGTTACTGGTGAACCCAGTAATTTTGTACCATCAGTTGTATGTTCAAATGCCATCACAGCGTCGAAGAAATATTTCTCACCCCCTTCCCAGGGTTTGCCTTCCGGAAAACAGGTTCCTCCGGCTACCAGCAACACGTTGTTGTGCACACCGGCAAAAACTCCTGCCAAGCCTTCGTTTCCGGGGATTTCGCTGATCTTTTCCAGTAAGGGAGAGTTTTTCTGCTGCAACTGATTAACAGGGGTTTCTGCCATAACATCGCTTTTACAGATCAGTAAAAAGAGGAGTAAAACAGCTAAAGTTCCTTTCTTGATATGACACATAATAATCCGGTTACGATATTATTGCTAAAACTACTTTAATGTCTCCAATGTTTTCCACACCTGATACAGCCCTCGCGGAGCGTGAAAACAGCCCTTCCATTTTCCACCTTTCAGCGGCAGCAGCACCTCGCCACGGCGGTTGAGGTATCCGAACCACTCGCCATACTCCGGGTCGGCAAAGTTTGGCCAGGTATATTGGTGTACTTTTTCAAACCATTGGAGGCATTTTGGGTTGCCTGTGAGTTGGTAACCCTTTATGAGGCTGATGAGGGTTTCCATATGCACCCACCAGAGCTTTTGATCCCACTCCAGTTGTTGCGGCGGCTTACCTTTTATGTCGAGGAAATAAAAAATTCCGCCATATTCTTTGTCCCACCCTTTTTCAAGTGTCTGCAACACTATTTCCACGGCTTTTTCTGCCAGTTTCGGCCTTTGCAACCGCACCGATAGATCCATGATAAACCACATGGCCTCTATTGCGTGCCCGGGGTTGAGCAGGCGCCCTTCAAAAGAATCGGAAAAGCTTCCATCGGGATTTACGTTCTCCAGAATCAGACCTGAATCTTTCTGGTGGAATACCTCCATCACTTCATACAGCACTTTGTCGATGGTTTCGTCAACCAACTTTTCAGGCAGCAGATGCTCTATCTCCAGCGAAAGATTGCATAAAATCATGGGCAAGGAAAACCCTTTTAAGGGTCGGGTTCCGGAGACCTGCTTGTTGTATACACCTTTGGGATCGTCGCGGCGTTTGAGAATGTTCCCGAAGGTGCTTTTGGCGATGCGGCCGTACTCCTCATCACCGGTGGCTTTGTATAATTGGCCAAAAGCCATAGTGGCAAAGCAGTCGGAGAAGATATTATAGGGCTGCACCAGCGGTTTTCCGTCGCGCGTTAGCGAGAAGTACCAGTTCAGGTTACCGTCGTGCCCATGTTTTTGCATAAATTTTGCGCCATGCAACGCCATATCGAGCCATTGCGGTTTTTGCTCCACCTTATTGAACAAAGTGGAAAACATCCATACCTGGCGACCTTGCAGCCAAAGAAATTTGTCGGTATCGAAGACCTTGCCATCACGATGTAAGCAGGTAAAATAACCGCCACACTCTTCATCTTTCGAGTGCTTTTCCCAAAAGGGAACTACGTTGTTGAGGAGTTCATTTTTATATTGTTCAGCCAGCTTTTTAAAATTCATTTTCAATTATTTATTTTGAAAACCACTCTTCCATTTCCAATGCTTTGACCTCAGCTGTAAATTTCTTATAATCTTCGCCGCTCATATTATTCACGGGCGAGCGGAACTCTCCGCAATGGAAACCTATATACCGCATAAAAGCTTTTCCTGTGGCTATGCCTCCGTATTTCCCCAGCAGCCGGATCATGTGGATAGCTTTTTGTTGAAGTCGGCGTGCCATAACGAGGTCGCCGGCATGGAACGACTCAATCATTTTATAATAGATCGGCGCTGCATAGTTGTAGGTGCTTCCCACTCCGCCGCGGGTTCCCAGCGCCAGTGCCGCAAGCAGGTTCTCGTCGCGACCCCAGAGCATGTCGTATTTTCCATTTTCAAAACTTATGCAGGACTGAAAATCCATAAAATCTTCATGGGTATATTTTATTCCGGCCAGGTTGGGGATAATCGGGGCTGCTACATTCAGAAAGTCGAACATGGAGACATTACATCCTGTAAGCACCGGGATATGATAAAAATACACCGGCATTTGCGGAACAGTTTCAGCCACGCAAGCCACGAACTCCGCAAGCTGTGCGGCGCCGGAAGGTTTAAAATAGTATGGAGCCAGCAGGGCAATGGCATCCACGCCAATCTCTGCCGAGTGTTGTGCGTTTTCAATACATTCTTTGTATGATGTGCCACCCGCCAGGTTGATAATCTTCACCGACGGATCGGTTTTGGCAGCAGCCACCCACACTTCAGCATTTTTCATCCGCTCTTTTTGGGTTAGCGAAACGCCCTCGCCGGTGGATCCGTTGATAAAGACACCGACAACCTTGTTTTTTTTCAGAAAATCGTAATACGCCGGAATGCGCTCGTAAACGACCTCACCCTTTTCATCCATGGGGGTAAACGGCGCCGCTATCAGTCCTTCAAATTTCTCAGCTTGAGTGTTCATATTCATTTTTTCAAACTTAATCCATAAAGATTAAAATTTATAGTATAAACCTGTCTCTCCTGTGAAACCGAGTCTTTCAAAATCATCATAAAATGCATACCCACCCATTACGTTCAAGCTAATACATTTTAGAATAATAAACTCTATCCCCAAACCAATTCCATTATTAAAATATATGGTTTCGCGGTTGCTGTAATTGGTATTATAATCATCATAAATAAAATGGTTTCCCTGATATAGATAAAAATTGGTTATTTCGGCTTCAATAAGGGTGTATAAAAAAGTCAACCCCACACTAATTTGAGTGTAATCTTGAGTATATGCCGGGGCAAAATTGCATTGAACTCCAAATTTATTTGGCGTAAATTTAAAGGATATTCCATATCCTGTAGTATATCCTACGCCAACACCTAAAGCATATTTATTCTTATAATAATTTTCATTTACGACATCACTATTTGCTTGACCAAAAATCGGCGCATTTAAAAATGATAAAATTACTATAATCAATAATAATTTAGTTTTCATATTTTAAGATTCTAGTTGGTAGTTAAGATATTAAATCATACTATTACATTTAACTTTTGCTGCTAACACAACGGTGATTTATACATTAGGGCTACAATATAGGAGAAACAAAACATATAGGATGCCTTTACTTGTGTTTAAAAATGAACAAACAACAAATATAGGGTAAAACATAGTTGTGCGATGGCGCCAAAAGCTATGAACTTATTGTGTTAATCAACCATTGAAAAACCTATCCCTATAAAACAATTCGCAATATTGATTACAAAGCAGACCATTTTCATTTCATCTATTTTGCACAGATTACACAATATAAACTTTCGGGACGTATTAGTATTCTTCCCAGCGGAATTTGCTGATGGCATTTCAAGCAAAGCCCAAAATCCTTATCGTCAATTTTAGATAACACCCTATTGAGATTTCTTAATTTTTCCTCCGATTGTCTCAGAGCTGCTTCCGTTATGCTTTTGTTGTTAATGGCATCCATTCTGGAAATCCGTCCGATGGCAACATCCGGCGCCACGGGCTTGGTTAGATCCTGATATTCCTTAACCAATAACTCCGTCTCAGAGATTTTATCAAGGAGTATTTGTTTTAATTCACTCTTATTCATCTATTTATAATTGATCTTGTGCATAGGTATAAACGTACAGTTTGTTGTATGCTCCGTATTTTTCAGAACTTACAATCATTTTATTATTTATGGCAAAACTATCAAAGGCGTTTGTCCTTCGGAAACTAATGTATTGATTAAAAATTTCCGGAAAAAACGGTCAGTCAATAGTCGTGAGCTTTTTTGAACAATCAGCATTTCATCAATTTTATTGTTGATTACCATGCTTATGTCGTCAAAAGGGCTGTTTCCTTCATAAATGGCAAAGCGGGTACTATAACTATGGGAAAACAAGTCTGACAATTCCTGCAATTGCTTTTCAATTCCAGAAGTTTTTTCATGAGGCTTTGCTAAATAGAAAAATGTGATGTTGGTGTTTTCGTTTTCGATAAACTTAAGAAAATTATTTAGCTTCAAAATATCGTAAGGACCTTTTTTATTAACTGCCACAAATATTTCTCTGTGGGAAAAGGTGTCAATTTCTTTTGGCATTGCAACAACAGTATTATTTGAGTTGTTAATAACCTGAAGTGCTACACTGCCAAGAAATATTTTTTTGAGTATTCCGGTGCCTTTCAGTCCCACAAAAATTAAATTTTCAAACGGTTCGGCTAACAATTGAGGTAAGGTTATTTGCAAGTGGATTTCAGAAACATTATAAGAGAGCTTAACAGTATTAAAGATAAGTTCTTTTGCAAGTAGTTCTAATTTTTGAAGTGCTTCATTATTTGCATGTTGGGCAATTTGTTGTTTGCCTTCACTTTCGGTAAGAGCAGGCGTCATTACCATGGTTTGGTGAACTAAAAGGATTTCAGCATTTACTTGTTTGGCCCAATCGCAAGCATACTTTATCAGGTTGCTTGAATACTCCGAAAAGTCAATAAGTACAATAAATCGTTTTCTCATTATTAATTTGTCTTAATCTGTCGGCTCTAAGATACATTTTCTTATTTGTAATATACTAAATAGCTCTTTATCATATATTGAGGCAATGAAAATTCACGGCACTCACCAATCTGTTTTATATTTACTTTATCAATTTATGAAACTGTTCTATTTTGCCCTGATCGCCTTGAATATATAAAATGTCACCTTGTTTTATTACTTCTTCCGGCAGAATAATATCCAACATTTCATTATTTCTTTTAATGCTCAGGATATTTATTCCATATTTAACTCTCAGATTCAATTCCTTTAATGGTTTTCCCAGAAACTTATTGCTATCGCTGGTTATGCGTAAACATGTGATGGTAAAGTCCGCAAAATCACTTGGCCGATATGTTCTGGGTCGTTTAAAATCACCTTTAAATAACTGGTAATTGTCAGCTCTGACCTTTTCTACCATATGGTCAATATCGTCTTCTGGCACAAGAAAATTCTGAAGTATTCGGGAGAATATTTGTATCGATGTTTCAAATTCTTCGGGGATCACTTCGTCGGCACCTAGTGCTAACAATTCAGAGGTTTCAGAAACATATCTAGTTCTCACAACTAAATATAGAGAGCAGGAGTGTGAGCGAATATTTTTAATGATACTTTGTGTTGCAAAGTTTCCGGATATGGCGACTACAGCAGCTCTGGCTCTTGAGAGATGGACCATTTCAAGGATGTGGTCTTGTGTAGCGTCACCAAAGATTATAGGCACCCCTTTCGCCTTTTCACGCTTAACAGTTTTAGCGTTCATCTCGATAACTATATATGGAATGTTGCTGGATACTGCAGCCTTAGCCAAATTGCTTCCATTTATTCCATAACCTATAATCACCAAATGATTTTTCAGGTTTACTTCAGCAACTTCCACATTATTACTAACAGAAACTAAGACCTTTCTCAGTCCTACTTTTTTTGTAACATTCATAAACCCATCGACAATAGTCTGGGAGAAAATTATCACAAAAGGAGTCAGTATCATTGATACAATTGAAACGGAAAGAAAATATTGATTGGTTTGGGGAGTTAGTAAATTGTATTCTATGCCCACTTTAGAGAGTATAAAAGCGAACTCCCCGACTTGAAAAAGCGACAATCCTGTTAAGAGTGCTGTTCGTGTGGGGTATTTAAGAATAGCAACCGCTAAAGCGGCGATACACGATTTTACAAAAAACACAATCACTACCAGAAGCAGTATGACAGGAATATTATTTACAAAAAAGCTCAAGTCAAGTAACATACCTACAGAAACGAAAAAGAAGCTTGTAAAGAGCTCTCGAAAAGGAAGAATTATGCTTGTGGCTTGATGGCTGTATTCTGATTCAGAGACTATCAAACCTGCAATAAAAGCTCCTAATGCCAATGACAAGCCGGCTTCTGATGTAAGAAACGCCACTACAAAGCAAAGAGTTATAGTAACCAGGAGGAATAGTTCTTTACTATTGGTTTTCGCCACTGCATGCATCAACCTGGGCACAATATGCCGTGCGCTGATATATGTGAATACAAGCACAACGGCAGATTTCAAAAGCAACGTTAAAATACTCATTCCAAGATTAGATGATTCTCCTGATATCATCGGGGTAATGAGCATCATTGGCACCACGATAATATCCTGGAAAATCAATATTGCCAATGCATTTCTTGCATGGGGAGCAGAAATCTCTTGCCTATCTTGTAATGTTTTTAATACTATTGCTGTACTTGATAAGGAAAAGAGAAAACCAACAAATACGGATTCGCTCCATGAGTTTCCCAAGAGATTATACACAAGAGCAGCAACGCCAACGGTTACTCCTACCTGTAAAAAACCCCCAATAAAAACAGTTTTTTTTATGGATAGCAGCTGCTTGATGGACAACTCCATTCCAATGACAAAGAGCAACAGAATTACTCCAATTTCCGATAATATCTCTACTTGTTCTACTGCCTTGATGAGGCTTAATCCATACGGACCAATAATTACTCCTGTCAGCAGAAAACCTATTATGGAAGGTAGTTTAAGCCTTTGCAGTACAAAAACTATAACTACCGAAAAAACCAAAAGGATTAGAATGTCTTGTAATAATGGTAAATGCATTAGCTATATATGTCTCAAGGTTATTTTTTACGCTTCAGAAAATATTATTGACTCATCAAGCTTTTGCGTTGATTTTTCAATTACTTCGATTTGCCCTTGTCTTAATTCAGATGCCTCTTGTATTTGTTTTTTTCTCCGTAACAAGAAATCATCAATTCCAGAACAGGAATAGGACAAATGAGCTTTTTCATGTGCTTAGTTTTTATATTAATTCCGTTTTTTTAGTGGTTTCTGGACTCCACTTTTCATAAACCAACCATTAACGATTTGTTTAGATGCCCTGGGGGATTAAAAGTACAAAACTTTCAAACACACACGAAGTATTTTTCCTTATTCATTTTTTTTGTGAACCATTAAATACGATTTACCTGTGATGCAACCAATAACTAACGTTGGGAGACATACTAAAACAATCATTATCCTTACACATTATACTAGAATCTATACCCGGCACTAAATGATGGCGACGGTAATGTGGGCCAACTAACAAACAGATTAACCCCTGCACGTAAAAAGAAGCCTGAGTTTTTTTGATATCTGTACATCAAAGGGATCATTACTGCAGGCACATCAAAAAACCACTCTTTAGAATTATAGCCATATGGATCCACAAAATGTTCTATGCGGATCACGTATCCAACACCATACTCAAAATGATTATTCTTCAAGGGTTTCGTAATCCACGATATTGTCATGGGTAGAGAGATTGCCGTTTGAAAATCAGGATAAAGACCTATTCTTATATTAGTTTTATACTTTTTTCCAATATTTCGTTCATAATTTATTGAAACATAACCCCTACTAAAATCATGTCTGATCAAATATGTTTCAGCATAAACGCCATTTCTTTCAAGATACGAGTAATCAGTTGTTTGGGAATATAATGCCGAGCTGAAAGACAATATTACTATAATAGCTAATATTAAGGTTCTCATGGTTTCATTTTTATTACAGCCAAAGGTAACAGTATTTTATGCTATTAGTGTACAAAGTATCATTACACAAAAAGCAATAGACTAATGGCCATTACCGCCATTCCTGCTACGACGCCATATATTGAAAGGTGGTGTTCGCCATATTCCTCTGCTGCGGGCAGCAGCTCATCCAGACTTATGAACACCATTATGCCTGCAACACCTGCCATGATAACACCAAACACCAACGGTGTCATAAAGGGCATAAGTATCAAATAACCTATGATAGCCCCAAGGGGTTCCGACAAGCCACTAAGAAAAGACAGCAGAAATGCTTTCTTCCTATTTCCTGTGGCGTAGTAGAATGGTACTGCCACGGCGATGCCTTCCGGGATGTTATGGATAGCAATGGCTATTGCGATAGCCAACCCAAGATTAGGGTCAGAGAGTGCTGCTGTGAATGTGGCTAATCCTTCCGGAAAGTTATGAATAACAATGGCTACTGCAGACATAATACCCATGCGTTTCAGCTTACTGGGGTCTTTAATATTTTTTACGTCACCCATATCCTCCACACTACGTATCTCATGCGGGTTTTCATAGGATGGAACGAGCTTATCGATGAGTGCTATAAGCAGCATGCCACCAAAGAAGGCTAGCACGGCATACCAAGCGCCGGCACGCTCTCCATAGCCTTCTATAAGGGTATGGTGTGCCTCTATTAATATCTCAGTAAAGGATACATATATCATTACTCCGGCAGAGAAACCCAGAGATATTGCAAGCAGCTTAGTGTTGGTACGACGGGCAAAAAATGCTATTGCCCCACCAATACCTGTTGATAAACCGGCAAGAAGTGTCAAGGTTAGTGCATATCCTACGGAGCCCGGAAAGTTTGCTTCCATTGTCATCGAGTTTGTTATACAAAGATAATTGTTATCGAAGTAAATACAAGATAAAAAAATTGCTTATTTAGATTTTATAAAAATTACAACTGAATGACCTCAAGATTACGCAATACAAAAGTTTTGCCTACTTTTGTAGATAATTAAAAAACAAAAAAACAAAAATTATGGCTTACATTATTACTGACGATTGTACTGCTTGTGGTACTTGTATCGACGAATGTCCGGTTGAGGCTATCTCTGAAGGCGATATTTATAAAATTGATCCTGATGTATGCACTGACTGTGGTTCATGCGCAGAGGTATGTCCTGTTGAAGCAATTCACCCGGAGTAAGATCAAAGGATTAAAAAAACATAGGTCCGTCTTAATTAAGACGGACTTTTTTTTGTCCTTTATGGAACGAACTTCATGAAAGCCATTATATTTGCGAAAATTTTACGGTATGAAAATCACCACACTACGCAGTGAAACGAATGCACAAATATATGCCTGGCGTGAAGCAGGCCTGACGATAGGATTTGTTCCAACAATGGGAGCGCTGCATGAGGGTCATATTTCATTGATTGATGAAGCCCGGAAAAACTGTGATATTGTCACTTGTTCCATATTTGTAAACCCCATTCAGTTTAATAATGCCACCGACCTTGAGAAGTACCCCAAAACCACAGATTCTGATATCGTAAAGTTGGAGAAAGCGGGTTGCGATCTGGTTTTTATCCCCGACACCGAGGAGATGTATCCCGAGCCGGTGGAGGAAAAATACGCTTTCGGTGCGCTGGAGAATACGCTGGAAGGCGCCTGTCGACCGGGTCACTTTAATGGTGTGGCAGTGGTGGTAAAACGGCTCTTTGATATCATGGTACCGCATAAAGCTTTCTTTGGAGAAAAGGATTACCAACAGCTTTTAATCATTAAAGCAATGGTAAAACAAAAAAATATTCCGGTGGAAGTGATTCCTTGTGCGATTATACGTGAAGAAGACGGTTTGGCCATGAGCAGCAGAAACAGAAGATTTAATGAGAAGCAGAGAGCAACAGCACCTTTCATATATAAGACACTCTGTGAGGCAAAGCAGAAGGGTAAAGATCTTTGCGTGGAAGAGATAATAAAATGGGGTGAAGAGCAGTTTAACAACCACCCTGATTTCAAACTTGAATATTTCCAAATAGCAGACAATACAGAATTACAACCCATTACAAATAAAAAAGATAACAAAAGTGCCCGTTTGCTGGTTGCTGTCTGGCTGGGGGAAATACGACTTATAGACAATATCGATATAAATTTTAACTTTGTACAGTAATGCAAATAGAAGTATTAAAATCCAAAATACATAGAGTTACAGTTACCGAGGCTAACCTTCATTATGTCGGCAGTTTAACTATAGATGAAGACTTGATGGATGCCGCAGGGCTGATAGAGTACGAGCGCATTCATATTTATAATATCACCAATGGAGAGCGTTTTGAGACATATACAATAAAGGGAGAGCGCGGCAGCGGAGTAATCTGCAGCAACGGAGCTGCAGCTCACAAGGCCTCAGTGGGTGATTTGGTAATCATAGTATCTTATGCAAGTATGACACCTGAAGAAGCCGGAACTCACCAACCACAGATAATAATTACTAATGAGCAAAACCAAATCGTCGGATAAATCCAAAAATATTCTTCCTAAGATCTTTCGTCTGGTATTTTTCCTGGGCCTGGGGTTCTTTTTTATATGGTTATTCTTACGAAACCTCTCTGCTGAGGAGAAGCATGAGATAATTCAGCATTTAAAAGGGGCAAACTACTACTGGATACTCTTATCAATAGTTTTCGGATTTACGAGTAACTTGAGCCGTTCCTCGCGCTGGAAGATACTCCTGGAACCGATGGGCTACAAACCCCGATATCATAACGTATTTATGTCGGTATTCATCGCATACTTTGCTAACCTGGCAGTTCCGCGCCTGGGAGAGGTGAGCCGATGCCTTCCACTGGCACGCTACGAAAATATTCCATTTGAGAAATCCTTTGGCACAGTGGTTACCGAGAGAGCTTTCGATCTGATAGTATTCATTATCATATTTGTGATAAATATTATATTGCAATTTGATAAGCTATGGGGATATTTGCAACACAAGGTCTTTGTGCCTTTAGTTGAAAAATTGGAATCCATGGGCACGGGAACGAATATTATTGTTTTTGCGGTGCTGCTTGTTGTTGGTGTTGGTGGAATAATTTTCATTATGAAAAACAGAAACAGCAAACTCATAGCAATAGTTCGTAATACTATGAAAGGTTTCGCTGATGGTTTAAAATCCATTCTCTATATCAAAAAACCCTTCCTGTTCATATTCCATACTATTAATATCTGGTTCATGTATTTTCTTATGACGCTAATAGTATTCCGCTGCCTTCCAGCCACAGCAGATCTTGGCCCTGATGCAGCACTCAGCGTTCTGATGCTTGGATCAATAGGTATTATGCTGGTACAAGGCGGTATCGGCATCTATCCGCTTATAGTGGCAGAAGCATTAACGTTGTACGGTATTGTAAGCACCACAGGTTATGCAATGGGATGGCTGCTTTGGTCAGGACAAACCGCAATGGTTATTTTTGCAGGTTTAGTATCTTTGATCCTGTTACCGTTAGTCAACAAACATTATGATAGAAAAACTGAAGATATCACTGAATAAGATCCTGAAAGGGGAAGAGATAAAAAGCACCCTAGCCCGCTGGCGTTTCGCCGGAGAGAAAATCATCTTCTCCAATGGATGCTTCGATATTATCCATCCGGGTCATATAGAGTATCTTTCCAAAGCCCGCGACCTGGGAACAAAGCTTATCATAGGTCTAAATTCCGACGACTCAGTCCAGAGACTCAAAGGAGCAAAAAGACCAGTCATGAATCAGCATAACAGAGCTCTCATGCTTGCATCCATGCATTTCATCGATGCCGTTATTATCTTTGATGAAGATACACCTTATGAGCTTATAAAGTCAATACAACCAAACATTCTTGTAAAGGGAGCCGATTACAATCCCGAGGATATTGCAGGATACGATATAGTAATGGATAAGGGTGGTAGTGTAAAAACCATCGATCTGACAGAGGGGTTCTCCACTACGGCAATGATTCAAAAAATCAAAGATTTGTAAGGAGATATTACATTATTACAGTTTTATTTCAACGTTAAGATATACTGCATGAAAACCTACTGATTCCGGAACTGCAGTAACCCAATTTTGATAGTTAATGGCCATTTTCACATATTTTATTGGCGCGTATTGTACCCCGACAATAATAGCCGAACCATCTTTCGCTTTATAATATGGTATGAGTTGCTCTCCTACAATACTACTCGTAACGTAGTCGTATCGGCCAAAGAGCTGCCAATGTTCGTTAAAATCCCACGAACCGTATGAGGATAAAACTGTACGAATATTATCCGGGTTAAACTCATCATTATACTTCTGGTTAAATTCAGCAGCGATGGTTCCTTTCTCTCTGTAATTATATGCAATAAATGATGAGAGAGTGATTTCGGATACCTCATCATTATATATATCGCCATACAATCTAAACATAATTCCGTTATCAAATTTTCCTGTAATCCCTGCTCCGGATTTATACTTGTTATTACTCTGCAGTTTGTTATATCCTTCACCATTGGTAATGGATAGATCTGCAGAGACGGCATCGGATAATTTGTATTGAATGCTGGCTCCCAGATCTGCGTTATAACCCAGGCCATGCTCATCGTTTGCCGAGCGATATAGATAGCGATGACCCCATGTTTTTTGCTGTATCTCAAAGTGGTATATGGGAATAATACCGAAATTCATTTTTACCCTGCCACTGGTATAAGCGAGGTATGCATTTTTAAAAAAAGCATATCTGCGCTGAGGCTCATTATACAGCTGGCTGCCAAAGCTACCTATGTCAATGGTTACATTGGCGTAGAAATGCTCATTTAGCTGGGAGTCATAACCCAGGTATGCCCGTGTAACTTCAAAGGCAGTATTATACTCACCATCGTCAACGCCGGCATGTAAATTGGTGAATATTGTTGCAAATGGTTTTCCCGAAGGATATTCAGAATCAGACTTTTGCGCCAGAACTATGGATGGTATTACCAACCACAATATCGAAAAAACATATAGTCTTGTTCTCATTTTATAAATCATATATATTACAGCATAAAAGTAGATAAATATTGTTGATATTATCATCTGTTTCATAAGATTCTAATCATCAAAAAATCTTTTATGGCGATACCGGCTCCAATGATAGGATAGTATGCTTTCATAAAAATGAATTTAACAAAAGTAAAAAAGCAATAACGAAAATTATTACTTTTGAGAAAAGAAACACAATGCCCTATTCAAAGACCTTCAGGACAACCTTTACCATTCCTCCTTCCGATACCCGGATTAATTACTCTAAAAAAGTGCTCTGGAGCGGTTCGTGCTTCACAGAAAACCTGGGATTATGGCTTCAGAATCATGGGGTAAAATCCATGGTGAACCCCTTTGGAATCCTGTATAATCCCACATCAATTGCATCATCAATAAAAAGGATTAAAGAGAACCACAACTATACCGACGCTGAGTTGGAAGAACATAACAACACATATCTCAGTTTCGATCACCACGGACGTTTCTCTGGTCATGACAAAACCTCTGTTCTTAATGAGATCAACAATACTGTTGCAGCGGCTCACACCATGCTAAAAGAGGCACATTGGCTCTTTATCACATTCGGATCGGCATGGGCATTTAGGAGAAGATCTACAGGAAAGGTTGTTGCCAACTGCCACAAGTTACCCGGAACAGAGTTCGACAGAGTATTACTATCACTGGATGAGATGGCGGCGCAGTGGCGGGAGTTGATTGCAGAGCTTCTGATTATTAATCCAGTGTTGCACATAGTCTTCACCGTGAGTCCTGTGAGGCACTTGCGGGATGGCGCAGTTGAAAACCAACGTTCAAAAGCCCTGTTGCTAACACTCATACATGACCTATGTGATGAATATTCCAACTGCTCATATTTCCCCGCATACGAAATTATGATGGATGATCTGCGGGATTACCGATACTATGCTGGGGATATGATACATCCCTCAGAGGTGGCAGTAAAATACATCAGAGATTGTTTTATGAAGGTTTTCTTTGATGATAATAATGCTGAAATATTCCATGAGATGGAGCAGCTTGTGAAGGCTTCAGAGCACAGAATTGAAAACAGCAATTCTGACGTGACAAGGACTTTTATTCAATCACAATTAAAAAAAATCAACGAGCTTATAGATCTACAGTCTCCGCCGGAGTTAACGCATCTTGAAAAAAACTTTATGCGGAAGCTGTCTGAATTGGATTAAATTTCAGGTGATATAATGTACAATATATTAACATATCTATATTTATAAATATTTATTAATAATATGCGAAGAGACAGGAGAAATTTCTTAAAAATATCATCAAAAATCGCTGTTGGCGGTGCAATGGTTTCCACGTTGCCGTTTATAACAAAATGCACCAAGGCGATTTTTAATATTTATGAAGTTGATAAAGATCTTTGCATAGGATGTGGAGAATGTCTTCCGGCATGTGATTATAACGCACTGCGATTACCATTAAAAACACAATATAGCATCGACATAGATAGTTGTATCGAATGCGGAGAATGCCGCGACGCTTGTCATGAGAACGCCATTACGGTTTGTGGCGTTGATTACCAAATCGACAAAGAGAAGTGTATCGACTGCGGGCATTGTGTTGCGACATGTAAAGAGAACGCTATCAGAGTAGCATATATATATTATAATATTGATGAAGAGGCGTGCCGTGATTGCGGAAGGTGTGAGGACATTTGTCCCGACAATGCTATCTACATCGCCAATGTAGAACATCTCATCATTCCTCAGGCGTGCCGCAACTGCGGACAGTGTTTGGATAAATGCCCTGAAGATGCTATTCATGTTTCAATAGTAGGGCATGAGATCGACAAAGAAGCATGCACACAGTGTGGTGAGTGTATCACAGAAAAGTTTTGTGCTTACGGCGCCATTAGAAAACAGTATCCTTCGGGATACCGTGAGCCAATAATCGATAAGAACAGGTGCACTCGATGTGGCGTTTGTGTTACATCAAACATCTGTGAGTGGGATGCCATAAGCAAAGTCGAACCATCATACTACTATGAACCATATATCATAGATCAAAAATGTATAAACTGTGGCGATTGTTATAAGTCTGGTGTTTGCGAAGAAGACGCTATCCTCAGGTTGGTATCAGAAAACTACATTCCCCCGGTTATCGACAAAGAGATATGCACAAGCTGCGGTGATTGTATGGATACGTGTAATTATGATGCACTGAAGATAGATCTTCAAAAAGCTGTCATCGCCAAAAATATCTGCATTGGGTGTGGTGAATGCATGCCATTATGCCCGGAAGAAGCCATTTTCGGGAAATGATTACATTAGTACTCTAAAAACTTCGTACTAACACAAAAAAATATATATCATCTACATATAAACAAAGGGACTGTGTCGTCGGAATGTATATCAATATCGGTTTCTTATTTTAACTTTGCCATCGAAAAAACATCCTTATTATGAAAATCAGAAAGGCTTTCCGTTTTGAGGGAGCTCATGTTGTGAGAAATTGTTCCTCCCAAAGGTGTAAATATAATATCCACGGCCACTCATACGGCGTGGAGGTAACCATTGCATCCAACAAGCTCGATCGAGGGTATATGGTGATGGATTTCATGCTCCTGGACAAGGTAAAACTCCTTGTTGACAGCTTTGATCACTCTTACAGCCTTTGGGATAAAGAGGCTGAAGACTTTAAAGAGTGGATAAAAAACAACACCCAGCGTGTTTCGGAGATCCCAATATCTCCCTCTGCCGAGGGTTATGCTCTTATGTTTTTCTTTGTTATTGATAAGATACTTCAGAATACTAATTTTCATAACGGCGAAGGTCAGGTGGAGCTGTTTTCTGTTAAAGTACATGAAACCAGTACCGGCTTTGCCGAGGCTTTCAGGGAGGATCTGGAGCTGGTGAAATTCGGACTTGATGACATCCATTTTTCGGAAGATATTGTTAAAGAGTGGCCCACAGACTGGTGGGGAGATCTTAAAAAAGGCATGAAATACAACAACCCCAAGGTGATACAAAACCTGCAAGTTTGAAATCAAAAGAACACATATTACGGCTGTCACGGGAAGGCGTTTTCCCTCTTAGTGATGGAAAAAATAGTACCGCCACAGGTTTGAATATCAGCGGTACCATACAAGGTGAGGGTAAGCTGGCAGGCGTGCCGTCGTTATTCCTTCGTTTATTCGGATGCAACCTGGACTGTGTGTGGGAGCTTCCTTCCGGAGTGTTGTGCCCCTGCGACACACCATCAGCCATAAAACCGGGAATGCCGGTAACCACAATAGAGGTAAACCCTTTGGCCGACACAATAGCTATGGCGATGCCACATTTGCGTCATCTGGTTCTCACCGGTGGAGAACCCTTTTTACAAGCCAAGGCTGTTACGGAGATGATACATCATCTGCGAAAGCAAAAAAAAGAACTTCATGTTACCATTGAAACAAATGGAACCATATATCATGAGGCATTGGTTAATGCCGCCGATCTGCTGAGTATAAGCCCAAAGCTATCCTCTTCAATACAGGATGTGAGGAAAGATAACACCACCCGAATAGATTATACCACACTACAACAGTTCCTGAATATCAGAAACACACACACAAAAAAAGATCTCCAGCTAAAATTTGTGATCTCGCACCCGGATGATGAAAAGGAGATTAAAACTATTCTTAAAAATCTGCATCATTATACAAAGGAAGATATCTTTCTTATGCCACTGGGAAGTAGCGGTAACGAATTAAACGAGACCACATGCATTGCGCTGGATATGGCGGTTCGCAATGGATGGCGGTTTGCTTCCAGGCTGCACATCGATCTCTTTGGTAATAAAGAGGGGGTATAAAAAACACTATTATGGAAAACAAACTATCGCATTTAGGTCGGAGCTCGGGATACCCCCAGCAGTATGACCCATCGGTTTTGGAAGTGATCCCAAGGGGTCTTAACAGGGAGGCTTATGGCATCACAGAGGATATTCCGGGGTTTCTGGGTTTCGATGTTTGGCATGCCTGGGAGGTGAGTTTTCTTACAAAGAAAGGACTTCCCGTTGCCGGGGTGCTGAAGATAATATTTCCACAAAACTCTCCTTTTATTCCGGAGAGCAAATCGCTAAAGCTATATCTTAATTCATTCAACATGACTAAGATGGGCAACAACAAGGAAGAGGGTATCAGCCTGTTACTTCAAGCGGTACAAAATGACCTCGACAGGATACTGGAGATGTTGCCGACGTTAGCCTTCTTTGATGTTACGGAGGAGCAAGATAACGACTATTCCGGCTGGGAGTTACTGGAGGAGAAATACGATTTTTCAGAGACTGTTTTTGACACCTATAATGAGTCTCCGGATTTGTTGTGCGATGGTGAAGGCATGAGTGAATTTCGTTTGGGCAGCAACCTTTTACGCAGCAACTGCAGGGTGACATTCCAACCCGACTGGGGTTCTGTTTTCATACATTTCAAAGGAGATAAGGGTCCCTCCGCAGAGGCGTTGCTAAAATATATTGTCAGTTTTCGCAACGAGAATCATTTTCACGAAGAGGTGTGTGAGATGATATACAAACGATTATGGGACATATACTCTCCCGGGGAGTTGATGGTAACATGCATATATACCCGCCGGGGAGGAATCGATATCAGTCCGGTGCGGGCAAGTCATACTGCTCTTTTACCGGAGGTGTTATTGAATCCGCGGGTATTGGGGGGGAAACTTATTCGTGGTTAGCAGTTATTACCACATGAGAAACTCTCTTCCCGAAGCAGGAAGGGAATATGCCACTTACAGTAATAAATATCTATCTTTGCGCCATGGATCTGAGCCAGTATTTCACAGAGGAGGTGCTTTATAAATTCATAAAATTTGGCATTGTTGGCCTCTCCGGGGTCTTTGTTGATTTTGGCGTCACAGCGCTGTCAAAGGAGGTTTTTAAAATACGGAAATATGTTTCCAATGGAATAGGTTTTTCTGTTGCTGCCACCACAAATTATTTTTTAAACCGCTGGTGGACGTTTCAGAGCCACAACCCGGAGGTAGGGCAGGAATATCTACAATTTATTGCTATCTCCTTATTAGGCCTGGCGATAAACACAGCGATACTATGGATGCTGGTTTCAAAGGGCAAATTCAACTTTTATCTCTCAAAACTGGGTGCCATTGCTGTTGTCACGATATGGAATTTTGCCATGAACTACCTTTTCACCTTTTCGTGATAAGATATCTTTTGCAGACGCCTTTTCCATGAAAAGAGCGTTTTCTTTTTCTATCTTTGCAGCTAAACCTTAAAAATCAGTTTCATGAAGCGAATTATTACGTTACTGTTTTCCTTCCTTTTAATACTTAACACCACGGCACTCTTTGCCGGGGAAGGGATGTGGATTCCACTATTTTTAAAAGCCCTGAATGAAAAAGAGATGCATGATATGGGTATGCGCATCACTGCGGAAGATATTTATAGCATCAATCAGGCATGCCTGAAGGACGCTATTGTAATTTTTGGTGGAGGATGTACCGGTGAGTTGGTATCTGATGAAGGTCTTTTGCTCACAAATCACCACTGCGGTTATGGTGCTATCCAAAAGCACAGCTCCATAGAGCATGATTACCTGACAGATGGTTTCTGGGCAATGGATCGTAGCGAAGAGCTGCCTAACCCGGGTCTGTCGGTTACGTTCCTGGTAAGCATGGAAGATGTCACTGCTGAGGTTCTTGAGTCGGTGGACGATAAAATGACTGAGGGTCAGAGAGCAGAAATTATAGATAAAGCCATTGGAGAGATTACCAAAAAGGCCACAGAAGATAATCATTACAAAGCTATCATAAAGCCTTTCTATTATGGTAACGAATATTTTATGTTCGTATACGAGATATTTACCGACGTACGTTTGGTTGGGGCGCCACCAAGTAACATTGGTAAATTTGGCGGAGACACTGATAACTGGATGTGGCCACGCCATACCGGCGACTTCGCCGTTTTCAGAATCTATGCTGACAAAAATAATAATCCGGCAGATTTTTCTGAGGACAACATTCCTTACAAGCCAAAGCAACATCTCACAATATCACTGAAAGGTGTAAAAAAAGATGACTTCACTTTTGTCTTCGGATACCCGGGAACCACAACAGAGTACGTTCCAAGCTATGAGGTACAATCTGTTACAGAGGTAGAAAACCCGGTTGCCATAAACCTGCGTACCAAGCGTCTTGATATTATGAAAGCCGCAGTAAACCAGGATCCTGAAGTACGGATTAAGTACAGTGCCAAGGTTGCCGGTGTTGCCAACGGATGGAAAAAAATGATTGGCGAAAGCCGCGGCATAAAAAAGCTTAACGGGCTGGAGAAAAAACGAGCCTTTGAAAAGAAGTTTACTGCATGGGCAGAATCAACTCCTCAACTGAAGGCTCAATATGGAGATATATTGCCGGCTTTTGAAGAAATATATGAAGACCTGATGCCTCTCCGCGAATCTTTCAACTATATTTTAAACGCCGGAATGGGTGTTGAGCTGGTACGATACTCCTACGGTTTTAACAGGTTAAAAACCATGTGTGAGAAAAAAGATACTACTGATGAGCAGATCGAGGAGATGGTTGAAAAACTCAAGGGTTCCACGGCGACATTCTTCAAGGATTATGTGAAAGATATAGACAAAAAAGTATTCAGCGTAGTCCTTGAAGACTACTATAATAATGGAGATTCTGAATTCCACCCAGACTTTTTCATCACCGCAAAGGAGAAATATAATGGCGACTTTCAATCTTATGCCGAAAAAGTTTACGCCAAGACAATGTTCGCTGATGAGGCATCAGTAATGGATTATCTGGATAATTTCAAACGTGGTAAGGCGAAGAAGATTGGCAAGGATCCTATGTTCCAGATAGCCGAATCTGTTTATAATCTATACTTCTCTCGGGTAGGTCCTAAATCGAGAGTGCTGGATGGACAGGTTGACAGCCTTATGCGTATATATATGAGGGCACAACGCGAGATGCAGCCGGAGAAACGCTTCTACCCTGACGCTAACTTCACACTGCGTGTTACATATGGTAAGATTGATGACTATATGCCACGGGATGCTGTCTTCTATAAGCATTTTACTACTCTTGACGGGATAATGGAAAAAGAGGATCCTGCAATATACGACTACGTTGTGGAAGATAAACTCACAGAACTTTACAATGCTAAGGACTATGGCAGATATGGTGATGCTGACGGTACTATGCACGTATGTTTCACCGGATCAAACCATACAACGGGTGGCAACAGTGGCAGTCCGGTACTCAATGCCGACGGCCACCTCATAGGTCTCAACTTCGACCGCAACTGGGAGGGTACTATGAGTGATCTAATGTACGATCCTGACCAGTGTCGTAATATCACTGTAGATATCAGATATTGCCTCTTCATCATTGATAAGTTTGCCGGAGCAGGGCATATTATCGATGAGATGACAATAGTAGAGTAAAAAGAAATACTATGATATATAAGCCCCGGGACGATTGTTTCGGGGTTTTTCTTTAAAATTGATTTAAATATGGATTTGTGATGGATGGAATTGATCAAATTTGTCGGGTCGACACGGCTGACCGTTTGAAACCCTTTAAAGCCCTTTGAAAGGGTCAGGCTGGCTGGAATCCACGTCCCATCACACGGAATCCAAAAATTTTTTTTATGACTCCCCGCCAAAAGTCATTAGTATCTCAGGTCAACCCATTTTAGGCGACAATATAAAGGTACCTATTGCTTTATACCAAAACAACCATTTTGTTACCCATAGAAACTGAAGAATATTATATTAACAAATACAAAAAAAGCCGGTGATAATAATATCACCGACCTCATAGTGCCTTACACCACTAATTACAAGTTATATTAACTAAGGAAGATCTTCATATCTTCATCCACGGTACCGATACCGGCGATGCCAAAGTTATCAACCAACACCTTAGCCACATTTGGCGAAAGGAATGCCGGAAGCGTAGGTCCGAGGTGAATATTCTTAACACCCAAAGACAGAAGCGCCAACAAAACGATTACTGCTTTCTGCTCGTACCACGCGATGTTGTATGCAATAGGCAGCTCGTTGATATCATTAAGCTCAAAGACCTCTTTCAGTTTCAAAGCAATAACTGCCAAACTGTATGAGTCGTTACACTGCCCTGCATCAAGAACTCTAGGGATTCCCCCAATGTCACCCAAAGGAAGTTTGTTGTAACGGTATTTTGCACATCCTGCTGTCAGGATTACCGTATCCTTGGGGAGTGCATCAGCAAATTCTGTGTAGTACTCCCGGCTCTTCATGCGACCATCACAACCAGCCATAACAAAGAACTTACGTATTGCACCACTCTTTACAGCATCAACAACCTTATCGGCGAGCTGTATCACTTGATTATGAGCAAAACCACCTACGAGAGTACCTGTCTCAATCTCTGTTGGAGAAGCACAACGCTTGGCATGCTCGATAATAACAGAAAAATCTTTCCTGCCACCATCTTCACGATCAGCGATGTGAGTACACCCTGCAAATCCCGATGAACCGGTAGTATAAATACGATCCTTATACGATTCCTTTGGAGGCACTATACAATTTGTGGTGAAAAGAACAGGGCCGTTAAAGCTCTCAAACTCTTCTTTCTGCTTCCACCATGCATTACCATAGTTACCAACAAAGTGCTCATACTTTTTAAACGCAGGATAGTAGTTTGCAGGAAGCATCTCGGAGTGAGTATATACATCAACCCCGGTACCTTCAGTCTGAATCAGAAGCTCTTCCATATCTTTCAAATCGTGACCGGAGATAAGAATAGCAGGATTGTTACGTACACCAAGGTTAACCTCTGTAATTTCAGGGTTACCATATGTCTCTGTGTTGGCCTTATCAAGTAGAGCCATAACATCAACACCATTTTTACCACACTCGAGAACAAGACCAACGAGCTCATCAACAGAGATATTTGTCTTTGTTGTAGCAACCATAGCTTTGTGAAGGAAGTTGTAAACACTGTCGTTGAAGTAACCCAGGTTCATAGCATGCTCACCATAAGCTGCCATACCTTTAAGACCATAAGTAAGAAGCTCTTTCAGTGAACGAATATCTTCATTTCCCGTAGCAAGAACACCAATAAGCGTAGCTTTCTCTTCCATCTCTTCTACTGAATCGCTTTCCCATGTTGCAGAGCTATGAACAGCAGCAGGAATAGCAATACCATTGCGTTCCAAACGTGCACGGGTGTTCTTACGAACAACATAACCCTCGCGGATTTTTGCAATAATGGCTTCGCGGTCGAAGTTAGCGTTGGTAATAGTAGTGAAGAGTGCTTCCAAAACAAATTTGTCCGCCTCTTTAGTATTTACATTATTCTCATTTGCTATCTCGGCATAAATAGATATGCCCTTAGAAACAAATATTAACAAATCCTGGAGATTAGCGACATCATCAGATTTACCACATACTCCTTTTATTGTACAGCCTGTTCCTTTGGCTGCTTCCTGGCATTGAAAACAAAACATTGACATAGTTATTAATTTTAAGTTCACAGCAAAAGTATCGTTGTATGACTTTATAGGCTGTAACATTTGTTACAAGAGTGAAAAAAAAGAAAAATTGTTGTATCTTATACAACCATGAAGAGATTCAAGAGCACTTTATAATGTGACTGCGACTAAAATGCATGGTTGAATATCACTAGTTCGCATAATAAATTAATGATACTAAAAACGAGCTGAGACGTTTAAGGTTTTGATATTATGATATTGCTCTTATCAAACGGAAACTCTATGAATAGTGCATCTGCAAAACTCTGACAAACTATGTATAACGATTGTAGAGCCATCGATGTAGCGTGGCGTGGACTGCAATATTGTAGAATCATGAATCGATTAAGCTTTTTATTTGTCGGCAACAACCACTATTGTATCTTTGCCCAAAACTCTGCAATGAAAGTCCTTACATTCTATACCCGCGAGTTTAGCTATTCTCCAACGGTGAAAACACTCGATGACGCACCCGAAATATCGAAAGGCGACACCATTAACGATGCTGTACTGGCAATGATACAGGTAGAGGAATCCGACGAAGAGAAAGATATCACCAGCCGTGAAAAAAAACTTGTAAACCACCTTAAATGGGTCGCCCGAAAAAATAAAGCAGAAAAAATCATACTACACTCCTTCGCTCACCTCGGTGAGTCTAAGGCTACACAGGAGTTTTCAAAACAGATACTTGATGCAGCTGAAATTCGTTTAGAAAACGGCAACTACACCACCTTCCAGACACCTTACGGATACTTCTTAGACCTCAAAATCGATGCACCCGGATTTTCACTGGCTCGCATCTGGCAATCACTATAAAAACACACTACGATGACACTATTCAACTCCATAGTAGAAAAAAAATTCCATGAGAGATCGCCATGGCAGGCCATCACCACCAACATACCCTACGTTACGGTAAATAACTTCCCGGAGCTGGGATTGCTAACCGCCTTCCGCTTCATTGAGTGGGTCAACGAAAACCCCAGTGGTATTATTAGCCTCCCCACAGGAAAAACTCCGGAGTATTTTATCAAATACACTCAGTATCTGAAGGAAAACTGGAACGCAAAAAAAAGTATCGACCTACGCTCTAAATGGGAGCTGTCACATCTGAAGCGCCCCGACCTCTCATCACTGGAGTTTGTGCAAATCGATGAGTTCTATCCCATTAACCCGGCACAGCACAATAGCTTTTATAACTACATCATGAACTTCTATGTTAAGGGCTTTGGCCTGGATCCAAAGAAGTGCCTGTTTATCAATTGTGATGAAATACCGCTCCATAAAGGGATGAAATATGGTGAGGTATTCCCCGACTCCGAGATAGACCTCAGCCTACGCTACCGTGATGCAAAAAGCAGCCTGGAACAGTTACAACAGCAATCCATTTTTATGATCGACAACTGGTGTTGCGAGTATGAAGCTGCTATCCGCAACAAAGGAGGCATAGGTTTTTTTCTTGGAGGAATAGGCCCCGACGGACATATAGCTTTTAACACCAGAGGCTCTGACCACTACTCCACCACACGCCTTACACCTACCAACTTCGAAACGCAAGCCGTGGCTGCAGGCGACCTGGGGGGCATAGAGGTAGCTAAAAAACGCCTGGTAATAACACTAGGCCTTGATACTATCACAGGTAATAAAAATGCGGTATCAATTATCTTCGCAGCAGGAGAAGCAAAGGCCGATATCGTAAAGGAATCACTGGAGAATAAACCCGACGTAAGACTCCCGGCAACAGTATTACAGCGTCAAAAAAATAGCCGCTTCTACATCACTTCAGGTGCCGGAAGCAAACTATACGATGCTGTAGAGCATTTCTATCTCTCCACACCGTGGAACCATCGTAAAACAGAACGTGCGGTTATAGATCTGTGTATGAAAATCGATAAATATGCTCATCACCTTACTTTGGAAGACCTGAAAGAGGATAAATGGTGCTCCGAAATCCCCAATCTCTCAATAAAAACAGTCACATCGGTTATTGATAGTATCAAAACCAAAATTGACTTCGGGATGAAAAAGGATAAAAATGAACGTATCTTTCATACCGGACCCCACCACGATGACATTATGCTCGGAATGATGCCACATATTACACGGCAGATAAGAGATGCATCCAACGAAATACATTTTTCCATACTTACATCGGGATTTACAGCCGTAACAAATAGCTTCATCATTCAGATACTGGAGCAAACACTAAATCTCTTAGCTATTGGCAAAATCGAGATGATCAACTACCCCGATTTCTTTGAAATAGGTTTCAGTAAAAAGTGGGACAAAGATGTATATCATTTCCTTAACAACGTGGCAAAGCGTAATGAAGAGGGGAAGATACGAGGGATCTGCCACAGGGCAGTACGTTGCATTGTAAAAATATGGAATACCGACAATGCAGTGATGCTTGATCATACAATAAACGAGATTATCGACAACCTGAGAAACAGCTACGACGGCAGCAAGAACCCCGAAAAAATTCAAAAGCTCAAAGGTATGATACGTGAATTTGAAGAGGAGCTGGTATGGGCGCATTACGGTGTTCCTGTTCGCAACATACACCATCTTCGCCTGGGCTTCTACAAAGGTGACATCTTTACCGAGCAACCCGACAAAAAGCGCGATATAATCCCCGTGCTGGAGGAGCTGAGAAATTACCAACCTACTATACTTAGCCTGGCAATGGATCCCGAAGGCTCCGGCCCCGACACACACTACAAAGTGCTACAGGTTATCGCCGGCGCTGTGAAAGAGTGGCAGAAAGAAAACGACCTCTCCAACCTGAAAATTATTGGCTACCGCAACGTATGGTTCAAATACCATCCCGCGGATGCAGATGTTATGGTGCCCGTATCGCTCAATGCCATGGACGTGCTGCAAAATTCCTTTACCAACAGTTATATGAGTCAGGTCAATGCCTCATTCCCAAGCTACGAACACGATGGTAAATTCAGCGAACTGACACAAAAAATCTGGGTTAACCAACTAAAACAGATACAATATGTGCTGGGTAAAAATTATTTCTATGAAAACGACCTGCCCATGATGCGTTCCACACACGGCTTTGTATATCTCAAAGAACTAACCGTTGAGGAATTTGTAACTATGGCTCAAGAACTGGAAAAAACCATGGAAGCAAAACCATTTTAACTGGATTGCACATGGATAAGATAGCACGCATAGTGAGTCAATTTCCTGAAGTAGGATCTGCGATATCTGTAATAAGCTTTGGTTCCGGACATATTAATGACACATACAAGTTGGTGAGCGACAAAGGCACCTTCCTGTTACAGCGCATCAACCACCATATTTTCATGGATGTGGAGGGGATGAACCGCAACATCGTAATGGCTATGGAGCACCTCAACAGAGGCCAGAAAGAGAGTGGTGAAAACAGGTTTGAGGAGATCCGGTTATATCCCACAAAAGAGAATAGATACCATCATGTGGATGACGAGGAGAACTACTGGCGGGTGATGAACTTTGTTAAAAACTCACACTCAATGGATGTGGTTGAGACGCCGGAGCAGGCCTATGAGGCAGCAAAAGCCTACGCCTATTTTCTGCGCCACCTTGCCGATCTTCCCTTTAACGGTTTCATCGAAACCATACCCGACTTCCACAACCTGAGTTGGAGACTGAAGCAGTACGATGTGGCATTGCAGAAGGATGCTATTGGGAGAGCTCAAAGCTGCAAAGCAGAACTGGAATTTGTTGAGCAACACCGACATTTCGCTGACAAGTTGAACGCTCTGTTAGAGAGTGGTAGCATTCCCATTCGCATCACCCACAACGACACCAAGATCAACAACGTACTCTTCAGTAACACCACCGGCAAAGGTATCGCTGTGGTGGATCTGGACACCCTAATGCCCGGCACCGTACTCTATGATTTCGGCGATATGATGCGCACCTTCCTAAGCCCCGCTGCAGAGGACGAACAGGACCTTACCAAGGTCATCATCCGACAAGAGATTTTCAAAGCACTTCATAAAGGCTACATCGAGGAGCTGGCCGATATCCTCACCCATGACGAACGCAAAAACCTCCGTTTTGGCGGCAAGGTAATGACCTTCATCATCGGCCTTCGCTTCCTCACCGACCATCTCAACGGCGACACCTACTACAAGATCGCCAGAGAGAACCATAATCTGGATAGATGTAGGACGCAGTTTAGGTTGGTGGAGCTGATGATTTAAGGTTTATGCTAAACTAAAAAAACATTGCATTCCATTTCTAGAAATAACCTATACATCCTTAATAATCCTCACTTCTACAATGTGCAACCCAAATTGAGCATGTGAATTTTATTTGTTATTGCTTTTATGCAACTTAGAAAATTTTGAATTATTAATTGTCGAAGTCGGGTGGTAAAAATTTCTGTTACCATAGCGTAGCAGCGGAATAGCTTGAAAACTCTACTTAACCCCAATCATCCGAACTACCTCTGCACTTCCCTGATGTAGTCTGCCTTCACTTAATTCGATGGTCTTTTCTTCAATCTCTATTTTTGATAATGAGTTAAAATCATTTTGTAATTCCTTTTTGGAAAAAAGCAGATCAGGATCCTTTGGTCCGCCTGAGTTGTTATTTTTCTGCCCTTTGGAAAATCCTTCCAGTATTAGTTTTCCTCCGGGTTTAAGCCAATAGGATATTATACCGTGGTACAACTCCCTCTTTTCCGGGAAGTGAGCATATATCAATACGATGCAATCAAAACTCTCTTTTTGAAAAGTCATTTCTTCAAAGCCGCCATGAAGGTATTCTATCTCCACACCGCGCTTTTCAGCCAACTGTAATGCCTTCTTTTTCGCGATATAACTACGATCAAAAGCAGATACTTTCCACCCCTGCAGTGCGGCATAAACGGCATTCCTGCCCTCTCCTTCTGCCGGGAAAAGTATCTTCCCCGGAGAGATCTCTTTTATGTTCTCAGCAAAAAAAACATTGGGAGCTGTTCCATATTTATATTCTTTTGTGGCATAAACATGATCCCACATATACTTGCTCTTATTATTATCCATAATGAAGATAACCAGAAAAAAGAGTAAAAGTTTTGTTGATTAGTATAGTAATCAGCGACCAGACGGATATAATCCTTGTATTCGATGGAGAGCTATTTTAGTGCGTTCATCTTTTACAAAAATTTATAAAAAGAGCGTTGTGTATTCTCCGTATGCTAACTAACTTTGCTTTCGAAATAAAAGTTATATATGAAAAGAGCTTTTCTAATTCTGACCATTATTGCACCCATATTTGCAATACAGGCTCAATACAACTGGGCAACATATTATGAGGCGTCGAATTATCTTGAGACACCACGTTATACAGAAACTATAGAGTATTGCAAACGGCTTGACGCGGAAAGCAAAATGATTACTTATACTACATTCGGCGCCAGTCCACAGGGGCGTGATCTTCCTTTAATAATCCTGGATAAAGATGGTCTCACTACTCCTGAAGCAATCCGCAAAAAGGGAAGAATTATCCTATTGGTGGAGTGTTGTATTCATCCCGGCGAACCGGAAGGGAAAGATGCCATGCTTATGCTTTTGCGCGACATGGCAATTTTTGGACAAGAGAAGGAACTTCTGGAGGATGTTTCGGTAATGGTAATACCAATATTCAATGTTGATGGTCATGAACGTTTTGGGTCATACAACAGGATAAATCAAAATGGTCCTAAAGAGATGGGGTGGCGCGTTACAGCTCAAAATTACAACCTGAATCGCGATTTTCTCAAGGCAGACGCTCCAGAGATGCAAAAGTGGTTAAAACTATATTCCCACTGGCTACCGGAATTCTTTATCGACTGTCACACTACCGATGGTGCTGATTATCAATATGTAATAACATACGCTTTAGAAACATTCGGTAATATGGATAAGGATATTACGAACTGGGTGAATGAAAATTATGAACCAATTATTACTGAGAAAATGTTCGACAACAATTTCCCTGTTTTTAGATATGTAAGTTTTCGTCAGTGGCACAATCCAAAGAGCGGTTTATATAGCAGCGCCTCCCCTCCCATGCTGTCGCAGGGATACACAGCAGTAAGAAATCGACCCGGCCTGCTCATAGAGACTCACATGCTCAAACCATATAAACCTAGAGTAGAATCCACATATAGAATGGTTCTTGAAACAATAAAAATCCTGAAAAAGGAGAAAAAAAACCTCAAAGAAGTTATCCAAAGGGCAGATAAATTCTGTGAAAGTGGAGAGATAACACAACAACCTCTGGCTGTGAAGTTCAAAACTAATATGACCGACAGCACCATGGTAGATTTTCTTGGTGTTGAATATACAAGCCATGTCAGTGATATTACAGGTGGTGTATGGTATAAATATGATAGTACAAAACCTAAGACTTTTACTCTTCCCATGTTTGCAGAACCTGAAGTAACAGAGTACATTTCACTTCCAAAAGCATACGTCATCCCCGCTGAATGGACAGATATTATAGAGAGGGTAAAGGCACACGGCATTGAATATAATGTGATCAGAAAGGCCACAGAATATGATGTTCAAAGCTATAAGTTCAGCAATCCGGGATGGGATAACAGACCTTATGAGAACCATATGCGGCTCAACAGATACGACATGGAGGAGATAACTGAAAAACGCATTTACCCCGCCGGAAGCATTTTTATCCACACAAATCAACAGGCAGCTCGTGTTATTGCACATATTCTGGAGCCAAAAGCATCCGACTCCTACCTCTCATGGGGATTTTTCAACTCCATATTTGAACAGAAGGAGTATTCTGAAACATATGTTATGGAGCCAATGGCTATGAAGATGCTGCAAGATGACCCAGAGCTAAAAGCAGCTTTTGACAAGCTGACAGCAGAGAACCCCCAATGGCTGAAAAACCAATGGGGTGTGATGAACTGGTTTTATCATCAAACCCCATGGGGTGATCCAAAATATATGGTCTATCCTGTTGGAAAGATATACTAGAATCCGTTTAGATCCATAGTGACCGTTGGGATCAGAATTAGAAAGCCTAAAACAATTAGTATGACCATAAAAACAGCAATCCAGCGCACCCATTTCTCATAGGGTATTTTAGCCACACCCAGAACACCCATCAGTACACCTGAAGTTGGAGTTATCATATTGGTAAATCCATCTCCCATCTGAAACGCCACAACAGTAGCCTGACGAGAAAGCCCTATTAGGTCGCTAAAAGGGGCCATTATAGGCATGGTGATAGCTGCTTTTGCAGAGCCACTGGGGATAGCAACGTTGATAACAGTTTGAATGACATACATAAGCCCTACAGCTCCAATCTGCCCCACATCCTGCATCGACTGAGCCATGGAGTGAAGCAGTGTGTCGATAATCCTACCATTTTCAAGAATTACCACGATGCCACCTGCCAGACCTACAATAAGTGCTGCAGATAAGATATCCTTAGAGCCCTCTAAAAATAGTTTCGTGATAGTATTTGGAGAATCCCCTTTGGCCATGCCGCTAAAAATCCCCATAGCAAAGAATAACGCTGCAATCTCCATGATATACCAGCCGTATCCCATCACACCAACGATAAGAAAAAGAATCGTTGTGGTAAGAAGGGTAAGAATATAAAAGTGCACGGACTTCCGTAAGGTAAAAAAACCTAAAATAGCAAATATTGCAGTACAGAGAGGAACCATCGGTGCATACCACTCACTATTTCCAATCTTCATTTCAGTCATCATATTCCCTATTGAGAAAATTATCAAACCGATAAGAATAATAATATAGGATATCCAGGCTGCCCGTGGAGTATGATATACTACGCCTTCGCCTTCTGTTTCGCCTCTTTTACGCCAATATTCATCCTCTTCATAAACAAGAGATCGTTTTGGATTCTTCTTCACCTTTCGGGCATAAACAAGAAGCCACACAAGCCCTACTGTTGTAAGTAAAATCCACATGAACAGACGGTATTCAATTCCTGAGAATAGAGGAAGACAGGCCAATCCCTGTGCAATACCAATTGTAAACGGATTAAGTATGGCTCCGGCAAACCCCAAAGCTGCCGCAACGAAAACAATATTTACACCCACAATACTATCATATCCCATAGATATGGCCAGCGGCACAAGAATAATTATGAATGCTATGGTCTCTTCACTCATGCCAAATACAGCACCAAATGTTGAGAACATTAGATAAATAAGAGTCAGGATGATATTGTCGACCCCCAGATATCTGATAAGACGGTAACGCTCTAGTTTTCTTGTCCTCTTAAGAAAACTCATGATACCCACATCAATAGCTTTACTGGAATTCATTATCCAGAAGGCACCACCGATCATAATAATAAAAATAATAATACCGGCCTGCTTTTCAAAACCTTCAAACATAGCTCCGAATATCTGCCAGGTTTGAGGCTGTGAGTCCACGTAATTGAAAGTCATCTGCTCGGTGACAACGCCATTGCTATCCATAACAGACTCTTTAACATACTCACCCCCGGGGACAAACCATGTCAATCCGGCACAGAACAAGATAATGGCGAATACCACCACATAGGTATGAGGTATCTGACGTTTTTTCTTAATTTTTTGATTCATAAAGAATAATTAGAATTTCTCATCGTACTTCGTCCAAAGCTCGTCACCCAATCTCCAGGCTCTCTTCACCACCTTGTCGCCCAGCTTCACAGTATATTCAGTGAGAAAATCGACAACCTCCTGCGGATCATTCTTTTTATACATCTTCTGAGCTTGAGATTCAATACTATTTTGATCTTTAAAAAGTTGTTCCTGCATCGGATTCCATACGGCATCCACATCGTGGCGCATATCGCCCCAGCGCTGTGCCGTAAGTGTGCCCAATCGATTAAAGGCCCACCACGCTGATTCACGAGTATAACCATTCACACGTCCGGGTACTTTATATGGCTCTGCAACATCAGTAACACAGCAATAGACAGGGACGTAAACTGAGGTAGCCACATTATCCTGCGCAAGCCATACCACTCCGCCAATTTCATCCGGCAACCAATCGCGGCACTGTATGATAGTAGCATACATGGTGTACCAGCGGGCAATAGTACGCTCTCCTAGAGGGCCCCAGCCACCATTGATACCCAACATCTCCAGCATATCATAAGGCATGTGTGGGTTCGCCAGTGGCGAAATAACGGCTTTACCATCTTCATCAGCAACAATAAGATCCTTGGTCATATCATAAGGTGTTCCTTCATAATAATCCTTAAAAACATCTATCAGCTGCTGAAGGGTGACAGGCTTATCAGGCTTTACCGAGAAGGGATAATCGCCAGCCATAGCGTTTAGCTTCAGTGATGGGGCGAGAAGGTCAAAAACACGCCATTCACGACGCCATGCAGCCACAGAAGCACGGCTGTCAGGGGCATAGGCATAACAAAAAGTGAATGGGCCTTCTTCAGGGTTCCAGTAGCCATTCTCCTTTGCGAGCTCAAATATGTTTTCTGATGCCATAAAATGATCGGGATCCTCAAGGTTGATCTGTTTGATGGTACTGGCATTGGCATTTACTGATATATGATCGTCGGGGACTCTTTGCGCTACCCATACGGCGCCGGTTTTTCCCTTTCCCGGACCTACGATTTCAAAATGCCAAACCTCTTTGGTATCAGCAATAGTAAGACACTCCCCGGCATCGTTCCAACCATACTCTTTTGTCAGCTGGTCGGCAAGTACAATGGCCTCTCGTGCTGTCACACAGCGTTCCAGCATCAGCTGACAAAGGCGTTGACAATCGATTAAACCCTCATCAGATTGCAACTCTTCACGGCCGCCAAAAGTGGATTCTCCAATACCAAGCTGTTTGGTGTTCATACAGGGATATGCAGTATTGATAAAACCATATGTCTCTTTTACCTGTGGGATTTCACCAATCTCTAGATGTGAATATGCCGGCATTGGCATGCTGTTATCGGCTTCACGTTTGTACATCTTCACAGTAGCGTCTTTTCCATGGATCTTTGCAGGTTGGACATCCATCCAGGAGCGCGTACGATGTGAATCATCGGTATGACTCGTAATAACAGAACCATCTGCAGTGGCCAGTCGACCAGCCGTAATGGAGGTACATCCTTCAGGAACACCAGCCTTCCAATCACTCTTATCAACCTGAGCATTAATGGAGCACTGAAAAGACAGCATCAAAACGGCTAAAAAAATAGTTTTCATAGTATTATTTTTATGTTTATAGACTTTTTAAAATCACCTCACGGCCTAATATCTGAAAAGCTGAAATCAGAATGAGTACAATAATAATAAATTCAGGAGAATATCGACCTGCTAAGACAAGGAGAATATTATTAAGTTGTAATAAGATAACTTTTGTACTTTTGCGTTTTAAGTACGAGAGGTAAACTTATGAGCGACGCTATTAAGCATGAATGCGGTATTGCAATGATCCGTTTACGCAAGCCACTAGAGTATTATGTGGGCAAGTATGGCACTGCGCTGTATGGTATAAATAAACTGCAACTGCTGATGGAAAAGCAGCATAACAGAGGTCAGGATGGTGCCGGAATGGCTTGTGTAAAGTTTGATATGCCTCCGGGAAAAAGGTATATAAACAGAGAACGGTCTAATGCAGCATCGCCAATAAAAGATCTTTTCAGCACTACTTATAAACAGTTTGAAGAGATCCGAAAAGAGAATCCTAAGAGACTCCTTGATGTCAACTGGATGAAAGATAACGCTCCTTTTACTGGTGAGCTTTTCCTGGGCCATCTTAGATACGGCACCTTTGGGAAAAATGAAATCCACAACCTACATCCTGTCATGAGAGTCAACAACTGGAAAACCAGAAATCTCGTTATGGCAGGCAACTTCAACCTTACAAACGTCGAGGAGCTTTTTAACAGACTGGTTTCTTTTGGTCAATATCCTGTAGAGACTTCAGATACTGTAACTATGCTGGAGAAGTTTGGTCATTTTCTGGATGATGAAAACGAGGAGTTATATGCAAAATATAAGAAGCAGGGTTTGCAAAAATATGAGATTACTGATAAAATCATCGAAAACCTGGATCTCCAAAACATCATTGAGAATGCCTCCAAATATTGGGATGGAGGATATGCCATCGCCGGAATGCTCGGTCATGGTGATGCTTTTGTTTTAAGAGATCCCTCGGGGATAAGGCCTGCTTTTTATTATATGGATGATGAGATTATCGTTGCTGCATCGGAGCGACCGGTGATACAAACTACTTTCAACCTTAAATGCCATCAGGTGCAGGAAATACTGCCGGGGCATACGCTTATAATAAAGAAAAATGGTGATGTAGATATTAAACAATACACCGAGCTGAAACAAAAAAAAGCTTGCTCCTTTGAACGAATTTATTTCTCCAGGGGTACTGATAAGGATATATATTCTGAAAGAAAAGCTCTCGGAAACAAGCTCACTACGGATATTTTAAATACCGTGGATCATGACATTAAAAACACAGTATTCAGTTACATTCCTAACACAGCGGCGGTGGCTTTTTATGGCCTAATGGAGGGGTTAAACACTCATTGTGATAAGGTTAATGCAAAACGTATTGCGGAATTAACGGGTAATATCACAGAAGAACAAATCACTGAGATACTGAAATTCCGACCACGTATGGAAAAGGTAGCAGTAAAAGACATAAAACTCAGGACATTCATCACTGAAGATAAGAGTCGCGATGATCTTGTTACTCACGTATATGATATCACGTATGGTTCTGTAAGGCCGGGAATAGATAATCTTGTGGTGCTGGATGATTCCATAGTTAGAGGAACAACACTAAAGAAAAGCATCATACGTATTTTGGATCGCCTTGAACCAAAACAGATTATTATTGCATCCTCAGCACCTCAGATTCGTTACCCTGACTGTTATGGAATAGATATGGCTAAGATGGGTGATTTTATAGCATTCAATGCAGCCATTGCCCTTCTAAAGGAACAGAAAATGGAGCATGTAATAAATCGTGTATACGCAAAAAGCAAAGCGCAGGAAAATCAACCTAAAGAAAAGATAGTAAACTACGTAAAAGAGATTTATGAACCATTTACGGCGCAGCAGATAAGTGACAAAATCTGTGAACTATTAACCTCAGGAGGTATTAAATCAAAAGTAAAAATAATTTATCAGAAGACAGAAGATCTGCACAAATGCTGTCCGAATCATACTGGAGATTGGTATTTCACAGGTGATTATCCTACTCCGGGAGGAAACAGGGTAGTAAACAAATCGTTTATCAATTATATAGAAGGTAAAAACGAAAGAGCGTATTAATAATAAAGGCCTGATCGTGGAACAGGCCTTTTTACTATTGCAGATTTCGCTTGATGTCATTAGCGATCTGCTGGAACTCCTCTTTTGTCAGCTCCAGCTTTGGCTTGGAAAAATCTATATCATAAATACCATTAATAGGAACAAGATGGATGTGGGCATGAGGCACCTCGAGGCCTAAAACAGCAACTCCAACGCGCTCGCAACGCACGGTGGCATCAATTGCCTGTGCTACACTTTTTGCAAATACCATCATCATACCGAGGTCATCATCTTCCATATCAAAAATATAATCTGTTTCCTTTTTAGGGATCACCAAAGTGTGACCTCTCCCCAAAGGATTTATATCGAGAAAAGCAAAAAAATTATCGTCTTCAGCAATCTTATAACAAGGAATCTCACCTTCTACTATTTTTGAGAAAATGCTAGCCATAATGATAGATATTTATTTATGTGTTAACGTGAAATTTCCATCACCTCAAACGGTATCACACCAGCAGGGACAGTAATTTCTGTTTTATCACCTTGTTTTTTACCAAGAAGTCCTCTGGCGATGGGAGAGTTAACAGAAATCTTACCATTTCGTAGGTCAGCCTCACTTTCCGGTACCAGAGTGTACTGCATAACAGTACCATTTTTAAGATTCTTAATCTTTACCTTCGAAAGGATCAGGACTTTTGAAGTATCAAGTTTCGATTCATCAATAATCCGGGCTTTACTAATAACATTCTGGAGTTTGGAAATTTTTAGTTCCAACAATCCCTGAGCCTCTTTAGCTGCATCATATTCTGCATTTTCAGAGAGATCTCCCTTATCACGAGCCTCGGCAATCTGCCGGGAAATTGCCGGGCGTTCAACTTTTATCAGTTGATCAAATTCTCTCTTCAGTTTCTCTAATCCTTCTTCCGTATAATATTTTATTTCTCCCATTTCAATGGTCTTTAATAATCCGTACAAAACGACAAAAAAGACCCTCGAAACAAGAGTCCTTTTTGCAAATATAATAAATTAAATATATATTGTAATATTGTAAATACTACAAATCCAATACAATACCGATGCTATGGATGCCATTCCATGGGTTTGTATCACGGTAAGAGTAGTCGATAGCAAAACCTGACCCTACCTCCTTGTTAAAAGGAACGTTGATCGTTGCTCCGAAACTCGGACCTGTATAAAAAGTGGTACGTTTGGTAGTCATGATATCAGCTTCGTAAGTATAACCACCACGTAAAACCAGCAGATCTCTGATAGCAAACTCCAGTCCTGCCACGATCTGATCCTTAGAAAATGCGTTAGATACGAATGTTCCTGCTACTGTCAGACGAAAATCTGAAGGCAGAAGTAAGTCGTATGCACCACCAATAAGGAGTTGCGATGGAAGTTCAAAGGAAGCAGAACGCTGCTCTACAGTAAACTGGTCATCTTGTCCGGGGAGAAGTGTACGAATAGAGAGACCATCACCATTATAGCTCATGGCAGTACCCCAGTTTTTCAAAGTAATACCAAACTTCACGTTCTCCTTAGCACCAGTAACATACTGGATACCAGCATCAATAGCAAACCCTGTTGCTGACATATCAGAGATAGTCTCTGAAATAAGCTTGACAGTTAAACCACCATAAATACTATTTGAAAACACATTTGCATACGAGAGTGCAAATATTGAGTAGCTGGGGCTATATGTACCAATATTTCCTTCCGGGTTAGTGGTAGTAGTAATTGGCACATCACCAAACCTCATGCTGGTAATATTAAGAGCCAGTCGTCCTGTTTCGGTTATTTTCTGGCTAATTCCTGCCGCAATGACACTGATTTCAGAACCTACCAGCCACTGGGTGTGAGAAAATCCCACTTCAGTACCGGAAGTAAAAGCAATTCCTGCAACGTTAACGTATGCTGACTCAAGTCCACGGACTGATGCCACGTTAGCGCCGCCCCATCCCGAGCTACGTGCCCAGGGGTTGATAAGGAGTTCTGATGCTCCAGCCTCACCGGAACGGTCTTTATTACCTGCAAAAACTGCTACCGATGGTACTAAAAGAAAACCGATGAGTAAAAATGCAATAAAATTCTTATACCTATTTTTCATTTTTCCTTATTTTTATAATTCTCAATTCTTTTATCCATCACTAATTAGAATGCGTTAAGGTCAATTGGACGTAATGCACCAAACCACTTAATAGTTTTCTCTCCAATACCCGGAGCTTCAACATGAATAAGATATACACCTCCTGAAACTGGAATACCTGCTAGATTCTTGAGATCCCAGTCGATAGATGTAATATCTTCATCTTTTGTAAACTTACGGACAAGAGTACCACTTACATTATAGATAGATACTGTACACTTACGTGGCAGGTTAACAATCTTAATACGATTATCAAGCTGGTTAACTTCGTATGTATTATAAGCGTAATATGGATTAGGAACAACATTAATAAAATCAAGATCTGATTTTGCTACTTCAACAACATCGGTCTGTGTCTGAAGCTCATCAGTAGAGAAACGATAAACCGGATAGTTATTGTTATAAGTATCTGTTGAAGTAGAGTCATGATCCATGCCAAGGCTGTAATATTGAGCATAAGGACGTGTAACGCGCAATCTTACCCTTGCATCACTGGCTAGCCATTCTCTCTCCGGCACTGCCATAGGGATACCGGCCCACATTGCTGAAGCCCATACATAATTCGTGGCATTAGACAGATATGTATCGATAGTGTTAACAAACCATGCACCTGCATCATAAGCCGGTGAATTATATTCTGGCCTGACTTTATACAAATTAGTATGACCAAACACATAAAGATAATGCTTACCACCGAACAGCACATGTGCAGGATCAGGGTTAGCAGGGTTCAAAAGAGGAGTATAATAGTTGGATGTAGGATTGAAAAGCATGTCACGGCCATTCTCACCCACCAGCCAAGAATCCTCACCGAAGACCATATTGAGACGTTCTCCTGTCTCTATATTATAAGCATACCCTGGGAACCAACCCATACCTCTTTCGCTGATATAGTTAGGATCGTCTGGATTATTGCTTGGACCACTATTGAGGGGTGCAGGATTTCCTTCCTTGTCTACCGACTGCGCTTCGCGAAGAGTAAGGTATCTGGCACCACCTTCCGCGAGGGCATAATCATAAGATGTTTCAACAACAGGGCAGCGTGTCCATTTAGATTTATCATTTGTAAATACTATATCCACACTATAAAGAGTACCAAAACCATTTAGGACACCAGAAACGCCACTTCCGTAGAGAGTCATCTGATCCTTAGTTTTTACTGAGTATGCAGGTCCCATTTCACTCTCATCTTTATGTGCACACATAAAGTAAGGTGCCCAGGTACCACCGATCATCTTTTCAAATTGACCTTCAGCATCCCAGTATGGTGTTCCTGACCAAACAGCATTGGATTCAGTACTTTTCCAGTCGTTATTATTAGGGTTATCAGGGTCTGCAAGTGTTCCGGAGCGAATCCAGTTCCACGGGCCACTGTTATCAATATCAGCAACACCACCTAACCAGCGACGAGAGCTGTCAGCATAAACAATATCCGCACCGACAAGGCCGTTTCGGCTTTCAGGTGTATACCAGATAGCAACCTCATCACCAACATCTCCGATCTCTCCTACGGTGAATGGACCAGGATAATGACATTGGTTTATATTAACAGATATACCCAGTTCCAGGAATAGCTGCTCATTATCATCGCCTATCGTAGTCTCAGATTCATAAACGACATCATTATCAAGATCATAAAGATACCAATTAGAAACTTCAAATCCCAGAGTATCTGCGTCAGCTGGAAGAGCAACATCACCGGTAAGATTACGTTTCACTACTCTATACATGCTGTCAAAACGAATTTCGAAATTTCCAGGTTTAACATTTAACGGATCAATTACAGTAACATTTACAGGACCTTGGTTAGGTTCATAAGTCATCTCTTTAATAATAGGATAATCCTCATCTTCGTATGAAGTAAATCTGTAAGTACCCTCTTCCTCATTCCAGATTGTATCTATCGGTTTAAGGTCGCCCATAGCTGCGATAATTTCATCTGTTGGTTCCAGGAAGTTTCTTCCGTTACCCTGACCCTGAATACGGGTAATAGTTGGCATATCGCCATATTTTGCAGATGGAACAATGCCCCCAACAATTTTGTGAGGAACGGCAGTATAAACACGGATATTCTTACGACCTGCAAGGTATGGTGCTTTCTGACCATCAAGACCAATAACACCTTCTTCCTGCATCGATGGGTCAGCAGAATACTTCATATACCCGTTGTAGCCATAAGAGAGAGCAAGGAAGTAATATGTCTCATGGTTTACAAAAGTCTCACCTGTAAACGCATCCTTATTTAATCTAAACGAGTGAACAACACCCTCATCACTACCATTGACCATTTCAACAGGGACGTTGGCAGCAAGGTTTTGGTTGTAATTATGATTTACAAGTTGAGTAACACCATCTTTAATATCACACTGGAAAACTTCACGTACAAGATCAGGATTATCAAGGTCACCAATAGAAACTTCACTGTTTGCAAGCTGATAAATCTGATACCCCTGGAAACGATAGTAAGGATCATAGTTAGTACCCTGAGCTCTGTTAGTAGCTTGTATTGCAGGGTCAATCTCGGCATAACCTTCGTTAAAGTTATTACCAAGGTCGTTAGTTTTACGGTTTGTGATATAAACGATAAATTCGTTTTCAAGTTCACGGAAAGTAAGATCCGGCGCGTTAGGTCCCTGGATTACTGCGAAGCAGTTATCAAAGAGAGCCTGACACTTATCATCCACTACACGCAGAGCCTCAACAGAAGCCCAAGGGCCACCTGAACTGGCTCTTGCCCAAGGAATACCTACAGTAATATAGTTAACCTGACCTGGTTCGAGAGTAAAAGGTCCTGCTGACTGCATAAAGCGACGGTCGTGGGGCGGATTTTGAGCTGTCTCTTCAGTCCAGTTCTTATCTCCTGCAGGAGGAACGCCACCAGTACCCCAGTCACAAATGTCAGTATTACCCGGGAACATGAAGTTACATTCAGGACCATAAGCTCCCGATGACTCGTGAGCATTACCACCATATAACATTTTGGTGTTATCTTTCCAAATACCACGCAATAAGTTATAATATTCTGATGCATAGTCAGGGTCAGTCATGTAATCAGGTACACCCGAGTTATTATGATAAACGAAACGTTTCATACCAAAACGCTCATCATCAACAATACCATTACCAAAGTTCACACCATTAATCGCCTCAGCGCGAACCAGGAAGTAATCACCCACAAGTTCACTTTTGGAGCTGTCGGAATAATATTCCATATACTGGATAGTACCATCCTGAGTAACAATATCACAATTTCCGCCATAAGAAGGGCCGAGAACACTATCCACAGCACTCATATATGCAGGGTTATCATAACCATCAGCATCCATATAGGGACCCTGAAAGAAGTCAACACCAATTGCAGGTGGTTGAGCTCCGTAGGCATTATACTGTCCATCACCATCTGTGGGTTCACCATTATAACAGTAACCAAGGCCTCTCATTACATCACAGCCTACATAGTCATCTGTGGGATAACCAAGGTCTGTATCCACCCACTGAGAGAAATAAGTATCTGTAAGACGGTATGTAGAACGGTTAATAATCTCGTAGGAGTAGAAAGTCATGTTATTAACCTCATCATTGGTAGCGAAACCAAAAGCCTGAGCACGGATTTCAAAACCGATAGGATCACCATAAGTTTCAGTATGGATATTACCTTTATCATTAAACACCCACCATAGAGTATTGTCCCCTTTAATAACCTGGTCTGAGAGGATACCATATTTCCATGCATCAAGCTGTCCACCATGATAGAATTCAGCTTCGGCAGTAGGTGTTGGTCTCCAATCCGGGATACCGGCAAAATTGTTAGGGCAAAGTTCGTTACTAATATCGTAGTAAGGATAATCACCCAGCGTAGGGTTATATTCACCATCACCATCAAGATCATAGAATGGTGCCAGGTAATAGCTCTGTCCTAATGACACATCACCGTGAGCAGGCCATTCCAGGATTTCAGCTGGGATGGTATAATCAGGATAGCTCTGTTTGTCATCCCACCAGGCGAGATATTCATCAACCCATTCGCGTTTCATGGAGAATATTTTATCATATTCAGCACAAACGTCTTCAGAGACTGAAGCAGTACCATCAATGGTAAGAGGTCCCGGCCAAAAGTCGTTACCACCACCAAAATCAGGACCCTGACGATAACGAAGAGCAGCAAGTTTCAGCTGATTGTTAACATCCACACCACCGACCCATAAGCTGGCGGAGAACATAGAAGTTTTCTTTGATCCTGCGGGGATTTCATAATCTGCAACATCGAAGTCCCACCACATATCACCACCGGTATTAATTCGACAGCGCACATTATTAACGTCAAGGTACTTAAATCCTGCACCGGGCAAACAACCGGCAGCAGAGGCTTTAACCCGTGCTGTATTTTTCCGGAGCCCCTTCACCTCCTCTGCTTTGACAGTAGTTGTTAAGCCAAGGCAGAGAAAAACAATGAATAAAGCATTGAGTATATTTTTCATAATTTATATATTTTTTTCTATCAATATTCGTTATAACTTTTTCTTCAACGTTAGAAGTTGTACATCACACCAATACGGATCTGACGAGGAGAGCTATAATTATAAGGACTATTAATTCTCATCGCATATAACATTCTGTACGCATCAGGATCCAGCTGTTGGCTAATTTGAGTTTGATATTCAGATGCAGCGAGATAACCATCATCATCAGGGTTACCTGTAGCGGCATAAACACCCATAATATTCTCAGTATCAAGAAGGTTAAGCACCTGAAGATAAACATTCAGATAAGTAGTACGCTTCTTTTCGTTTCCAACATTAAGTTTAAAATCTTTATCAAGACGAAAATCCATACGGAACTGAGCAGGAAGACGGGAACCGTTGATAGAACCCTTGATCACGCGCGAACCTCCGAGAGGATAAATCTTTGAAGATCTGGTATAAGGAGTACCTGAACCTCCTGTTACAGTCAGGTTAGCACCAAAATTCTCAAGCCAGTTGATAGTTTTTGTAGTACCATCATCTTTTGTTCGTGTGGAGCTTGGTCCATTATACTTTTTACCCTCTCCCCAACGATAGTCAACCATCAGGTTAATAGCGTGACGGCGGTCATTGTTAAGAGGTGTAAGAGTACGGAGGTTAGGCTGACCAGAAGTAACAAGCGCTGCAGCAGCGTTAGGATCAGAACCGGTACCATTAGCAAACTGTAATGTATAGGCTGCACGAAGACGGGCATTCTTAGTACGACGAAGGTCGTAAGTAACAGTTAATCCCTTTACTGTTCCGAAGTCAAGGTTAGCCCAGGAGTAATATGTTTTTGGATAAGCAGCAGTATAACGATATATCTGAATCTGGTCACGGATCTCACGATAGAATGCAGAGATGGATAGTGAACTGGATTGATTCAGTTTCTGCTGGAAACCAAGTTCGTAGTCAATAGTCTTTTCTGTTTTCAGGTTTGGATTACTGATATAAGGGCTACTTTCAGTGGCGAGGAAGAAATAATCAGTAGGTGAGTTCACCGCTGCTGAAGTAGGACGCTGAGTGAGGATATCGTAGTGAGCAAAGAAAAGAGCCTCATCAGATATGGGGAATGAGAATGAAATTCTGGGCATCACATTAATCTGAGGTTCATAATCTTCAAATGCATCGATAGTGACCTTATCATTATTTGGATCAACCAGATAAGGGTTAACACCTGCACCGGCATCAAGAACAGCTTCAGGGTCACCAATCTCAATACCTTCCGCATTGTACCATACAGAGCCATCACGATAACCGGTAATGGTAGTAGGATTCTTTGGATCGTCAACATAAACAACAAAGTCATCGTTCATGTTAGTAGGGTGAGTTCCAAATCCGGAGACTTCCTCCACGGTTCGTGCATTATATAACAGATAAGGATCTTTCATCACCATCTGATTTGCATCGAAACGGTCAACACGTACACCTACATTAAATACAAGATCACGGAAAGAGAATATATCCTGGATATATCCTGCCATATATATAGGCTGGAAATACCCTATGGGTCGGGTGTAATTTCCGTATTCATCTCTGGCATTAAAGAAATCAGCAAAACTTGGGTTAGAAGTAAGTTTGTTACCGGAATGGTCATAACCTCTCCAACCTGCAAGCGCATTACCATTATTAAGCATTTCATCAGCACTGAACATATCCACGGTCATAGGACCATCAAGCTGACCAATTTTTCTATTACCCTCACTATCGAAATATGCAATAGTATAATCATTGGGATCATATGAGTCTATGTCAATATAATCCGTACCGGTAACACTAAGCCCCAGGCGCTCACGCAGGCTGGCATCAAAAACACGTTGAGAACCTGCATCATAAATACGATTATAATTAATAGTATCCTGGAATATGCCATCACGATACACTGCTATAGGATTATTAACATCTATCTGCTCGATATGAGCATTGGTTAATCCACGCATCACTGTCCAGAAGCTAGTGGGAGCATAGCTATAACCACCGTTACGGCACTGCTCATACTGGAATCCAAAGTTAATAGCATGGTTTCCAATATCGGCAGAAGCCTTGAGGCTTATACCAAGCTTTTGATTATCGGTGATACTATATCCTGCCTGTGGCACACCGAGGTTACCCCATAAACCATAAACGCTTGTAGGCGTAATACCGTTAATAAGGCCCTGACCAAGAATAATCTGATCCAGGTTTTCGTAGTTACCTCTTACTCTATCGTACAGACCGTAGTACGCACGTGTGTAGTTAGAAAGAGAGGAGTTAACATCTGAGTAGGAAAAATCAACAAGAGTATCGCGGAACCCGTTATGAATATTGGCATTAATACCCAATATTGAGTCATAGCCAAATTCATAGGAGTTAACAGTATAGGTGTCAAATTTTCCAACATAACCATAGTTGAAAAGGTTGTCGCCATGAGTAGCGTCAAAAGTTTTATAATCTACATTAGTATAGTCAGCCTGGATAGTATAGAAAATATTTTTTATTAAAGATTCTTCGTTATCCGTGGGGAATCGTTGAGTAAAACGACCGAACACACGCCATATCTGATTAGTATAAGAAGCATTTTTATCAGAGTTAAACATAGAGCTGGCAAAGTTAAAACTTTTCCCTGTGGAATAAGAATAGTTACCACCGAATGTAAGGTTCACGTTGGGGCCTGTTTTAACGTCCAGTTTAGCCTGGATGTTAGTACCAAATGCGTTGGTATTAGGCGTTCTCTTCACGTGCTGCAGGTCATCCATAGTGGTAAAGGAAGAGTTATAGAAGGCTCCGAATCCGGATCCGGAAGGGCGGAAAGGATTTTCTGCCAGGTGACTAAGATATTCATCAGTGGCCACATAAATACCCTTTGCTGTAGGGCGTGAATCCTGACGATACGTAACGTCACCCGAGACAAAATAACCTAAAAGGGCAACACCATCATCTTTGGATTTGATAAGAGGCCCGTTAAGGTTAACACCTGCGTAGTTATATCCAAAAGCATCTAGGAACTGTGAAGTTCTGGCTTCTACACCCATACCAAAAGTACGGCTGGGGCCTTTAGTAGTAACAGAGATAATACCACCGGTAGCATCACCATACTGAGCAGGCACACCACCAAGAACAACACTCACCTGGTCAATAGCTGACTCGGGGAGGTTAGAGTTACCTGTTACTCGAATACCATCAATATAATAAACAGTACCGGAAGAACGCTGACCACGAAGAGAACCCACCTCACCATCACGTGAGAACACACCACCTATGGTAGTGGCAACTGCACCAGCGGATTTGTTAGGCATTTTTGCAATCTCTTCTGAAGTCATGGTACCACCTGACTGGGTTTTATCTTTAGAAATAAGTGGCACTGCATATTCTTTAATCTCCACAACATCCAAATTCACGGCACTACTGGAGAGCCCAAAATTCTGATAAGTAATCCTGTCAGAAGAGATTACCACTCCGTTAAACTGTTGAGGCTGATAGCCCACAGTTGTGGCTTTTACATCATAACGGCCGGGAACAATTGGTTTAATTGTAAAATAACCGTCAAAATCGGTCGAAGCACCACCTTTCTGTAACCCGTCAACCATCACCACGACGTTGGCAAACGGGATGGGTTCTTTTGTGTCTGCATCAGTGATCTGACCCTTCAGGGTACCATCCTGAGCAAAAACCATCACACTCGTAAGTAGTACGATTCCAAGGGTTAAAAGTAACTTTTTTAACATACCATACAGTTTTATGTTAGATAAACAATTATTTCGCGCTTAAAGGCGGTAAAGTTAAAAAGAAAATCAGCAACTCTCCAAAAAAAATTTAATCACTGCAAAAAACCTATAACAAACTGTTAATCAGCATAAGGTCTTCGCAGGATCTCAGAAAAAATTACTGCCTGTCTTATATTATCTTTAACATCCCTACCTGCTTCTTTATATATTGACTCCTCATCGTAAGAAAACGCTTCCGGTGAAGTAATACTATTTTCATCTTCAAAAACACTGATTCCTTCAGAAGAAATAGAGCTTTTTGCTAACTCATAAGTTCGTCTATACGGCTTTTCCTTCTCCTTGGTTTCAATAATAGGGGTTTGCGTTTGAGGTTTTGGCTTTTCAACCGGAAGGCCAAAAATATTATGTAATAAATCCTCTGCAACATCTCCCTGTTTGGGATGATCATCGAATTCCTCCGAGGTACTATTATTTATTGTAACAGGCTTTGCCTTTGCCTTTTTACGGGAATTAGACCTCATGATCGGAATTACAATAACCCATAGTATTGCCAATAGTAAGGGTATAAGTTCTACTAATTCCATGTGTGGGTTTGTTTTAAAACCTGGTAAAGATAGAAAAAAATAGGTGGTCATAATATAATTTAACGAAAACTACACCTTTATATTTATTTTTTGCGCCGGAAGCGATTAATCTCTTTTGCCTTTTTACGAGTCTGCTTCATCATCTCCTTGGTTTGCTTTGATTGAATTTTTATATGCTGCTTTCTAAGCTTTTCTATCTCTCTCTCAGCTTTTTTTGACTCCTTATCCATCTTTCGCTCATAATGCTGCTGATTTTTATACCCCTCATTGGTCTTGCACGAAGAGAACATCAACGGTATCATAAATAATAATACCACAAAAAATGCTTTTCCTGATTTCATCATAATAGAAAACAAAAATACCGGTATAATTTTTTATTGGAATGCAATAACAAACCTTATCAACAATATTCGACAAATTAGTCATTTTTAAGAAATAAATTCCTTATTTTGTGGTTAAATAATAATGATGATAAAATTTTCCACAATATTTCTAACAGCGATAGTAATATGTGCTTCATTTTTCACCGGTTGCAAGGAACCTTATGATGACTATATCCCCGAGGTAAAGGTTAACATGGAGATAGACCTATATCTGCCATCTTTTACAGATCTCAATATTGTTACAGGATCCTATATTGACACCACCCACGGTTATAAAGGACTCATAGTATATCGCGCCACGGAAATGGATTTCTATGCCTATGACCAGGCATGTCCCCACGAACCCTTCGACGACGAGGCACTTATTGAAGTAGAACCATGGTCGTCAATTGCCATTTGTACAAAATGTGGTAGTGAATTTCTTCTCACCGACGGTTTTCCCATTGAAGGCCCGTCAGAAAGACCATTAAGAGCCTATAACACCAACTTCACAGGACGATACATCAGGGTATATAATTAAAGGTGTAATACAAGGTGATTTTTGGTTAAAAAAAAGACCTGTCAGGAAAATATATTGACAGGTCTTTTTTTTAGTATCTGTAATGCTCCGGTTTAAATGGACCATCTTGCGGAACGCCGATATAATCAGCCTGTTTCCGGGTGAGTTTTGTTAGCTTCACTCCAATTTGAGAAAGGTGCAGTCGTGCAACCTCTTCGTCAAGATATTTAGGGAGGCGATAAACCTTATTTTCAAGATCCTTGGTCCAAAGCTCTAATTGAGCAAGGATTTGATTAGTGAATGAGTTACTCATCACAAAAGATGGATGACCGGTAGCACAGCCCAGGTTCACCAAACGACCTTCTGCTAGAATGTAAATACAATTCCCTGAGGGAAGCTCGTATTTATCAACCTGCGGCTTAATATTAATCTTATTTACACCTTCACTATCTCCAAGAGCATCAACCTGGATTTCGTTATCAAAATGGCCAATGTTACAAACGATGGCTTCGTCCCGCATTTGGAGCATATGATCTTTTGTGATCACATCACAGTTACCGGTAGTAGTTACAAAGATGTTACCTTCAGAGAGAGCTTCGTCAATAGTAATAACCTCGAAGCCTTCCATTGCTGCCTGAAGTGCACAGATCGGATCAATCTCGGTTACTATAACTCGTGCGCCATAAGATTTCATACTGTGAGCGCATCCTTTACCAACATCACCATAGCCAAGAACAACAACAACTTTTCCTGCGATCATCACGTCAGTGGCGCGTTTTATACCATCGGCCAAAGACTCACGGCATCCGTAGAGGTTATCAAATTTTGATTTTGTCACAGAATCGTTAACGTTAATAGCAGGGAAGAGCAGTGTTTTATTTTCCATCATCTGATAGAGGCGATGCACACCTGTGGTAGTCTCTTCAGAAGCACCTTTCATATCTTTTACGGCACGGTGCCATTTACCATGATCTTCTTTAAGCGTTTCTTTAAGAAGCTTCAAAACAGCAGCTTCCTCACGGCTTTCCGGCTCTTTATCGAGTACTGAAGCATCGTTCTCAGCAGCAAAGCCTTTATGAAGAAGTAGTGTAGCATCACCACCGTCATCAACAATCATTTGTGGACCTTTCCCATCAGGGAAGCTCAGAGCCATCTTAGTACACCACCAATACTCTTCGAGTGTCTCACCCTTCCAGGCAAACACCGGCACGCCGCTCTCTGCAATAGCTGCAGCTGCATGATCCTGTGTGGAAAAAATGTTACAACTCGCCCACCGTACATCGGCACCAAGTTCAACAAGTGTTTCAATAAGAACGGCTGTTTGAATGGTCATGTGTAGTGAGCCTGTAATACGGGCTCCTTTAAGAGGTTTACTCTCACCATATTTAACACGTAATGCCATAAGACCAGGCATTTCTTTTTCAGCAATTGCGATCTCTTTGCGGCCCCATTCGGCCAGTGCTATATCTTTAATTTTGTATTCCATCGACTTAAAAATCACTTTGTTATAATTATTTGGGCGGCAAAGATACAATTTTTACAGAAAAAACATTAATAATCCATCTTTTCATGCCTCTTTGGCGTATATATACAAAACATATAACAATTTTACCGGGGCATGATTAAGGAATATTTTCAATTAGCCATTAATATTGTACATTTGGCCTCAGAAAAACAATAACCCATGAGACGATATTTCACAACTTTTATTGCTCTTGCAGCACTCCTTTTGACATTCCATTCAAATGCACAGGACAAAAAGCTTACTCTTCAAGATTGTGTATGGATGAACCCCGAGCTCTATCCACAGAGAATTGCCAACCCGGCATGGATTCCCGGAGAAGATACATATACTTATGTTGAAGGTACAGATATTATTAAGGTGCAAGCAAAAAATGGCGTTGAAGAGACTATATTCAGCCTCGACAAACTCAATGCGCTGATGAGTGAATCGGGAAATGACTCCCTGCGAAGAATACCTTCTGTTAAATGGATCGACAGCGACAACTTCTTCTTTCTTTCACAGAGTAAAGCTTTTGTTTGTAACCTCTCTTCCGAAACAATCCATAAAAAGAACAGCTGGCCGGAGGATGCTGAAAATCTCGACCTTAACAAAAAAACATTTGTTGCAGCATACACAAAAGGCAAAAATATATTCATAAGCAAAAATGGCGTTGAGACGCAGATAACTAACGATACTGAAGAGGGTGTTCTGAACGGTTCTTCACGTGTAGCACGTAGTGAATTTGGTATTGGTAAGGGAACCTTTTGGTCAGAAAACGGTAAATATCTGGCATTTTACAAGATGGATGAAAGTATGGTAACAAGCTATCCACTTGTGAACATATCATCACGTATTGCGGAGTTAGAAAAAACACGCTACCCCATGGCAGGAATGAAGAGCCATCAGGTAATGCTTGCAATATACGATGTGGAGAAAGGAAAAATGGTTCTTGCAGAAACAGAAAAAAATAGTGAGCAATACCTTACAATGATAACATGGGATCCTTCGGAGGAGTACTTTTATATAGGTGTATTAAACCGTGAACAAGATCATCTGAAGATTAATAAATATGATGCCGCTACCGGAGCTTTTCTGAAAACACTTTATGAAGAAACTGACGAGCAATATGTGGAGCCTGAAATGCCACTCTACTTCCATGATGCCATTCCTGGAAAATTCATATTAAAAAGCTATCGCGATGGTTACGATCATTTCTACCTTTTTGATACTAACGGAAAAATGTTATCACAACTCACAAAAGGCCATTGGGATGACAACGACATTTTAGGTTTTGACAAAAAGGGCAAGACAATGTTCTTCACTTCCAGAGCAAAAAGCCCCGTGGAGTGTCACGTCTATTCATTAAATATGAAGACACTGGAGACAGAACGCCTCACGCCACAGCATGGCAACCATAAGCCCATTTTCTCTACAACAGGGAAATACTTTATTGATGTTTTTACCAGCACCGATGTATGTCGTGAATATCAACTCATTGATAATAAAGGGACAATAATACGCACGATTTTAGAGAACAAAAACCCTCTTGACAACTACAATACCGGCGATTATGAGCTTATGACACTAAAAGCAAAAGATGGGTCAGACTTATGGTGCCGTATGATAAAGCCTCCTGATTTTGATCCTTCCAAAAAATATCCTGTATTCTTATACGTGTACGGAGGTCCGCACTCACAACTTGTAAGCGACAGTTGGAATGCCGGAGCCGGATTATTTGATATGTATATGGCACAAAATGGATACGTCGTATTTACAATGGACAACCATGGTACAAACCATCGCGGTGCGGACTTTGAACAGGTTATTCATCGCAACCTGGGTGTTCTGGAGGTCGAAGATCAAATGATCGGCGTGGATTACCTCAAATCATTACCTTATGTCGATGGTGAAAGAATGGGCGTTGATGGTTGGAGCTATGGTGGTTTTATGACCCTTTCCATGATGCTTAAAAACCCAGGAATATTCAAAGTTGCTTGCGCCGGCGGCCCTGTAGTAGATTGGAAATGGTACGAAATAATGTATGGTGAGCGTTATATGGATACTCCTGAAGAAAACCCTGATGGATATGACAATGCCAGTCTTCTCAATTATGTTAAAAATCTCGAAGGTAATGTATTGGTTATCCACGGAACAATGGACCCCGTTGTTGTTTGGCAACACAGCCTATCACTTATTCAGCAGTCTGTTGAGGATGGAGTACATATTGACTATTTTGTGTATCCCGGTCATGAGCATAACGTTGGTGGTGCTGACAGAATGCATCTCTATGAAAAGATTGCTAACTATTTCGATCTTCATCTTAAATAACAACTGTTTCCACCAACGAATTAGAATATGCAATAAACACATTTTATTGTAAATGCTTATTTTTGTATTTTAAAACTTCATTATGAAAAGAATACTCTCTGTAACGATATTGGCAATTCTTGTTACCATATCCTTCATATCCTGCTCTGAGGAGCAGAAGAGCCCAAAATATATTTTCTTCTTTATTGGCGACGGGATGGGCTTAGGTCAGGAGCAACTCACCGAGAGCTATCTGGGTGCTTATAATACTATCTATCCTAACCCACAGTTATACTTCACCACATTTCCGGAAAAGGGATTTATCACAACATACAGCACATCAAATAAAATTACGGATTCTGCCGCCGCCGGGACGGCCCTCGCCGGAGGAGAAAAGACCGACAACGGAATTATTATGCAGAGTCCTGACGGTAAAGAGAAATACATTAGTGTAGCAAAAATAGCGAAAAAAAATGGCATGAAGGTGGGCATAATTTCCAATGTTTCACTGGATCATGCCACGCCGGCGGCTTTCTATGCCAATGCAGAGTCAAGAAATATGTATTATGAAATTAGTATGCAACTCCCCGACTCCGAATTTGATTTCTTTGGCGGTGGTGGTTTCCGAAATCCTGACGGAATGGATAAGGATAAAAAATATTCCGAGGATTATACTCAGCAGGATACTCAAGGTACAGAGGTAGAAGGCAAAAAAAACATGCTTGAATATGCCAAAGAGAAAGGATATACCATTATAAACACAAATGAAGATTTCTATGCACTTTCCCCAGGAGCAGAAAAAATTATCTCCATAAACCAAGAGCTTTCAAACGGCGCCTCTATGCCATATAAAATTGACAGAAATGAGGGTGATTTATCTTTGGCAGATTATGTATATAAAGGTATTGAGGTTTTGGATAATGAAAAAGGCTTTTTTATGATGGTTGAAGGTGGTAAAATAGACTGGGCATGCCACTCAAACGATGCTGCAACAGTAATACACGATATGATTGATTTTGATGCTGCTGTCGGTGCCGCAATGGATTTCTATCTGCATAATCCTGATGAAACACTTATTATCGTTACCGGCGACCATGAAACCGGTGGGCTCTCAATGGGCAATACGCTGGCAGGAAAAACAGGTAACTATGAGTTGTTGAATAATCAAACAGCATCTCTGGAAGTAATTGAAGCCAAAATGAGTAACCTGGTATCACCTTCTTATGATTCTGTTATGATCATGGTAAATGAATATTTTGGCTTGGGTAGCGATATTGAGCTTACAGATTACGACAAGAAAAAGCTCAGGGATGCATACGTCTATTCTTTTGTGTCAGAGGATGGAATTTCGGATACTAAAGCCCGGGAATTGTATTATTACTATGAGCCTGTTACAATAACTGCCACGCACATTCTTTCACAAAAAGCAGGTATTGACTGGACTTCATTTTCTCATACTGCAATGCCTCTTCCCGTACACAGCACTGGTGCGGGAAGTGAACTTTTTGGAGGCTTCTATGATAATACTGATATCCCAAAGAAAATTATCTCTCTTATTTCAAAATAAAAAGCGCCATACGGAGTGCAGTATGACGCCTTTTCAGCAAGCCCGGGAACAAATCTCCCAATATCATGAAAAAGTTTGCATTGCCTTTTAAACAGGAAAATATGTAAACTTTTACTAATACCCGTAGGCATTACTATTATTAACTTGCTCAACCTCTCCTCTATGGAGAAAAAACCAACCAAATTCATTACTTAATCGGATTTTTTGAAGAAAGTAATACACCAAAAAACCGTAACAAAACACAACTATCTAGCTGTCAAAATAATATAATCTAAAAACTACAACATTGGATATCATATAACAATTATATTTGCAAAAAAATTATTTATGACTACAAGTGTGGAAATAATGGCACCGGTAGGATCCTTTGAGTCATTGATGGCAGCAATTCAAGGAGGAGCCGATTCGGTATATTTTGGAGTGGGAAACCTCAACATGCGTTCCAGATCATCCTCGCAAAACTTTACTGTCGAAGACCTTAAAGAGATCACATCCCGCTGCGAAGGCAATAAAGTAAAGACATATCTGGCTCTTAACACCATTATTTACGACCACGAACTGAAAGAGATGAGGTTGCTGGTTGATGAAGCAGTAAAACAAAAAATATCTGCTATCATTGCCACCGACATCAGTGTAATAGAGTATGCGCAACACGTAGGTATGGAGGTGCATATTTCAACACAAGCCAATATAAGTAATATTGAAGCTGTGCGTTTCTATTCCCATTTTGCTGATGTTGTTGTTCTAGCCCGGGAGTTGAATCTTACTCAGGTAAAGGCTATTTCAGATGCCATTGAGACCGGGCAGATAAAGGGACCATCAGGGAAACTTGTTGAGATTGAGATGTTTGCCCATGGTGCATTATGTATGGCCATTTCCGGTAAATGCTACCTCAGTCTGGACACTTACGGTCCTAAAGCATCCGGGAATAGAGGCGCCTGCTACCAGATATGCAGAAGACCTTACCAGGTTTTTGATCGTGACAGAGAGATAGAACTGGAAGTGGACCATGAGTATATCATGTCGCCAAAAGATCTTAAAACAATTGATTTCCTGGATCAGATGCTCAATGCTGGAGTAAGAGTGCTTAAGATAGAAGGCCGGGGACGGTCGGCAGACTATGTAAAGACTGTTACCCAATGCTACAAGGAGGCCGTGACAGCCTGGAATAACGGAGAGTATACACAAGAGAAAATCGACGACTGGAATCTAAGATTAGCGGGTGTTTTCAACAGAGGTTTTTGGGATGGTTACTATCTGGGCAGAAAAATGGGGGAATGGGCTGAGTTATACGGCAACAGAGCAACAAAAATTAAGAAATATGTTGGCTCCGTAACCAACTACTTCACAAAACTGAAGGTAGCAGAAATCAAACTTGAAACCGACAGCATTAATGTTGGTGACGAGTTGGTGATTATTGGCTCTACAACAGGCGTAGTAAAGTACAAGCTCAAAGAGATAAGGGTAGATTTTATTGACTCTGACTCCGCTCCCAAAGGGGCTTCATGCTCTATTCCGTCAGAGGAATTCCTTCGTCGCTCCGACAAGGTTTATAAAATGGTCAGGCCGGAATTTTAGTAATACTATTACAACGTAATAGATCTTATACATATTCATATTTTTCTCACAAATATGTATCAAAGAAAAATTAAACGCCTTATTTTAACATCTAATAATACGCTATTTGCATGAAAATACAAGTGTTGTATTTTCATAAAAAAATCATAAAACATAAAAAATGATTGTCAGCATCTAAACATCTGAAACACACACATATATGAATTTTATAAAAGCGTGGCATTTGTTCACACTTTTGCTTATTTTTGCCCGTTGCAAAGGTTATTAATTCACAATTAAAACACATACACAATGAAAAACAATCTACTACAACGCGTATTTATGATGGGTTTAGGAGTGATTTTTTCTTTGAGCCTTTTTGCTCAGGAGAAGGTTACTTACACTGATCATAAGTACGATCGTGGAATTCAACTTGCAAAAGAAACTAAAGGGGGAGTCTCCGTAACATTCTCAATTGATGAATTTACGTTCACCGACAGAGATGTCAAAGGTGAAGATATGAAAGGCATTGAGATCCCCGGAACATTTCTGCCCAACGACGAAGGTTACCCTGATCTTCCTGGACAGAGTAATAGAATTATGATCCCTCAAGGTGCTGAGGCCACAGTGACCATAAAGAATGCTGTTGTTGAAACATATCAGAATATAGAAATCTCTCCTGCACCAAGAATCCCTCTGGATACAGAACGTGGGGATTTGGAGTACACAAAAAACATGCAAGTGTACAGCAAGAATGCTTTCTATCCTGAGAATCCTGTTCAGATCTCTGAAAACCGTAAGATTCGTGGTGTAGATGTGGTAATGCTTGGCATAACGCCATTCCAGTACAATCCGGTAACAAAAGAACTGAAGGTTTATCGTGATATTGAAATAGACATCAACTTCGAGGGTGGTAATGGTCAGTTTGGTGAAGATCGTCTCAGAAGTCCATACTGGGATCCTATTGTAAAAGATATGGTTCTAAATGCCTCTTCTCTTAAGGATATTGACTATAGTAAAAGACTCCATGACAGAGACACTAAATTAAATACCGATCTGGAATACATTATCATCTCTCCTGATGATCCTATGTTCCAGGCGTGGGCTGGTGTGATAAAGAACCACCGTACCAAGCAGGGTATCGTAACAGGCGTTGTTTCTCTAGCCGAAATTGGCGGCAACAGTGCCAGTGCAATCGAAAACTACATCAATAACGCATATAGTACATGGTATATCCCCCCCGCAGCAGTGCTTATCCTTGGCGATTATGGCTCAGACCAAACTGTTAACGTCACAAGCCCTCTTTGGGACAACTACTGTGTTTCTGATAATATCTATGCCGATGTTGATGGAGATAATCTTCCGGAAATCGTTTTTTCCCGCATCACAGCTCGTAATGAGGATGAACTTTCAATGATGATTAACAAGATTATCAACTATGAAAACAACCCTCCTCTTAGCTTTGGCTTTTACAACAACCCTATTACTGCCTTAGGTTGGCAAACTGAAAGATGGTTTCAGATCTGTTCTGAAACTGTTGGAGGTTTCTGGAGAAATGAACTTGGGAAAGAGCCTGTTCGTATCAACGAGATTTATAGTGGTACTCCGGGTTCTACATGGTCTACTGCTCAGAATACATCCACTGTTGTGAACTATTTTGGTGTTAATGGTCTGGGATATCTTCCCGCCACACCTGCTGAACTAGGAAACTGGGCCGGAGGAAATGCTTCTATGATTAATAATGCTATTAATGCAGGTTCCTTTATGCTTATGCACCGTGACCATGGTGGAGAAAACGGCTGGGGTGAACCCGCATACCATAACTCTGACATCCTCGGTCTTAACAATACAGATCTTACTTTTGTATTGTCAATTAACTGTTTGACAGGTAAATACAATTGGAATAGTGAGTGCTTCACTGAAGCGTTTCATCGTCATGATTTTGGCGCTCTTGGTCTTATCGCTGCTTCTGAGGTCTCCTATTCTTTTGTTAACGATACCTACGTTTGGGGTATGATGGATAATATGTGGACTGACTTTATGCCTGACCAGGGTCAATTATTCCCCAACAACTTTATCCGTCCTGCCTTTGGTAGTGCAGCAGGAAAACACTTCCTTGAAGGATCCAGCTGGCCATACAACACCAGTAATAAAACTGTTACGCATCATCTCTTCCATGCTCATTGTGATGCCTTTACCACAGTATATTCTGAAATGCCATCACAAGTTGATATTGCCTATTCTGATGTTCTTCCTGTAGCCCAGGAGACATTTGAGTTTACCTGTGAAGCAGGTGCTATGGTATGTCTTACTTACAATAATAATATTATTGGTGTGACTGAAGCAAATGGTGCACTCCAACAAATGACTATTGAGCCTATGACTACTCCCGGTGATTCTGTTCTTGTAACTGTTACAGCACGTAACAAATTCCGTTACGAAGACTATGTGCTTATCGCTGGTGCTCCTTTCCCAACACAGAATCCTGCTCCTGCCGATGGCAGTAAAAAAATCGCTCCTTTTACTAATCTTAAATGGACGGACGGAATCGGAAACCTTGCTGAAACATATAAGGTTTTTGTTGGCACCGATAACCCACCTACTAATATTGTAAATGGTGTTGAAACTTCTGAGCCTGTTTTTATTATTCCTGAACAGCTTGATTTCGAAACAACATATTACTGGAAAATTGACTCTTACAATATTTATGGCACCTGTGAAGGTAGTGTTTGGTCCTTCGAGACTGGTCCTGAAGCTGATGAAGACTTTGAGACTGGAGATTTCTCCGCATGGGGATGGTACACTGGCGGTGACGCTGATTGGTCTGTGGTGGACACTGAAGCTGCTTGCGGTACGTATGCTGCACAAACAGGCGAAATTGCTGCTATGCAATCTACTTCCCTGTTCCTGGATGTTAATATTGATGCTTTCCTGCCACAGAAGGTTTCCTACTGGGTAAAAATGGAAGCAGCGAGCGCTTCTACCCTCAGTTTTTATGTCGATGGGGTATTTAAAACCAGTTGTGCCGGTACATCAGACTGGTCTCATTGTTCTCCCATAGTTGATCCGGGTGAACATACTCTCGAGTGGCGTTTTGCTACCGGTGAGGTATCTACAGGTAATGAAGTGGCATGGATTGACTTTATCCACTTCCCTCCATTGCTAGACGGACTATCTGTTCATGCAGGTGACAATACAATAATTTGTGAAAACGATATTTATGCCACCCAAGCCAGTGCTTCCAATTTTGAAGGCCTAGAGTGGACTACCAATGGCTCAGGTACTTTCGATGATGCCACAGCACTGAATACTGTTTATACACCAAGTGCAGAGGATTACGCTGCAGGCGCTGTTATTCTTACGCTTGATGTATGGGATGCAGAAGGAACACATGAAACAGATGACATCGAGATCAACTTTATCGATGCCCCTGTTGTATTTGCTGAAAATGGGGATATTTGTGGTACGGCTCCTGCTGCTATCGACTGGGTTGAGGTAACCGAATACTCTTCTATTAACTGGTCTAGCGCTGGCGACGGAACTTTCGACGACCCCACACTGCTGAATCCTACTTATACTGCCGGTGATCAGGATATTGCCAGCGGCTCTGTTGAACTCTTTATGACCATCCAGGGTAATGCCCCTTGTGGTGCTGTTGAAGAGGCTATTATGATAGCTGTTTCTGACGAAGCTGCTATTCCAGCTATACCCGAAGGCCCTGATTATGTAGATACATATTATGTGACTACTACCGAGTATACTACCGATGGAAACACTACTGTTTTCAATTGGGAACTGGAACCTGCTGAGGCCGGAAGCCTTACAAAAGACGGTTCTACAGCATCTATTGGATGGAGTGAAGAATATCAGGGTGTGGCAACGCTTAAGGTTAATGGTGAAAACATTTGTGGAATAAGTGACTTTAGCGAAGAACTTGAGATCGTTGTTGATAATACTGTTGGAATCGAAAATATCGATGCATTCAACACAAAGGTTACTCCGAACCCTGCAAAGGGCATCTTCAATGTATATTTCAATGCGCCGAGCCATGTATATACTGTTTCTGTTTACAATACAATTGGCGACCGTATCTACTTTACCGAGAACAATAGCTCTGAAGAAGTACATGAGGTTATCGATCTCAGCAACTACAGTAATGGCATGTACTACCTTGTTATTGAAGGCAAAACAAACAATACTGTGAAAAAATTAATTATTAATAAATAAGCTGTAAATTTAATTATTTTAGCGCCGCAGAGTTCTGCGGCGCTTTTTTTTATGACTTAAGGAACGCTTTGGCACCTTTAGTTGTCTTTATATTTTAGGTTGGGATTAAAAACGATTATTATTACGTATATTAACTGCATAATACACTACTGGATACATACTAAATAAACAAAACTCTTTTACTATGAAAAAAACTCTACTCTCTGTATTTGCAATACTCCTAACTATTGTCGTTTTTGGACAGTCAAG
>CAYYSU010000012.1:0-62205 GCA_964474455.1 uncultured Bacteroidales bacterium
ATTAGTCTGAGAACTAATTGACGCGCTTAAACCGGAAGCAGGCTCCGTGATTGTTATATTAATTGGCGTTGGATCTGTACAATCATTAACATCTTTTACATAAACGGTGTAAACTCCGGCTGTTAGGCCTGTAAATACACCATCCGCATTATTGTTTGCGCTAAAATCGGATGTTAAACTATATGTGTATGTTGTTTCTGCTCCACCACCAGCCACTACTATGAACCCACCATCATTCCCTCCATAACACGAAACGTTATTTCGAGAAGCCTCCGTTTCCGTAGCATTTACAACATCCGGCTGCGTAATAGTAACAGTTATTTGAGCATTCACTTCATGCCCAAAAGCTGCAATCATTATTATGGTGAGGATGGAAAATAATTTCTTCTTCATATTGTATTAATTGTAGTCAAATTATTATCGATTTTTTATAGCATCTTTTTGATATTCGAAAACCCCTTAGTCACAAGAAGGTGTTTCACATCCGTTTGTATCTTTAACTCTTATATTGTAATCACCTGCTTCTAAGCCCCAAAATGTATAGGATCCGGATTGTGAGTCCGGAGTATATGTTGCACCATTATCTATTGAGTAGAAATATGATCCTGAACCACCTGTGGCGGTAACCTCTATCCAACCGTCTTTATCACCAAAACATTTGATGTTTGACTTCACAATCGCAAATTCTGTCATAGGATTAACATTTAATGTAGCCTCTCCTTCCCCTCCGCAAATATTAGCTTCGTTTATAAATGCAACACGATAGATATTACCGTTCATTGTAGATGTGGTGCTACTAACTACTAAAGAGACTTCGGTGCCACTTGCAACGGTACCCGACTCTCCTAAAAGAGGCACAAAGCCGTTTCCATCATTCACATACCACTGAAAATCTACGTCGGTATTGGCAGTTGCTACAGGATTATTGGTTGCAATTGGGCTAGCTGTAGCGGTTGCTGAAAAGGTTATATCTTCGCCAACACATTCTTGTTGATCAGCTGGAGATTCAGTAAGTGCTATTGTCATCCCCTCCTGGAAGGAGTAAAAACCACCAGCTGTAGTTGCGGGTGTGGCATAAGATGCTCCAATAACTTTCCCATCAACATCAACAGCTGGAATACCTGCTCCGTACATGCCATTACCATCGGCATCGGTTCCGACAATACCATAGGCCTCATCTGCATCACCACATCCATCACCGTCGCTGTCAGTATCTAAATAATCAGGTATGCCATCACCATCGGTGTCACATATTAAATAAATGCCTACTGCAAAAGCTTGTCGTGCCCCACCGGAAGATGTTATATTATAATTCAACTCTGTTGTACCAGAAGAATAAAAAATTGAATTCCCACCTGAACTCTGTGTATTTGTTGTTGTTACTGTATTAGTACCAACGCCAGTCCAATTCCCTCCACCTGCATATTGTTCTAACAAAGCCCAATGTGCTCCATTTGTAGTTACTGACCAGGTTTCTGTTGTAGAAGTAGCTTCTGAATCTAAAGCAAGTAAATCTAAGCTAAAAGGATGACCATTTTTTGTAGCTGACAAAGAGAGTGTAGCTTTAATAGAAGTTGTAGAAGCATTTCCATATAAACTTTCGTCGGTTCCAGGTGTATTATATAAATGATGTAAATAGGCTCCTGACCAAGTGTTCATATCGGCTGTAGATACCGTTCCTCCTACAATAGTAACAGAAGTAAAGGTAGCTGTAATAACAAGCCCATCGGGCAAAGTAAATGTTTGGCTATCCCCTTGATCTAAACCATCGGCAAAATCAGCACCATTCCAATTAAAAAAGTATAACTGATCTTGATACATGCCCGTACCAAAATTTGAATTTGCTACAGTGGGTTGGTCACATCGCAATTCGATCTCATCAAAAATACCGTCGTTGTCTGAGTCTAAATCGCAAATATCATTGATGCCATCTTCATCAGTATCTATTCCAGCCGGGTTTGTACATAGATCGGAATATTGAGCTCCGAAATCATTTTCAAAATCCGATTGATCCACAGCAGTAAATGTTGCAGTTTCAACATTATCGGTTGTCAAAACGTAACCTGCCGGCAAAGTAGCCTCATCAATTGTGGCAATATAACTTACCGGGTAATTATTTTCTCTATACTCTACCACAAGTAATGGGGCTTTACTCGATTCACCATCATAGGCTTCAGCTGTCCGTTCTCCACTTCCTTCCACCATTATCACCATGCTATTATTACTTCCCCAGCCCGGTCTGTCCACAATCTCCTGAACTATAGTCGTGATATCGGGAGTTTGGTGCTTATCATTTACATAACTCCATGCCGATACGTTATTCCAGTAAACCTTTGTACTGGTTTGCGTTCTATTGGATATATTATAATTTCCATTTGTAAAAGATGGAGCATCATCAATAGCTTGTCCTGCAAATTCCAGATTTGTAGGCCATGAACCTGTCTCGTCCACTGTAAACTCTATATAAGCATTTGTAATTACAGCTCCCTGCGGAATAGAGATTCCGTTGAATCGCATTCCTACTATCTGCTCTCTGGTGCCATCATCTACAAGTTCTAAGTCTGTACTTGTGAGTCTCACACTTCCATTACTCTTTCGTTGTTCAGCATCATCAGAGCTACTAGAGACTCTACTGGAATTAGTTTGGTGGGCTCCTAAGGCAGCGTCAATTTCAAAACTATAGCTTCCATTTACCGTTGAAGTACTCACGACAAGAGCTTCACCATTATCCAGCAATCCATTAGCATTGCTGTCTTCGTAGAGATTAACGGTTACACCATCCAGATCATAATCTTCACCGCCATCTAATATCCCATTGCCATTTACATCGGTAAAAACACCACCATGGAGTATATTATTACCGTCAGCTGTCGGAATACCAAGGCAATTAGGGTTTTGTGTATTTGCATCCTGACTATCTCCAATTCCCTGACCGTTTGGACTCACAAGTAGAGGAACACCATTGGCATCCACACCTCCCATAAGTCTGTCGTTAGCATCAATATTTGTATTAAGAAATGAATGGGAACCTTCCAGCGCATCCGGGCAGCCATCATCATCACTATCTGTATCTAAACTATTAATAACACCATCGCCATCGAGGTCATTATAACTATCCGGACACTGTAAAAGAGCAAAAACAATATTATCAACACCTACATCATTACCAGCTTGACCGTTAGGTTGACTATTAATAATCACTATTTCCACAGAATTTACTGTAGCAGTAAAATTTAAAACTACTCTTTTCCAAATATCATTATTAAGCACTCCAAGTGATTCAGAAGAAATCTCATGTAGAACCGCACCTGTACTATTTTGTATTTGAAGTGTAAATATTGGCAAATCCACACAACCAATACACAAACCTGCCATATCGAGCCTGTACCTATAATCGACTCCTATTATCAAATCGTTTAATGTGTGTCGATAAAACTCTACATTATCTTGATTAATCATGTTTATTGCTAAATACCTTCCGATTGTAGAACCACCGGCTGGTCCTGTAAATTGGTCAATATTGGCATCTACATCTCCGTTATTGTCCGTGCGGTTGTAGTGTGCCAATCCTGCAGACAGGGACGAAACAACAGCATAAGATCCATCAGGAATTGCCCCATTATCATCATATGAATGATTTTTAACCTTGTCATGAGTTTTTCTTGCAGTACCAGTACCAAAATCTTCACTAAATAAGACTATTGTTTCTGTTTTTTCTGCAATGGGACAATTCCCATTCTCTATAACATCCAAAATACCATCGTTGTCATCATCCCAATCACAAATGTTATTGATCCCATCTCCATCGGTATCTATATCGTTAGGATCTGTGCAGGGATCAAAAGGAGGAACAGAATTGATGGCTAAACTAACTGCTACCCAGCTTTCACCCTCACCTTCACTCCAGGTGGCTGAGCCTATAGTCCCGGGTAGTTCTTGTGTTGCATCAACAACACCTAAGCTAGAGCCATTTTCGCCCCCGGAAGTGATATCCACCTTTTTAGTAGTACCACTTGGGTACTCTAAAGGATCTTCGGCACCTGCAACAGCTGTAATACGAACAATCATTGTATGACCGTAGCTTGCAATTATGGGCGGTGCGGTAGGATTAGAATCATCACCCTTTGAAGCAAGGGCAGACACCTCTATAGGTTTTGTCTGATCTATATCAGAATATCGCGAAATAGCAGCACATACATATAGATTCCCATTCCACCCACTAAAATTGCAGCTATTAGGTTCTGTAACGTCTGCAACTCTCCAATACACAAATAAACTAGATTGTTTATTACCATTACCTATACTTCCATTTTGCAAAATAGTCCACCCTTCCGGAGTAGTAATATTTCCTCCATTATTGAAACCAATAGCTGCGACTAATAAATCCCCAACTGAACCTGTTGGAACAGAAACAGTAATGTTATTACCTTTTACTGTCTTAGTCTCAACACCTTCAAAAGTTGGATAAATTTGTCCATTCACAAAAACAGGAAATAGAATCAACAAAACAGCCATAAGTGCTGCTGAAATTATCTTAGATATTTTAGCAGGGTATATATAAATCATAAAAAGATTATTTCTTTCTTTCATCTTTGCTTGTTAAATGAGCAATATTATTACTACTATTCACAAAAAGGTGTTTCACATCCGTTTGTATCTTTAACTCTTATCTTATAATCACCTGCTTCTAAGCCTTCGAATGTATAAAATCCTGATTGTGCGGTTGATGTATATGTTGCTCCATTATCTTTTGAATAGAAATATGACCCTGAACCTCCCGTGGCTGTTACCTTTATGCAACCGTCGTTACCACCAAAACATTTAACGTCTGTTTTTTCAGTGATAAAAAGTGGTAATTCGTTTACCGTAACCGTAACCTCACCTGTATAGCCCGAATATCGTGTTGTTCCACCCCAGTCTGTAACCGTTCGGCGCCGATAGCTGGCGGTAGCGGTTAAATCAGGGGGTTGGTAGGTAGCTCCCGTGGTTCCGCTAATGGTTCCCCAACTCCCCCCGGCATTGGCCTCCCACTGGTAAACAATATTGGTGTTTACCGAACCTCCACCTGCTACTGTAGAAGTAAGCTCCGCAGGTGTATCTCCACTGCAAATAGTCTGGCTGCCACCAATGGAACCCGGGGTGGGTGGATCGCCTACATATACGTTCAATGGATTTGGATCAGCATACCTTGTTGTACCCCTTGAATTTTGAATTTCTAATACAACTTCCTTTGTTCCATAAGTAGAGTATGTAACATTAACGCTTTCTGCATCATCTACGGTTTGAGGATTTGCTCCTTCTCCAAAAGTCCATGTCGCTGAAAAAACGTTGCTCTGATTTGTTGCGGTGAATGTAACCTCCTCTCCTACCACAGGTGTAGCATTGTCCACACCGATGCTTGCTGAAGGAGGTTCCGGCGCCCAACAACCATACACATTCTTTACTGAAGGAAACAACAATATAATAAAAAATAGTAGTGTAAGTACTGTTTTCTTCCTACTCATATTAATCAATTCCAAAATCGAAATGGGAAATTGCCTGGTTTGAATAGAGTTACATTTCATGACGCACCTCCTCTTTTGTTAATTTTTTTCTTTAAAAGGTTTTGTTTGAATTCAATGAATAACAAAACCAGAATTATGCTCATTGCAGTCAGTCCGGGCAAATTTCCCATGGCAGATGCCAGGGTTGAACTGGGGTTCATATTTATCCGGCTTATCAAAAGATCGCCTTTTTTGCTTTGGGTACGGGCAAGCACTTCTCCCCTTTGGCTAATAATAGCCGAAATACCCATATTAGAACTGTGAGCTATGCTACGGCGATTTTCAATGGCTCTCACAACCGAGAGCTGCAAAAATTGAGCTGGCACTTGTTGAGCCTGGGTATACCAACCCTCATTCAGCATTACAAAAAATGCTTCGGCTCCTTTTCGTGCTGCCCCAGCAAACTTGTAACCGAAAACCAGTTCATAACAAATAAGAACAGCGGTTTTTCGATTATTATCGGCAGTAAAAATCTTAGGATTGGGTTCGCGAGGCGAAAACTGGAAATCGATACCTACGGGTGAGAGTCGGGGAGTTATTAATGGATATGGTATATACTCCTGATAAGGAACAAGCCCTTCTTTAACCCTGATTTGAGTAGCTTGTTTATGACCAATTTGCAAAGCTGCATTATACGTGTAATACCACGTTTTGTATTTTTCGGAATAACGGATTCCCGGTAATTTCTTATGGTTTTTTATTTTATCAACGTTGGGAATACTTTCGTATGTAATAGCACCGGTTATCAACTTTACATCCGGAAAATCTTTTGTTTTTTCGCGGAAGTGCTGAAAAACCAAATTACGGTTGTAATCGGCTATCCACCCGGCATTGGTAATGGCGGTTTCGGGAAGTACTACATATTCGGTGTTTTCTGTCAGGTGAGGTAAAAATATTTCAAGATAAATATCCAGCAACTCGTAAATGTTTATCCGGTATTTTATATCGCGGTTATCGGTACTGGGATGAACGACCAGCACTTCATTCGGTATTCCTCGCTCTTCGTAATTCCGGTAAATAAGAACCGAAATAACAACAGGAATCATAAGAATGCCCAACAAAACAATGCCATTCTGCTTCCACCGCTTTTCTTTGTTTAGAACTGTTTTTCCAAGTGAATAGAGGCTTAGGTTAACAGCTAAAACCCACAGAGTACCACCGGCGGCACCGGTATATTCATACCACTGTATAAGTTGCGGGATTTTTCCAATGCTGTGCCCCAGGTTAAAAAACGGAGACCCTAACTGAAAATAGGATTGAATCATTTCGGCAGCTATCCAGGCCGCAACAAAATATACAAATGCACATTTATTACCTCTCTTTTTCAGCAAAATATAGGGTGAAACCAGAACGACAAAAGGAACAATAATGAGCAGCCCAAGAAGAAAGCCCATATTTGCAGTTTGCAGTATCCAGCGACCCACCCAGAGATAAAATACTGACAGAGTAATGAACAGTTGAACAGAAAATATAATTAAAGGCCTTTTTGAAGGTAATATTTTTTCTGCTGCCAACAGCAGTGGAATAAAAGCAAAAAAGTTAAGATACCAAATCTGCGACGGCAATGCCGAAACAGCCAACAGAACTCCCGATATTATCGGAAGAAAAATAATGCGGTATATTTTTATAAAAATGACCCGTAAAGAATCATCCATAAATTTTTACTTTAGCTATTATTATAAAAAAAACATACCGGATATAATCATATTTCATATGACTAAAATCCTATACCCTGTTTTTTAAATTTTAACCCTTTAACTTTTAACCCTTAACTCTTAATATATTCCATATCATTATTCACAAATCGACACCTCCCATCCATTTGAATATTTACACCATATAGTATATAGGCAGGTACAAACATCAATAATTATTTGACAATAATAGTATTGTGAATTTCAAATAAGGAAATACAGCTAAATAATTCTTCAAAAATACATATTACACAAATGGCAATACATTAATTAATTAACACTAATTTTTAATCAGGTCAAATATAGTTTTAATATTAACAAAACATAATATTTCATTAATTTAGACACACAATAAATAAAGAAAAAACAAAGCGTGTGAGATCAGTTCTAATCACCAAGCGTAATTCCATATTTTAAGGCCAGATAGGACTCTGCCTTTTTTCTCTCTGCTTCAGTGAGAACTCTATTGTATATTATAACTTCAGCGATATCGCCCTGTAGGAATTCAGTACTGTTAGAGGTATTTCCTGCACCTATTCTGGTATCAGAAGTGCCTGTGATAATAGCTGATTGGTTTTGCGATTTTATTGGTTCAATACCATTAATAAAAATCGATATATCACCATTTTCATTGCCGGATTTCAGTAATGAAACAACTTTAATATCATTAAGGCTATAGGATCCTGCTTCCGTTTGAGTTACTGAAGCACCTCCATTGATAGAATAGACGACACCATTTTGCCGGAATCCTACGAAACTGTTGGTACCAATACCAACTACAGCACCGGTGCTTTCAGGCTTTGAGACAATAAAAACAGTATTTTCTGTTTCAAGCCCTAAGGATGATAAATCTGACAAAAGAAAGTCATCATTTCCATCATACTGAATAACCGGGTTATGATTAACAAGATCATTGGAGTTGGTGCTTAACAGAGGTTTCAAACCCGAGGTATTCTGAACAGCATCGTTGTTCAGGAAATGATCATCCCATAAAGAGACAGGTTCATTGGTGTTGGCAGGAGCACTTTCATTATAAACACCGGCATTTGCCTTAAGCCATAGAACAAGACCACCGTCCACATCACCCGGAGAAGAGCTACTCTTCACATTTACGATATGATCACAGTAGGCTTCATTGCCCGCCTCATCTTTAGCAGTATATGTTATGGTAGTATTTCCAAGAGGGTATGGATCAGTAAATTGTAGTCCATCAGACCGTATACCACTAACAACTATATTCTGTGTTGCGGAACAGTTATCAGAAACTGTGGGCTCAGTAAGAGTAACATTCATGGAAGTTTGTTCAAGGGGAGCTGTTTCCACAACGCTTGCAGGGCATGTTAGCGTTGGCGGAAGATCATCAACACTTAGAATTTCAAAAGTAGCTGTGGAAGTACATCCGGCAGGTGCTGAGGATGTTCCGGTAACCGAATAATTACCGGTGATCAAACCGGTAACATTTTGCGTCCCTGTTTCAGTAAAGGTTATTGTTTGTCCTGCAAAACCGGGGGGGCCTGTGAGTAAAACGGTTACAGGCAGGTTGCCGGAATTTCCGGATAGAATTATTGATACTATTCCATCTTGGTCATTGGGGCATACATTCATTTGATCCACTTGAGAAGAAACCTCAAAAGGATATACCAACACATTTATTTGAGCATTTTTTGTACAACCATCTCCATTGGTAACCGTAACCGAATAGTTTTTAGATTGGTTTGGAGATACTGTTATGGCAGATGTTGTAGCGCCATTTGACCAGAGATAAGTTTCTGTGCCCGTATTGGTTTCCGGTGTAATAAAAGCTTCTAGTGTAGTGTCATCATCAGGACAGGCATTGATGGAGCTTAAAGGCGTACCATCAACATGAATTGAAACATCCGGGGTCGGATAAACAGTAACGGTGACCTGGTCTGTATCGGGGCAATATCCATTTGCATCAGTGGTTGTAAGAGTATATTCTTTAACAACAGGGCTATTTGTAACTCCGGAAGGAGATACTGTTGGGGTTGATGAATTGGGATCACTCAGCCAATCGGTAGGTGACCAGGAAAACTGTACGCCCCCACTTCCATTAAGGGTTGTTGTTTGCCCAAAACACAAAGACTTATTACTTCCTGCTTCAGCAACTATTGGCTCAGGTTCTGAAATATAAACATCTGAAACAGTAATCGGATCATTGCAATTAAGAAGGTGTTGTTCATCTCTAACTGTAACGTTATAAGTCCCTGTAGCTAAACCATTAAAGGTGTTTGAAATTTGCCATGGCCTCGATTCTGCTCCGGAAAGCATATACTCAAAAGTGCCGGATCCCCCTGTAGGACTTGCTATAATAACACCGTTGGATTCACCATTACATTCTACGTTATTTGCTGTAATTTCCATATTTGTAAGATCCAGTACATCATAAATCTGAAAACCAAGATCTATGGAGGTGGGTTCCGGGTCGCAGGGGCAACCGGTATAAAAGGTCAAGGTAATCGAATTATCCTGAGGATTTTCAGGAATACCATCATCTATGGCATAAAAATAAACAGTGTCAGACATCTGGCCGACAGGAATAACAATGGTCTCGGGAAGCAGATTATCATCCAGTTGCAAAATTTGACCTCCATTAACACCTGCAGGTGAATAATCAACATTCACGACAAGCTCCTGAGATGCATCACTGATGACCCTGCTTACAACAAAGAAGTTGGTGGAGTTTTTACACCCTTCAAAGATGGCGGTTTCTCCAACCACTCCATTACTGGAGGCCGTAAGTTCAATATCGTTTGATTGAAAACTATTGGCTTCTAAAAACACCCATGAATCCCACTTTCTGTCACGAACATCACCCACCGCAAGCTTGATATGATAGGTGGAACAAGGCACTGCCACAAAAGTAGCGGTAAGCTTTACGGTACGACCATCGGCTTCAATGTTTTCGAATAGGGTGTAGGGGTTTTCAACACCCCACCGCACTGTCTGAACACAACCACCAGCTCCGTATTCATGTACATAAGCACTTTGATCGACATAATAATCAACATTTGAAGCCGGGCAATTCGTATTAAACGACAAAAAATCAGAATAGGTTTCCAAATCGTAATAATAAACATTTACATCATCAAGTACTACCCCAGTTTCATCACTATCCGTATTTGCAGCTAAAAACCCAATTTGGTAAGTAGATGAAGGATCTGGTAATAACAAAATATTGTTAACCCAGTTATCCTCCCTGTTATCATAAATTTCAATCTCAGTCCAATTTCCGGCTTCACTATTTTTATAATATATTGTAAGGGTACCATTTGTATTATTATGTCTAGGCTGGGCATGCCAAAAGGATAAATAATTATCCAAATTACTATTTAAAGCGATCTCTGGAGTTACAAGCATTGTTGCTGCAGAACTCCCATAAAAAGAGGCATTATATGCTCCGGAATGTGGATTTAATAAATTATTACTATTTCCAGAACCTAATACTTGCCAACTCACATTTCCTGAATACAAAATTTCCGACCATCCCTGAGGAATAGCACCGGATTCAAAACCTTCCTGCAAATAATAACCCCCGATCGTATTGGTTACAATACTACACCCATTGGGATTAGGATAACTTCCGTCAAGCGAATAACTTAAAACTCCATCCCCCCGACCAGCACCATGTACATTATTAATACTTACAATACTTTCATCCGGCAATACCGCCACGTTTTCATTATCGTATCCAATCCCATCATCATCAACACTGGTTACAAAAAACCCAAACACATCATTATAGTTTGAACAGGCATACTCCGGATATTCTTCAGAAGCAAAAATATAACTAAAGTTAACGGTATCTCCGGCCGGGACAAAATCGAATTCTAATACGGAGGCATCATAAACGATGTTGCCACTACCTGCAATAGCTTGCAATTGAGCATCTCCGGCAGAAAGAACTTCGGTTGTAGTATTTGTTAAGGTATTAGGACCCATACCATCTACCACATCACCGGTAGAGAGAACAATACCTTCTTCAAATGGAAAGTCAGCATCGCCACTATTAAAGTAACCTATCTGCATAGCACCTCCCTGAAAAGTAACATTATCGGCAGTCAAACACCCCGTAACTAAAACCTCCTCAACAAGTTGAGCCGGTGTATAGGTATTATACGGGTAATCATCTTCCTGGTCGATACGAATAGAATTTGTACCTCCAAGGCCTCTCCCCGATCTACTCCTGGTAGCAACTTTTTTCTTTGTTCCTACTCGTTCCGTGTTCTGTTGTGTGAGGAGTGTTGGTTTCAGGATAGATTCAAATAGCATCCCAATGGTAATAACGGGTTCATCAGATATTAAAAAAGAATTCCCGGAGCCATTTTCATTATCCAGAAGTTCTAAAACAGACAATGCTTCCAGATAACATATACTATCATTAACGGGTTTTTTATTAACATAATCCCTTAGAAATTCAATTGATGTAGTATCAGAAAAACAAGATAATTCTCCCGATAACATGTCATTTGAATTCTGTGCAGAAAGAATACCGGGAATAAGAAACAGCAAAAAGGTAAACACCATCACCGTTAATTGTCTGAAAATAACATCATTAAAGTTTTTCATATTGAGAAAATATAAGTAAGCATTGTTTCAATAAAATAAATTAATTAACCAAATAAACCCATCCATTTATTGTTTTTCGCTCTTTTGTGATCTCAAGAATATAATAATAAGTGCCACCAGGAACCATATTGTTTTTCTCGTCAACGCCAATCCAACGGTTGGTTTCATTATCATAATTTTTTATGTTAGAAACCATGTCGCCCCAACGATTATAGATTACTACACGATTATCAGGATACTCATCTATCCCCTGAATATGCCAGTAGTCATTTACGCCATCACCATTAGGCGTAATCAAGCGGGAAGCAACTATATTTAACTGCTTTTCCAGAACCTCTTGAATACTGTCTGGTGAAGAAGGTTGGGAATCAATTTCAATAGCATTAGAATCAAAAGTTGAAAAAATTAGAATGGACAATACACATACTAATGCTATTGAAAAAATCAGGCTTCGTGTCATTTTATATTTTTTTATCTACACTTCAAATATCACCTAACAATAAGAATTAAACAATAAATAGAAACACTGATTTTTTGAATCACAAAAATGGCAAACCAAACGCAGGACAACGCAACAGACTGATTATCATGTATTAACAAAAATGTCGAAAACTACGTATAAATACGTAACAGCATATGGAAAGGTAGAAATTACGTAATAAAAGTAAATGGAGGTATTTACTGAAGGATGATCTTTTGCACCGATTGGAAATTAGTTCCTGAGAATTGTACAACGTATATTCCGGGGTTTACCGAAGAGAGATCGATACTTCCTGTTGAAAACGAATCGAACGAATACTCCTTATGTGTGAAAACCAGATCACCTGATGTGTTATACAAGGAGATCATGTAATCATTGGCAGGTAAAGATACTAGATCGTAATTTAGTGTTCCTGAGGTGGGGTTGGGGTACACCACACTTGAAAAAGAATTATCAATGCTAACTACGGTAGTTACTTTTACAGTAATGGAGGTTTCCGTTTCACAACCATATTCGTTTGTAGCTAAAACAGTGAAGGTGTAGATCCCGGGGGTAAAATTTTCTGTATCTATAGTAACGACAGGTGTTGTCTCATTGGAGTGTAACCATAGGTAATTTTCAACATTCTCTGCTGTGGCATCCAGAACAAGTGTTTTACCAACACTAACCACGTAATCAGCATTTTTGGCTTCAGATATTTTGGCACATATTGCTGCCAAAAATATGAATACCAAAAGTGTAATTATCGTAGTAATTTTTTTCATAGTGTACCGATCTGTTTGTCGTGGTGACACCCCTTTGGCAAGTGGCATTCCAAAGGCCACAAATAAAACAAATCAAGAAAACAACACTACTATAACGCCTGATTGCCAGTTAGTTATTTAAGATATGGAAATAATATTTTTTTTCAGGTTTTATAAAAAGTCATAATCACATGGACAAAAAAACACAGCTGTGCGGAAATCCAATTTTAGTGGAATACGAAACTTCGCGGAGGAAAAAAATTATGATTTTTTCAGGGATACAGAATATCGCAAGAGACTGTTCAGTACTTTGTGGAAAAGTATGAATTAAATAGTTTAAAACCTCTGTGTTCCTTATTGTTATTAAATCAATGCGATTGAATCTTAATTTTCACTTCGGGAGGTCGAACAAAGAATATTGTTATAGAATCTGTTATTTCTGAATTTGTTTTATCATTAAGAACAGATAATGTAAGGTTTACATTACCCTGAGCCAGATCTAAAGGGCCTGGATAATAGTGTGGTTGCAAGGCGTTTGAGTCATCAAATCCACCATCTCCTGATGTAGACCATTGGATACCTGTCCATGAAGTTGCATACGCATTTAGAACAGGTTTATCATCCAGACAAACGGTAATATCATCACCTGCGCTGACATATACCGTTCTGTTTCCGGGAATATAAATATCATCTATCCAGGCGCCGCCATCAGCACGGGTTTGGGAGAGGCTTTCATATCTCCATTTTAAAGAGTATTCACCCGGATCCAGAGCATACTCCGCCCACATCCAGTCACATGCATCACTCCACTCCATCACAACTTCGTCATTAACTAAAAATTGAAGCAATCCTTCACTGTCGCCATCACTTTTCTGAACCCAAAAGCCAACAAAATCCTCACTGCTAAGGAGGCTGTTTACCTCCATTACACACTCATTGCCTTCATTAAGATTTGCCGAATGCGCACTATACTCTCCACGGAAAGGGTTACTGTTTTCGATAATCCATGATGGATTGCCAGTCATTATTGTTGTTTTTCTCCCCTCTTCATAGAAATGTTCAAAATCTTCATCAGCATCAGGGAGAGTCGTGAATGTCCATACCTGGCCCTCTGTAACAATATCATTAAAAACAGCATCTACACGCCAGTAATATGTAGCATTTTGTTGAAGAATATTTTTCGGTCGGTACAACTCTGAATCTAAAGTAGTGCCATTAAGTATGTTTGAAGGCGGGTTATTTGTTCCCAGGAAAAATCTGTACGTTACACTCTCACATTCACCATCACATTTCCAGGAGAAGTGAGGCAGTAGAGAGGTCATATTAGCCCCATCCTGTGGAACAGGAGATATCACCCTTCCTGGATTTTCCGTAGTAGAAATAGTAGAAATATATGGAATCCTGTTAGGGGCTGTAACAATCAAATCATAGGTTTGGTTTTTCTCAAGAAGCCCATCAACATTCATATTTACAGCGCCATTTTCAACGAATTGAGAGTTAATCAGTTTTCCCTTTTTTGATATCGTGGCAATGGCATGTTTAGCAATAACTTTTATTGGCAAACGATTGGAGTTCCATGCGATGTCCTTTTCATGAAATACTTCCAGGCTGGCAGGGTAAGTAGATCTGAATTCCAGTGAAGGGTCACCAAAAAGCACCCAGGTATTTGTAGCTTTTTCTCCGGCCCAGAAATAGACTTTATTCATCTCTACACATCCACCCACAGCGATAGAACCAAATGATGTTGAGAGATTATTTGCTGTTATGATATCTGCCATGGCATCCTGTGCATGCATGGGCACGACCCAGGATATGTTTCCGGAAGACATAAATGCACCTATGGCGCCCACAGACTCTCCGTTGTTGTCTCCATTCAATAGTGCTTCTCCCAGGCAGGTTCCATCGGTAAAATTCCCACATAAACATGCTACAGATAAAACCAATGGCAACATATTATCATTGCGAAGCTCATCAATATGGTTTGTCGATAATCCGGAGGTAAACCATTTATCTTTTTCACCATGGCCGGTATAAAACACTAATCCGGTACCATCATTAATAGTACTTATAACTTCTTCGGTATTAACATTTCCATCACTGTCCAATCCGCCCTGCGAGCCGTCGAAGCATTCAGCTGAATTACGATAAGTATAATCCATCAATTTGCTCTGGATATTACGAACATGTTCATAATCCATCTCGTTATTATGCCCGGGACCGCTTTTTGAAGCAATGCCCAAAACATTAGAAAACCAGTCTATACCGGTATATGGCTCCTTCTCATATTCGACAAAACGCATAATCTGTTTCTCTACTCCGTATGCATTATCAGCAGATATTCTACCCACAAAAACCTCAGGAAAATGATCCTCCCCTTCAAGGTATCCATACATCATATCTGATTTGCCATTGTCAACAGTAAACGTTGGGATTCTATCCACATCACCTATCAAAACCAAATACATCAAACCATTTTTCATATATTGATTTCTGGCATAATCTCTTATTTCAAATTCGTTGGAAAAATTCTCTGCATCAACGATAAATGCATCAATACCACGTTGATTTTTCCATTTAACAAAAGGCTCAACAGCATTCTGATAACCTCTGGGAGCTACAATCATCATTCGTGGAATATCGATACTTTTGCTATATACAGGTTGTGGATTTAAGAAAAACGAACCAAATAGAGACTCATACTCATAGCTGTTATTATTTACTCCTGAAACGATAACTCTCTTTCCACTATTTACTACCCTTATTTTTATATAATTATAAACCCTCAACACCTTAGAAACAGGATTATATCGGAAAGGAAAGAGGTTCAAGGAGAAGCCCTTTTCAGAACGGAAAATAAAAACCTCTGAGTGTTGTATCAATTTTTCAGGGAAAAACTTATCAGTGGCATAGGCTTCAACATTTACTTTTCGTTTTCTGATATCAACGGCTCTTTTGCCCATGCCTGGAGATGGTGCAATTATGACATTTTCATATTCAACATATTCACTTTCAAGAATTTCGATTTCCGGAGCATCGTGAGTAATCCTTATTGATGTGCTAAAAAAAGGTAATTCAGGGCTTCCTTCTTTCATTGTAATCCCGCCGGAATAGGTATCAATTAAACTGGAGTTTTTCTGTTTTTTTACATCTACAGATTCTAACGACCATTGAGGCATATCAAAGATAAGCTCTATTACGTTGTCTGTGGTTTTGGTTAATACAAAAGTCTCTTTTGTGCTTTGTTGCCCAAAAAGAGAAAATCCCACAATCAGAAATAAAAATAGAATATATGATATTTTCATGTACCTGAATTTGCTTGTTGTTTGTGACAAAAGCCAACAAACATGCCAGATTAAACATTATAAAGGTAATGTTAATATTATTAATGATCAATAATGGTGGGAATCAATGATATCAATACCCATGGGAACCACATAAGATATAGCTGCTTTTATTCAATAAAGTGCTTTTGCATTTATACACATAAGAAACCGCACATCTGTGCGCTGATGTAAGCTGATGAGACATGAATTTTCATATCCTATTGTGGGATAGAATTTAAGTTATATTTTTGGCAGTCCAAAAATAAGTTTATGAAAAGAAACCCGTTGGACATTTTCCTTAATGGCATAGAGCGTGTAGGCAACGCATTACCTCATCCTGCAACCCTATTTGGTCTTTTTGCTCTAATAGTTTTAGTATTTTCTGCGATATTTTCTGCATTCAATATTTCAGCGATACATCCCGGTACGGGAGAGGTTTTTAATGTGGTAAACCTTCTCAGCCGCGATGGTTTGCATATGATTCTTCAGAATATGGTTACTAACTTCACGGAGTTTGCTCCTCTGGGGATCGTTATTGTGGCGATGTTAGGCATCGGGTTGGCAGAGCACAGCGGTCTTATTGCGGTTCTTATTCGAAGCCTTGTATTATATTCTCCCGAGAAGCTTTTAACCTTCATAATTGTTTTGGCAGGAATTCTTTCTAACCTGGCTTCCAGCGTAGGATATGTTCTTCTTGTTCCACTAGCCGGAACAATATTCCTTGCAATCGGCAGGCATCCTATTGCCGGGATGGCAGCAGGCTTTGCCGGAGTTTCAGGAGGATACTCTGCAAACCTCATTCTGGGAACCATAGATCCACTTCTGGCAGGACTTTCACAGGAAGCTGCACGCATTGTAGATCCTACTTATACTGTCAACCCTACTGCCAACTATTACTTTATGGTAGCATCAACATTTTTGATTGCCATTCTGGGTACGCTGGTTACAGAACGAATTATTGTGCCACGTCTGGGGAAATACGATAATATAGAACTTCACAAAGAGGAGATAATCCATCTGTCAAAATCAGAAAAAAAAGGCATCCGATGGTCTGTGCTGGTATTAATAGTTTTTACTGCTATTATTATTATTGGATTAATACCGGAAAACGGTATCCTCAGAGGAAACGATGGAGGTTTGCTCTCGTCACCATTACTTGATGGTATCGTTGCAGTATTGTTTATTTTAGCTGGGCTGACGGGTATTATATACGGTTTTAGTACCGGGAAGTACAAAAACGACAGCGATGTCATGAAAGGTATGTCTGAATCCATGAAATCGTTATCGGGATACTTGGTACTGGTATTTTTTGCAGCACAATTTGTGGAGTATTTCAACTGGAGCAACCTGGGAATAATTCTTGCCATCGATGGAGCGGAGTTTATTAATCGTTTAAACCTAAGTCTTATTCCCCTGGTACTTCTCTTCATAATTTTTGCCGGGCTCATCAACCTTGTTATGGGTAGTGCATCAGCAAAATGGGCTCTTATGGCACCGGTATTCATACCTATGTTTATGTTTTTGGGATATACTCCTGAACTAACGCAGGTAGTTTACCGCATTGGCGATAGTGTCACCAATATTATATCCCCCATGATGAGTTTCTTCGCCCTAATTATCGTTTATTTCCAGAAATACGATAAAAAAGCGGGCATAGGAACTCTGGTAGCAACGATGCTCCCCTACTCCATTACATTTTTTATCGGATGGGCTATATTGCTTATCATATGGTTACTTCTGGGAATTCCTCTGGGCCCGGGAGCGGGAATACATCTTTAGGTATCTTTTGATATAAAAATGTCTATTTTTGTGTTATGAATAAGATAAAAATAACTGCTTTGCAGTCTTCGTTAGTGTGGCAGAATCATGAAGCAAATTTGGACTGTTTTTCAAAAAAAATCAGAAACGCATCTCCGGATTCAGATCTCATTATTCTTCCTGAAATGTTTCTTACAGGATTTGTCGTGAACCCCACACACCACTCCGTTACAATGGACGGTGATGAGTTGAAAAGGCTCGTTGAGCTGAGCAGTAAAGTTGATGCTGTGATATGTGGTTCTCTTATCATCCGCGAAAGTAAAAACTACTATAACAGATTGCTGTGGATATCACCTGATGGAGAGGTACAATACTACGACAAGCGCCATCTTTTTACCTTTGGTGGCGAGGATAAAAACTTTGTAGCAGGAGAAAAAAAACCTGTTTTTACCCTTAATGGGATTAAAATAAAACCCTTGATATGTTACGACCTACGGTTTCCTGTATGGTCTAAAAACAGCTATGATAAGGATGCCGGATACGGTTATGATATGCTTATATATACTGCCAACTGGCCTGAGCCACGCAAAGAGGTATGGAGGGCATTACTCAAAGCCCGTGCCATTGAGAATCAATGCTTTGTGGTTGGCGTCAACAGAGTGGGAACCGATGGAGAAGGATTAACATATACCGGCGACAGCATGGTAATAAGTGCACGTGGTGAAGTAGTAGCCGCTGCAGTACCTTCACAGGAAGAAACAATTGAATACACCATTGATAAAAATCACCTTGAAGAGTTCAGAGCAAAATTTCCCGTTGGACCGGACTGGGACAGTTTTTCAGTAAAAAACAGTCAGTAAAACTCCTTGTCGCAGCTCATTTTTACAATATTTTAAGGATATTAGTTGACATTTACAATTGAAATAGCTTTTTTTGCAGCCTAAACATTTAAAAAATGGATATCGTAATTGCAGGTGACGGTGAAGTAGGATTTCACCTGGCTAAATTGTTATCTGAAGATAATCACAATATTACTATTGTGGATCCACATCAGGAGCTTCTAAAAATGGTTGAATCACACACAGACCTGCTGACTATTACCGGTGACTCCACATCTTTTGGTGTACTTGAGAACGCCAATGTACATAAGGCAGATTTACTGATTTCTGTTGTTCATGATGAGAAGACAAATATCCTCACATGTAGCCTTGGCAAGAAGCTGGGAGCAAAAAAGACCATCTGCCGCATAAATAATCTGGAGTATCTCACGGAAAGAAACTTGGAACTCTTTAAAGAGATGGGTATTGACGAGCTTGTATGTCCTGAACGCATTGCTGCTGATGAGATAATACATCTTTTCGATCAGGTTGCTGCTACTGAGGTAGTGGATTTCACCAAAAGTAAATTGTCGCTATTTCTCATTCGTTTAGAAAAAGATGCCAAGGTAATAGGAAAATCACTTATGGAAATAGCCCACAGCAATCCTGAGATGCCTTTCAGAGCTGTTGCTATTCAGCGCGACTCGAAGACTATTATTCCCAAGGGTTGCGACCAGTTTGAATCCGGAGACATGGCTTATGTTATCTGCAAGAAGGAGGGCATTTCTCAGATGCTGGAGCTAAGCGGAAAGAGTAAGCTGCCAATACGCAATGCCATTATCATTGGTGGTGGTCGTATAGGAAGGAAAACGGCACGACTGCTGGAGAACAAGCTCAACCTTAAGCTCATAGAGATCGACAAGGAACGATGTCTGCAACTCACCGACAACCTCAGCAACACACTGATTATCAACGGTGATGCCAGAGACGTGGATCTTCTCGAAGATGAAGGTATTCGCGGGACAGATGCCTTTGTCGCTGTAACTAATAATTCTGAGACAAATATCCTCACCTGTTTGCTTGCAAGAAAAATGGGTGCCCGCAAAGTTATTGCACTGGTAGAAAACGTGGATTATATAGACCTCGCCCAGCGCTTTGGTGTGGATGCAGTAATTAACAAGAAGCTCATCACAGCATCTCATATTGTACGATTTACCATGGATGCCAATGTCACTTTAACGAAATGTCTCAGCGGTATGGATGCCGAGGCTGCGGAGCTTATTGCACGTAGCGGATCACCGATTACCAAAGCACCAATAAAGAAGCTACATCTACCCAAAGGCTCTATCATTGGAGGTATTATTAGAGGCGAGGAGAGTTTTATCGCCACCGGAGACATGCAGATTCAGGAAAATGACAAAGTAGTACTGTTTTGCCTTCCGGAATCGCTGAATAAAGTGTATAAAATGTTTAGACCAAGTGGACTATCAAACCTTCTCAAAGGATAGATTATCATATTAATGCTTTTTAATCATTACGGGGAGATATCTACTAAAATGGCGTGATAATGACTATGTGGTGCAGCAAAATATCTGTAGTTAAAGGAATCATAAAGTCGCTACGTAGAAAATAAAACAAGGCGATTTGCCCCTTGTTAACAAAGCATATATATTTGCCAGCAAACAAAACAGAGATGGCAGACAGGTTTCGTACGATAAACTTAAGGCTTATAATAAAAATTATCAGCATGTTGTTGATAATAGAATCTATTGCCATGCTACTGGCAGTGCCTTTCTCGCTTCATTATGGCAGCAGATCCTTGCAATTCGACACTCTTATGAACGGCAAGGATGATTTGTTGGCATTATTACTATCTGCGTTAATAATATTCATTTCCGGAGTCATCGCATTTATGATTACACGCAAAGGCAGCCAAAAAGAGATTGGCAAGCGTGAAGGGTTTATCATTGTTACAATAGCCTGGATTGTAATATCTCTTTTTGGAGCTATTCCTTTTGTGCTGAGTGGATCTATCACTAATTATACTGATGCCTTTTTTGAGACTATTTCAGGTTTTACAACTACCGGAGCTACGATCCTCAATGACATTGAGTCTGTTCCTCAAGGCATTCTTTTCTGGCGTAGTATGACCCAATGGATTGGGGGTATGGGAATCATTGTTCTGTCACTTGCCATCTTACCTTTACTGGGTGTTGGGGGTATGCAGCTCTTCACCGCTGAAGTACCGGGGCCTACTCCCGACAAAATACATCCCAGAGTTGCTGCCACGGCAAAACGACTATGGGCAATATACGTAACCCTTACACTCGTTGAAACAGGGTTACTCATGTTTGGCGGGATGAGCCTTTTCGATGGTTTATGCCACTCGTTTAGCACCATGTCTTCGGGAGGATTCTCTACGCAAAATGCCTCCATAGCCGAATATTCATCATATATACAGTATGTAATAATTGTGTTTATGGCACTGGCAGGTGTTAACTTCACCATACACTACTTTGTGCTCATTGGAATGATCAGTAAGGTAAAAAAAGATCAGGAGTTAAAACTATATCTGATTATTATTGGTATTGCAACACTGTTTATTAGTGTCACTCTAATACTTCGCCATATTCTCCCTCCCGAGGAGGCGTTTCGGCATAGTCTGTTCCAGGTTGTCTCCATTGTTACAACAACGGGATTTGTCACGTACGATTATCTTCAATGGCCATCATTCGTATGGTTTGTCATCGTGCTTTTGATGTTCACGGGAGGGTGTGCAGGAAGTACCGGAGGAGGAATAAAGATCTCACGGCTTCTGCTGTTGATAAAGAACGGAAGTATGGAGATGCGTCGTCAGGTACATCCCAATGCTATCATCCCCGTCCGCATCAATAACAGGGCAGTACCACAAAATCTCGTTAATAATGTGCTGGCATTTTTTATCATATATATACTCATCTTTGCCTTCGGGTCGCTTATAATGTCAGGAATGGGTCTTGATTTCGAGAGTTCTATAGGTTCTGTAGCTTCTTCGCTAGCAAATATCGGCCCGGGTATCGGCATCGTAGGGCCTATGTACAACTATGCTAATATTCCTGATGTTGGAAAATGGTTTTTATCCTTCTTGATGTTATTGGGACGCCTGGAGCTTTTCACCGTGCTAATACTCTTCACACGCAGCTTCTGGCGACACTAAAAAAAGTTAATTCCATTATTCCATTATTATCCCTACTTTTGTGTTTTCGAGCCCATAAGTATGTTAGATCTATCTGTAGTTATCATTACTCGTAATGAGGAGAAAAATATTGGCCGTTGTCTGAAGTCAGTTTCCGGAATGGCCTCTGAGATAATTGTGGTTGATAGTCACTCTACCGACAAAACCACAGAGATCTGCAAGCAGTATGATGCAACGGTTATGGTACGTGATTTTAAAGGGTTTGGAGATCAAAAACAGTATGCCACAGAACAAGCATCCCACGAATGGGTGCTCTCACTTGATGCTGATGAACAGCTAAGCGAAGAACTAAAGAGAGCAATAGAAAAAGAGCTGCAAAATCCACAATCAGATGTATATTCATTTAACCGACTTACAAACTACTGTGGTCAATGGATACGTCATGGCGGATGGTATCCCGACAAAAAAATAAGGCTTTATAAAAAGGCTTCAGCACAATGGAATGAGTTTCCTGTTCATGAGTTACTGGTGGTAAAAAAAGGAGCCAAGAGAGGACACCTGAACGGGGATCTGCTGCATTACTCCATAGAGTCGATGGAATATCATATTAATCAGATCAATAAATACAGCACCATTGCAGCTCAAAATATCATAGATAAAAACAGGCGCATTAACGCATTTCATCTGTGTATTAAACCGATAGCCCGATTTATAAAAATATACTTCCTCAAGGCAGGTTTACTTGATGGATATTATGGTTTTGTGATAGCCAGAAACTCTGCTTTTGCAGTATATCTGCGTTTTGCAAAAGCAAAAGCAATTAAAAGAAAAAACAGAAAATGACGATAATACATATTTCTACCAAACAATCGTGGAGAGGAGGTGAGCAGCAGATTGCATACCTTGTGAGTGAGCTCAAAGAGCAGGGAGTGGATCAAATTGTAATGACACCGAAAAAGAGTAAACTTGCAGATTTTTGTAAAAAAAATAATATTGAGATATCAAATTTCACAAAATACTCAGGAATAAATATTTCTGCTGCCATAAAATTACATAAACTATGCAACAAATATGAAAAACCTATTATTCATGCTCACGACTCACATGCACACACAACGGCATACCTGAGCAGTCTGCTTGCAGGTAACAAGACACCCCAGATTATCAGCCGCAGAGTAGATTTCCCCGTCCAGAACAATCTGTTTTCCAGAAAAAAATATAATAACCCTCACATAAAAAAAATTATCTGCGTAAGCGAAAAAATAAAAGAGATAACTGCTCCCAGCATAAAAAATAAAGATGTCCTGAGTGTGGTATATTCCGGCATTGATTTAAATAAATTCGCCAACTGCAGCAACAAAAAAATCCTGAGAAAATATTTTAATATCCCCGATGAGAATGTCATTGTCGGGAACATTGCTGCGCTGGCACCACATAAAGATTATTTCACTTTTGTCGATACGGCAGAGATAGTATTAAAAACACATCCTTCCACCACATTTCTTATTATTGGGCAGGGTTCCGAGAAGCAGAATATAGCGGAATATATATTTGAAAAGGGTCTCCAGGACTCCATTTTTTTCACCGGATTCAGAACCGATATCCAGGATATTCTTCCGGAGTTGGATGTGTTTCTCATGACCAGTGAGACAGAAGGTCTGGGAACATCAATTCTGGATGCCTTCGCCTGCGAGGTGCCCGTGGTAGTTACCCGGGCAGGAGGAATTCCTGAAATTGTAAAAGACAATGAAACAGGGCTTCTGGGAGAGATAAAAAACCCGCAGCAACTAGCGGATAAAGTACTTCTGCTTATTAATAATAACATATTGAAGAAAAAACTTGTGAAGAGAGCTAAGAAAGAAATCCTGAATTTTACCAGACAGAATACCGCACGTAAAACAATGGAAGAATACCAAAAGGTAATAGTGGAATCATATTAATTTATAGGATGCAGGACTGGCTGGTAATTGTTAACCCAAACTCAGGGAAAAGAAAAGGAGCGAAGGACTGGAAGAAAATCAGTTCGTTGATGGTGAAATATAATATCCCGTTCAAAGCAGTCTTTACACGCCATCCCAATCATGCATTAACGCTTTCACGATTATATATCATTAAAGGTTTTAAAAAAATCCTTGTTGTTGGTGGCGACGGCACTCTAAATGAGGTTGTAAATGGCATCCATACACAAAAAAAATATGAACCCGGAGAGATCACCATGGGGCTGATTCCCGTGGGTACAGGTAATGACTGGGCCCGGACATACAATATCCCTCGCGATTATGAGGAAGCTGTAAAGGTTATTTCTGAAGGAAAAACTTTTGTCCAGGATACAGGAAAAGTGGAGTTTATGCAGGATGGCAAGAAAAAAATACGCTTCTTCCTGAATAATGCCGGAATGGGATTTGACGCCGCAGTAGTTGAGAAGACTAACAGCGTGAAATCACAGGGAAAAGGAAATTCCGCAACATATCTGGCGAGCCTTCTGAAGGTAATGTTTAAGTACAAAAATATTCCCGCCACTGCCTACATCGACAAAAAACAGATAAAGATGAAGGTATTCTCTTTTAGCGTGGGGATATGTCCATGGTCGGGAAACGGCATGAAGCAGCTTCCTGATGCATTACCGGGAGATGGATTGTTTGACATTACGCTCATAAACCATATCTCAAAAATGAAAATCGTAATGAACATAAAAAAACTTTACGACGGAACAATAAAGTCAATGCCGGAGGTACAAAGTTTCCGTACATCAAAACTCAATATAACCTCTCAGAAACTGATTTTTGTGGAGGCTGATGGCGAATCTCTAGGGCATACACCCATTCGTTTTGAGATTGTACCAAAGAGTCTGAAAATTATTTATAACAAACTCACCTGGCTAGAAGAGAGTAATTAATTAATATTTTTTTATTTGCGATGAACAAAAAGAGAATAAAAGTGTTAATTTCTTTGAGTCTAAATGATTACATCCTTCCTAAGTTTGCGCTTCCGCGCAACATGGTTTTGGTTTTGGTTATAATTGCGTTTTCATGGTAATTATGAATAAGAGAGATTGTCGCCCGGCAACCTCTCTTGTTGTTTTAAAAAATATTACACAGAGTATTTTTTCGTTACCCTTGATTTTATAACTGGTAAATTTTCAAATTTTGTTTTCTTAACTTCTATTTGTCTTGGAGTAATACTGAGTTCCGCAGTGTGCTTTTCCGCGGTGCTAAAAAGTGGTTACGGTAGTGGAGTTCCCTCCATTTATCGTGGTTTTATTTTACGAAAAAAGGCTGCCCAAATAATAGACAGCCTTTTATTGTTAACCAAAACGTCTCACGAAAAATGAAACACTTTAAAATTACGATTTTTTATTCAAATGCAAGAATTGACTTTTTAATTAAAGCAACAGCTTCCATAAGTTCTTCTTCGCTAATTATCAAAGGAGGAGCAAAACGGATAATATGCTGGTGAGTAGGCTTGGCGAGGACGCCATTTTTTGCCATTTCCACACATACATCCCATGCTTCTTTACCGTTTTTAGGACGGATAACAATAGCATTCAGAAGCCCTTTACCACGAACAAGCTCTATCATATCAGAGTCGATATCTTCCATCTCCTTACGGAATATCTTCCCAAGACGTTCAGCTCTTTCTGCGAGTTTTTCTTCTTTCACTACTTCGAGAGCAGCCATAGCAACTCTTGCTGCCACAGGGTTACCTCCGAAAGTAGAGCCATGCTCACCCGGCTTTATGCAAAGCATAATATAATCATCAGCCAGAACAGCGGAGACAGGATATACACCACCAGAAATAGCTTTACCAAGGATCAGGATATCAGGACGAACATCTTCATGATCACAAGCTAACAGTTTTCCTGTGCGTGCGATACCGGTCTGTACCTCGTCGGCAATGAAAAGCACATTATATTTCTTACAGAGATCAAAAGATTTTTTTAGATAGCCATCTTCAGGAACGTAAACACCAGCTTCACCCTGGATTGGCTCCAACAGGAAAGCAGCAACGTTAGGATCTTTAAGCTCTCTCTCGAGTGCCTCAAGGTCGTTATAAGGAATAGTTACAAAGCCAGGTGTATATGGGCCATAACCTCTATATGCATCAGGATCCGTAGACATGGAGATGATTGTGATAGTTCTTCCGTGGAAGTTGTTTTCACAAACGATAATTTTAGCCTGGTTTTCAGGAATACCTTTTTTCATGTAACCCCACTTACGAGCAAGCTTTAAAGCAGTCTCATCAGCCTCAGCGCCGGAGTTCATTGGCAGAACCTTATCATAACCAAAAAATTCTGTTATAAATTTCTCATAAACGCCAAGCACATTATTAAAAAATGCACGTGATGTAAGTGTTAATGTCTCAGCCTGATCTTTTAACGCACCGACAATTTTTGGGTGGCAGTGACCCTGATTTACTGCTGAGTATGCAGAGAGAAAATCATAATACTCTTTTCCTTCAACATCCCAAACTTTGGCACCTTTACCTTTTGCCAATACTACTGGCAACGGATGATAATTATGTGCACCATACTTGTCTTCCAATGCTATTAATTCCGCAGAAGATAATTTTTTTACCATGATACAACTGTGTTTTTAAGTTAATAAAAATAAATTATTTTTTGCAAAGTTAATGATTTAAGTGTGTATGCAACAATAGATCAAATAATTATTTATTAATTGCAAAACTTGACGTAACCAACCAATTAGCTATCTTTGTAACAAAAAAATATGGCACTAAAAAAGGAAGAGCAACTACGTACTTCTAATGTGATGGAAGTAGCAAAAAAAATGATGATTGCAGCACGCACAGCACCAAAAGCAAAAGGCCGTGACAACCTGGAAATTATTGTTATTGATGGCGAGGAGATGAAAAAACTGCAATACAAGATGAGCGAAATAGCAAATCGTGAGGATGTAGCTTTTTTCAACCGCGATGCAGGCAATGTGGAGGCTTCTGAAGTGATGGTTTTAATAGGCACAAAAATTATAAGCGGAGGTCTTAAATTCTGTGGCCTTTGCGGATTTAAGAACTGCGCCGAAAGAGAACAGCACCCTGATATTCCCTGCATCTTCAACACCAATGACCTTGGCATCGCTGTGGGGTCGGCAGTATCAACAGCGGCAGACCACAAAGTAGACAACCGCATCATGTACACTGCAGGGATGGCAGCTCTTGAGTTGGAATACTTCTCTTCCGATGTGAAGGTAGCTTTTGGGATTCCACTGAGTGCCACGGGGAAGAGCCCGTTTTTTGATCGCAAATAACATGAACTTTCTTGCACATATGCTACTGGCCGGTGACGACACCGAGAATAAAGTTGGGAATTTTATTGCTGATAACGTAAAAGGTAATAATATCGAGAAATACAGCCCCGGAATTATTGAAGGGATAAGGCATCACAGAGATATAGACTCTTTCACTGATAATCATGAGGTATTCCATCATACACTGGAGGTAATCAGGCCTGTAATGGGTAAATACAGCGCTGTTGCAGCGGATATGTTTTACGATCATTTTCTGGCAAAAAACTGGTGGCAATACAGTTTTGAAAACAGATTGGCTTTTACTCATCGTATTTACGCCTCTCTACAGCCATATTACAATATATTTCCTGAACACTCGAAGAAAACATACGAATTTATGACCTACCGTAACTGGTTATTCAACTATGCAGGTATTCCTTTCCTTAACATATGCTTCCGGGGATTGGACAGCAGGGCGGTTTTCAGCAATAACTTCTCAGATGCCACAACAGTTCTGGTAAAAAACTATGATATCCTGAGAGATGACTTCAATGCCTTTATGCCGGAGATAATCCGGGAGCTGGGAAGATAATCTGGAAGAGAGCTGGGAAACAACCTCTAAATGAAGCTCTTTCAGTGTATAATAATAATTTAGTTTTATCAACTAATGTGTTAAAAATATTAATGTACATGAATAAATACTACTTTTGCAACCTTTGACATATATGTCGTGTCCATATTACAAGCAAAGTCATAATCATGAAAAAAATATTTACCCTTTTTGTTATTCTGTTATCCGTTTTATCCATCACTGTAAGTGCTCAAACGGGTACTGTTCGCGGTTTTGTTTATGAAGAGGAGACTGGTGAGCCGGCACTTTTCGTAAACGTATATCTTGGAAAAACCACCATTGGCTCAGCAACAGATATCAACGGATATTTTGTTATAAATAAGATTCCGCAAGGAGATTATAATCTTATGGTAACATCTGTGGGTTATGATTCGCTGGTAATGCCCATCTCCGTCTTAGCGGAAAAGGTGCATACTGTAAACCTCAACCTAAAGGTATCTGCGACGCAATTACAAGGAGTAAATATTTCTGCTGAGAGGCAGGAGGCCAAAACAGAAACCAACACCTCTGTGGTAAAGATCACCCCCAAGCAGATCAATAAAATTCCTGCTGTTGGTGGTCAGAAGGACTTTGCACAATACCTGCAGGTGCTTCCCGGGGTAGTGTTTACCGGCGACCAGGGAGGGCAGCTATATATAAGGGGTGGATCTCCTATTCAGAATAAAGTCCTCCTTGACGGAATGATAATATATAATCCGTTCCACTCTATTGGCCTTTTCTCTGTCTTCGATTCCGATCTTATGATCAATGCCGACGTGTACACCGGAGGTTTTGGCGCAGAATACGGCGGACGAATCTCATCTGTGATGGATATCAGAACACGTGACGGTAACAAGTCACATATTGGAGGAAAAATTGACGCCTCGACGTTTGGCGCCAAGGTACTTGTGGAAGGACCGTTGAAAAAAAGAATCGATAATTCTGGAAGCATATCTTTTGTGCTATCGGCCAAATCCAGCTACCTGCAACAAGCAGCAGACAATATCTACACTTATATACCTGATGGACTACCTTACTCGTATCGTGACATATATGGAAAAGTTAGTTTTAACAGTTCCAATGGCAGTAAGCTGAATGTTTTTGGTTTTAATTTTAACGATGCCGTAGATGGATATAAAGACCTGGCAGATTATAACTGGGGCAGTTCCGGCGCCGGAGTGAACTTTGTAGTTATTCCCGGAAACACACCAACACTGCTCGAAGGTAATTTTGCATTCTCAAACTACGATATCAACATGACAGAAGGAGATTCCAAGCCACGTAGAAGTTCTATTGACGGATTTAACCTGGGTCTTACTTTTACATATTTCCTTGGAAAAGATGATATTAAATATGGTGTTGAGATGTTGGGTTATAATACAGACTTTAACTTCTATAACGACATGGGCCTGAGGATAAAGCAAGAAGAACACACCACAGAGATCGGGATGTTCGTAAAATATAAAGGCACTTTTGATAATTGGATTATCGAACCCAGTTTTCGCTTTCAATATTACGCCAGCTTAAGCAACTCTTCGCCTGAACCGCGTCTGGCAATGAAGTATAATGCTACTAACCGTTTGCGTTTTAAACTGGCAACAGGAATATACTCACAAAACCTCATTAGTGCTACTTCCGATCGTGATGTGGTAAACCTTTTCTATGGATTCCTCTCTGGCCCTGATAATCTGCCAAAAGAGTTCAAGGGGAGAGATCTTAAACACAAGCTACAAAAAGCAAATCATGCTATCTTAGGCGTGGAGTATGACCTCACTAATACCATCACTGTAAATGTTGAAGGGTATTATAAAGACTTTACTCAGCTAACAAACCTGAACCGTAATAAGGTTTATAATGATAATTTCGAAAACAGAGACAAACCGGAATATCTGAAGAACGATTTTATCATTGAAGAGGGTGATGCATACGGTGTTGACATGACTCTGAAATACGACTACAAACGCATCTACCTATGGATGGTATATTCGCATGGCTATGTTACCCGTACCGATGAGCTTCAAACATACTACCCTCATTACGACAGACGACACAACATCAACCTTCTTGGTACATATACCGCGGGCAGCGACCTCAGTTGGGAACTCAGTGCCCGTTGGAACTTCGGCTCGGGGTTTCCTTTTACTCTGACACAGGGATTCTATGAACAACTTATCTTCACAGGAGGTATCTTTGAAGACTATACCACTACTAATGGCGACCTTGGGATAATATATGCCGACCTTAACACCGGACGCCTTCCTTACTATCACCGCTTTGATGTTACCATAAAGAAAAAATGGGAACTGAGGAAAAGAGTTAAAATTGAAGCTAATGCCGGCGTAACAAATGTTTACAACCGTGAAAACATCTTCTATATCGACAGGGTAACAAACGATAGGATTAATCAGCTCCCTATTCTGCCGAGCGCAGGTATTAATATCGCCTTTTAAGGTTACTCCTTGCTCTTTGTGTCAATTATAATGGTGACAGGGCCGTCGTTGATAAGATCTATCTTCATCATAGCGCCAAAAACACCACTCTGAATATCTCTTGAACAATCTTCTGCCAATAATTTTTTAAACTCCTCGTAAAGTGGTATTGCTTTTTGCGGCTCGGCAGCACGGATGTATGATGGTCTGTTTCCTTTCCTTGTATTGGCATAAAGAGTAAACTGACTAACAAGAAGAACCCCGCCATCCACATCTTTAACCGACAGGTTCATTACACCATTTTCATCATCAAATATTCTCAATTTACTTATTTTGGAGCTCATCCAGGAGAGATCCTCCGTGGTATCAAGATCCTCAAAGCCTGCAAGTATCATTAGTCCATGGTCTATATGGCCGGCAACCTTATCTTCAACAGAGACTGAAGCTCTTTCTACTCTTTGTATTACAACGCGCATAAGTTATCAGTAATTGACATCATCCCAGTAATCATCATCCAGAATATTGAGATAATTATTATATCGTGATAAAGGAATCTCTCCTTTTTCCACAGCCTCTTTTATGGCACATCCCGGTTCGTTGGTATGGATACAGTTATTAAAATAGCAATTATGCATGCGGTTTCTCATCTCCGGAAACCGTTGTGCCACTTCAATTTTTTCCATATCTACAAGTCCAAACTCCTTGATACCCGGAGTATCCACAAGATATCCGCCATTTTTCAATGCGTGCATCTGAGCAAAGGTAGTAGTATGTTTTCCCTTATTATGGGTATCGGAAATAACACCTGTTTTCAGGTTCAACTCCGGATCTATGGCATTGGCGATAGCTGATTTTCCCACACCGGAATGACCTGCAAATAATGACACCTTCCCGGATAGCAGCTCATTAATCTGATCGATATTCTCTCCTGTCTTTGCCGAAGCATTGATGCATCGGTAACCAATACTCTCATATAATCGCACCATTTCAAGGTGCTTTACAGAGATCTTATCACGGTAAAGATCAATCTTGTTAAAGATAATCACAGAGGGGATATGATACGTTTCGGCAGTGACCAGAAACCGATCGATGAAACCTGTGCTTGTTCTGGGTGACGACAAAGTCACTATTACCACAGCCTGATCGATATTAGCAGCAATAATATGTGTCTGTTTTGATAGTCGGGTGGCTTTACGTATAAGATAATTCTCCCGGGGATAAATGGTTTTAATAACAGGCGCTTCACTTTCAGCGTTCTCCACCTCTACCCTGTCGCCAACAGCCACAGGGTTGGTAGATTTTATGCCCTGCATACGAAACTTGCCTTTAATACGGCACTCCACTATTTCAGATCCCTCAAGTTGCACTGTGTACCAGCTCCCTGTGGATCTCAACACCAATCCGTTTTTTTTCTTTTCCACCATAAACGGGTGTAAAAATACAATTTCCCAGCAAATTATGACAACACAAACATTTTTCCCGGCAAAACGCGAATGAGACCATCAAACTCCATCTTTAAAAGGAGAGCTGTCAACTCGCCGGTTTTTATCTTTGTAAGATGAGAGAGCCAGTCAATACCTGCGGCACCATTTTTCAAAAGCGTAGAATATATCATCTGCTCCTTTTCCGGCAGCTGCTCAAAGAGGTTCACCTGTGCTTTCGCCGCCGAGATTCTGGAGTCCCACCCCATTACATAAATTATATCTTCTGCCGATTGTATTAATGCCGCCTTGTTGGATCTTATAAGCCTGTTGCAACCCATAGAGTACTCATCACCCCAGCGCCCGGGAACGGCAAAAACATCCCTGTTGTATGAGTTTGCTATTTCAGCGGTTATCAGAGCACCACCTCTTTTTGCTGCCTCCACAACAACAACACCGTCGCACAGCCCGGCAATAATACGGTTTCTCTTAGGAAAATTCTCCCTGTCGGGAATGGTGTTGGAGAAAAATTCGGTCACCAGTCCGCCATTTTCCACCATTTTCCTTGCCAGGGCAGCATTCTGACTCGGATATATGGTGTCCAGGCCATGACCCAATACTGCTACTGTAGGCAGCTGTGCATTTATGGCAGATCGGTGCGCCTGTGTATCGATACCATAGGCCAGGCCACTGATAATGGTAACACCATAATCCACCAACCCTTTTACAATTTTTTCGGTAATGCCCTTTCCCTCTTCAGTAGCTTTTCGTGTTCCCACAATGCCAAGAGTTCTTCTACCATTTAATCCCGAAGAGCCTTTGTAGAACAACATAGACGGGCCGTCGCAGCAGTGCGACAGGCGCACAGGAAAGTCCTTATCAGTATAAAAAAACAACTCTGCCCCCAATTTACGCAGACGATGATACTGCCTGACTGCCGGAGAGTGATATCCCTTTGAAATTATCGCATCTACAGCCTTTCCCGATATCCCTCTCAGTGCTCGCAGCTCTCCGTTATTTTGGTTAAAAACATCACCGGCACTACCATAATGATCCACAAGTTTGCGCAAAGTAATATCTCCTAATCCCGGAGTCATCTTCAATGCAATTCTGTCTATCCACTCCTGCTCCTCAATATTAGTCATATTCTGTCATCTGATCATACCACAACCCTTAATGCAGAAAAAGCAAAAAAAGAACCCATCATTAGAAGATTTTTTTACCGGCACTATAAATAAATCAATAAAAATCAGATTATAACCCTGAAATCATACCCTAAGGATGAGGATTACCTCAAATTATTCTACATTTGTTTTTTTAAAACTATAAAGATGCTGTTAGAATTTATCACATGGAGTATTGATCCAAGGATTTTTCCAAGTACAGGGATTCATGTACGCTGGTATGGATTATTCTGGGCCTTAGGATTATACCTGGCATACGTACTCGTCGGCTGGATGTTAAAAAAAGAGGACAAACCGGAGATCCTTACGGATACCCTGGCACTATGGGTTATCATCGCCGCTATTGTCGGTGCTCGTCTGGGGCATTGTTTCTTCTATGAGCCGGCATACTATCTCGCTCACCCATGGGAAATATTAATGGTATGGAAGGGTGGCCTTGCCAGTCATGGTGCCGCTGTTACAATCCCCATAGCTTTAATACTTTTTGCCCGAAAATATAAAGACAAATACAATATTAACCTGCTGTGGCTCTTCGATAAGCTGGCAGTAGCAATACCCATCCCGGCCTTTTTTATTCGTATGGGAAACCTCATGAACTCTGAAATTTATGGCGTAGAAACATCACTGCCATGGGGGTTCATATTCGAAAGAAATGGTGAAACTATTCCCAAGCATCCAACGCAAATTTATGAGGCGCTGGCATATTTGCTAATATTCATTATTCTGTTTTTCCTATATAGAAAAAAGGGAAGAAATATCAAGCCCGGACTTATGGCAGGGTTATTCTTTACCCTCACCTTCACAGCTCGTTTCTTTATCGAGTACATCAAAAACCCACAGGTTAACTTTGAAATAGGGATGCCATTATATATGGGGCAAATCCTCAGCATACCTTTAATTATCATTGGGTTATGGTTTATCTTCCGGAAACACCCGTTGAAGAATTGAAATAAAAAAAAACCGACCTGAAAATCAGGCCGGTTGAATATTGTTTGAATAAAAATTTGTTTCTAGAAGTACTCGATTTTTTCATCAATAAGATCTTCTATCTCTTTGGCAAGTTCTTCACGGTCATACTGATGAGCAAGCATTGAAAGACGTTGCAGCGAGCTAAATGCTATGGATAGATCTTCTTCATAATAGTTCAAAAGCTCATCACTGAGCCTCAGATAATAGTCGATATCTTCCACATAACGCTCCTTAATAATGTTCACCACATTATCACCTTTGTCATCTTCCCCGGCGATATAATATATCTGTGCAAAGGGCACCACAAAGTAGTCGAATGGGTATTTTTCGTGTGGGAACACCTCTAGTGCATAGTCCACAAGCTCCACAGCCTCTTCTTTCTTACCATGCTCCACAAGACCTTCAGCCACGCGATAGAAATTCTGCTTAGGAATAGATGAGTTACGGAAGCTCTCACGATCAATGGTAACATCAGGCTCGTTCAGACGACCCCAGCTACATTTATTCATAAGGATATCGTATGATTTTTCAGGATTCACACCGCCAATGCGTTCCACAAAACCCGTAGCAGCTTTCACCGGCATAAATCTGTAGACAAAACCCTCCAGGTGGCAGTATTCATCAATATCAAAACTTGTTGCCACAGTTCCCGGGTTAGCAAAATATACTGGTCTGCTCCAGTCGCTGGTAGCGAGAAAGTCGAGTAACACAAGATCGTTCTTATAAAGGTAGTTGCTTCGTATTTCCCACTCCACCTCATCAACAATCTGATCAGCCAGCTCCGGAGGAACGATACCATTTGCAAGCACCTTTTGCTTATCCACCACAAGCTTCACTTTTTTGGCCGGGAAATAGTTAATTCGTTTGCCTCCTTGAACAGGAATCTTCGTTCCTGCGTTATCGGATGCAACAAAATCAACAAGCTGCTTTAGCTCCACTCGCTCTTCGATGCGCGGATAATAGGGCGTTATATCATTAACACCTTTATTGTATTGCTCCTCAGTAAGCGTAAAAGGCAAAGGATCCGATTCATATATCTTCCTGGCCAGCTGGTGAGCGTACCAGTCGGATGAAGACAACATGAAGTTCACAACCCTGACATCGGTTCTTATACCTTCCACTTCCTGTGCATACCATAACGGGAAGGTATCATTGTCACCATTGGTAACAAGTATGGCGTTGGGTTCACACGAATTGAGGTAATTGGCAGCAAAATCGCGGGCGGCATATTTTCCTGAACGATCATGGTCGTCCCATCCCTCTTTAGCCATAATTCCAGGTACCAGCAACAGGCACACCAGCGTGGCAGCTATTGCGCTGATTTGGCCACCAAGAATCTTCTTCAGACCCTGAGCAATTGCAATAACCCCAAACCCTATCCATATAGTAAACGCCATAAAAGAGCCTGCATAAGCATAATCACGCTCACGCGGTTGGTAAGGATATTGGTTCAGATAGACGATAATGGCGAGTCCTGTCATAAGAAATAACATCCCTACAACGAGAGTATTCTTAGGATCTTTATACAGTTGATAGAAGAACCCCACCAGCCCCAGCAACAGTGGCAGCATATAGAACTTATTGTGCGCCGGGTTATCCATGCTGGAAGGCAAATGGGATTGCTCTCCCAGCCTAATCTTATCAAGGCCATTAATACCTGTTAACCAGTTACCGTGCTTTATGTTTCCGTGGCCTTCTATATCGTTCTGCCGCCCTGAGAAGTTCCACATAAAATAGCGCATATACATATGCCCTACCTGATATCGTAAGAAAAACGTCAGGTTTTCGCCAAAGGTAGGTTTCTGACGCATCTCGCTGGAGCCATCAGGCATCTGGACCCTTATCTGGCGACCGCTAAGGTTACCCCAGGTCTTATACGCATTCTCCATTCTCCCCTGTCGTGATGCCTCATGAGGCATGTGCCACATTCGGGGAAACAATGACATAAAACGCTTATCATAATTTGGCTCAGAATTCTTTTTATCATCAGTAATAATATATTTTCCTTTGATATTATCACGAACATACACAGGATTACCATCTTTGTAAGGGTCTCTGGAATCCAAAGGAGCATCCCAATATGCGCCATAAAAAATTGGCCATGTACCGTATTGATCTCTGTTTAAATACGACAACAGGTTGATTGCGTTATCAGGGCTGTTTTCATTGATAGGAGTATTTGTGTTGGCACGGATTACAAGTACCATGAAGGAGCTGTAACCAATAAGAATAAATATTATCCCCAGAACAATGTTATTCCATACAGGCTTCTCCTTTTTAGTGGTATACCATACTCCCAATACCAGCAGTCCTACCAACAATACCAGGTATATAACGGTACCTGTATTGAACGGAAGCCCGAGTTTGTTTACAAAAAAGAGTTCGAAAGACCCCGCCAGTTTCACCACCATAGGGATGATGCCGTACATGATAAAAGCAATCACAAAAAATGATACTATTATGGTAATGACAGCCCCTTTGTTGCTGTGCTTAAATTTCTTAAAATAATATATAAGAGCAACTGCCGGTATTGCCAGCAGGTTGAGCAGGTGAACACCTATGCTGAGCCCCACAAGTAAAGCTATTAGCAGCAGCCATCTGTCGGAGTGCTCTTCATGTGCTACACGCTCCCATTTTAGGGCAGCCCAAAACACCAATGCTGTAAACATTGCCGACATGGCGTAAACCTCTCCTTCCACAGCGGAGAACCAGAATGAATCACTAAAGGTATAAGCCAGAGCGCCCACAACGCCGGCACCGAGAACCATAAGTCCCTGTGATTTTGTCATCTTCTCGCTTTTCACAAATAGTTTCTGTGCAAGCATGGTTATCGACCAGAAGAGGAATAATATGGTAAAACTACTACTCAATGCCGACATGACATTGACCATTTTCGCCACATTGGTTACATTTCCAAAGGCAAAGAGGCTGAAGAAACGACCCAGGAGCTGAAATAAGGGTGCTCCTGGAGGATGCCCAACCTGAAGTTTATAAGCCGTGGCAATATATTCGCCACAATCCCACCAACTTGCTGTTGGCTCAAGGGTTAAAAAGTAAGTCAGCGTAGCAATAGCAAATACCACCCAACCAACAATGTTATTCGTTCTTTTAAAATTCACCATGGGGATTTTGTTTATAAAGAAAAACTAATGGCGAAAATATAAATTTAATAGCAGAAAAAACGTTTTCATTCACAGATTTTAACATATCCCGGTAGAGGTGATATTCAATTTTTCCTCATAAAGGGCAAAAATTATTTTGATAAATGAAAAAAAAATTATCTTTGCAGACCCAAAAGGAGGATTGTCCGATGGTGTAATTGGCAACACGTCTGATTTTGGTTCAGAAGAGTCCAGGTTCGAGCCCTGGTCGGACAACGGAAAGGCTGCACTAATTGTGTGGCCTTTTTTATCTACCGTTACTCATTTCAGGGAGTCGTAAGAAAAAAATCCTGAGAATAAATGACTTAACATCACTTTTTCTACCTTCATAAATGCATAAAATTTGTTTTTAAAATAAATAACTCTAATTTTGCAGCGCTTTAGACAGGAAATGAATTTCACAGGTACTGCCAAGTGAAATAAAAATACGGATGCTGAGGGGACTGAAGTCCCCTTTTTTAGTACTTTTGAAAAATATGGATATAAATAATCTCACAACAACAATTGAAGAATACCTTAACGGTACCGATATTTTCGTTGTAGCTATTAATATATCGCATGACAATCTCATTCAGGTTACTCTGGATGGAGACACAAGAGTTTCTATCGACGATTGTATCGATCTTGCAAGACACCTGGAATCAACGTATGACAGGGATGAGGAAGATTACGAACTGAGAGTCGGAACCTTCGGGATTGACATTCCGGTACAAAGCATCCGACAGCTGAATAAAGTTGTAGGCAGTGAGTTACTGGTAAAAAAACCGGAAGAGAACGAACAACGCGCCAGGTTAGAGAAAATAGAAAACGACAACCTGTATATCACATACAGAATTAAAAAGGGCGGCGCTAAAGCGAAAGCTCTTATTTTTAAAGATGGTGACAGCGAGGTTCTTTCTTACAAAGAGTTAGAGTATGTTAAAGAAATTATTTGCTTCTAATTTATAAATAATAAGCACGATGGAAAATTTCAATTTAGTTGAAACCTTTTCGGAGTTTAAGGAATTCAAGAATATCGACCGGGCAATGATGATGCGCATCCTGGAAGATGTCTTCAGGCATATGCTTATTAAAAAATATGGCACTGACGAGAACATCAATGTGGTAGTAAACATTGATAAAGGGGATTTTGAAATCTGGAGAACAAGAGAGATCGTTGAAGACGGAATGACAGAAGATGAGAATTTGGAAATTGAATATTCCGAAGCCATCAAGCTGGAGCCCGACTTTGAGGTTGGTGAAGAGGTTTATGAATCCATCGGAATGGCAGCTTTTGGCCGCCGTGACATCCTAGCCATAAGACAAAATCTTATCGCCAAGATACAGGAGTTTGAGAAAGACAATGTATTTAAAAAATATCGTGACAAAATTGGAGAAATAGTCACCGGTGAAGTATATCAGATTTGGAGAAAAGAGATCCTGGTACTTGATGATGAAGGTATTGAACTCTCTCTTCCTAAAACAGAACAGATCCCCTCGGATTTCTACCATAAAGGAGATACCATTCGCGCTGTAGTAGCAAAGGTAGATCTTCGTAACGGAAATCCTGTGATTATTCTTTCTCGTACAAGCCCTGTATTTCTGGAACGCCTTTTTGAATCAGAAGTACCGGAAGTATACGATGGGTTGATTACCATTAAAAAGATTGTTCGTGTTCCCGGCGAAAGAGCCAAGATTTCTGTCGAATCTTACGACGACCGCATCGATCCTGTTGGAGCCTGCGTCGGTATGAAGGGCAGTAGAATTCATGGTATCGTTAGGGAACTGAAGAATGAAAATATTGATGTTATTAACTATACATCAAACCCACAACTGTATATTCAGCGTGCTTTAAGCCCTGCAAAGATCTCATCAATTCAGATTAATGAACCTGAGAAACGAGCAGATGTTTATATGAAACCTGATCAGGTATCCCTGGCCATTGGTAAAGGTGGGTATAACATCAAACTTGCCGGAAAACTATCCGGATACGAGATCGATGTTTATCGCGATGCTGAGGGTGATAATGAGGATGTTGACCTGATGGAGTTTAAGGATGAAATTGATGAATGGATCCTCAAGACACTTAAAGATATTGGTTGTGATACAGCCAAAAGTGTAATTGAGATTCCAATGAAAGAGCTCGTTCGTCGTACAGACCTGGAAGAAGAGACCATCCAGGAGGTGATAAGAATTCTCAGAGATGAGTTTGAATAGTGATGTGATACTATATATACCGGCAGCTTAACACCCGGAAGAATAAGCCGCCGTCCAAAAACACACTTTTATGATAAGAAAACTGAATTTGATCCGGGGTAGTAACCTATTTCAAATTATGGTAGATAAGAAAAGACCGACAAGGTTAGCAAAAGCAGCAAAGGAGTTCAACGTAGGTATGCACACTATCGTAGAATTTCTGCATAAGAAAGGGCATGAGGAGGTTATGGAAAATCCTAACTACAAATTATCACCAGAAATGGTTGATCTTGTAGCTAGTGAATACCATTCTGAGAAAAGCCTCAAAGATGAAGCTGCTAAGATTGAAATAGACTATAAGAAATTACAAAACAACGACGAGAAGAGCGCTGAAAAGCCTGATGAAAAATCTGAAGCTCCTGTAGAAAAGGAAAAATCAGGGGAAGAGTTGTTTATAAAAGATACCTCTGTGCCTGCCATCGAACCTGCAGCACCTATAGCTATTAAAAAAGAGACTCCGGCAGAAGAAAAGCCAGAGATAAAAAAGAAAGAGGTGAAAACACCAAAACCAGTGGAAGAGAAAGCACCTTCCATAGAGGTGACACCTGAGCCTGTTGCTGAAAAAACTCCGGAGCAAAAACCGGAATCTAAAGAGAAAGCACCTTCCAAAGAGGTGAAAAAGGAGAAAGAAAAAACTCCTGAAGTGAAAGAAAAAGCAGCGCCGAAAAAAGTAAAACAACCGCTAAAAAAAGCTGAAGAGAAGGATAAAACTGAAAAACAAGAGGAAAAACAGGATGATACCTCCAATGTAAAAATCGTGGGTAAGATAAATCTTGAAGATATTAATCAAAGAACGCGCCCACCAAGAAAAACAAAAGAAGAAAAACAGAAAGATAGGGAAAACAGAAGAAAAACAGAACCTTCTAAAACCGAAAAACCGAAAAAACAAGGCGGGAAAAAAACTACAGCAACTAAAGATAATAAACAAAAAACAGAACCTAAGAAAACTGTTACTACTCCTAAAAAAGAAGAGACACAGGAACCGAAAAAAACTGTTGATAAAGATGCGAAACCAGATAACTTCCTCGAGACGAAAGTCGAGAAATTGGCAGGTGTAACAATCCTTGGTTCTATAGAACTACCGACAGTAAAAAAACCGGAAAAGAAAAAACCTGTTGCCTCTTCTGCCGACCCCGTTCAGAAAAGAAAGAAACGCAAACGTATCCATAAGCCTGGAGAACAAACTCAGCAGAGCAGAACACCGCAAAGCAGACCTCCACGCAGCGGCGATGCAACAAAAGGACGTCCGCAAAGAAAAAAGAAAGAAGCCCCTAAAAAGGAAGTTTCAGATGAGGAAGTACAAAAACAAATCAGCGAAACACTGAAGCAGCTTGAATCAAGAGGTAAATCTAAAGCCTCTAAACACAGAAGAGACAAGCGTGCGAAAGCTCATCAGACTGAACAAACTGACCAGGCACGTAAGGAAGCTGAAAAGAATTACCTGAAGGTAACTGAATTCGTAACAGTGAGTGAACTCGCTACTATGATGGAAGTACCTCCTACCAATGTTATTGCTACTTGTATGTCCCTGGGACTATTTGTATCTATCAACCAGCGCCTGGATGCTGAAACACTGAACCTCATTGCAGAAGAGTTTGGATACAAACTGGAGTTTGTGAGTGTTGAGGTTCAGGAAGCTATTGACGAAGAGACAGAAGAGCAGGAAGAAGAGGGAGAAGCGGTACAACGACATCCTATTGTTACTGTTATGGGACACGTTGACCACGGTAAAACATCCCTACTTGACTACATTCGCCACGCTAATGTAATTGCCGGTGAGGCAGGAGGTATCACACAGCACATTGGTGCTTATGAGGTACAACTGGAAGATGGTCGCAGGATTACTTTCCTCGATACTCCCGGTCATGAAGCATTTACCGCCATGCGTGCTCGTGGAGCACAGGTTACAGATGTATCAATAATCGTGATATCTGCTGACGACAAGGTGATGCCACAAACTATTGAGGCAATAAATCATGCACAGGCTGCCGGTGTACCAATAGTATTTGCCATTAACAAAATTGATAAGCCCGGTGCGAACCCTGATGTTATTAAAGACGGGCTATCACAAATGAATATTCTTGTAGAGGAGTGGGGTGGAAAGTACCAAAGCCAGGAAATATCAGCAAAACATGGTACTAACATCGATAAACTGATGGAAAAGGTACTCCTTGAAGCTGAAATGCTCGATCTTAAAGGGCATCCTACAATGTATGCCAAAGGAACTGTTCTTGAATCATCACTCGATAAGGGACGTGGTTATATCGCCAAACTCCTTGTTCAGGATGGAACACTCCGAATAGGAGATATGGTTTTGGCAGGATCCAACGCTGGTAGAGTAAGAGCTCTCCATAACGAAAGAAACCAATCTATCTCTGAGGCAGGCCCTTCAACACCCGTGCTTATGCTAGGCCTTGCAGGTGCACCACAGGCAGGCGATAGCTTTAACGTACTAACCGATGAAGCGAAAGCTAAAAAAATAGCTACAAAACGACTGCAACTGCAGCGTGAACAAGGCATACGTACTCAAAAACATATTACTCTCGATGAAATAGGCAGAAGAATCGCTGTTGGTAACTTTAAAGAGCTTAACATCATTGTGAAAGGTGATGTGGATGGTTCTGTGGAAGCACTTGCCGACTCACTGCTCAAGCTTTCTAACGAAGAGGTGCAGGTTTCTGTTATTCATAAATCAGTGGGACAAATCACAGACTCTGATGTACTCTTGGCAACAGCTTCTGATGCTATCATCATTGGATTCCAGGTTCGTCCTTCAGTATCGGCTCGTAAGCTGGCAGAAAATGAACAGATAGATATTCGTCTATACTCTGTTATCTACGATGCTATTAATGAACTGAAAGATGCTATTATTGGTATGCTCGCTCCTACCAAGGAAGAAAAAATTACCTGTAACCTCGAGATTCGTGAAACATTCAAGATATCCAAAGTTGGTACAATCGCCGGTTGTTATGTGCTGGATGGAACAATTCACCGTAACACCAAGGTCCGCGTTATCCGAGATGGTATAGTATTACACAGCGGAAAACTAGGATCTCTGAAACGTTTTAAGGATGATGTAAAAGAGGTGAAATTTGGTTATGAATGTGGTCTTAACATCGATAACTTCAATGACCTTAAAGTAGGTGATATCATAGAAGGATATGAAGAGATAGAAATTAAACGAAAGTTATAAATGATTATATAGCATAAAAAAGAAACGGTGTGTTACTAATAGTATCACACCGGTTTTTTTTATACTCAAATCCTATTAGCGAATCATAGTATGAACTCTGTCAGGCCCCACGGAAACAATCTTCACGGGAACCTGCACAAACTCCTCAATGTATTGTACATAATTTTTAAGATTCCGGCAAACCTTATCATATGACTTTATACTCTCCAAACCGGTGTACCATCCTTTAAAAGAGGTAAATACTGGTGTCACTTCTTCATCACACAGGTCGAAAGGTATTTCGTCGGTAATACAATCCATATATTTGTATGCATTGCAGGCACTAATTTGCTCAAAGCCACCAAGTACATCAACTTTGGTCAGAATAAGATCCGTAACACCATTAAGCATGACAGCATACTTCAACAGTGGCAGATCCATCCAGCCGCAGCGGCGTGGTCGTCCGGTTGTGCTTCCATATTCATGCCCCTGGTCGCGCAGTTGCTGACCGGTAGCATCAAATAACTCTGTGGGAAATGGCCCCGAGCCAACACGAGTACAGTATGCCTTTGCTATACCATAAACTTTCCCTATTGCGGAAGGAGCTACGCCTAAACCAGTACACACTCCTGCCGAAACAGTAGAAGAAGATGTAACAAAGGGATATGATCCATAATCAATATCCAGAAGTGTTCCCTGTGCTCCCTCGGCAAGAATCTTTTTGCCCTCAGAAAGCTTCTGATTAATATAAGATTCACAGTTAATGATCTTAAGCGCTTTTATTGTCTCCAACGACTTAAACCATTTCTTTTCGTACTCTTCCCAAGGGATACTATCCAGCTCTATATCCGCCGGATTGAAGCCATCCATCTCGATAATCTTCATATGATACGCCTTGAGCTCATCATAACGTTGTTTAAAGTCTTTTAGAAACATATCTCCTACACGTATACCTCTTCGTGCTACCCTGTCGGTATAGGTTGGCCCGATACCTTTTAGAGTACTACCAATTTTATCTTTCCCTTTCAACGACTCAAAACGTGCGTCAAGCAACCGATGAGACGGAAGGATGAGATGTGTTTTTAGTGATAGGAGGAGGTTTTGGCAGGGGTTATATCCTGCCTCTTTCAGACCATTAATTTCACCTTCGAGGACATAAGGATCCACAATCACTCCGTTGCCAATAATGTTCTCTGTGTCAGCATGAAATATACCGCTGGGGATGAGATGCAGTACATATTTCTGCCCGTTAAACTCAAGGGTATGGCCTGCGTTGGCACCACCCTGAAACCTGGCAATGATATCGTATTGGGGAGTTAAAACATCAACTATTTTGCCTTTGCCTTCGTCGCCCCACTGGAGCCCTAATAATACATCTATTTTCATGGTGGTAAAGTTACGATATTCGTTTAATCATCGCGAACTTTTGTACCATAAAAAGTAAGTGAATGATGTGAGATTTTTACCCCCAGGGTTTCTTCCACGTAGGTCTTTATATTTTCGATGCGGGTATCAGTAAATTCACTTATCGCACCTGATTCAACATCAATGAAGTGATCATGCCGTTTAAACTCATAACTCTTCTCAAATTCGGCACAATTATTTCCAAACTGATGTTTGATAACCAGGCTACAGGCAAGCAGGAGCTCGATGGTGTTATACAAAGTGGCGCGGCTCACACGATACTTATTTTGCTTCATTCTGATATAAAGTGATTCGATATCAAAATGGCCATCTGTTGAATATATCTCTTTCAGGATAGTAAAACGCTCCGGAGTCTTCCGGTGTCCGTTTTGTTCCAGATAATCAGTAAAGATCTTTTTTACCGTCGCAAGATCCGTAGTCATAGCCTGTTTCATTCCTTTTTATATTATCAGGAGCAAAAGTAATTATTATTTAGAATAAATAAAAATAATCACTGCTATTCTTCAACACTACGATCAATTCGATAGATATTTCTTAATTCAGGCATGGATTGAAGGTTTCCTATAAGATCGTAAAGCGCCTCATTATCATTGATATAAAGCATTATTTCTCCCTCTGTAATACCTTCATGGCTTTTCACTTTCAGCGAACGGATGTTAACATCATGCTTCTCAGCAATAATAGTAGTAAGCTCATTAAGAAGTCCTTTTTTATCCATTCCGTCAAATCGAATGCCTGTAAGGAATCCTATTTCATCTCTGGAGCGCCATTTTGCTTTCACAATACGATTACCATATCTCGACATCTGCTTTATGGCCTCGGGGCAATTAGTACGGTGAATACGTATAACATTATTGTCGGTAACAAAACCCACCACATCATCTCCCGGGATAGGATTACAACATTTTGAAATATTATATTTAATATCCTTTATATCGTTTTCCAGGACTAATGATTCGGGATTCAGTTTTGTCTGTTCCTGGATCATGTTACTCAAAGTTGAGGAGTCGTCTTTTGAGCGATTCCACCACAAGATTCGTTTCCTGCGCTGCTTTGTTTTATTCTCCTGAATTTTAAACACCTCTGCTATTGCTGCCGCATCAATTTTTCCTCGTGCAACACGATAATAGAGATCACTAACAGATGTGATATCAAACTCCTTAAGAATCAAATCAATATTTTCCTTTCTATATTCTATCTTAAGGTCAATAAGGAATCTGTTTAGTTGTTTATTACCAATATCATAATACTTTTTCTTCTCTGCTTTTATTGCCTCTTTAATAGCATTTTTCGCTCTGGCGGTATTAACCATTTTGAGCCATTCATCTGAAGGCATCTGTTTTTTAGAGGTAATTATCTCCACCTGATCGCCGGAGGATAATTTGCGGTCGATGGATGCGAGTTTTTGGTTTACTTTTGCTGCTATAGCACTGTTTCCCAGCTGGCTGTGTATGGAGTAAGCAAAATCCAGTACTGTTGAGTGAGCCGGCAATGTTCTCAGATCTCCTTTTGGTGTAAATATAAATATCTCATCAGCAAAAAGGTTCATTTTAAAATCATCCAGAAAATCCAGGGCATCGGATTCCGAACTCTTCAGAAGCTCCTGTATTCTGTTGAGCCATTTATCGAGGCTGTTTTCCTGACCTGTTCCATCTTTGTATTTCCAATGTGCGGCATAACCCCGCTCGGCAATTTCATTCATCCTGTCGGTACGAATCTGCACCTCCACCCACTGCCCTTCATGACTCATCACCGTGGTATGCAATGATTCATAGCCGTTAGCCTTGGGAGTACTAATCCAGTCACGAAGACGGTCCTGCTTGGGGCTGTAGTGATCTGTCACCAGGGAATACACTTTCCAGCAATCTGCCTTTTCCCATTTATGTTCCGTTTTTATAACTATACGTATGGCAAAAAGATCAAAAATCTCTTCAAAGGTAACCCCCTTATTTTTCATCTTCATCCATATGGAGAACACTGATTTGGAACGCGCCGTTATCTGGTAATCAAAGCTCTGCAAGGCGAGATCTTTTTTAATAGGATAAATAAACTTCATGATAAACCTCTTACGATCCTGTTCTGTCTCCTGCAGCTTGCGTGTTATGGATTCGTATATCTCCGGTTCGGTATATTTCAGCGAGAGATCTTCGAGTTCACTTTTAATAAGATACAGACCCAGGCGGTGTGCCAGCGGCGCGTAAAGGAAGAAGGTTTCAGAAGCTATCTTAAGCTGTTTGTGATGCGGCATCGACTCCAGAGTACGCATATTGTGTACCCTGTCAGCCAATTTAATAAGAATCACTCTTACATCAGCGGAGAGGGTAAGAAGCATCTTCTTGAAATTTTCCGCCTGTAACGATGTATTATCCTTATCCAGTTGAATGGATGCTATTTTTGTTAGCCCGTCGATTATCTGGGCTACTTTCTGACCGAAATCATTCTCTATATCCTCGAGGGAATACTCTGTATCCTCCACAACATCGTGCAGCAGAGCACAAATGATAGATGTTTTCCCCAGTCCTATTTCGGCAGCGCAAATACGTGCCACTTCCAAAGGGTGATAGATATATGGCTCTCCGGATTTCCTTCTTACTCCCTTATGTGCCTCCACAGCAAACTCGAAAGCCTTACGTACCAGAGGATGATCCTCTTCTTTACGATCCGATTTCCAGGCTCTTAAGAGATGCCTATACCTTGTTAATATTTCCTTCTTTTCCGCTTCTTCGTCAATCTGATACATCCGTCAAGTTCTATTATAATCCAAACAAATGTAATGAAATGATTGGGAGTTTCCATGAGGTGAAACCTAAAAAAATACCATTTGATAAAATTGGGAAGAAAACAATATTCTCTCATATAAAGTTTGTACTTTTGAACAAATCAGTAATAGCAACAGAGACGATGAAGCTCAGACCTTGTCTTATCATTATACTATCCTTATTTTCGTGGATGACAGCTATGGCCACTCATCAGCGGGCCGGAGATATCATTTACCGGCATATCAGTGGTTTGACGTATGAGGTCATTGTTACCACATACACCTACTCCACAAGCCCTGCTGACCGCTGCCAACTGGAAATAATATGGGGTGATGGAAATACAGGTGTGGTATCAAGAATAAACGGACCGGCAGGAATCACTCCCGGAGGAATATTTTGCGAGCATACCGGTGAGATTGTGGATGAGTTAATAAGAAAAAATGTTTACGCATCTCAACACACATATGCCTCTGCCGGGGAATACATTATTTCCATTGAAGATCCCAACAGAAATTATGGCGTTATAAACATTCCTAACTCTGTTAATATCCCCTTATACATAGATACCAAGCTGCTGATAAATCCATTTTTAGGAATCAACAACTCCCCCGAACTATTACTCTCACCCATTGATAAAGGTTGTGTTGGCCACCCTTTCATTCACAACCCGGGAGCATGGGATCCCGATGGTGACAGCCTTTCATACGAGCTTGTAGCCTGCCGCGGCGCCGCAGGAATGGAGATCCCGGGATATACCCTGCCGCAAGCTTCCAACTCCATTAACATTAACGAAGTTACTGGAGATATCTTTTGGGACACACCGGTGATGCAGGGTGAATACAATATAGCATTTCTTATTAAAGAGTGGCGCAACGGAATACAAATTGGGTGGGTAACAAGAGATATGCAGATTATTATTTCGGCATGTGAAAATGAAGCTCCGGTAATCGCTGCCCTCCAGGACACATGTGTTATGGCCGGAGAGTTACTCAGTTTCTTAGTCACAGCTTCTGATATGGATAATGACCTTATAACGCTTTCAGGAACAGGCGGACCCATGCTCATAGAAGATAGCCCCGCCACTTTCCCTACCATGGAAGGTGTTGGAACCGTGACTTCCGAATTGCGATGGAACACCAAATGCAGCCATATACAAAACATACCGTGGCAAATGTATTTTAAAGCTATCGACGACAGTGACCCGGTAAATCTTTCTGATATAAAAATGATGAACATTTCCGTTATTGGCCCGCCACCGGTATTATCTGATATTACTACTATTGGCAATTCCATAATAATAGAGTGGCTGCCTTATGAGTGCGCAAACGCAAAAAAAATATTGGTATATCGCAGAACAGGAAGTTTTTTTTGGGAACCCGGAGCATGTGACAGCGGCATACCTCCCGACGCAGGTTATACGCTGGTGGCTGAACTTCCTGCCAACAATGTGGCATCATTTACCGACAGCGATAACGGCTTTGGGCTAGTACATGGCATTGATTATTGCTACAGAATTGTAGCTGAATTTCCTGACAGAGCACATAGTTATGCCTCCAACGAACTTTGTGCAGCACTAAAAAAAGATATGCCTGTTATTACTCACGCCACCATAGACACTACAGATATTGACAATGGATTTACTACTGTAATGTGGTCAATGCCCACTGAGATAGACTATGATGAAACTCCCGGACCGTTTCTGTATGAAGTTTACAGAAGTGCAGCAGGAACAGGTGTGCCCGAACTGGTGGCTACATTTGAAAACCTTGAAGATACCATATTTCAGGATTCAGAGATAAACACAAAACAGAAGCAATACGATTATTTTATTGAATTTATCAACAATACCACAGACAATATTTTCAGTGTTGGGAAAACAAAAACGGCACAAACGCCATTTCTGAGTACCGAAAGCACCGACGAAAGACTTAATCTCTCCTGGAGTGCCAATGTGCCATGGCTTAACAGCAATACAGATATCTTTCGATATAATGACATTTCCGGTGAGTGGGACAGCATTGCCAGGGTGACATCATCATCATTTGCTGATACGGGCCTGATCAACGAAAAACAATACTGCTACTATATACGCACCAAGGGGTCGTACACCTCGACGGGAATCATATCGCCGATTTTCAACACCTCGCAGCAGATGTGTGCCATACCCATAGATAATGTTCCACCCTGCCCTGTAACACTGTATGTAAATACAAACTGCGATATCATGGAGAACAACCTTAGATGGACCAATCCGGAGCATGAATGCGGAACACAAACAAGTTCATATACTATTTATGTAGCAAGAGACCAACAATCGGAGTTTCTCCCCCTGGATTCACTCTTTAACCCAATGGATACAACATACCGCCACGCATTTGATAATGCCATAACAGGATGTTATTACGTTGTGGCGGTCGATGATGTGGGAAATCGCAGCGAGCCGTCCAATATTGTTTGTATCCCTCATGATATTTGTTCGGTATACACATTACCAAATGTATTTACGCCAAACAATGATGGATACAATGACCTGTTTATACCATTCCCATACACATCGATAGAAAATATTGACGCCGAAATATTTAACAGATATGGACAGCTGGTTTTTCGCACCAATGATCCTAATATGAACTGGGATGGTATCAATCAGTCAACAAATAAAGAGTGTGCTACCGGGGTGTATTTCTATGTGATTGAGCTAAAAGAAATCACACTACAGGGCATCATACAGAGAACGATCTCAGGTCAGGTGCATCTTTTAAGAGACATGTAGCGATGATGTATGCATCATCGCTACATGCATCATCGCTGCATGTTAAAACATTTTTGCAACCAGGTCTATTACTCTGCAAGAGTAACCCCACTCGTTGTCATACCAAGCCATCACCTTAACGGTTTTACCCATTGTCATTGTGCTCAGCGCATCAAAGATAGATGAGTGCTCGTTGTGGATGATATCAACAGAAACGATTGGGTCTTCGGTATATTCTAAAACACCTTTCATAGGGCCTTCAGCAGCAGCTTTCATGGCAGAGTTAACCTCTTCCTTGGTAGCTTCTCTTTTGAGGTTTACTGTAAGGTCAACGATAGATCCCGTTGGAACAGGTACACGAACGGCACAACCATCGAGTTTACCGTTAAGGTCAGGGATTACAACACCAACAGCTTTCGCAGCACCTGTTGTGGTAGGAACCATGTTAATAGCACATGAGCGTGCACGACGCAAGTCACTATGAGGACCATCAAGAATATTCTGATCGTTAGTGTAGGCGTGGATTGTTGTCATGTAACCATTTTCAATACCAAAAGTATCGTTGAGAACTTTTGCTATTGGAGCAAGGCAGTTTGTAGTACATGAGGCGTTAGATACTGTTTCATCTTCCGGCATCAGGTCATTATCATTGACACCCAAAACAATAGTACGGTCAATTTGATCTTTAGCGGGGACTGTAAGGAGAACCTTTTTGGCGCCATTTTTCAAATGGTCACCGTAGCCGCCTTTAGCAGATTCTTTCTTACGGAAAACTCCTGTTGACTCCACTACCACGTCAGGGTCGGTATCCCATTTTATATTAATGGGAGCGCGTTCAGCATGAACAGGAATAAGTTTACCATTAACAATAATACCATCGTCATTGAAGTCGATATCGCCAGTAAAACGACCCTGAGTACTGTCATATTTCAGAAGATGAGCCAGTGTTTTATTATCTGTCAGGTCGTTAATACCTATAACTTCCATGTTGTCTCTCTCGAGAGCAATCTTAAAAACGTTACGTCCGATACGTCCGAAACCGTTGATCGCAATTTTAATCTTTGTCATAATTTTTTATTTAAATAAATTCTTATATGCTTTGCATGTATCGTAAAAGCTTAACCCATAAACGGTTCTTTTGTTTACAACGCTATCATTTATAGATACAAATATGGTGATTTTATTGCTTCATTTATAATGATTTAGGTAAAAAATATATGCAAACGTTTTCGGAAATAATAATCTCTTATCATTACTTTCCGGGTATGATAAAAAACAGTGATGCAATGTAAATTGTTTTATCTTTGCCCAAGCATGAAAAATATTAGAAATTTCTGTATTATCGCCCATATTGATCATGGGAAGAGTACGTTGGCAGATCGTTTACTGCAATTAACAGATACGATCTCGGAGAGAGACTTACAGGCACAGACTCTTGACGATATGGATTTAGAACGGGAGCGCGGCATCACTATCAAGAGCCATGCGATCCAGATGAATCATAGTTATAAAGGAGAGGAGTATATCTTAAACCTTATTGATACGCCTGGTCATGTGGACTTCAGCTATGAGGTATCACGTTCCATTGCCGCATGTGAAGGTGCTATTTTGGTGGTTGATGCTACCCAGGGCATACAAGCTCAAACCATCTCCAACCTATATCAGGCTATTGATAATGAATTGGAAATTATCCCTGTGATGAATAAAATCGACATGGATAATGCAATGCTGGAAGTTGTTGAGGATCAAATCGTAGATCTGCTGGGAGTAAAACCGGAAGATATTATTCGCACCAGTGCCAAAACAGGCTTTGGTGTAGAAGATGTACTTACTGCAATTATTAACCGTATTCCGGCACCTGAAGGTAGCGCTGATGAGCCACTACAGGCACTGATCTTTGACTCGGTATTCAACTCCTTCCGCGGAATTATTGCTTACTTCAGAATAATGAATGGAAGCATTAAGAAAGGTGATAAAGTTAAATTTGTAAACATAGGGAAAGAGTATGTTGCGGATGAAATCGGTGTGCTGAGATTTAAGCCCCACCCTATGAAAGAGCTTAGTGCAGGAAATGTGGGATACATTATTTCCGGCATAAAGAGTGCTAAAGAGGTGAAAGTGGGAGATACCATAACACACTTGCATCGCCCTTGCGATAAGGCCATTGATGGCTTTGAAGATGTGAAACCAATGGTTTTTGCCGGGGTCTATCCTATTGATGCTGATGACTATGAAGAGCTTCGTTCTTCACTGGAGAAACTGCAACTCAATGATGCTTCTCTGTTTTTCGAACCTGAGTCCTCCGCAGCTCTCGGATTTGGCTTCAGATGTGGGTTCCTGGGGCTCCTTCACATGGAAATAATACAGGAACGCCTCGACAGGGAGTTCGACATGGATGTTATCACAACAGTACCCAATGTTAGCTACAAGGCATTCACCAATGATGGAAAGGTACTGGATGTTCATAACCCCAGCGGGTTGCCCGGACCAAACCAACTCGAACATATCGAAGAACCATATATCAAAGCACAGATTATATCACAGTCCGAATATGTTGGCGCAATTATGAAACTCTGTATTGATAAAAGAGGAACCCTGACCAACCAGGTTTATCTTACTGATGACAGAGTAGAGATAACCTTCTCGATGCCACTGGGAGAAATAGTTTTTGACTTCTACGACAAATTAAAAAGTATCTCAAAAGGATACGCCTCATTCGACTACTACGTAACCGGATATAAACCGGCAAAACTTATCAGACTCGATATACTTCTTAATGGCGAAATGGTGGATGCGCTATCTGCATTGATACATTTTGACCATGCCTACAACTTTGGTAAGAAGATATGCAAGAAACTGAAAGAACTTATTCCACGACAACAATTCGACATCGCCATACAGGCCGCTATCGGTGCAAAGATTATTGCTAGAGAAACTGTTAAAGCAGTGAGAAAGGATGTTACCGCCAAATGTTATGGCGGAGATATCACCCGTAAGCGTAAACTACTCGAAAAACAGAAAAAAGGTAAAAAACGAATGCGCCAGGTAGGTAACGTGGAGGTGCCACAAAGTGCTTTCCTCGCCGTACTAAAAATGGATTAACCTGTTTTTCTTTGCACTGTTGTAACTATATGGATTGATGATCCGTCACTTATCCGGAATCGAGATTAACATGACAACACTGCAATACAATACTTGCGTAAATGAATATTCCGATGCGGTTTTTCGTTTTATCGTGAAACAAATTAGGGATAGCAACAAGGCGCAGGATATTGTGCAGGAAGCGTTCACCAGATTATGGGAGAAGGTTGGTGACGTTCAGGCTGAAAAAGCAAAGTCATACCTGTTTACTACTGCTTATCATTTTATGATCGATAATATCAGAAAAGATAAAAAACAAATTGTAACAGATTTTTTACCCGAGATGACAGCAAGGGCACATAATGACTACAGCGACCTCAACATAATTCTGCATGAGGCTCTGAAAATACTGCCCGAAATTCAAAAAACCGTGATCCTGCTTCGCGACTATGAGGGATACTCCTACCAAGAAATAGGAGCTATTACTGATCTCAACGAATCACAGGTAAAGGTTTACATCTTCAGAGCAAGAAAAACATTAAGAAACTATATTGGAAAATTAGAAAACGTTATTTAATGAACATAAACAGAAATAATTACGAAGCATGGTTGCTGGATCTTTTCGAGGGAAATCTTTCCCCCGAAGAGAGAGCTTTTGTTTCTTTGTTTCTGGACCAAAATCCTGACCTGAAAGCCGACCTGGAAAATTTTGAAATTTTGACCATAAAGGCAGGCGATGAATCATTATCATCAAAAGGAAAAGGAAAACTAAAACGACCTTTTATTACCCCCGTTGGAAGTATCAACAGCCACAACTACGACGACTATTTTATTGGATGGCATGAAGGCACACTTCAGGCTGAAGAGAGAACATGTGTAACACTATTCATAGAGAAAAACCCTGGGTTACAAAGTGAGTTTAATCTCTTCGGAACCATCTATCTTCAACCGCAAAAAAGCATTGTATATCCTGACAAAAAATCGCTAAAAAAACGATTGATAATACCATTATACAGCAGTATTGGTATTATTACCTCTATCGCTGCAGCGTGTATTGCCATTCTACTGATTTTCAAATCATTTACAGAACCCACAGTTACAAACGAGAGCATCTCAAAGTTGCAGCTGAAGCAATTTGTGTTGGCATCAATAAACACTGAACTACAAATGAAACCTGCTTCTGGCACATTATTGCATTTTGAAGATGTTGAATATAAAATGCCCACAGCAAATCCAAAGCTCACACTACCATACTCAGAAAACAAAATCTCCCCTGCCCCATCGCTGCGCACTGCTCTGATTATAACTTCTACAGGGCAAAAACTGATACCACCGTCAAACGAATATATCATGTTGATGGATCATATCAGGATGCGTGAGGAGATGACCCTGGCAGAGCATAAGAATAATGAAAACAGAAAAATCAATTTGCTCGCCGAAAAGGTATTACAGGGATTATCAAAAGATATTAATGATAACAAGGAGGATTTATCCGTTCTGAATATTCTTGAATATGGCATAACCCAATATCATAAACTTACAAATAATCCTGTGACCATCGAAAAAGAGGTTAATGCGAAAGGAGAAACTAACGCCTATAGCATCTCAACAGAAAATTTTGGTGTATCACACCGAAAAGCTAACCGTACTATTTAATCAGAGAACATAATATTGTAAAGACGACCTATCCGGCGTTGAAGATCTGCCAGCGAGACATAATTGCTCCCGCGATAGACCTCTTTTCCATCAAAAAAGAAGATAAAAACCGGACTTGCAAAGACTCCATAATCGGCGCATAAACGTTTGTTGTTTAATGCATTAAAATAGAACTGCTTCACCTCAGGGAAAGCTCTATCCACAAGGTTATATATCCTGGGTTTTAGTGCCACACAGGGAGCGCATTTATCGTTATAAAAATATAGCATTGCAGCCCTGAACTCGTTAAGCCGCTCCGGGGTAATAATATCTGTGCTGTCAGGAACTTGTTGCATTGTTAACCTTTAATGATTTCCACCGCTTCAACAAAAGCTATAGTACTTTGTTCTCCGGAATTCATATTTTTCAAGGTTACAAGTTTACTGTTCATCTCGTGCTCGCCAGCCAGAATCACATAAGGAATATTTTTTCTGTTGGCATAGTTCATCTGCTTTTTCATCTTTGCCCAAGAGGGGAATATCTCCGCATTGATTCCTGCTTTTCTCGCTTCAGATAACAGTGGCAGACAGTAGGCTTCCTCCTTTTCGCCAAAGTTGATAAACAGAAGTTGGGTCGAAACACCGGCAAGATCAGGGAAGATGTTGGATTCTTCCATAACATCGTAGATACGGTCGGCACCAAAAGAGATACCCACACCGCTGGTATCGGGCATACCAAAAATACCGGTGAGGTTATCGTAACGTCCACCTCCACAGATACTTCCCATCTGTACATCATTTGCTTTAACTTCAATAATAGCGCCGGTATAATAATTCAATCCACGGGCAAGAGTAAGGTCAAGCTCTGTGTTTACTGTACATCCTAATGTAGAAAGATATTCCAGGATAATAGCTATTTCATTCACTCCACTAATTCCTGTCTCTGAATCTTTAAGTATCGTACGCAGCGTTTCCAGTTTGGTGTTATTATCACCCTTTAGAAGAATAATCGGTTGCAGAGTATCAATGGCATTCTGCGGGATTCCTTTTTCGATCAACTCTTTATTCACACTCTCAAGGCCGATCTTATCATATTTATCTATGGCAACAGTAATATCAACGATTTTCTCCGCCTGGCCTATAACCTCAGCTATCCCGGAGAGTATCTTGCGGTTGTTGAGTTTAACAGTAACGGGTATGTTAAGCTTAGAGAAGACCTCATCAATAATCTGGATGAGCTCCACTTCATTGAGCAGCGAGTCGCTTCCAACCACGTCAGCATCACATTGATAAAATTCGCGGTAACGCCCCTTTTGGGGTCTGTCGGCGCGCCACACAGGTTGAATCTGGTAACGCTTAAACGGGAACGTAATATCATTACGGTATTGCACTACAAAACGAGCCAAAGGAACAGTGAGGTCGTAGCGCAATCCTTTTTCGGAAATCTTTGTGGCCAGAGCGCCACTATCTCTCTTTTGCAACAGCTCATGCGGAACCTTAGTGATAAACTCTCCAGAATTGAGAACCTTAAAGAGAAGTTTATCTCCCTCTTCGCCATATTTCCCCAGTAACGTTTGTAATGTCTCCATTGCCGGAGTTTCCAGCGGCATATATCCAAAACGCGCATAAACAGAACGAATGGTATCGAAAATAAAATTTCTTTTCACCATTATTTCGGGTGAAAAATCACGCGTTCCCTTTGGTATAGAAGGTTTCTGTGTTGCCATAATAATATTAGACTATTTTTAATGATGTGCAGATCTCATGATTTCGGAGAGCTGAAGTGCGGACTCTTCCCAGCTAAAATTATTATGCACAAAAGCATAACCTTTTTCAGCGATTTCAAGGGCTTTTTTTTCATCCGACAATAGAGTGATCAGATGGTTTGCAATTTGCTGAGCGCTGTCACCCACAAGAATCTCTTCATCTTCTACTGCCCCCAGGGCGCTATTTGCCAATTCAGTAGTTACGCAAGGCAATCTCATAGCCATTGCTTCCAGAAGTTTATTTTGTAATCCTGTACCTATACGCATTGGCGCCACAAAAACTTTTGAGCGGGAGTAGCATTCTCGGATATCATCAACCCATCCTGTCACATGCACATCTTTTGATGCCAGGCATTGAACGCGTGCATGGGGATTTGCACCGGCAAGCATTAGTTTTACTCCGGGGATTTTTTTTCTTATTATCGGAAGAATCTTAAGAACCAGAAACTCTGATGCATCGATATTTGGAGGATAGCCCATATTACCTGTAAAAACGATATCCATATCTTTGGGGTCATCCACCGGGAAGTAGTAATTATAATCCACTCCATTCGGCACAACATGAATCTCATCACGGCGCTCGCAAGGCATCAGTTTCTTGTCGGGGATAGAGATAATTGTATGGTGATCAAATTGATCAAAAACACGTTGTTCGTATTTCAACAAACGGCGGTATTCTATTGCCATCACAGGCTTCATAAGTAGTGAGCTGGCCTTTTTTCTACGAAGCATATTCACCGACATAACATCCTGGTAATCTACTGTTGAAGGTATATCCAAGCCTTCCTTCAGACCTGCCACACGTATCAGCTGACAATAGATGTGATCGGGACGAATCTTTTCTGCCAAAGAATGAAACTCTCTCTTTGCTTTCCTGCTTATAAAAAGCCCTGTTTGTAATGGTTTACCGTTAAACAGAGCCTTTAAGATATTCCATCCTTTGGTGAACAGAGATGTATTCACAAACGTCATGGACTCGCAATATGCGGAGAGTTTTTTCTCAGCTTCACTATTCTCTTTTCTGTCGGATAGAGCAAACAAGTGTATTTCATGATACTCAGAGAGACAACGTACCTGGTGGAAAGCTCGTAATTTATCGCCCTTCTCCACCGGCCATGGTACTCGTGATAACAGTATTAATAATTTCATGCTTATGCCTCTATATTTAGGGCAAATGTACAAAATTACATCGGATACAATTTATCTTTAAAAAATTATTTAGTGTTGAGAAGTGATTTGTATAGATCTATAAGGTTTCCGGTCACAACACTATTTTCATATTTCTGTCGTATGGTATTTCTGGCATTTTCTCCTATTATACTACATAATTCACGATCAGAAATCACCTTCTCAATGGCAGCAAGAAACTGCTCCGCTGTATCGGCAATAAGAATATCCTTACCATCAGTATATTGAATTCCTTCTGCACCAATGGTGGTGCTAATCACCGTGCGTCCCTCCTGCATTCCCTCAATAATCTTGATACGGATTCCACTACCTGACAACAGAGGAACAATCATAATAGGTATAGAACACATGAATTCTCTGGCATCATCAACCTCTCCAATAATTATTACATCGGGATCTTTTCGCTGAAGCAACCATTCAGGCATGTGTCTTCCTGCCAGATAGAATTTCAGCCCCGGGAGCTTGCTGTTTATCAAAGGCCACACATCCTCAAGGAACCAACGGATGCCGTCGCTGTTGGGAATCCAATTCATAGAACCGATATGGAAAAGTGCCGGATACTCCTCTTCAACCACCGGTGGCTCGCCCTTTTCTATTACACCAAAAGGAATATCAGCAACAGGTAGATTTGGGTTATGCTTGCGGAAATAGTCTCCGTCAGTGGAAGTAATGGCGGCGATACCGTCAACTTTTTTTAGAACACTCAACTCATATAATTTAAGTGTCCTGGCCAGATGGTTGACATAAAACTTCTTAAGCGGATTCCTTGTGGAGGCAGAAACTCGTTCCCATATTAAATGCTCGATATTATGGGCCCTCAGCACAATCTTTGCATTTGAGTGCTTACGGATAGTATCAATATATGGAGTGGTATGAAGCATTTCCAGGTTCACAATGTCGAATTCGTTATCCTTTAGAATACGGATAATTGTTTGTTCCATGTCAGTAGATATGAAACGCTGGATATTGTAACTTTTGTTTGTAAAAAGATTCAGAAACGCATGAATGGGGTTAGGCTTGAGCTTGAGGTATGTTGTCTCAAAGCCTGTTTTTTTTAGATATTCTTCAGGAATATCTTTAATATCAACACTATATTTATCTGAATTTACTGCCAGAACCTTCAATGTATGACCGGCGTCGAGTAGCCCTTCTATGATGGAGTTCATTGCAATAGAACCGCCTTCATTAGGAGGCCAGGGAGACTTATTACATATTGTAAATATTCTCATTAGTAGTTAAATTTATTCTTTATGCTGTTAAATATTTTCGACCACGATTCAGCATCCATGAGTTGTGAGTCGTTGGTGGCCTTCCATGTGAGGAATGCTCCCAGCGGCATGGTAATGAAACTCGAAATCCACATTCCTAAAAATGGAGTCCATCCACCGTCTGTGGCATACTTCTGCCCGGTGGTTGAGATGATATGGTATGTCACAAAGAAAATGACAGATATTACCAACGGAGTTCCCAGGCCTCCCTTCCTGATAATGGCACCCAAAGGGGCACCAATAAAAAATAGTATCAGGCAAGCAAATGACAAAGTAAACTTTCTATGCCACTCTATACGATGCTTTCTAATATTAGTATATCGATTCTCTATCCTGTCGCGCCGATATCCCAGGTTTTTTTTACCCTTCCTGGCAACATCAAGAGCCTGGTCAATGACAAAGGCCTGTTCCGCAAGCGAAAAATTTGCCAGGATATCCTCACCGGGGAATGCACTAAGAATCATACTATCCGGTTCCTGTATGGAGTCTAACCGATTCAGGAAATAAAACCGTGAAATACTTGATGTGACAAAATCGTCTATTGTCTCTTCCAGAAGAATATGCAATGAATCGTCCGCAGCTTCTAATTGAGTCAAATTAAGCATCTTATAGTTATTTCTAAAAAGATCTTCATTGGTTCTATTCATAGCAAATTCGGATAGATCGAACATAATAACCTCCTTCTCAAAACTCATCCTCCTGAAAGGCTCATCAGTTCGTTTTTTTCTATCTGCCGATTCGTCGTAGTTAACACCATTAAACAGGTTAAAAACCAGAAAATTCTCATCATCAGAGAGAGTCATAAAGCCTGAGTCGGCGACGGTAAGAGTAGGTGGAGTATTAGCTTTCGTGTGGTCATAAATCATCACATCCCGGATGGTTTTCTCATCTTTTTCCTTTTTTGCTACCCTAATCACAAAGCCGTCGATACCATCATAATATACACCCTCTTCAATATTAAGTGCCAATTTTTGTTTTCTCACATCATACAATATGGATTGAAACTTCAAATTCGCCACAGGCAGTACATTATTGGAGAAGAAAAACGCTGCTCCGGAGATAATAATAGTAGCGATAATCAATGGTTGCATAATACGTCGCAAAGATATTCCTGATGCTTTCAGAGCCACGAGTTCATAGCGCTCGCCCAGGTTTCCGAATGTCATAAGTGATGCCAGCAATATCGCCATCGGTAGCGCCAGAGGGACAAAAGTAGCAGAGGCATAGAACAGTAACTCAGCCACAACGTACCACTCCAGTCCTTTTCCCACCAAGTCATCAACATATTTCCACAAAAACTGCATTAATAAAATAAACACAGCAATGAAAAATGTCATTACCAGGGGACCGATATACGACTTAAGAATAAAAAGGTCTGCTTTCTTCATTACGCCTCCAACTACAAAAATACGTTAAAAGAACTCATTTATTACATACTTATTCAGGAAAAACAAATATCAGCTAACAGAATATTAATTTTTATAAAAAAGTGATGTTTTTTATTACAAAAAGTGATGTTTTAATTTATCTCAGAATATCTACCACCTCACCATAACGATACACCTATAATATATATAGCAATGAAGAATTATCATAAGTGATAGTTTTTGCCTATCCGTAGCTTTTTAAGTTGTTTTTCCTAACAAATAATTATTTTTCAAAACTGTTTTGCATCACGGAAAAGGTCTTAAACACCAGTAATATCAATGCATTGCGGGTGTTTTTACTGTTTTTTGCATAAAATATTATATGCTTGTTTTTGCTTTGTTACGTATAAATGTACTATTTTAGTAGAGAAATTTTTTAACCCATTAAAACTGCTAATATGAAAAAATTGTTACTACTTGGTTTAGTCGTAGCTTTTGGCCTTTCTGTAAATGCACAGAATCTGCGACAGGAGTTGCAACAACACAAAGCACTCGACAAAATGGAGGTGGCTTTTGGCCCGGAAAAACCTTCTACTATTATTCAAAACATGTACAAGCCAAACTATGATGGAAAGAACAAATTTGTCTCCATCATTGACATTGGAACAGCTGCGAACGCCTATAGCAATGGTTATTTCGGCGGACAGAAAAACATCCTTGCTTACAATGCTGAAATTAACACTGTAACTCACATCCACCGTATGGGTGGTGCTTTGGATCCGGGTGGATATTCCGGAGACCTCGGTTATGATGTTTCTATTGATGGTGGTCAAACCTTTACCAATATGGTTGAGTGCCACGTAGCTGTAGACAACGCAGGTGGAACTTACTTCACCGACGCAGCCCGTTATCCTCACCATGGTATTTATAACCCTGAAGGAAACACTGACCCTGCAAACGCTTATGTTATGTTTTATGCCCCTACTCTTGACGGTACTAACTCAGCTGACAGCTGGGGTGGTTCAGTTTTCGGTGCTTCAAACATCGGTGACCCATCTACACCTACAAGAAATCTTCTTCACTCAAGCCCCGGTGATGGTATCTATCGTTACATCCCCGATGCATTTACTCTAACTAACACCGGCGACTTCTGGGTTGTTGATGTTAACCAGGATTGGTCTTCAGGAGAACTGGTATATATGGGTAATTTAATTGTTACTCATGGTAGATGGAATGATGATCTTAATGATTTCGAAATAGTTGATGAGTTTCTACTTGAAAGTCCAGTAGCAGTACATCCTGATATTGTACGTCCAGCATTTGCAAAAGTTGAATTCTCTCCTGACGGACAAACCGGTTACATCGCTATTATTAGTGACAACGACGAACTTGAGTTTAGCGCAGGAACTTATTTCCCTATTATATGGAAAACTACCAATGGTGGTGAAACATGGGATGATCCTATAGAAGTAGAATTAGGTGGCCCTGACGGTATCGAGGCTATCCATAACTACATCACTGATGAAGACTGGGAAGCTCTTTGGGAACCACCAGCACCAGCAAGAGACGAAGTATGGTTTACAACTGCTTTCGACTTTGACATGACTGTTGACATTAATGGCAACCCACATTTAGCTGTTGGCGTTGGCGTTACTACTACTGAATACAGTATTATTAGCGGACACCCCTACTATGCTATCGCTGACATCTGGTCTCCTGACGGTGGCATCACTTGGGATGCTTATATCATTGATAAACCCATACAATTCCGTTCTGACATTAACGAGAACTACGGTGAAGACAGCCGTACTCAGATTGCCAGAACTCATGCCGGCGACTACGTATTTGTAGGCTATCTGGATACTAACATTGAAGATGAAACAGGTAATAACTATCCTGATATCTATGCTCGTGCAATTTGCGTAGATGGTCCATCTGAAGGTTGGATGTCTTTGGATAGCGATGGTGAAGAGGCAGCAACTAATGTTACTTTCCTCTCTGACGGTATGGAGCAGGCGTACTTCTTTGCTATGTCAAATGAGGTTGTTCCTACCGGTGAATTAGATGAGTTCATAATTCCTTTCGCATACCAGCAGATGAACCCCGCTGATCCAGGTGAAGCTTGTCAGTATAAGTATATCCAGGATTTCAAATTTGACCTCCCTGTTGGTATTAATGAAATTGAAACAAGCAATTCATTCAATGTAGCTCAGAACTATCCTAACCCATTCTCAGGACAGACTGACATCAATGTTACTCTTAACTCTGCTTCAAAACTCTCATTGGATGTTTACAATCTTATGGGACAGAATGTTTACTCTGTAAACGCAGGTGAAGTAAGCGGTAACTATACTTTCACACTCAACATTGATCTTCAGCCAGGTGTATATTTCTACTCTGTAACAGCAGGTAGCAGTAC
>CAYYSU010000013.1:0-60597 GCA_964474455.1 uncultured Bacteroidales bacterium
CAAGTTTATAAAAAAATCTATTTATACTCGTTGTCTAAATTCTGGGGCTAATTATTATTTCCTTCGTCATCCATTATATGAACAAATTTTCCATAATCATATGTTTCAATTGTATCCAATATAGTTACTCCATTTGATTTAAGTTTTTCTATAAGTCCTTCAATATTTTGAACTCGGTAGTTAATCATAAGTTCCTTTTTTGATGGTAAAAAATATTCACCCGCCTTTTTAAAAGGACTCCATTGTAAATAGTTGATTTCTTCTGGTAGGTTAGCATTTCTAAATTCAAAACTTGAACCGTACTGATTAGTTTCAAGTCCTAAATTTTCTGAATACTGGCGATTTCGCTCCAATGCTGCTCCTGCACCTTCTGCTGTTTATATATTGCTGTTTTATCAATTAAACCCAACGACTGGGAGAACACATTGCTTTTATTCCCACAATTTGGCGGTGTATGTGCCTGTTAGCCATCCAAAGTTAGGAAAACAACTTGTATGCAGCCAATAAAACAGGATATTTTTTAATCAACTGTGTGGCAACATCACACGAAAAGCAATACTGATACTTGGGTTTATTACGGTTTTACTAATTGTAGCTCGTTAAGAGTTAGGCTTTCATAGTATCCTGCTGTGCGGCTTAGGCAGCAAAAAACCCTAACTACTCATCGCCAAGTAGATAGGGCTCATTTTCTGTGGGACGTACTGGAATCGAACCAGTGACCTCTTGCTTGTCGAGCAAGCGCTCTAAACCAACTGAGCTAACATCCCGGGAGGCGCAAAGATAATATTTTTTGCTTTGTCACCATTATGGTAGTGCACTCTTTTTGCTATGGCACCAATTTTTGTTCCTGCAGAGCCAATTTGAGCTGCCCGCTGTTTACCGGCTTGGAGAGGATTTTCCCGGTGGCGTCGAGTAGCAGAATCGTCGGGGTGGCATAGATATAAAAATCGTTGGCCATATTGCCGTTCCAGCCTTTCAGGTCACAGCTCTCTTTCCACCATCGCGGGTGATCTTTCTTTGCTCTCTCCCACTCCTCTTTTACCTCGTCAACGGATACTAATATAACCTCAAGATTCTGGCGATCTGTTTTGTCGAGGATATTGATAACCTGCGGCATATCCTCCAGGCAGTGGGGGCACCAGCTGGCCCAAAACATGATCAAACGGTAGGGCGTAGTGCTTCTCTTTGTTACGGTTTCTCCCTCTGTGGTGGTGATGGAGAACTCCGGGATAACCTGCCCTATGGCCATCTTATCAAAGCCTTCTATGCGCTGCTCCAGAGTGGCCTTACGCTCTTCATCAACGCAGCTACTCTCAAGGACATATTTATTTACAATATAGGTGAGCACCTCCTGAAACTCCAACTGCTGAAACCCTTTTATCAGGTGGTTTATCACCATCTCTTCTACCTCATCATTTTTACCGCCCACAAAGCTCATTATACGGTCGACGCTCGCCATATACTCTTTTTCCAGCTCTTCGCGTGAGAGGCTCCTGTTGGCAAAAAACTTCAGGTATTCAATGATCTTCTTTGGCAGAATATCGGTGTATAACAGCCGCCCATCGCTGAAGTCGATATTATCATAGAAATGATCTTTTACCCATGCCAGCTGCTCTTTTGGCTCCAGCGAACGGGGCAATACGGGCATAATTTCGCATCTGATAAGTAATCCCGACCAGCTGTCGGGATCCTCTTCCATCATCTCTTCCTTAAAAGTCACCTCCTGATCCAGGATGTTAAAGTACTCCTCCTGCATGGTGATATAGAATGGATCACTGTCGGGATAGTAAGACAAGGCATTGCCCAAAACTGCCAGCCGGCGCTCATAACTCTCCCTGCTGTTACGGTAGTCATACCAACGCATATTTTCATCAGACTCTTCAATCACCATCCCTGCGACAGGGTCATTGTAATCGACCGTAAAGACCACGGGTTGACCGTTATAGATAATATCAATATAATTTCTTTTTCCAGCATCCAGACGCAATACACCATGACTTACCGCCGACCCCGGGGTGTAGTGGAACTCTCCTTTGGCAGAGGCAACCGTATCAAGCACCTCAACGTTATCACCATAAAGACTAAGAACAACAACCTTATCATAATTTGAGTTCTGTATCTCTCCGATAATGAGATGTTGTGATTGAGAGTATCCCGAAAGTGAGATCAATAAAAATGCTGTTATTAGGATTTTTTTCATGCGGGTTTGATTTTGCACAAATATAATGAGAATTATTTTACCTTTTTAAGGGTTATGTTTTACCTTTTTCTGCATTAAGAGGTATGAGGTACTATCTTTTGCTTATAATGTTGCTTTACAGCCCTTTTCACTGTTATGCACAAACGGATCGTCTGCGTATTGCTTTTTATAATGTTGAAAATCTTTTTGACATTTATGATGATCCGCAAAAGCGTGACGATGAGTTTCTTCCCGGGGGCATGAAGGGTTGGAGTTATGATCGCTACCACTGTAAGCTCCGTCATCTTTATAAAACTATCCTGGCCATAGAGGGCGATGGCCGTCTTGCAGTTTTAGGGTTGTGTGAGTTGGAGAACTGTTTTGTCACCAGGCAGTTACTGGAAAACACGCCGTTAAGGAGGCGTAATTTCCGGTTTATCCAATATGAGTCGCCGGATCGCCGCGGCGTAGATGTTGCGCTGGCTTATGATCCGAAACTGGTGAAGCCGCTGCACTCCCACCCTGTCGCAATACGATTTCCTTTCGACACGTCAGGACGCACAAGGGATGTGCTATATGTGAAGGCCATGCTTTACCACACCGATACGATACATCTATTGGTTAATCACTGGCCGTCACGGTTCGGGGGGTTGTTAGCCACTATCCCCAAGCGCAACCATGTAGCTTCTGTGGTAAGAACAATCTGTGATTCCATACTGGCAGCAGATTCGACAGCGAACATCGTTATTATGGGAGACCTCAACGACGACCCTGAGGACGAAAGTGTCCTGCATCATCTTCAAACATCATCGGGAGATCTTATTAATCTGATGGATTCATATCATTGGACGGAGCCGCATGGCACATTGAAGCATGGCTCTGTATGGAGTGTTTTTGATCAAATCATCGTGAGTAAACATCTCTATAATGGTGATGCAGGGATAGCCATTACCGGAAAGCGTGCGCATTGTTGTAATGCACCTTTTCTATTTATGGACGACCCGAAAGCGCCGGGAAAAAAACTTTTTCGCACATATAGCGGCATGAACTACCTTGGTGGTTTTGGTGATCATCTGCCGGTTTTTATGGATGTAACGCAACGACCGCCGGGGAGATAAAAAGCAGAGAGCACACATGCACCGTCCAGCGCTGTGCATAAGATCTGTTTTTCTTCCGAATCAACAACTCTCATCACCTTGCGATGGTCATATTCATTGGTTGTTATAATAACGCTCCCGGCAAGCTTACAGAGCGCTGATATTACCCCTGTTGATCTTATGCCCTTAAAAACAAGCACATCCGTTTCAGGGAAATCATCCAGATCATCCATTGACAATGATCCTTCGCAGGTCGCTATCCTCATCCCGCCAAGGAGAAAAAACTGTATGGTAGCACCCTGGAGACCCACACCGGCATAGCCATCGGGCATCACATTCAAATATTTTTTAACACCATATTTTCTATGTGTGTCAGATGTGGTAAATGAAAGTTCCTCGTTTGCAATATTATGCAGCGGGATTGCACTCCGTCCCTGCAACACTTCCACAACCATATTACGATAATCACTGTAAATAATGACGCGCTGCTGCGACGATATTGCGAGTATCTGTACAACACTTATCATAATTAATAATGCCACGGGAGTGAGAACCAGCCGCACTCTATTATAAAGCCCATGATATACCACATATATAATCACTACTACCATAATGGCGATGCTCATGGCATGGAATCCCGTGAGGTTGATATTTTCTATGGCAGCGACTGGTACATCGGCAACAGCGCCGGTAAAGCGTTGCAAGACATCTATAAGGAAGAAAAATAGAGCAGAGACAATTCCGGAGAACACCGGCACGGCGGAAAGAGCCAGAAATATTATGCCGCTATATAATATCATTGATGCCAAAGGGATAACAACCAGGTTGGTAATAAGGAATAGTGTCGGGAAACTATGGAAATAGTATGTGGCGAGGGCAAAAGTGCCTATTTGTGCGGCAATGGATACTGCCATCACCTCCCAACACTTTCGAAGGATAACATTTTGTGGTGTAAAAATCGACACCAAAGGCTTGTGTAAGGCTATAATCGAAATAACAGCCCCATAGCTCAGTTGAAAGCCGATGGAGAACAGAAGCATTGGATTAAAGAACAGCAATATCAATGCTGATGCGGAGATAGAGTTATACACAGAGGTATGTCGCTCCAGCTCGTTACCTGTAACAACGAAAGTTAGCATTACCGTTGCCCTCATCACTGATGGTGAGAGCCCAGTGATAAAGGCATACGACCACAAACCCGATAACATAAGCACATACCTCAGCCAGCGGAATTGCTTTCTTCTGAAGACTCCCTTCATGATATAGTTCAGAATCAGAAATATCACTCCCACATGCAGCCCCGACACACAAAGAATATGCATCGCTCCTGCCTTGGAGAATTCCGTCCGGGACTCCTTGGTAAGGTCATCGTCATAGCCTATGAGCAAGGCTCCAGCAATAGCATATATCTCCTCTGAAGGAGCTCTGGCTTTTATGATGTGAAGCAGTCGCCGGCGCGCACACGAAGCCGCACGTTTTATCCTATATCTTTTTGTTGGTATGATTTTCTCCACGGAATGATTATCACAATACACCATTCCACATATACCTTTTCGGCGAAGAAAAATATTATAATCGAAGCCGCCGGGATTTACGGGAAACTTCAGAGATGATATTCTGGATTTCACAATAATCCTGTCGCCGGGAAGTAAATGAATGGTGTTATTAGTATCCCGGATCTGTATCATAAGTAGAACAGGAGTTTTTTTATCCTCAAGGAACACCTCTGCGATAACTTTTGTTTTCACACCTTTTCTAACCGGCGACTCCATTACCGTAGCGACAAAAATCAGCTCTTTCCCTTGTGAATCAACCGGCACAGCTCTTTTGCCGGCAGTGATATAGTATCCCATTGCCATAAACGAGGCGGCAATAAAAAGCCCTGCCACGAAATGGTATCTGATACTAAGGCGTTTGTTAAGAATCCAGAACCATAAAAGAAGTGATAAAAGAGATACTATGATAACGCCAAGAGCCACTGTTCTGTTTCCCGGGAAGAATTCACCTAGAAGTATTCCCGGTATCAAAAATAGCAGTACCCTGGCAAGGGGAAATTGATTCAGCTCTTTCATAAACGCTTATTCTACCTCTTAATGCAGAAAAGAGCTGTTTATGACCCATGAAAGGCGAATTTTTTATCCGATACTATCCGGCCTACATTACTTGCAGTACATATCGAGCCATTTTTGAGCCGGAGTAACACCCAAATCCTTAGCCTTTTGCCAGTCGGCACAGGCGCCACGTTGGTCACCATTGGCATATTTTGCAAGGCCGCGGTTATAGACAGCATTACTTGCATCGGGGTTTAGCTTAATGGCTTTATCATAGAAAAAGATGGCCTGTTCATTATTACCATAGGCCTTATTAACACTACCCAGCCCGTTATAAGGGAGCCAACTGTCGGGAGAAAGCTCTATTGCCTTAGCATAATCCTCCTCGGCCATTGGGTAGTTTTTCATCATAAAATATGAATTACCTCTATTTATATATGCTTCAGGATTACTCATATCCAAACTTATGGAAAAAGAGAGGTTGTCAACGGCTTTTTGGAAATCCTGATTATTGGCGAAAAGCAGTCCGCGATTATAATATGCTGAGGCCATTTGAGGATCAAGCTCCAATGCTTTATCAAATGCTTCCATGGCTTCCTGCAGCAGCATCACATTCATACACACAACACCTTTTGCATCCCAGGCAAAGGCATCCTTAGGGTTTACTTCAGTAGCGAGTGTAAACTCTTTATAGGCCTTACCCAACTCACCTTTTGAATTATAATAACGACCTTTAAGTGTATGGAAATCTCTCACTTCAGGGTCAAGCTCTTCAATCATAACAATATCATTCCAGGCATTATCATATTGTCCAAGATTCATATAGGCCTCGGCGCGGTAATATAAAAAGTTAGCATTTGAAGGATCCTCTTCGATGGCAGTGTTAAAATCCGATAATGCTTTTTCATAATCGCCTTTTTGAGCTGCCGTAATACCTTGTCGTATTCGCGACAGATCCACTGTTGGCTTACCAATCGCGGCGGAATTAATAATTCTTGATTTATCAACACCATCAACACCCTTTCCAAGCCATATGCCGGAAGTATCTTGTTGTGTGGTGGTTTGTTTTTCTTTATTGTTTTCACTTACCTGCTGACTATTATTGCAGGCTGTAAAGGTTACTGTAACAGCAAGTGTTAAAGCTACTGATATAGATTTTAATTTCATTACTTATTATTTTTTGAAAGAATATTCCACATTTCATTGGTGATACGATGTGATGCTCCGGCGTCACCAAGTTTTTCTCTCAACAGAGCATACGAAGATAATATTTCCTTACGGGATTCTGTTTCCGGGAGCAGTTTTGCGAACTCTTTTTGCAGGTTACCACTGTTAAGCTCCGATTGAATAAGCTCTTTCACAGCGGATTTGTCAAGGATCAGGTTCACTAATGATATATGTTTTATCTTTATGAGATGCCTGGCAATACATATTGATAATGGCGATCCGGCGTAGCAAACAACCTGCGGCACATCAAATACAGCAGTCTCCAGTGTTGCCGTTCCCGAAGTAACAATAGCGGCAGTTGCACTATTTAGAAGGTGGTATGTTTTACCATACTCTATAGAGAGATTTGCGTATTTATTAATATATGATTGATACAAATCCGTGTGATGTTCTACGCCACCAATTACGAACTGATATTGCGGATATTGTTGTGACAACTCGCACATTACGGGAAGCATTCTCTTTATCTCCTGAGTTCGGGAACCCGGCAGTAGTGCTATTATCTGTGCATCACGGATAATTTTATTGTCTTTTTTACTTTCGCGAAAATCGGCAACCTCGTCCATCACCGGATGCCCGCCATAAAATGAAGGCACTCCGTATTGATTATAAAAATTCTCTTCAAAGGGCAGGATGACGAACATCTTCTCCACAGTTCTTTTAATCTTTTTTATTCTATTCTTTTTCCATGCCCATACCTGCGGTGAGATATAATAGAACACCCGGATACTATTTTTCTTAGCAAAATCAGCTATCCTAAGATTAAACCCGGGATAATCAACGAGTATCAGAACATCGGGATTAAAATTCAAAAGATCCTCTTTACAAAATCTCAGGTTACGGGTCACTGTTTTCAGGTTTGCCACCACCTCAATAAACCCCATAAATGCCAGATCCTTGATATGCTTCACCACATCAGCACCTGCTTCAATCATTTTGTCTCCACCCCACGCTCTTATATCGGCAGAAGGGTCTTTTAGCTTCATTGACTCAATGAGGTTGGCGGCATGCATATCACCTGATGATTCTCCGGCGATCACGTAATACTTCATATCCTATTCATTAATATAAAGATCGAGATCATTGCAAAAAAAGTAGCAATAAGAGCTCCTCTTCCACTATTCTCTTTCTTCTTCTTAAAGAAATACCAAATATTTATTGCCCCCGGAACTATTGCCAACATAGATGGTTTTCCCGGGTTTTCAAATGCGATTCCGGAATCGGCGCCCAAAGAGCCATAAACTCCTGACACTATCACCATTACGACAAGTATCTCCAACAGGCTGACAAGAAATCCGGTATTAAAATTATCTTTTTTATACATTTATCGAGGTAGTTTGCAGATGATTATGGTGAGTCATATCAAGGGTCAAAGGAACCACCGAGACATACCCGTTCTCCAGAGCCCAATGATCAGTATCACGTTCATTTTCCAAGGATATGTAACGACCAGTAAGCCAGTAATAATCTCTGCCGCGGGGATCAACACGTTTTTCAAACTCTTCAATCCAGCGGCCTTTGCCCATCCGACAGTTTTTAATTCCTTTAAGCTCTGTTTTCAGGACATCAGGAATATTGACATTCAAAGTCACTCCCTGCGGCAAAGGATTCGCTATTACATCCTTCATTATATCTTCCATCGGTTTTTTACATACTGAAAAGTTGGCGTCCGAGTCGTAGTTACACAGTGAGAATCCTATGGAGGGGATATCATTAATTGTTCCCTCTGATGCCGCCGCCATAGTACCTGAGTAAAAAAGGTTTATGCCTGCATTACTGCCGTGGTTAATTCCCGAAACAAGGATATCGGGAAGCTGCTCTTTAAATAGCTGTTGCAGACCAATTTTCACGCAATCCACAGGGGTTCCGGAGCAGCTGTATTCTCTGTATCCGGGTTCTTCAGCTATCTTGTTCAGTCGTATTGTTTTTCCAACCGTAACGGCATGTGATTGCCCGGAATGCCCCTTCGTTGGTGCCACAATAGTGACGGCGCCAAAGGGTTTTACAAATTCAATCAGGTTTCTGATTCCGGGAGCGTTTATCCCATCGTCGTTAGTTATAAAAATATGATATCTTTTCATGTTAATAATTTTCAATAAATACTTTCAATTCCCGGTATAGGCGATGTGTGGGCAATCCCATAACATTAAAATAAGATCCTGAAATATGTTCTACGCCTATCATTCCAATCCATTCCTGGATACCATAAGCTCCTGCCTTGTCATAGGGTTTATATACATCAACATAATGCTCTGTCGCACCGGGAGTAAGCTTTGCAAAGGTAACAGAAGTTTCTACGTGAAAAAGGGATGTTTGAGAAATGCTTTTCAGGCACACTCCGGTGATAACCTTATGTGTATTCCCGGAAAGTTCATTTAGCATCTTTAAGGCCTCCTTTCTGTCAGCAGGTTTTCCCAGGATAACATTATCAGTACAAACGATGGTATCGGATGTAATAAGTATTGTATTTGTTGTTTTCAATACTTCTGACAGGGAATTGGCTTTTTGCAGAGCCAGCTGTTGGGCAGCTTCATGGAATTCCCAGGCGGGATCAATAATCTCTTTGCAGCGTGCATGAGCTACCGTGAAGGTCAGCCCCATTTGCTCCATAAGTTGTTTCCTGCGAGGGGATCCGGAGCCCAACACTAAAGAGTAATTCGATAGTTCCAGCATTATAATCCTATTGTAATCATTGACAAAACCCCAACAAACATTGCCACCTTGAGCAGTACTTCAGGAAGTCGGTAATCCTTATTTTGCACCGCCACAGAAAACCTAAACATGGCCAAACACACAAGTATTAGTGCAATCACCAGAACAGAAACTGTTATACGATGGAAAGGATACATTAGCAATGGAGCTACAGAAATCAGCAGCCCTGCACTGAGAAACATAAGGGAGTATATCAGGAGCAGTCCTTTTTTTTCTCCAACATTTCTTATAAAGCTATGTGTGTCATTAGGTGCAAATTGTAGTTCATCGAGCTGTTTTATATACTCCAAAATAAGATTTAAAAGAAATGCCAAGAATCCATAGAATGCCACGAAACGTGATATGGCAAGGCTCATATCACCAATATAATCAAAGAATATTTTGGATTCAAAGAGCCAAACCAGCTCGATGGCGAAAAACGGAAATGCAGCAATCATGATGGCACTTCCCGCAACTCTTTTCTTCAACCTGGCGGAATAAATAAACAGAAAAACACTCAGAATGATAAAGATCCAGGAATAAACAGGTTTACCTGCTATATATGAAGCAGCGACTCCGGCACTAACTCCTAAAATATTAAAGATAGTATGGATAAGAATAACTATGTTTCTGGGCACTTTAATATCTACCATTACCTTATCAGGATCTGAGATAAGATCGCGTTTTACATCAAAATAATCATTGATAGCAAACCCGGCGGCAGCAAGGAAACCGGTGGCTATTACCATGAGTAAAAATGCAGGATCCGGGTCAAAAACAAATAACTCCCGATTCTCTACGAGACCGGCAATGATTCCATATTTAACCAAAAACTGTGTTAGGATAATGAACAGCAATGTTTGCCATCTTATTAACCTTAGAAAAACTTTCATATATTATTTTTTACCAGTGAAAAGCATTGTCATTCATCCATTTTCCTTGTATCCGCATTACCTGTTCTATAATATCGCGAGCACATCCTGCTCCGCCATTATATCGTGAGATGTATCCTGATATCTGCCTAATCTCTTCTGCTGCATCGGCAGGGCAACAGGCAAGACCTACTCTTTGCATAACCTCATAATCCGGGATATCATCGCCCATATATATTATCTCTTCATCCTTAAGGTCATACATATCGCAGTACTCTTCATAGGTTTTCAGCTTGTACGAAACACCAAGGAAGACATCCCTGATATTTAACGCCCCAAGTCTGTTCTTCATGGATTCGGATTTTCCGCCGGAGATAATAGCCACATTATATCCGTTTCGCACTGCCAGGCTCAAAGCATATCCATCCTTAACATTTGCACGGCGTAGCCCGTCACCATCGGGAAGCACTACCACACCACCATCGGTGAGTACACCATCATAATCAAAAATAAATGTGGTAATATTCTTCAGTCGTTCTTTATAATTATCCATCGTTACGGGTATTTGCTGTTTTATATTTATATATAATTTTTTCTGTGAGGTTCTTATATAACTCTCTGTATTCAGGATTGTTCTCCAGGTTTTTCAAATGTTTGCTTATTATAGAGGTATCCTTACGTACCGCAGGCCCAGTTTGCACCTTCGACGGTAATACAGTCATAACCTTATGTGCTGTCTCCAGGATCAACGGACGCAGAACATCAAAGCTCATCCCTGACTCCATCAACAGTTCTTCAGCAACGCTATAGAGATAGTTCACGAAATTACATGAAAACACTGCGCTGACATGCAGAGCTGCTCTCTGGTTTGAGGAAACATGAAGAATATTATCCGTGATCATTGCGGCGAGCCTTTCTACGACGTGCATATCCTTTGCATGCAGAGTCTCCAGAAGGAATGGTGCTGAGGAGATATTCAGAGCCTTATGCTTATTAAAAGTCTGCAAAGGATATATTACACCAATCTGCGATGAGCAGTACGTCAGGATTTGCATATCCAGTGATCCGGAGGTATGAAGCAGCAAAGTATTGCCAAAGTTCAGCCCTTGCAGCACCTCAGCATATGAGTTATCACGGAGGCTAAAAACGACAACATCAGCAGATAGCATTATTTTCCGGGTATCAGAGATTGCCTCGGCCCCGAGCTCCTCAGCCAGAAGCACAGCCATGGATTGAGTGCGGCTATACACCTGCAGAACCTTCACCCCTGCCTTGTGCCATGCCCTTCCCAGGTGGGTAGCCACATTGCCGGCTCCCACCAGCACCATATTCAAATTCTCTTTCGTCATTTGCAGGTCAAAAATACAAAAAAACTGCCTCAAAGTTTCCCTTGAGGCAGCCATTATATTCAGATACTTAAAAATAACTATCTCATATACTTAAAACTCTTGCCAGGGTAGATTGCTGCTTCACCAAGAATCTCTTCAATACGCATCAGCTGATTGTACTTGGCAATACGCTCGCTGCGACAAGCAGAACCTGTCTTGATCTGGCCAGTACTAAGTGCTACAGCCAGATCAGCGATGGTAGTATCTTCTGTTTCTCCGGAGCGGTGGCTTATTACGGAAGTATAACCGTTACGATGAGCCATATTCACTGCATTGATAGACTCTGTAAGAGTGCCAATCTGGTTCAGTTTCACAAGGATAGAGTTAGCTGTTTTCTGATCAATTCCCCTCATGAGGCGATCCACGTTAGTCACAAAAAGATCGTCACCAACGAGCTGTATCCTATCACCCATTTTATCAGTCATAAGTTTCCAGCCATCCCAGTCATCTTCAGCCATACCATCTTCTATTGAAACAATTGGGTATCGTGTAGCCCAGTCGTTCCAGAAGTCAACCATTTGTTCACGAGTGAGTTTTTCTCCTGAAGACCATTTCAGGTGATACATATTTTCTTCTTTTATAAAGTATTCAGAAGCTGCTGGGTCGAGAGCAATAAAAATATCTTCACCTGGGCGGTAACCTGCTGATTCGATAGCTTGAAGGATAAGAGTAATGGCCTCTTCATTATTTTTTAGATTAGGGGCAAATCCACCTTCATCACCTACATTAGTAGAGTAATTATTAGCTTTAAGCACATTTTTCAGGTTATGAAACACCTCGGCACCCATTTGAATTGCTGATCGGAAGGAATCCGCACCGATAGGCATAATCATGAATTCCTGGAAGTCGACGCTATTATCAGCGTGAGAGCCACCATTAAGGATATTCATCATAGGTATGGGAAGGGTATTGGCATTTACACCACCAATATAACGGTAGAGAGGTTGTCCTGTTTCCTGGGCTGCGGCATGAGCTACGGCGAGTGAAACCCCGAGTATTGCGTTAGCACCCAGTTTAGCTTTATTCGCCGTACCATCAAGTTCTATCATACGGTTATCGATATCGTTCTGGTCGGTGATATAGAAATTTTTTACCTCGTCAGCGATTACATTATTCACGTTATTAACAGCGTTGCGGACACCTTTTCCCAGGTAGTTATCCATATCGCCATCACGAAGTTCAACAGCTTCATGAACACCAGTAGAAGCACCGGAGGGAACAGCAGCACGGCCTACAACGCCGTTTGTTGTTAATACATCAACCTCTACAGTAGGGTTACCTCTAGAATCGAGGATTTGACGGGCATAAACATTTGCAATTGTACTCATAGTATAAATTTTAATATTATTATATTTCAATCCGATGTAAAGATATAACGGAATACATGATTAAAGTAAGAAAAAGGTAATATTATTTGTGCAATCGTTATAGTACGGCAAAAAGCCGGAGAAAAAACCCCGGCTTCCGCTATATTCAATATAGAATAAACTATTCTTTCGTTTCTGTAGTTTCCTGTTCTTGGGCAGGAGAATCTTCAGTTTTTGCAGCTTCCACTGTAGCAGGTTTAGCAGTTTTAGGTGCTGAGCTACGGCGTGAACGGCGCGTAGTTTTCTTTGTTTTGCTGGTTCCAAGCAGAAGTTCGTTATAATCCACGAGTTCTATCATAGCCATTTCGGCGCTATCACCTAGACGGCGGCCGGTTTTAATTATCCTGGTGTATCCACCCGGACGGTCAGCAACTTTTTGAGATACCTCGCGGAAGAGTTCAGTAACAGCCTCTTTATCCTGTAGATAGCTGAAAACAACTCTTCTGTTATGAGTAGTATCTTCCTTTGCCTTAGTGATGAGCGGTTCCACATATACTCGTAAAGCTTTTGCCTTAGCCACGGTAGTATTGATCCGCTTATGCATAATCAAAGACGAAGCCATATTTGCAAGCATTGCTTTTCTATGCGAGGCAGTACGTCCTAAATGATTAAATTTCTTTCCGTGTCTCATCGTATCTTAATCGTTATCTAATTTATACTTCGCTACATTCATCCCAAACTCCAAATTCTTAGATTTCACTAAATCTTCCAGCTCCGTAAGAGATTTACGCCCAAAGTTTCTGAATTTGAGTAGGTCGTTCTTATTATATTGAACCAAATCGCCCAATGTTTCCACATCAGCAGCTTTCAGGCAGTTAAGCGCACGTACTGAAAGGTCGAGATCAGTGAGCTTAGTTTTGAGTAGCTGACGAATATGGAGTGAGTTCTCATCAAACTCTTCAGCAACGGTTTTCTCATCAGTTTCGAGAGTAATTTTCTCGTCTGAGAAGAGCATAAAGTGCTGAATAAGAATTTTTGATGCTTCCTTAAGGGCTTCTTTTGGATGAACAGCACCATCAGTAATTATTTCTATCAATAGTTTTTCATAGTCAGTTTTCTGTTCAACACGATAGTTTTCGATATGGTATTGAACATTTTTTATTGGCGTATGAATAGAATCAATAGCGATGGTACCAATGGGTGCATTAGGGTTTGAATTTTCTTCTGCCGGAATATAACCGCGACCTTTGTTGATAGTTAATTCAACGTTCAGTTTCACGGAAGGCTCCATATGACAAATTTCCAAATCAGGGTTCAGAACCTGAAAATTATTAAGGAATTTGTTGATGTCTCCGGCTTTGAATACATCCTGGTCACCTAATACGATATTAACTTTTTCTATTGTCTCGTCTTCGACCTGTTTTTTTAATCTAACCTGTTTCAGGTTTAATATTATATCTGTTACATCCTCAATGACACCAGTAATGGATGAAAATTCATGATCTACGCCATCTATTTTCACTGAAGTGATTGCAAAGCCTTCGAGGGATGATAACAGAATCCGACGCAGGGCATTACCGATGGTGATACCAAAGCCAGGTTCGAGGGGACGAAATTCAAAGTTACCTTTAAATTCATTCGCTTCGAGCATAATGACCTTATCGGGTTTCTGAAATGCTAAAATTGCCATGAGCGTTCTTATTAGTTTTTGTTCCTAATGAGTTAAAGATTACTTAGAATACAATTCCACAATAAGTTGTTCATTGATATTCTCGGGTATTTCATCTCTCATAGGATAAGAGAGGAATTTTCCGGTCATTTGCGCTTCATCCCATTCCATCCAGCTAAACTTTGTAGGGTGCGACGCAAGAGAATCTGTTATCACCTCCAGTGATTTAGATTTTTCACGTACACCTACAACTTCGCCAGGGCGTAAAGAGTAAGATGGGATATTTACCACCTCACCATTTACAGTGATATGACGATGAGATACGAGTTGACGAGCCGAAGCGCGAGTGGGAGCGATACCCAGGCGGAACACAGCGTTATCAAGGCGCGCTTCCAGAAGCTGGAGCAGGATTTCACCCGTTACTCCACCTTTATTGGCAGCTCTTACAAACAGGTTTCTAAACTGACGTTCCAGAATGCCATAAGTGTACTTCGCTTTTTGTTTCTCCATCAACTGGAGGCCATATTCCGATTGTTTTTTTCGTCTTTTGGAATTACCATGCTGTCCAGGAGGGTAATTCTTCTTCTCGAAATTCTTGTCAGGGCCAAAAATTGGCTCACTGAATTTCCTTGCTATTCTTGTTTTTGGGCCGGTATATCTTGCCATTTTCTATAATTTTTATCAGGTCAACAATCTTATGCTTTACCAGAATTACACTCTTCTTCTTTTAGGAGGGCGACATCCGTTGTGAGGCAATGGAGTTACATCCATGATCTCAGTAACTTCTATACCGCTACCATGCATAGAACGAATTGCAGATTCACGCCCGGCACCAGGGCCTTTAACGTAAACCTTTACTTTGCGCAATCCTTGGTCGTAAGCAACCTTGGCGCAATCTTCTGCTGCCAGCTGTGCTGCATAAGGAGTATTTTTCTTTGAGCCTCTAAAGCCCATTTTACCAGCTGATGACCAGGAAATTACCTGACCCTGTTTGTTGGTCAAAGAGATAATGATATTGTTGAAGGATGCTGTAACATAAGCGTTACCAGTTGCTTCAACCTTAACAACTCTTTTCCTGGTTGTTTTTGACGTTTTCTTAGCCATATTCTTATTTCTAATCCTTTAAATAAGCTCTTGTAAAGTATTAACCATTAACCTTTAGGTGCTTTCTTTTTGTTAGCAACTGTTTTCTTTCTACCCTTACGTGTACGAGCATTGTTTTTAGTGCTCTGACCACGCATTGGAAGACCGATACGATGTCGGATTCCACGGTAACAACCGATATCCATCATTCGTTTTATGTTCGTCTGAATTTCAGAACGCAATTCACCTTCAACAGTGTGATTATCACTGATTTCTTTACGAATCGCTGTCTGCTCTTCATCGGTCCAGTCCTGTACCTTTTTTTGCGGATCAACACTCACTGAAACTAATATGTCACGAGCTGTGCTCCGGCCAATACCGTAGATGTAAGTTAATGAAACTTCACCAATTTTATTTCTCGGTATATCTATACCTGCAATCCTTGCCATATATTACTATTCGTTATATGATTAAGCAATTTATTGTTTTCTAGCCCTGACGCTGTTTTAGCTTAGGGTTTTTCTTATTAATGACGTAAATGCGTCCTTTTCTGCGAACGATTTTACAGTCTTCCGAACGTTTCTTTACTGATGCTCTTACTTTCATTACTGTAGATGTATTTATTAATACCTATGGCGCTATTATTTGTAACGATATGTTATTCTACCTTTAGATAAATCATAAGGTGACATTTCAAGTTTTACACGGTCACCAGGCAGGATTTTAATATAATGCATACGCATTTTCCCTGAGATATGAGCTGTAATCTGATGCCCATTTTCCAGCTCCACACGAAACATAGCATTACCCAGTGATTCTACAACTGTGCCGTCTTGTTCTATCGATGATTGTTTAGCCATATATATTATGCGTTTTAATTATTTGCTCTATTTCTGTATAACTTGTCAAAATATCAGCTTTTTCTTTGCCTACTGCTATTTCGAGTTCATAATGTGCTGAAGGTTTACCATCTGCCGTTTTTATTGTCCATCCGTCGTCGAGTTGAATGATATCTTTTGTACCCAGGTTTATCATGGGTTCTATACAGATTGTCATTCCCGCTTTGAGTTTGGATCCTGTTCCCCTGCGGCCAAAGTTAGGCACTTCAGGTTTTTCATGCATGTTTTTTCCTATGCCGTGACCCACAAGTTCGCGAACCACTCCATATCCAAACTGCTCAACGTACGACTGTATTGCGTAGCCTATGTCTCCGGTACGGTTTCCTGCAACAGCTTTTTCCACTCCCGTATACAATGATTCTTTTGTACGATCGAGAAGTAATTTTGTTTCAGGCTCTAATTCTCCTATTCCGAAGGTATAAGCTGAGTCGCCATAGTAGCCATTGATTATTGTACCACAATCAATGGAAACGATATCACCCTCTTTAAGTTCGTACTCTCCGGGGATTCCATGAACGATAGCATCGTTAACGGAGATACAGAGTGATGCGGGGAAACCGCCGTACCCTTTAAATCCCGGCAAGGCTCCGTGATCCCTTATGAACTCTTCCGCCAGCGTATCAAGTTCAATAGTTTTTACGCCGGGGCGAAGATTTTTAGCAACTTCGGCTAATGTTTTACCAACAAGCAAAGAACAATTTCGCAATATTTCAATTTCCTCGTTTGACTTAACTTTAATCATGATTCGTATAATTACATGCCCATTGCGGAGGCACGACCCTTAATACGACCTGATTTTGTTAATCCGTCGTAATGACGCATCAACAGATGACTCTCAATTTGTTGCAGTGTATCAAGCACTACACCCACAAGGATGAGCAGTGAGGTACCACCATAAAACTGTGCAAACTGAGTTGTTACGCCGAAATTACCAATAATTGCCGGCATAATGGCCACAAGTCCTAAAAACATAGAACCCGGGAACGTTATACGCGACATAATGGTGTCAATATATTCTGCAGTTCTACGACCCGGTTTCACACCAGGGATAAAACCACCATTTTTCTTCATATCTTCTGCCATCTGATTTGGATTAACAGTAATAGCAGTATAGAAGTATGTAAACGCGATAATCATCACGAAGAATACTAAGTTATACCAAAAGCCATTTATGTTAGAGAACGTAGCAGCAAAGTTACCCATTGATTCAGAACCGAAGCCTGCAAATGTCATCGGGAGGAACATAATAGCCTGTGCAAAGATAATAGGCATTACACCAGCAGCATTAACCTTAAGCGGTATATACTGACGAACACCACCGTACTGACGGTTACCAACAATACGTTTGGCATATTGCACCGGGATACGCCGTGTAGCCTGCACCAATGCTATACATAGCAGGATAACTACCACGAGGATTACCAGTTCTACCAGGAATATTACCATACCACCGCCTTGCGACTCCATACGGGAAACAAATTCTCCAAAGAGAGAGAAAGGCAGACGAGCAATGATACCTATCATGATGATCAAAGAGATACCATTACCAAGACCTTTATCGGTAATACGCTCACCGAGCCACATTACAAACATAGTACCTGACACCAGGATAGTGATGGAAGATATCCAGAACCACAAAGAAGGGGCAGTAACTGTTGGGTCGAAAGGAGCCACAGCTTGCGCCGGAAGTTGGTTCAGAAGGTTTGTAATATAAGCAGGAGCCTGGAACGCTGTTACAATAATAGTAAGGTAACGTGTAATCTGAGTCATCTTTCTTCTTCCACTTTCGCCCTCTTTTTGCATTTTCTGGAAATATGGCACTGCCATAGTCAGAAGCTGAATAACGATAGAAGCAGAGATGTATGGCATGATTCCCAATGCAAAAATAGATGCATTTGCGAAAGCACCACCTGAGAACATATTGAGGAGTCCCAGAAGACCATCGCTAGCTTGATTTTGCAAATTCACGAGTTGGTTGGGATCGATACCGGGTAATACTACGTGAGTTCCCAGACGGTAAAGTAAAATTATACCGACGGTGTAGATTATCCGCGTACGGAGTTCCTCAATCTTAAAAATGTTTCTTATGGTTTGACTAAACTTGCTCATGTAGATCAGATTTTTGTAGCGATACCACCAACAGATTCGATTGCTTTAGTTGCTGAGCTGCTAAAAGCGTGCGCAGTAACGTCTAGTTTTGCTTTAAGTTCTCCGCGACCAAGGATTTTCACCAGGTCGTTTTTAGAAACGAGACCATATTGTCTCAGGGTTTCAAAGTCTATAGCTTCGAGGTTGTATTTTTCAGCCAGGTATTGAAGAGCATCAAGATTGATACTCTTATACTCTACACGGTTAATATTCTTAAATCCGAATTTAGGAACTCTTCGGTATAGAGGCATCTGCCCACCTTCAAAGCCCATTTTCCGGCTATAACCTGAACGTGATTTGGCTCCTTTGTGCCCACGAGTAGAGGTGCCGCCACGGCCTGAACCCTGGCCTCTGCCAATACGTTTACGGCTTTTTATTGAACCGCTAGCTGGTTTAAGATTACTCAGATCCATATCTAATATTGTTATAATCTATTAATAAATGAGTTATACTTCTTCAACACTTACCAGATGGCGAACTTTGTTAATCATACCCAATACCTGAGGAGATTGTTCATGTTCTACTGTCTGATGCATTTTACGCAGTCCCAGTGCAGCCATTGTTCGTTTCTGACGTTCAGGTCGACCGATGATACTGCGAACCTGTGTAATTTTTATCTTTTTCATTCTCAAGTTCAATTTAGGGTTTATTAACCATTAAATACCTGATCAAGTGTGATACCACGAAGCTGAGCGATAGTATTAGGATCGCGCATTTTCGTAAGTGCATCAAAGGTAGCTTTTACCACTGAGTGAGGGTTAGAAGATCCTTTAGATTTGGCAAGAACATCTTTCAAGCCTACACTTTCAAGTACTGCACGCATGGCACCACCTGCCAGTACTCCTGTACCGGGTGCTGCTGGCTTAATCAGAACTCGTGCTCCAGAGTACTTACCTTCCATAGCATGGGGTACAGTACCGTGAAGAACAGGCACCTGAATAAGGTTTTTCTTTGCATCATCTACGCCTTTAGCGATAGCGGCAGTTACTTCTTTAGCTTTTCCAAGGCCAAAACCTACTACACCATTTTCATTTCCTACCACAACGATAGCTGAAAAGCTGAAGGTACGACCCCCTTTGGTAACTTTCGTTACACGCTGGATGCTTACGAGCTTATCTTTAAGCTCTATCTCACTTGATTTTACTCTTTTTATATTTGCGTCTGACATAGTGATTTAGAATTTAAGTCCACCTTCTCTAGCCGCTTCAGCTAAAGATTTTACTCTACCATGATACAAATAGCCGTTACGATCGAAAACAACTGTTTCGATGCCGGCATTTTTTGCAACCTCTGCGGCTTTTTTTCCTACCATGACAGCTTGTTCTGTTTTGGTACCTTTTTGATCAGCGATTTCAGGGAGTTTAGATGAAACACTCACCAGAGTGTGACCCTGAACATCATCAATAAGTTGAACATAAATCTCCTTATTGCTTCTGAAAACGCTCATTCGTGGTCGGTCTGCGGATCCGGATACGACTTTTCTTATCCGTTTTTTGATCCGATACCTTCTGTACTGCTTTTTGTTTTTCATTGCTTTGCTCAATGTTAATGGCTGTTTCCGTTTTTATGCGGCATTAACCATGTTAACAGTGTTATTACTTCTCAGCTGATTTACCCGCTTTTTTCCTAAGCTCTTCACCAACGAATTTAATACCTTTTCCTTTATAAGGTACAGGCTTACGCATTGCACGTATTTTTGCTGCTACCTGACCCAGGAGCTGCTTATCGTGTGATGTGAGGGTTAATACCGGGCTTTTACCTCTTTCAGCTATGGCTTCAGCTTTCACTTCAGCAGGGAGCTCAAAGAAAATACTATGTGAATATCCTAATGACATTTCCAGAACCTGTCCTTCAACAGTTACTTTATAACCTACACCAACAAATTCCTGTTTGATGGTGTAACCTTCAGAAACGCCAGTTACCATATTGTTTATTAGTGAGCGATATAGACCATGCATTGCGCGATGAGCTTTCTCATCGGTGCTGCGTTCCACATTGATGTTACCATCTTCTACCTTAACGGCAATTTTTGGATCGACTTGCTGGCTCAATTCGCCGAGTTTTCCCTTTACGGTCACCACATTAGCATCAGAAACTGATACCTCTATGCCTGCCGGAATTGTTATGGGTAATTTTCCTATTCGTGACATCTTACTCTCCTTATTAACTTACGTAGCATAATACTTCACCACCAACATGCTCATTTTTAGCTTCTTTGTCTGTCATCACACCTTTAGAAGTTGAAAGGATTGCGATACCAAGGCCGTTAAGCACGCGGGGTAGTTCATCAGCGCCAACATACTGGCGTAATCCTGGTTTGGACACACGAGTAAGTTTTGTAATCGCCGGAACCTTTGTTGCCGGATGATATTTGAGGGCAATTTTTATTACTGCCGGAAAAACATCATCTTCGAATTTATAATTCAGGATATATCCTTTTTCATAAAGGATCTCGGTCATTCTTTTTTTAAGATTAGAGGCCGGCATTTCCACAACCCTGTGCTTAGCAAGGATTCCGTTGCGAATGCGTGTCAAATAATCTGATATTGGATCTGTAACCATCTCTTTGTTCTTTAATAATTATTAATCAATAATTATACGCGCGTTTACCAACTTGCTTTTTTAATACCAGGGATCAAACCAGAGAGTGCCATTTCCCTAAAATTGATACGGGAAACTCCAAACTGACGCATATATCCTTTAGGACGACCAGTGATCTGACAACGGTTATGTAGTCGTACAGGTGAAGCATTTTTAGGAAGTTTTTGTAATCCTTCGTAATCACCTGCTGCTTTTAATGCTGCTCTTTTATCGGCGTATTTGGCTACGAGTTTTTGGCGTTTTACCTCGCGCGCCTTCATTGATTCTTTTGCCATATTATTTCGGGTTATTTTGATTCTTGAATGGTAATCCAAATGCTTTTAGAAGTGCCAGGCACTCCTTATCAGTTGGTGCAGTAGTAACAAAAGTAATATCCATACCGTTAATTTTATTCACTTTATCGAGAACAATCTCCGGGAATATAATCTGTTCTGTTACACCAAGAGTGTAGTTACCACGGCCATCGAAGCCTTTATCCGAGATACCGCGGAAGTCACGAATACGTGGGATAGCTACAGAAACAAGACGATCGAGGAATTCGTACATACGTTCACCACGCAGAGTAACACGAACACCCACAGGCATATTCTTACGCAATTTGAAGTTAGAGATATCTTTCTTCGAAACTGTAGAGACAGCCTTCTGACCAGCGATCATTGACATTTCATCTATTCCATAGTCGATTAGTTTCTTATCAGCAATGGCTTCACCGAGGCCTTGGTTCAGACAAATTTTCTGCAGCTTAGGGGCTTGCATAATACTTTTATACTGAAACTCTTCATTAAGAGCAGGAATAATCTCCTCGGTATATTTTGTTTTTAATCTAGGTGTATATTTCATTACTTAATCTCCTCCCCTGATTTTTTTGAGTAACGAACGAGCTTGTCATCTTTACCCAAGCGTCTACCAATTCGGGTTGCTTGACCTGATCCATCTACTACCATAAGGTTAGAGATATGGATAGGTGCTTCTTTTTGGATAATTCCGCCCTGAGGGTTATCGGCGTTAGGACGAGTATGCTTACTGATAAGGTTTACACCTTCCACGATAGCACGTTCCTTTTTTATTTCGACCACAAGCACACGACCTTGCTGGCCTTTGGAATCGCCGGATATAACCTTAACGGTATCTCCTTTTTTTATATGTAATTTCCTAGCCATAATTTATCTAGTAATTAAAGCACTTCCGGTGCTAATGAAACGATTTTCATAAAATTATTTTCCCTCAGCTCTCTGGCTACCGGGCCGAAGATACGTGTACCCATCATCTCACCGGATGCATTAAGAAGTACACATGCATTATCATCGAAACGAATGTATGAACCATCAGCACGACGAATTTCCTTCTTTGTTCTTACCACAACTGCTTTTACCACAGCTCCTTTTTTTGTGTTGCCAGAGGGGACTGAACTTTTTACAGAAATCACTATTGTATCACCAACAGAAGCATAACGCTTTTTGGTTCCACCCAGGACTCTTATACAGTGCGCTTCTTTTGCGCCACTATTATCTGCAACTATTAATCTGGACTCTTGCTGTATCATAATTATTTAGCTCTTTTTATGATTTCAACTAATCTCCAACATTTGGTTTTACTCAGCGGGCGGGTCTCCATAATTTTGACCGTATCGCCAATATTACAATCATTGGCCTCATCGTGAGCATGGAACCTGGAAGTTTTCTTAACAAACTTTCCGTAGATGGGGTGCTTAACTTTCCGTTCGATTTCCACAACGATAGATTTCTCCATTTTGTTGCTGATCACGACCCCAATCCTTTCTTTTCTCAGTTTTCTTTCCATGATATACGCTTACTTATTTTTTTGCTCTTCAATAGCACGTCTTCTGAGTTCTGTTTTCAGTCGTGCGATGGTACGCTTATATTCCCGTATCTTGTTAGGGTTTTCGATCGGAGATACCGCATGGTTCAGTTTCAGTTTTTGAATCTGACTTGTTTCCTGTTCCAGCCTTTCTTGCAGTTCAGGTGTTGATAGTTCTATGATTACTTTCTGTTCCATTGTGCTTCTAGATTTCTTCTGTGTAATCTCTTCTAACAATAAACTTGGTCTTTACGGGTAGCTTTTGAGCTCCAAGTCTCATTGCTTCCTTGGCATTTTCCAGTGATACGCCTTCTGCTTCGAAAAGGATACGGCCCGGAGTAACAGGGGCAACATACATCTCTAATGCACCTTTACCCTTACCCATACGTACTTCGGCAGGTTTACTGGTAATGGGCTTATCGGGAAAAATACGGATCCACAACTGACCTTCACGTTTCATACGACGGGTGATAGCCTGACGCGCTGCTTCGATTTGGCGGCCTGTGATCCACGCTTGTTGGAGCGTTTTTATTCCGAATGAGCCGAACACAAGTTGATTACCTCTTCCTGCATTACCCTTCATTCTGCCCTTCTGGACTTTTCTGTGTTTTGTTTTCCTTGGCTGTAACATTATATATACAGGGTTTAATTGTTCAAATTATTAACGTCTTCTTCCGCCTCTTCCGCCACCGCGTGGGCCACGTCCACCTTGGTTTCCACCTTGGGGGCTACGTGATTTACTTGCTGAACCTTGGGCAAACAGATCGGGTTTACCATATACCAAGCCTTTACAGATCCATACCTTTATACCGATACGGCCATAGGTAGTATGTGCTTCGGCTTGTGCGTAATCGATATCAGCACGAAGTGTATGCAATGGAACACGTCCATCTTTATGTTGTTCGCTACGTGCCATTTCTGCGCCACCCAAACGACCGGAGATAAGTACTTTTATACCTTCTGCACCGATACGCATTGTTGAAGCTACTGATGTTTTAATAGCGCGACGATAAGAGATACGGCCTTCAATCTGGCGTGCTATGTTATTAGCAACGATGACGGCATCAAGTTCAGGGCGTTTAATCTCTGAAATATTGATCTGTACTTCTTTAGAGGTAAGTTTCTTCAGCTCTTCTTTGAGTTTGTCCACTTCCTGGCCACCCTTTCCGATAATAATACCCGGACGGGCAGTATGTATAGTAACAGTAACAAGCTTGAGCGTACGTTCAATGATGATGCGCGAGATACCTGCTTTTGCCAAACGGGCATTCAGATATTTTCTAATTTTGTCATCTTCAATGAGCTTGGCATCAAATTTTTTACCACCATACCAATTAGAATCCCAACCTTTGATGATTCCTAACCTGTTGCCTATTGGATTCGTTTTTTGTCCCATTAAACTATATATCTTTTATGGTTGTATAACCGGTTGACAATCTTGTTAATTAATATTCTTATCATCCACAAACAGGGTAACATGGTTGGAGCGCTTTCTGATACGGTGAGCACGTCCTTGCGGTGCTGGCTGAATACGTTTAAGCATACGACCACTGTCCACAGATACTTCACTAACGAATAGGTTAGCATCTTCGAGACGGGCACCGTCATTTTTCACTTCCCAGTTGGCAATAGCAGAGCGCAGTAATTTATACATACGGCCTGAAGCTTCCTTTGGAGAGAATTTCAACACATGTAGTGCTTTTTCTACTTCCATGCCACGGATCATATCTGCTACCAGACGCATTTTGCGTGGAGAGGTAGGGCAGTTATTCAGCTTTGCAAAGTACTGGCTTTTTTTTGCCTCTTTTAGCTCTTCTGCTTTATTATGTTTTCTTGATCCCATTATTCTATCTCTTATTTATTCCTTTTATTACCTGCATGACCTCTATAGATACGTGTGGGTGAGAATTCTCCCAGCTTATGACCTACCATATTTTCTGTAACATACACGGGAACGAATTGTTTCCCATTGTGAACAGCTATGGTTTGACCCACAAAGTCAGGAGAAATCATAGAAGCCCGCGACCAGGTTTTAATCACTGCCTTCTTGGTGGAGTCAGCTTGTGCAAGTACTCTTTTCTCCAATTTCCAGTGGATATATGGACCTTTTTTCAGTGAACGACTCATACGATTATTGCTTTATTGAAATAATTATTTCTTACGTTTTTCAATGATATATTTATTTGATGCCTTGGTTTTAGAACGAGTCTTATAACCTTTTGCAGGCAATCCTTTTCTGGAGCGTGGGTGACCTCCTGCTGATTTACCTTCACCACCACCCATTGGGTGATCCACAGGGTTCATCACAACGCCACGCACACGAGGACGTCGGCCTTGCCAGCGGCTACGGCCTGCTTTACCACTACGTTCGAGGCTATGATCTCCATTAGACACCATACCAATGGTAGCCTTACATGTTTGGAGAATCAGTCGAACCTCTCCGGATGGCATTTTGATAGAAGCAAATTTGCCTTCGCGGGTAGTAAGCTGAGCGTAGCTACCTGCTGATCGAGCCATCTTTGCTCCTTGCCCGGGGCGAAGTTCGATATTGTGTATTACAGTACCAAATGGTATTTCACTCAGTAGCATGGCATTTCCCACCTCGGGAGATACGCCCTTTCCTGATATGATCTCCTGACCTACTTTAAGACCGTGTGGAGCAATAATATATCGTTTTTCGCCATCAGCATATGCCAGCAGTGCTATACGAGCGGTACGATTTGGATCGTACTCTATCGTCTTTACTGTGGCAGGGATACCATCTTTATCGCGTTTAAAATCGATGATCCTGTATTTCTGCTTATGACCACCACCCATGTATCGCATGGTCATTTTTCCATCATTATTCCTACCACCGGATTTGCTTTTACCGCTTATGAGGCTTTTTTCCGGCGTATTGGTAGTGATGTCGTCGAAAGCGCTAATTACTTTATAGCGTTGACCAGCTGTTGTCGGTTTGAATTTCTTTAAAGCCATTTATCTTAGATATTGCTGTAAAAATCAATAGTTTCACCTTCTGCTACTGTAATGATAGCCTTTTTGTATGAGCTTGTTTTGCCACTTATAACACCACCTTTGGTAAAGCGTGATTTTGCTTTACCAGCATATTTTATGGTATTAACAGCTACTACTTCTACTCCGTACAATTCTTCTACGGCTTTCTTTATCTGCAGTTTATTTGCCGATTTATCCACGATGAATCCAAACTTGTTGAGTTTCTCACTCAAGTGGGTCATCTTTTCTGTTATCACCGGCTTAATTATGATTGCCATTGTTCGTTTATTTTGATCGTTAAACTACTAATTACGAACAGATCTCTTCGATCTTTTGTATTGAACTCTCAAATACCAGAAGCTTTGATGCGCGAAGCAGTTCGTAAGTATTCAGGTTTTGAGCATTAATAACATCCACGTTCGGGATATTGCGTGATGAGAGAAAAAGATTCTCTTTTGATTCAGGCAATACGAACAGTGCTTTATCATTATTGAGTTTCATATTATTCATCACATTAACAAAGTTCTTTGTTTTGTGATCGTTAAAGTCGAAATCTTCAACAATGATGAAGTTCTCTTCACGTACTTTGTAAGCCAGAGCGGAACAACGAGCAAGACGTTTTAGCTTCTTATTAAGTTTGAAGCTATAATTTCTTGGACGAGGGCCGAATACGCGTCCACCACCACGGAAGAGAGGGTTTTTGATATCTCCGGCACGGGCGGTACCAGTACCTTTTTGCCGCTTAATTTTTTTTGTACTACCAGCTACTTCACCACGTTCTTTAGCTTTGTGAGTACCTTGCCTCTGGTTTGCAAGATATTGTTTTGAATCCAGATAGATGGCATGATCGTTAGGTTCAATACCAAACACTGCATCATTCAGTTCTACTGTTCTGGAAGTCTTTTCTCCGTTAATATTATATACTGTTAACTCCATCTTTCAACTATTACATATGAACCATTTGCACCAGGCACAGAACCTTTAACTACAATAATATTTTTCTCAGGGACAATTTTCAGAACCTGAAGGTTTATTTGCTTAACCCTGTCATTTCCCATACGGCCTGCCATACGCATACCTTTGAAAACTCGTGAGGGGTAAGAAGATGCTCCGATAGAACCTGGAGCACGCATACGGTTATGCTGACCGTGTGTTGCATCATTAACACCACCAAAACCATGACGTTTTACAACACCCTGAAAGCCTTTACCTTTAGAAGTTCCTATAACATCAATATACTCTCCTTCGACGAAGATATCTACTGTTATAGCATCACCAATTGCCTTCTGATGTTCCTTTTCGAAGCGGGTGAATTCACGAAGAATTTTCTTAGGACTGATACCTACTTTATCGAAATGTCCCTTTAGGGCTTTTGTTGTATGTTTTTCCTTTTTATCTTCAAAGGCTAACTGAATAGCCTCGTAGCCATCAGCCTCCTGGGTCTTAACCTGTGTTACTACACAGGGACCAGCTTCGATAACAGTGCATGGAACATTCTTTCCAGAGGCATCATAAATACTGGTCATCCCAATTTTCTTTCCAATAATTCCTGACATTTTTTCTCAGTTTAACTGGTTAATAACTGACTTTACCTTTTCGTACAGTTACACTTTAATCTCTACTTCAACACCACTTGGCAATTCAAGCTTCATGAGAGCATCAATAGTTTTTGAGGTCGTGCTATAAATGTCTAGTAGTCTTTTATAAGACGACAACTCAAACTGCTCTCTGGACTTTTTGTTAACAAATGTTGATCTGTTAACGGTAAAGATCTGCTTGTTTGTAGGCAATGGTATCGGGCCACTTACAACAGCGCCGGTAGACTTTACAGTCTTCACGATCTTGTCGGCAGATTTATCTACCAGGTTGTGATCATACGACTTCAGTTTGATTCTAATCCTCTGGCTCACTCTTTTTCGTTTTAAATTGTCAACAAAGTTTAATATTCTACTAAATATCCTTTAGTTTTTAAAATCACATCATCGGCAATAGCTCTTGGGGTTTCAGCATAATGCGAAAACTCCAAAGAATATGTTGCACGCCCTGATGTAAAAGTTCTCAAAGATGTCACATAACCGAACATCTCTCCCAGGGGCACTTTAGCGATAACAGTTTGTCCGCTCATTTTTGCGCTGACGCTGCCCAACTGACCTCTACGTTTATTAAGGTCACAGGTAACATCGCCCAGGTATTCGTCCGGGGTAACTACTTCAAGAGTCATAATGGGCTCCAGCAACACAGGATTTGCTAATTTAACAGCATTTCGGAATGCTACTGCGGCAGCGATCTCAAAGGCCAATGCGTCAGAATCAACACTATGTGCTGAGCCATCAATAAGGCGAACTTTAAGATTATAGAGAGAGTATCCCAGGAGTGGTCCATTGCTCATGGCTCTTGAAAAACCTTTCTCTATTGCAGGGATATACTGCTTAGGTACTGCCCCATCTTTAACATCATTAATAAATACCAAACCACGGGTATCGTCATCTGCAGGTCCTATCTCTACTTTAAGCTCAGCAAATTTACCTTTACCACCAGTTTGTTTCTTATATAATTCGTGATGAACTATCGTTTGAGTAACAGCTTCTTTATATGCAACCTGAGGACGACCTCTGTTACATTCGATATTAAACTCACGTATTAAACGATCTAGAATAATATCCAGATGAAGCTCGCCCATACCACAAACAATTGTCTGTCCGGTCTCTTCGTCATTTTCAACCTGGAATGTAGGATCTTCTTCGGCTATACGACGCAGAGAGAGTTCAAGTTTTTCCACATCATCTTGACGGCGTGCCTCCACGGCCATGCGAATTACAGGCTCAGGGAAGACAATATTCTCCAGGGAGATGGGATTACTAACGTCACATAGAGTATCACCGGTACGTATCTCTTTGAACCCAACTGCTGCTCCAATATCACCGGCTTGAATCTCTTCCTGTGGTATTTGTTTGTTAGCATGCATTTGCATCAAACGAGAAACACGATCCTTTTTGCCTGTTCCTACATTCAAAACCTGACTACCACTTTTCATCACTCCGGAATAGACACGGAAGAAAGCGATACGACCCACGAAAGGATCTGTTGCGATTTTAAATGCCAGCGCTGCAAGGGGTTCATTATTATCAGCGTGACGTTGCTCCTCTTTATTGGTATAAGGATTAATACCAGTAATAGAAGGGATGTCTGTGGGGCATGGAAGGTAGTTTATTATTGCGTCTAATAAGGCTTGGACACCAACATTTTTAAATGAAGATCCACAGAATACAGGAGTAATCCTCAGACTAAGTGTTTCTTTACGAATAATATCTACCAGTTCATTCATATCCAGTGCGGAGGGGTCATCAAGGAATTTCTCCAAGAGACTTTCATCTTCTTCCACGATACCTTCGATAAGTCTGCTATGGTAATTATCAACCATTTCAGTCATGTCTTCAGGGATATCTATCTGGAAAAATTCTGCACCAAGGTTATCGGAGTTCCATTCCCATGCAGTCTTTGTAAGTAGATCTACCACGCCACGGAAGTTTTCTTCAGCGCCGATAGGCAGTTGCATAGGTATTGGTTTTGTGCCAAGTTTATCTTGCATTTCTTCAAGGACCTTAAAGAAGTCAGCTCCGGCACGGTCCATTTTATTTACATAGCTAATTCTGGGGACGTCATACTTTTCAGCTTGCCTCCAGACTGTTTCCGATTGTGGTTCTACACCTCCCACGCCACAGAATATGGCTACAGCACCATCGAGAACCCTAAGAGAACGTTCCACTTCAACGGTGAAGTCAACGTGACCAGGGGTATCGATAATATTGATCTTAAAATTCTGGTTATTTTTATTCCAGAACACAGTAGTTGCTGCGGATGTGATAGTAATTCCACGTTCTTGTTCCTGCACCATCCAATCCATAGTAGCTGCGCCATTATGAACTTCACCGATGCGGTGGTTAATGCCGGTATAATACAGAATACGCTCCGTCGTCGTGGTTTTACCCGCGTCGATGTGCGCCATAATGCCGATATTTCGTGTATGTGAAAGTCTTTCTGACATTGTTCTGTTTATACCTTTATTATATATAGTTGTTAAAATTTAAAATCTAAAGTGAGAGAATGCTTTGTTGGCTTCAGCCATACGGTGAGTATCCTCTTTACGTTTGAAGGCTGAGCCTTCTTCTTTGTAAGCTGCCAGGATTTCTCCTGCGAGCTTGCCACCCATAGTCTTCTCGTGACGTTTACGTGAAAAGCTGATAAGGTTTTTCATACCTATGGAGCTTTTACGGCCGGCGCGGATTTCAGAAGGGATCTGGAAAGTAGCACCACCTATACGTCGGGAGCGAACCTCCACAGCGGGAGTTACATTCGCAAGAGCTTTTTTCCATACTTCCAAACCGTTCTCTCCGGTTTTTTCACTTACAATATCAATAGCGTCATAAAAAATAGTGAACGCAATAGTTTTCTTGCCGCTCAGCATGAGGTTATTGACAAATTTTGTCACCAAAGTATCATTGAACTTTGGATCGGGAAGAATTATTCGTTTTTTTGGTTTTGATTTTCTCATGATTACCTAACTAGAATCAATTACAAATTATTTCTTCGGACGCTTTGTACCATACTTAGACCTTCTTTGTGTACGTCCTTCTACACCTGATGTATCTAATGCACCACGTATAATATGGTAACGTACACCCGGGAGGTCTTTTACTCTGCCACCCCGAATCATTACGATGGAGTGCTCCTGTAGGTTATGACCTTCTCCGGGAATATAAGCGTTAACTTCTTTTTGATTTGTTAACCTCACCCTTGCCACTTTACGCATAGCTGAGTTTGGTTTCTTTGGTGTTGTGGTATAAACCCTAACACAAACACCACGCCTCTGCGGACATGAATCCAGCGCGGGAGAATCACTCTTCTCCGTAAGCTGCTTGCGACCTTTGCGGACTAACTGTTGTATTGTCGGCATACTAAACTGTTTAATTTCTTATTGTTACCTATTTAATACCCTTTTTATTTTCGGGACTGCAAAAGTATAAAATAATTCCATTCAACCTCTTAACAGTCTCTATTATTTTTAACAAACTGTAGAACAGTATGCTAAAATCTTTAATCAGTGTACAAAATTCGGGGACGTTCTCCGGGTAGGAAAGACTTAGCTGCATCCTCTATCAGTCTGCAACTTGAAACCTATATCAGTCTTATCTTATCAGGCTCCTCGATTCTTGTCTAACTGCTGAATTTAAAGGCTTTTAGACCCTTTTTTCAGTTTTAAGGCTGCAAAATTACAATAACCATTCGTAACTTCCAAACTTTCAACGCCCTAAAATCACTAAATAACATATATTTTTTTATGGTAAACATACGCCCCCTCGCTTTTGCATGCCTCATTACAACGTTGTATCTTCGCCAATTGGAATTTTATCTTATGGAAAAAAAAATTTTGCAGGATCTCAACGAAGCACAAAAATGTGCTGTGGAAGCTGTTAACGGGCCTGTGCTTGTTATAGCAGGCGCAGGGTCAGGAAAAACAAGGGTCCTAACATACAGAGTAGCTCACTTACTTCAAAATGGTGTTGATCCATTTAACATAATGGCGTTGACTTTTACAAATAAAGCCGCCAGGGAAATGAGAGAGAGAATAAAGTCGCTGGTGAATGATAACCAGGCTCGCGAAGTGTGGATGGGTACGTTTCACAGTATCTTTGCCAGGATATTGCGCGTAGAAGGTTACCGAATAGGATATCCGGCCAATTACACCATATATGATACTGATGACTCCAAAAGCCTTATAAGATCTATCGTAAAGGATTTGGAATTAGACCAGAAACTCTATGCAGCCAACATTGTACTTAACAGAATATCTTCAGCAAAATCAAGTCTTATAAGTGCGATCGATTACAACCAAAATCCGGAACTTATTGCTCAGGACAAGCAATCGGCAAGATCGCAGCTGGGCATCATTTACAATACTTATCAATCAAGGCTCTTCCGTGCGTCTGCCATGGATTTTGACGACTTACTCTTTAACATGAACGTTCTGTTAAGAGATTTCCCTGAGGTGCTTTTTAAGTATCAGAAGAAGTTCAAATACATCCTCGTGGATGAGTTTCAGGATACAAATTTCGCTCAGTATCTTATTACAAAAAAACTCTCAGCAGATAATGAAAATATTTGTGTAGTTGGTGATGATGCACAGAGCATCTATGCGTTCCGTGGTGCTAATATTGAAAATATTCTAAACCTTAAAAACGATTACCCGGCACTGAAAGTTTTTAAACTGGAGCAAAATTACAGATCCACTCAGAACATTGTTAATGCAGCCAACTCCATCATTGAAAAAAACAAGAAACAGTTAAAGAAAGAGGTGTGGACCTCAAACAGTTCAGGGGAAAAAATCAATCTCCTCAAAGCCTCCAGTGATTCGGAAGAAGGAATTATGGTGGCTGATGCCATATTCAAAGCAAAGATGAACCACCACATAAAGAATTGTGATGTTGCGATTCTCTATCGTACAAACGCACAGTCGCGTAGTATGGAAGAGGCTTTGCGTAAGCAAAACATCCCTTACCGTATTTATGGCGGTCTATCATTTTATCAACGCAAAGAGATAAAGGATCTTTTGGCGTATTACCGATTAACCATAAACCATCGCGATGAAGAGGCTTTAAACAGGATTATCAACTACCCTACCCGTGGCATCGGCAAAACCACCATGGAACGCTTGCAGGTGAAAGCAGGCGAAATGAATCTTAATGTCTGGGAAGTGATTGGCGATGCCAACCTATGCCAGCAGGCGGGACTTCATTCGGGTGCCATAAACAAGATCGGCAACTTTGTTACAATGATAAAAAGCTTTGCCACAAAGATTGAGAGTATCAGTGCTTATGAGCTCGGAAAACATATCGCCGGCAGCACCGGGATTCTAAAGGAACTGCACGAAGACCGAACGCCGGAGGGCTTGAGTCGTTACCAAAACATAGAAGAGCTCTTGAATGCTATTAAGGAGTTCTCGGAGAAACAGATAGAGACGGTAGCTGCTGAAAACCAAGGTGATGTGGGCGATCTTATCACTCTGGATATGTTTATGCAGGATGTGGCCCTACTAACAGATGCAGATACCAATGATGACAACAACACCGATAAGGTACAGATGATGACCATCCATGCAGCAAAGGGTCTTGAGTTTCCTTATGTATTTATTGTGGGTATGGAGGAGAATCTTTTTCCCGGTATGCAGTCGTTAAATAACCGCTCTGACCTGGAAGAGGAGCGTCGATTATTTTATGTTGCAGTAACCAGAGCCGAGAAACAGCTAACCCTCTCCTATGCTGAAAGCCGCTACCGTTGGGGAAACCTCACTTTTTGTGAGGCCAGCAGATTTATCGACGATATCGACGAGCAGTATCTGGTTCACCCTGTTACCCATGCACGATCATCGCACAGGCCACAGATGATAAATGGATCCACCTCGTCCATGGGAATAAAGAAGCAATATGACCCGAGGCCCAAGGTTCACAAACCCACATTAAAGCCCAATTTACAAAAACAGCAACCCACAGGGCCACAAGCGGAGCCCTCTCCCGTAGAGGATATCATCAGCGGATGTACCGTACAACATCAGCGCTTTGGGACAGGAGTAGTATTGGCCGTGGAGGGTATTGGCCCAAATAAAAAGGCTACTGTAGAATTTCGTGGGGCAGGAAAAAAACAACTACTGCTGAAATTTGCAAAACTTACAATAGTGGGAAAATAGCATTTTTCTATTCATATTTAGAAAAATATTATATCTTTGCCGCACAACAAATTACGTTTTGAAAGGTTATAATTGTACCTAGATACTTCCAGAGGTTCATGTAACGATTATTAATAAATATTACCTTTAATAAAAACAAGCAACACAAAATCATGGATTATAATACCACCCGTAATAAGCTTATCATACCTGAATATGGCAGAAATATACAAAAGATGGTAGAGTATGCTATCAACATTCCGGATAAAGATGAGAGAACCCGCTTTGCCTTCCTGATCGTCAGTGTGATGGGACAGATAAACCCCCAGGGCAGTTCCGGCGGTGATCATCAGCACAAACTGTGGGATCATTTGCATGTAATAGCTGATTTCAAACTTGATGTCACCTCTCCGTATGAGGTTCCGGAAAAGGATGTACTAAGCGCTAAACCGGAAAGAATGGAGTATTCCAACAATGATATTACGTTCCGCCACTATGGCAAAAATATCATGCGCATTATTGATATGGCCGGCAACTTAGAAGAGGGAAAAGATAAAGATGAGGTAATTAAAATTATCGCCACTCACCTGAAAAAATCTTACCTTACGTGGAACAGGGAATCTGTCAGCGATGACTTAATTGCTATTCAGTTGAAGGAGTTGTCAGGAGGAAAACTCAAACTCCCTGAAGGAACAGAATTGACATCTACCAGTGAACTCCTGACATCACAAAGAAAAAAACAAAGACCAACGCAACAGAGGAATACAGGCAGAGATAGCCGCCAATACAAACAAAAAAGAAAAAGCAGATACTAATGAGCTCCTTTAGAATAGAAGGTGGAGGCAAACTACATGGCGAGATAATACCTCAGGGTGCAAAAAATGAAGCTCTTCAAATTTTATGTGCACCGCTTCTTACCGATCAGCCCGTTGAGATAAAAAACATCCCTAATATTCTTGATGTTAACAACCTCATTGGATTACTGCAGGGTATGGGTGTTGAGACAACACGTATCAACGAGGATACTATGATTTTCTGTGCAAAAAACATCAACTTCGACTATATTCGTTCAGAAGAGTACAGATTAAAAGCCGGGAAAATCCGTGGTTCTATTATGCTTACCGGAGCCATGCTTGCCAGATTTGGCAAAGCATATATTTCAAAGCCCGGTGGTGATAAAATCGGACGACGCAGGCTGGATACCCACTTTACAGGGTTGGAAAAACTGGGAGCTGAGTTTAACTATAACAAAGATCTCAAAATGTTTGAGGTCGACACTAAAGGCCTAACAGGCGCATATCTTTTACTTGATGAAGCATCGGTAACAGGTACGGCGAATATTATCATGACCGCCGTAATGGCCAAGGGCAAAACCACAATTTTTAATGCCGCATGTGAGCCTTATATTCTTCAGCTTTGTAATATGCTGCAAAGAATGGGCGCACGAATTGAAGGTGTTGGCTCTAATCTGCTTAATATATATGGAGTAGATTCTCTATCCGGAACAACCCACACTATGCTGCCGGACATGATCGAAGTGGGCAGTTTTATCGGCCTTGCTGCTTTGACACAATCAGAGTTAACAATAAAAAATGTTAATGCAGAGCAATTGGGTGTAATTCCTGAGGTTTTCAGAAGACTGGGAGTCTCCATCATTCAGAAAGGTGAAGACCTATACATCCCTGCAAAGGAAGAGTATGTGGTAGAGACATTCCTAGACGGATCTATTATGACCATTTCAGATGCTCCGTGGCCAGGTTTCACTCCTGACCTTATCAGCATTGCTCTTGTGGTGGCGATACAGGCAAAAGGCAGTGTCCTTATACATCAGAAGATGTTTGAAAGCAGGCTTTTCTTCGTGGATAAGCTCATAGATATGGGAGCCCAGATAATCCTTTGTGACCCACACAGAGCTACCGTAATAGGACTTAATCATAGCAACAACCTCAAAGGTATTGAAATGACATCCCCCGACATACGGGCAGGTGTTGCGTTGCTTATTGCTGCACTGTCAGCTAAAGGAACAAGCACCATTCATAATATAGAACAAATCGATCGCGGATACCAAAATATCGACCAACGACTCCGTCAACTGAATGCAAAAATCACTAGGATAGATTAATTATCCTTTACTACCTAAACATTTTCAATTCCTGTATGTTTAGTGCTATAACCAAATAAAATACATTCTTTATGGAAAATTTAATTGACTGGATTAATCTCAATGGTGTAACGTACGGCATAAAAATTTTAACAGCGTTACTAGTTCTTATTATTGGCCTTTGGGTTATCAAATTAATAATGAAGGCCATTAAACGTGCTTTTGAAAAGCGCAACCTGGATCCGTCGCTCAGACCTTTCCTTACAGGTATTATCAGCGCACTATTAAAAATAATGCTGGTTATAACTGTTATTAGTATGGTCGGAATACAGATGACATCCTTCATTGCAATACTCGGTGCTGCCGGTCTTGCTGTTGGTATGGCACTATCAGGCACACTTCAGAATTTTGCCGGTGGAGTAATGATTCTTTTGTTTAAACCCTTTAAAGTAGGTGATTATATATCAGCTCAGGGTTACGATGGTAGTGTAAAAGAGATCCAAATATTCAACACTCTCCTTACTACTCCTGACAAAAAAACCATTATTATTCCTAACGGCGAACTATCAAAAAGCTCCATGGTTAACTTCAGCAAGGAACCTCAACGTCGCGTAGATTTTACCTTTGGCATTGGTTACAACGATGATATTGACAAAGCCCGCCAGATAATCCTGGACGTTGCAGCAAAGCATGATAAGGTGCTTAATGATCCTGCTCCATTTGTACAAGTTTCAGAACTGGCAGACAGCAGTGTAAACTTCGCAACTCGCCTTTGGGTAGAAGCAGCCGATTATTGGGATGTATTCTTTTATATGAACGAAAATGTTAAAAAGGAGTTCGACAAGAATAATATCTCTATTCCTTTCCCACAAACTGACGTACACGTCTATAATCAAAAATAAACTATGAACAAAATCGTTTTAACAATCGCATTGAGTATAGCGATAGGTGTGGCTGTTTTCGCTCAAGAGGAGGCACCACAAAGTACCTGGACAAAAAGTTCGGAAATATCGTTTACTTTTTCGCAGGTATCATTAACAAACTGGGCTGCCGGTGGTGATGGTTCTGCCGCTCTTAACGCGATGGGTAATTTTGCCATAAACTACAAAGAGGGTAAGGATAGCTGGAAAAACAAGCTGGAACTGGGCTACGGCCTTGTAAAATCGAAAGATGATATTGCTAAAAAAAGTAATGATAAGATTCTCTTTGAATCAATGTATGGACGTAGGGCTACTGAAAAACTGGACTGGTCAGCGATGGTTAGTTTCCGTAGCCAGTTCGTAGAGGGTTACAACTATCCTGCCGATGCAGAGAAGGTATTGCTTTCTGATTTTCTGGCTCCCGGATATCTTTTCGCCAGTGTTGGTATGAACTGGAACCCGGTTGAGTATTTATCGGTATTTTTTGGCCCGGCAACACCAAAACTCACCATTGTTAATGATGATAACCTCTCTGCGTTGGGTGCTTTTGGTGTAGAACCCGGAGAAAACTCTAGATTTGAATTTGGTGGACTGGCAAAATTCAGTTTCAAAAAAGATCTTTTTGAAAATGTTAACCTGGCCAGTGATCTGGAACTTTACTCCAACTACCTCAAGAGTCCTGAAAATATTGACATTATCTGGGATGTGATGATATTTATGAAAATCAACAAATTTCTCACAGCTAATTTAACTACTAATCTGCTTTATGATGATGATATAATTATCACTGATGCAGACGGCAACGTGGGTCCACGTGTTCAGCTAAAAGAAATTTTAGGTGTAGGGTTAACGTTCAAATTCTAACATGATAATTATCGGAATTATTTCCGACACACATGGATTCCTACATCCCGGTATTGCTGATAAACTCGTTCAATGCGACGAGATATGGCATGCCGGAGATGTAGGATCTTTTTTTGTCCTGGAAAAAATAAAAGCTCTCGCTCCCCTTAAGGCAGTATATGGAAATATCGATAACACTGAAGTGCGTCAGGTTCTTCCCGAATTTCAGCACTTTTCCCGGGAAGGGTTTTCGGTATTCATGACCCATATCGGTGGTTACCCCGGTAGGTATGCTCCCGGAATAAAGAAAATACTGGAAACAAAAAAACCCGCTATAATGATAGCAGGTCATAGTCATATCTTAAAAATAATCTATGATGATAAGATGAACCTGCTACACATTAATCCGGGAGCAGCAGGCAAAACAGGCATCCACACGGTCATCACCATGGTACGTATCACTCTCGACAATGGAGCCATTAAAGATTCCGAAATAATAGAGTTTCCCCGATATTAACTAGCGTATGCGATCCATTGATTTCACAAGCTTTTCATCCTTGCGAATTCCTCGCAGGGCAAAAGTCAGAAAAACAATAGAAGCCACAGGGAAGAACATTCCTTTTGCGGTCACATAATCTGCCTCTAATGCAATTTGATTTTCTATAGTAGGGATGTAATAGAAAAATACAAGGATCAAAAAAGCAATTAACAAAGCCATAATAACTCTTACCATTTTCATTTGATGACGGCGTTTTCTATACATAAAAATAGCTAGTAATGGCAGAGTACTAAGAGCAATCACAAAAACCAGAACAGGAATGGTAAACCCTGACGAGAAAGGTGACGAGGCTTCCGGGGAAATATCTCCAAATGAAAATGCAGATAACTGATAAGAGATATTACCCCAAAAATCTGCAATAGGAAAAAATAACAGCATGGCCATCATTATTGATGCCAGCAGCAGGTACAAACTTTGAATTCTCTGTAGCATAATTTTAGTATTTTTCGCAAAGATACACACCCGCGTAATATTAAAGACAACAAATTATATTTTTATCTGTTATTATATTTGCATATAACAAAAAAAATGTGACCTTTGCATTAGTAAAGGATATATAATCAAGGTTATATATTATTTTTTCCATATTAAAAATTCAAATCACAAGTTACATTCTGGTAACAAATCATTCTTATAGATTTATAGACACATCACATCTATTATTATAACAAATATCAATATGTACGATATTCTAGAACTCAACAACAAACTCGTATCAGAGCTTAAGGTTATTGCTAAAGAGCTAAACATGAAAGGCATAGAAGGCCTAAAAAAACAGGAACTTATCTATAAAATCCTCGATCACCAAGCTCTCAACCCCCACCTTGTAAAGCAAAAGAAAGAAGCTCCCAAGAAAACGAAAGAGGCTCCCAAGGTCTCCAAAGAAGAAAAAAGTAATGAAACCACTGAGGAGAAACCTCGTAGAAGAGGCAGACCCAAGAAAACTGAAAAGCCTGTAGCTAAACCAAAGGAGACACCTGCTGAAGAAAAATTATCAGATGATGAAATGCGATCAAAAAAACCAAGAAAAAGGCTTTCTGAACCAATAGCATCATCCCGCCCTCCAAGATTCGATAATATTACAGAAGGCGAAACAGAAGAGAAGAAGGCTCCACAGCCACCGGCGAAAACTGTTAGCGAAGTAAAAACACAGCCACGGGAAAGAAAAGAACAGGCTCCAAAGCAAGATAACCGCTACGAAAAAGTGGATCATCAGGAAAAAGTAATAAGCCCTGATAAACAGGAAAAAAATGATCGCCCTCGTCGTGAATATCAACAACGTGACGACAAAGACAATCGCGACGACCGCAGAAGAGATACCCGACAGGATACACCCGACAATCAAGAGAAACCTGAACGTCAGGAAAAACATGAAGAGAAGAAAGAAGAGAAGAAAAAAGAGAAGTTCTCTTTCGACTTTGACTCCGTGGTTTCCAGTCAAGGTGTTCTCGAAATTATGCCTGACGGATATGGATTCCTCAGATCAAGCGACTATAACTACCTCAACTCTCCCGATGATATATATGTTTCACAGTCACAGATCAAACTCTTTGGCCTGAAAACAGGTGATACCGTACAGGGCAGCATTCGCCCCCCAAAAGAGGGCGAGAAATACTTCCCGCTCATCAAGGTTGAAAAAATTAATGGTAAAATACCTGAAGAGGTACGTGACAGAATTCCTTTTGACTATCTCACGCCTCTCTTCCCGGAAGAAAAATTTAAACTATCGGATCATCCAAACGCATCAATAAGCTCACGGATTATAGACCTTTTCACTCCTATTGGAAAAGGTCAGCGTGGCCTTATCGTGGCACAGCCAAAAACAGGTAAGACAATGCTGCTTAAAGAGATTGCAAATGCTATCGCTCATAACCATCCTGAATGTTACCTCATGATACTGCTCATTGATGAGCGCCCTGAAGAGGTTACCGATATGGCACGTAGCGTAAAAGCAGAGGTTATTTCATCAACATTCGATGAACCCGCTGACCGCCACGTAAAAATTGCCAACATAGTATTGGAAAAAGCTAAACGTATGGTAGAATGCGGACATGATGTGGTAATCCTTCTGGATTCCATTACACGTCTGGCGCGTGCATATAATACTGTATCTCCGGCATCCGGAAAGGTGCTCTCAGGTGGTGTGGAAGCAAATGCACTTCAAAAACCAAAACGTTTCTTCGGTGCGGCCCGAAACATTGAGCATGGTGGATCACTAACTATCCTGGCAACAGCTCTCACAGAAACCGGCTCTAAGATGGATGAGGTTATCTTTGAAGAGTTTAAAGGCACAGGTAATATGGAACTTCAGCTTGATCGCAAGCTCTCTAACAAACGTATCTACCCCGCAGTGGATCTGGTGGCATCATCAACACGCCGCGACGACCTGCTGGTAAGCAAAGAGACACTACAGAGAATCTGGGTTCTCAGAAATCACCTTGCAGATATGACATCGCTGGAGGCTATGGATTTTATTAAAGATAGAATTAAATTCACTGCATCAAACGAGGAATTTCTGATATCTATGAATGGATAAGTGAGGTGACAACACCTCCGAAATTTCCTGAACTCATTAAAAGAAGCACGCTCTTGCCGTGCTTCTTTGCTTTAATAAAAGCTACAATCTGTTCGGCATCATCAACAACAGTAATCCCACCACCAAAAGCCTCATGAACCATGTCGGGTGTCAACGGAGACAATCGCTTATGCTCTATCACACGAGGATTATAATATACCATCGCTTCGTCAGCAGGTTTCATGGAATCATTATATAAGGGCAGAAAATCAGCACTAAGGCTACTGAAAGTATGCAGCTCAAAAACAGCAATGAGTTTATGTTCAGGGTATTGCTCACGAACAGCTGCTACTGTAGCACGCACCTTCGATGGGGCATGAGCAAAATCACGAAATACTACAGTATCGACATCTTCCCGAATTTTTTCGAGCCTGTTTGAGGCGCCTGCAAATGACACCATATTGCGATAATACTCCTGACGCGAAAGACCAAGCTGCAGGCATATGAGTGCCGCACCATTCAGGTTAAGCATATTATGTTTTCCAAAAACCTGCATGGGGTATTCTGTACCATTATAATGAACAATAGTATGATCTCCATTGACAGAATAATCCGGTGCCAGATATGGTATCCTGGTGACATTGCTTTTATCATCATCCACAACCTCACACACTACAGGATCTTCAGCACAATAGGCCAGTGTTCCGTTAGGTTCTATTGTTTGGAGAAAAACAGAAAATTGTGACATATAGTTATCCCAGGTAGGGAATACATTTTTATGATCCCATTCGATACCGCTAATCAGGGCTACATGAGGCTTATAAACATGGAACTTCGGCCTGGGATCCAAAGCAGACGTAAGATACTCATCACCTTCAATCACCACAACCTGAGCCTTCCCCGTAAGCTTTACAGTAAGATCAAAACCGTCAAGCTGCGCACCAACCAGATAGTCACAGTCGATGCCTGATGATTGAAGAGCATGAATAATCATGGATGTGATGGTTGTTTTCCCATGGCTGCCACCGATGACAACACGCGTTTTATCTTTTGTCTGCTCATATACGAATTCCGGAAAGGAGTAGATCTTCAACCCCAGCTCTTTGGCTCTTTCAAGCTCGGGATTATCTTCCCGTGCATGCATTCCCAAAATTACAGCATCAAGGTCAGAAGAGATTTTCGCTGCATACCAGCCAAACTGCTCCGGTAATAAGCCGGTTTCTTTAAGCCTCGACCGGGAAGGGTCGAAAATCTCATCATCAGAACCTGTAACGTGATATCCCTTGTTTTTCAGTGCAATAGCAAGATTATGCATTACGGCACCTCCGATAGCAATAAAGTGAATTCGCATAGTGAGTGTTTGTTTTGAACAAACTTACGTAATTTTGACTTCTTATATACAAAAATATAACGATGGAATTAATATCATTAATAACAGAAGAGTGGCGCATGGATGCCGGAGCAGCTTTCGGCGTAATTCCAAAATCGCTTTGGAGCAAAGTCTATCCCGGTGATGATGATAACCTTTTGCAATTGTGCAACAGGCTTTTAGTCATAAAAACCAAAAACAGAGTCGTACTCATTGATACAGGCTACGGCAATAAGCAGACAGAGAAGTATTACAAGTATAAATATATTACTAGAAGGATTGAAATCGCCGATGCTCTGCAGCAAAAAAATATTTCGGCATCTGACATCACCGACGTGCTTCTTACGCATCTCCACGATGACCATGCGGGAGGAGCCACAGAATATGTTGATAATGTAGTTAATGAGGTGTTCCCCAATGCACATTATTGGGTTAGCAAGGCGCAGTGGGACTGGGCTCACAATCCCAATAAAAGGGAGCGTGCGGCATATTTTCCGGAGAATCATAAAATTCTTAAAGATAGTGGAAGAATCACTTTCATTGATGAAGAGGGAGAACATATTCCCGGCATCTGTTTCCGAATTTACGACGGTCACACCCGCGGGCAGATTATTCCTGAGATACGCTACAACGGCAAAAAAATCTTTTACATGGCCGACTTCATACCATCCTCAGCACATATTCCGCTGGTATATATCGCATCGGTGGATGTGGAGCCATTGAAAGTGCTTATCGAGAAAGAGGCGTACCTTATAGAGGCAGCGAAAGAGGGTCACATCTTATTCTTCGAGCACGACCAATACTTCGAAGCGTGCACAGTGAAACAGACGGATAAGGGGTTTGCCGTAAAGGAACGGGGAACGTTGATGGAGATGATTGGCTAATCGCTAAGGGCAGATCAGCGCCTTGTTATTTCAACACTTCAAACCGCAGATTCTCATCCGCCAGCAGGAAGTTTTTGTTCAACGGATCGTAATGATAGTATGCGTCGGGAAGCTGACCATTAGGCATCTTGACGTGAATATAATGGTTCATGAAATAATCGTATATAAAGCTGGAAAAACGGAATCCCAACACATCGCTGAAGGCGTACACATCTTTGGGTTCTATAAGGTCGCGGCTCATTTTGTACTTCACCTCTCCGGTGAAAGGATATGTGCGGAAGGAGCTTGAAAAACCATCTGTAATATTATCTGTGCCAAAAAGAAGGAGTGAGTTGGTGGTATCCTTAACATTTTTTATGTCGATCCATGCATTTAGTGCGATGGAATTGAGATATACATCCTTAGGAACCAGATCGGGGTTGTCATATATCTCCGACTCATCAACCTGTTCGTAATACTCTTCCAGCTGAAGCTGGGCTATGGTTATGATATATGCCGGTTTATTCTTAACACTAAAAAACAACTCTTTATAATTTTCTGTGAAGACCTGAATATTTGTCTCTGCAAGATGCTGAACGAAGGTGTTATAAAATCCGTCCACTACGCGGGAGTCGCTAATATATTTTAACAGTGCAGAGTTCTCCTTAAGTTGTAATACCTGTTGTTCCGGTGAGAGGGTGTCATATCCCTCAATCTCGAAGGTTTTATCATTTTGTTTCAGCAGTTGATCAGGAGGTAATACCAGCACAGCCACAGGGGCTTCCAGATCCATAAATACTCCGGCAAGCTTTCGCTCCGTAGAGCAGGAAGAGATCGTTATTATCAGAAGTAGTAATGCTGGAAATATAAGGTTTTTAAACATAATACGGCGTTTTTATAGAAACGCCGTATTATATCAAATATTATTCCAATATGCAATCTTATGACTACTTATTCTTCTCCAGGAGCTTTTCGCCAAAAGCGCGGCCATAATCAATACAACGCTGAAGCTCTTCATTCATTGGAGTAAACTTCACAAAGATGCCTTCATCAAAGTAATCAAGCTTCAAAAGACGCAGATTAGCTTCAATCATTTTGCTATTCTCACCACTCCAGCCATAGGAACCGAAGGAACCGGTTAGTTTACCTCTGTCACGCAGCGGATTGATAAGAGCAAACAGACGATAAACCGGTAGCAGAATATTCTGGTTAATAACAGGAGAACCAATAATCAGAGCACTACAGCGAGTCAGTTTCTCGTCTATCTCACCAATGGCAGTCATCTCTATGTCCTGCACATCAACCTCAATACCATCAATCTGCCGTATCCCTTCAGCGATTTTTTCAGCAATCATACCTGTTTTATTATAGGCTGACACATAAGGGATATAAACGAATTTTTTCTCCGGCTTAGCCAAGTACTCTTTCGAGAGTCGTTCTGATTTGTCGACAACATCTCTCCATGTTGTGCGTAATATGGGGCCATGGCCGGTACAGATGGCATCTATCTCCAGAGGTCGTATCTTTTCAACGGCCTTGAGCATAAATTTGCTGTAGGGCTTGAGGATCACCTCAAAATAGTAATCAAAGGCTTCGCTATAGTCACCTACCAGATCATCAAACATATCAGGATGTGCGAAGTGTGCCCCGAAAGAGTCGCAGGTAAAAAGCAGTTTATCCTCTTCCAGGTAGCTATAAACAGAATCCGGCCAGTGGAGGTTAGGAGCACCGATGAAGCGAAGAGTTTTATTACCAAGATCAAGAGTTTGACCATCTTTTATCACTAACTGCATAAAATCACTACCAATCATATCTGTGAGATAACGAATGGCATTCTGACTACCAACTACCGTGGCGTCAGGAGCTATATTGAGCAAATTACGAACGTTTCCGCTATGATCAGGTTCTGTGTGATTAAGTATGATATATTTAATCTCTGCAGGATCTGTTACCCGACGGATCTTAGCTTCATAAACATCCCAAAACTTCTCTTTAGAGGTCTCAACTATAGCTTTCTTTTCAGCATTGATGAAATAACTGTTGTATGTTGTTCCGAATTCGGTTTTCATTACAATATCAAAAGTTTCAATATCGTAATCAATAACCCCAACCCATTGAACATCAGGCGTTACCTGCAAAATTTTGTTGTCAGATTTGTCCATTGTAATATCTTGCATTTGTTATTATTAAAAATAAAAATTAATGTATTGACAAAATTATTAAATTGTTTAGATAAAGTGAAAAAAGAATCATTATTTCGCTTCGTAGTATATCTTTACCAGTGCTTTATACCAAATATTTGCTTCAGATTTCACCTTCGCATTATAGGCTCTTTTCAGGGCAGAGAGATTCTTTCTCCCTTCTGAGTAGAATGACCCATCTTTTATCTTGCCCTCCTGAATATCCTCCTCACCCATCATCAGTCCCACTTTGTGCAGTATTTTTCTATCCACATCTAATTCCCCGGAAGCAGCTGATTGAAGAACACTTACAGCCATCGATGGTTCAATTACGGCAAGATACTTTGCCACATCTGCGGTCAGAAATTCACGGCGGTACATCTCCATGAGAGCGGTAAGCTTAACCTCATCAAAGGAATAACCATTTTCATGTATCTCTTCAGCCTTTCCTTGCGCCAAAAGGTAGGATTCAACAGCCTCCTCTGCTTTACTGTATATCAAATGATTACCACAGGTGTCGATATATCTGTAATAATCAAAATAAAGATTGTATTCTAATTCTATCTCTTTCGCTACCGACACATCGACACCGCAGTGTTGAGCAGCATCAATTTGCAAGTCATCCAGGATTTCCGATGCCTCAAGAAATCTATTTTCCCTAATGCTGTTTCTAACAGAGAAAATTTTCTTACGATAATTGTTTTCCAGATCAAAACAGCGTTTTTCGTCTATCTTGTCGTAAAGGTCAATGATAAGGTCATTTACGGGGTTATTATGAAGGCCAAATCTGATTATTATGCCATTAATATCATCTGCCAGCTGAAGCGCTTCCTGAATCTTTCCTCCCCATATCAAAACTCGTCCATGGCTAACTCTTTTTTCAATGTCAGGGACTATCATTGTTTCAATTGCCTCGTGCCACTCCGGGCCTGTTTCAATATTTTCGTGCATCACATAGAATGCGGCCTGCTCCAGCCACGTCATGGCGACATCAGGTTTATCATTCCGGTTTTCTTTGGCTGAAGAAATAAAATCATAATACTCCAGGGTCTTTATTCGTGTGTCCAGACTGTCCAGCATACTAATATCCCCAAAGATACCGTTTGCATCTTTATATTGCATTGCGCGGTCATAGTAATCCCGTGCCATAAATCCATTTTCACTACCTATAAAGTATGCGATTTCATCCAGGTAACTATAGTAAACAGCGTGCTGCAATTTATCTAATTCAGTATTCACCAAGGCTGCATGTTGAGCCTCAAGGTACATGGAGTCGATGCGGGCTGCTTCGCCAAGGAAGAACATAGCATCGCGGGGTATGTCATGTTGCAGGGATGTCATACCCTGGTCAAACATCGACTCAAAGAGATTATTATATAATGCATCAACTCCGGCATTTGATTCCAGGGCGCCCTTCGACTGTGTAAAAATCCGTGAAGCTTCATTCAGATACTGTTCCGTGAATTCATAGTTGCCAATGGCAATTGTTCTTCGGCTTATGAGCAGATAGGAGTTATATAATCCCTCCCAGGCGTCGGACAACAATTTTTTTACTTCCCCATCTAAGGTGTCGGCTTTTGTGGCATAAAACTCCGCATTTTGTCCCAGGGCAATGGCGTGGGTGTAGTTCTGGGAATAGAGGTTGTAATAAGCAGATTCCAAAAAACGCTGTACGGAATTTTTACATAGTTGGGGATAAAAGGAGCTGTTCCCTTTTTGGAATATTCTCGCCAGGCTATCGGCAACACAAAACCCATCATCTGTTTTACCCAAGCTGTAAACAAGCTCTTTATAGTGATACTCCACCTCGTCAGAAAGATCAAACCAATAGCGGCTTTGGTTAAAAAGATCTTGTGCAAGGTGTTCCGCACTTTTTTGTTTTACAAGTCCCCGCCATGCCTTGAGAGAGATATCCAGATTCATCTTCAAGCCATAAAGTCGCCCGGCAACGCGATTCATATCGCCTGTGTGGTCGGCAGGATCTAAGCGAGTAAGTGGCAGATGATCATAAAATGCTTCCTTGATCAGCCTACTCTCCACCCGGCGAAAATCGTAATATAAAAGATATCCTGACACCAGATTGGCGAAATCCCTGGTGTCTATATCGCCAATATGCTTTAATAGTGTGTCGCAAATATCCGATGCGGCGTAGTAACGTTGTATCATTCGTGACGCGGCATCGAAATCCTCGAAATCAGCTTCGCGGTAGATAAACTGAATATCCACTGGCACCACCGAGGCCACCGTATAATTTTCCGGCAGTATTGCATGAAGATAATAGGTGTTGCTCCCATCTCTGAACACCTCTTTATGCCCACCGGGAATTCTGGCTCCTTCCCTATCCTGATATGCCCAGGCCAACTCTATGGATGAGGGTAGCAGGTTATCGGAAAGATCGAAACCACGGTACTCTGTTGTTCCGCGAATCGAATCCAGTGTTACGGTAACAGCAAGATTGTTGTCGGTGGCATGATATAAAAAAGTATAATGTATGGAGTAACGCGCTTTGTCGATGGGAAACCCTGAGGAGTGGGAAATAACCTTCAAAAATGAGTTACATGTACGAGAAGATTCACAGGAGACATCAGCGACAGCAAACTCTTTAACATTATGCAACGAGCCCTGTAATATTTCCTGAGCATGAAGGCAGGAAAAGAGAGAAAAGAAAATATATAATGAGGCTGCTAATAACTTATTCAACATAGTGCAAAAGTATGAAATGGAATTAATGAAGCACAGAATTATTTTTTTTGTTTGTGCAGGCAACCACTGAAAAATAAATGTTACTTATGTTTGAATGTTGGTTAACAGAGATTTTTTAATAACCAGAGTTATTCTATAAAAAGGAATATTACACTATTGTTTGTAAACACAGACAAAAGATTCGGTAAGAGTTAGGGCAGTTGTGAGAAGGCTGCCCTTTTTTTTTCGGAATAACAGACCGAGTCCTAACTTTTGCATTAGATCCACCTTTATCACTCGTCACAAAACAACAAATCCCTAACAACCTATAAGCTATTAGGGATCAACGGTGCCCAGAACAGGGATCGAACCTGCACTTACTAATGTAAACTAGTCCCTGAAACTAGCGCGTCTACCAATTCCGCCATCTGGGCGCACCTCAAAAAACTATGAACAAATTTTGGTGCCCAGGACAAGAGTCGAACTTGCACAGCCATACGGCCACTACCCCCTCAAAGTAGCGTGTCTACCAATTTCACCACCTGGGCATTTTCCCCTTTCGGGAGTGCAAATGTATAAAAAAAATCTTTCTCACAAGAGAATCATAAAATAATAATGTACGAATTTAATTTTCGTAAAGGTCTGTAGCGTCTAATACATTAAAACACAAGAATTAAGAAAGGAGTGAAAGGTACACCTTATTTATTCTAGAAAGAATAAAATGAAGATATTTAGCTTGCAGCCGGCCGCACTGCACGTGTGATTTCCCGTTTTCCTTTTGGCCCCGGAAGTGATTCCACAACAAATCCCGCCATCTGCAGGGCTCGTTTTACGAAGCCCTTTGCACTATACGTTACCAGTATTCCGCCTGGGCGGACGGCCTTGAAAACACGGGCAAACATCTCGTCACTCCAAAGCTCAGGCTGAATATCCGGGGCAAAAGCATCGTAATACACAAGGTCAAAACTCTCTTCCTTAAACTCCAAATCCTCGAAAGAGGCCTTAACTTTATTGAGAACAAAATCGTCGCTAATAAAGTATGGCAGATCCCAGGGGGAGTCATGCATCTTCATAAAAATGTCTCCTGCATCAGTATCCTGAAACTGTAACGGATAGTCCAGTTGAGTCCAGATGCTACGCTCCACAGGAAAGGCTTCGGCAGCAACATAATGCACTTTACCATTTTTCTTTCCGCTATGGCGCGCCTCAAAAAAGGTCATAAGGGCATTAAGTCCGGTACCAAAGCCCATCTCAAGAATTGTCAGGCTGCAGGCCTTTCCAAACATCACCTTAAATCCGGCATCTATAAAGATATGCTTCGACTCTGCTACCGCGCCGTGGGAGCTATGATAGTGCTCATTCAGCTCAGGTAGATAAAGGGTTTTCGACCCGTCTTCGGTAACAATAATTGTGGGCGTTTCGGCTTTCATAGTTTTAATATTCTGAAGAAAAAAGATTTCGGTTATATCGGATAATCACTTTCTCCGGTGTAGCGTCAAAGGTATTGGATTTTTCCAACACATTATCCTGCATGTTATATTTAAACAGAGTTTTATCAGCAATAATCCATAGTTTCTTTTCAATATGATCATACGAGATGCTTTTGATATTTCCCAATGCCAGGCTATGAGTTATCTCATAATCAGGACAAAAGGTCAGCACTTCATTTTCCGAAACAAGAAAATAGCACCCTCCGGATCCCTTACAAGCTTTTACAATTTTCCCTGAATAATCGAAAAGCCTGCGGCGCTCATTCATCGTGAGATCGTGAGCAAAAAATGTTGTATTATCACCGGATACTCCAGCATATAGAATTTTATTATTACTACCATCTATTAAGACAATATCATCAAAAGCCGCTTCCATAGGATTGTGCACAACGCCGGAGGCTCTGTACCATGAAGTCAACACTTTTTTCATTATTGTTCGAGAATACTCCTCAGCGACAACATAATTCTCTGTTATTAATAAAGATACCGGCAATCTGTCGCGAGTGAGCCAGGCGCGATATTTTTCCACCCCATGGTGATCAAAGCCTAAAATATTGTTGTGGTATAATGCTATCCATATCATATTATCACTGTGAACCAATGCCTGAAAATAAGGAAACGGAGGGTTATGTTCTGCCTGAAAAATCCATTGAATCATTTCATCTTCAACATTATAACACACCAGATTACCAGACATTTTTCCTATTGTAAAAAGAAGATCATCATCACAATCTATTGCTGCATCAAGGAAATCTCCTTGCAGACTATATACGGAGGTGGTGTTTAGGTCATCGTCCAGAAGCGCCACATCTGTGGAGTACTCATTGTGATGTGAAATCAAAAACACCCCGGCAGTAAAAGGATCCAGTGCATTTATAGCAATTACAATTTCCTCTTTTGCCACGCCGTCCTCATTTGACACTGTCGCCTCCAGGCAATAGTTTCCGCCAGCCAGATCTTTTCGTGAAAGCACAAACCACTCATCTTTCAGCTCCAACACCATACTCTCCAACCCATTAACGACAGAAGATAAAAGGGTAACTCCAGAGTCATCAGTAAGCCGAAGCGTGGCAGAACGTATTGGGGAATCGGAGTATGCAGATAAATCAAAATGCAGCGTATCAAGAGCATAAATAATATCATTGGATATAGAGAAGGAAGTTATCTCAGGAATCAACAGCTCCTTTTCAGGCTTACATTTAGCCAGCAGCAGTAACGATATCGCAAAAATTAAAAACGAAGAGAAGCGTTTCATCATGCGAAGATAAAGCATTGTATTCTTTTCATATCCCGGTAATGCAAAAAAAACAGTACGCAGTCATTTTTTTGTTAAGGTTGATTACCTTTGCGGGAAATTAACACTACAGATATGAAAAAAGGATTTCTTTCATTAATAGCAGTAATGATTCTGCTTATCCCAACATCAGCCATGGCACAGCGTCAGGCAAAGAAACTACTAAAGGTAAAACCCGAAAAGGTTCTTCTTACCCAGCGCGATACTGCCTCCTACGCATTAGGAATGGACATTATCAAAACTCTGGATATGAGAAACGTGGATTATAACCCTGAAGTTCTGGCATTGGCAATCATGCGTGAATCATATAATATGGACACTGTTTTTACTGAAGAGCAGATTGTTCAATATCTCAATATGCTTCAGGAAGACATTGAAAAGAAAGAGCAAAAAAAGAAACACGAAGAATTTATGAAAAATAAACAAAAAGGCCTCCAATTTCTAAGCGAAAACAGAGGCAAACCGGGTGTAACTCAAACGGAGAGCGGGCTACAGTACAAGGTTATCAGAGAGGGCGAAGGAGAGAGCCCCACAGCAAAAAGCACTGTACGTGTTCATTACCGTGGCACGTTCTTAAACGGGGAGGTGTTCGACTCATCTTACGACCGTGGTGAATCCATTGAATTTCCTCTTAACGGAGTTATAAAAGGTTGGACAGAAGGCCTCCAGCTTATGAAGCCGGGCGCTAAATATCTCTTTTATATACCTTCGGAACTGGCTTATGGCGAGGCCGGTGTCGGGCCGATACCCGGAGGAGTGACACTTATCTTCGAGGTAGAGCTGATATCTGTTGTCAACTAAGCCATGGAACTGGTCTTTGTAACACATAACAAACACAAGCTGAAGGAGGTATCGCAGATGCTTCCTTCAGGTTATAAACTTAAAAGCCTTGACGAGCTAGGGTATCATGATGAGATCGAAGAGACGGCCTCCACTCTGGAAGGTAACGCGACAATAAAAAGCAAAACCATCTACAACAACTTTCGTTGCGATTGTTTTGCCGATGACACAGGCCTTGAGGTGCAAGCACTAAAAGGAGCTCCCGGAATTCATTCTGCAAGGTATGCAGGACAGGAGCATAACTTCGAAGCAAACCTTCAGAAACTAATGTATGAAATGCAGGGCAAAGAGAACCGCAAAGCACGGTTCCGTACTGTTATTTCGTTATTCTTTAAGGATATTGAATACCAGTTCGAAGGTATTGTAAATGGCACTATCATAAATGAAAGAAAAGGCTGTGAAGGTTTTGGCTACGACCCCGTGTTTGTTCCTGATGGATACTCGCAAACCTTTGCCGAGATGGAGGCAGATATGAAAAACAAAATCAGTCACCGTGGAAGAGCTTTTACGAAACTGACCAAATTCCTTGAGACACAAAAAAGCAGCCTTTAACGAGCTGCTTTTTTGTTGTTAAATATTCCAACTAAAACAAAAACTACAAATACGGCACTTATTATCCAGGCCCACACATTTACTATTCTTGACTCTGCCAGCATCACAAAAGGAGTGGCGAAGAATTTTTCAGAGCTGACATGCCATTGCACCAGGTTTTTATCTATTATGGAACCATTAGCATCAGTGAGTTTGCCGGGCATCACAAAACCCATAGTATAACCGATATTCTCGACATCAAAAATCCTTTCATAAAACAGCTCCGTTTCATTAAAAAATGTCAATATACCTTCTCCAAAAATAACCTCCGGATTTTCATCAAAAACAAGAGCAGTAATTTCATATAGATCAGATTCACTACCAACCATATCAACAATATCATCATGCTTCGCCTTCACCTGATCAGAGGTAATCACTGTTACTGACTCATCAACATATTTAGCCAGTCGGTGAACAAAATCCTCCGCCAAACATGTCATCCGCCAATCATCTGTTTTACTTATAACATGTTCAACAAACTTTATTCTTTGTACACTATCAGGATGATTTACATATTGCAAGCGTGCGGTATCCTCCATTAAAAAAACCTCATACTCCTCCCGGGAAAAATAAGATTCCGGGGCGACACCAACAATCATAGCATCCAGAATTTCCCGGAAAATCACATTAGAAAAAAACCAACGAAACTTCTTTTCAAACTCTGCGCGTCGGGAAGTATGCCCATAACTATCGAAACCGGCATCATACAGTTTGTTAATTTCATCAACACTATTAAAATTTTTCTCATAGGTATAAATCCAGGTTGTGTCGCCAACTGAATCAATACTATCATTATTAGTCTCTGACTTACCCATTTCAAAAGAAATTATTTTTCTCCACGTTTCATCCACAGGAACTGGATAAACGCTAAAATCAAAATCCTCAATATTATCAGATTTAAACACCACAGTTCTTAACACAGAACCATTGGTCATCACAGTATTGGTAACATGCGTCTCCAGGCAAGAGGAAAAAGTCATTGAGACCATTACCAAGCCTACTATTAATATTTTTTGATTTAATCTCATCACGCCTCCTTTTTTTATAATGAAACTTTAGGGATTCCGTCATAAAGTGATGTCTCTTCTTTCATCATCTTTTTAATTTCAGGATGATTTTTCAGAAATCGCTGTATCTCTCTATTTTGTTTAATTAGATCTTTATTACTCTTTATAATTTCTTCTATGTCAATATCATTCAAATCACCATCCATTTCAGCAAAAGCTGCGTAAGCCTCCATATATGGTATAAGTTGTGATGTTTTTACATGATACAGATTCATGGGATTTTGTTGTTGAATAGTAATTTGATGCTCCATCTTTCGTATTCTATTGAATAACAAGGCATTCTGTATAGCAAAAAGGAACATACATGCCGCTGCAGCACCGGTAAGTGTATAACGTACCGCCGCCATTGATGTCCATCCAAAGATGAGCGTCCACATAGTCATACGTTTGCGGCTTGTAAAATCAGTCTCACGCATAACTCTCTCCACAAAGGCGTCTTTTGCAGGCATCGCAGGCTTATGATCCTTCACCTGATTTATTAGCTTATAGTACTCTTTGTTGTTCATGACTTCTATCTTGATTTTGCTTCTGCGTAATAATTCTTTGCCAGCGCCATAATTTTTTTTCTTGCCAGCATAAGGTTCGTTTTCACACTATTAATAGAAATTCCTGTGGATTCATGAATTTCAGTATTTGAAAAGCATTCAATCTCACTAAGGATAAAAACAATCTTTTGCTTGGGTGAGAGGCTTGCTGTAAGTATTTGTATCACCTTCGACATCTCCAGGGCATCCATCTCATGGCATGGGTTATCGTAATTCTGCAGAGGTGCTATATCACTATATTCGAATATTGACAATACTCTCTTATTTCTCCTTATCAGGTCGTAGCACAGATTAATGATCACTCGTGAAAGCCATGGATAAGCACTTTTATCTTCGTGCAGCGTTTCTCTCTTCTCCCACATCTTAACATAGGCATCCTGCAACACATCTCGTGCTTCTTCGGAATCTCCTAGTATCTTCAGTGCAAGAAAATACCCTTTATCCGCAGTATCAGTGACAAAACTCCGAAAGGCAGCCCTGTCACCATTTTTTATATCTCGGATCATAATAATCTGATTTAAAATACCGGGCTTTTGGAATTATTACGAAAAGGAGTGTGGAAAGTAAAATTACGAACCCTTTAAAGCTTCCCTTACAATAGTAGAATAAAAATCCTTAATGGAGATACCGGCTTCACGAACCATCTTTGGGATAAGGCTTTCGCCTGTCATCCCGGGAACAGCGTTTACTTCCAGAAACAAGATAGCATCACCATCAACAATATAGTCAAAACGAACAATACCTTTACAATTCAATTTCTTGTACAGTTGTGCAGAGATCTCTTTAATGTTTACCTCTAGATTATACTTTATTGGAGGGGAAACAATCTCCTCAGCTAATAAAGGGTCGTATTTAGATTCAAAATCAAAGAACTCCTTTTTGCTGACAATCTCTATTAGTGGCAATGTTCTCAATGATCCACTATCGCGATATACACCACAGGTAAGCTCCCGTCCTTTTATAAACTGCTCCACCAGAACCTCATCATCTTCAGCGAAGGCTGTTTCTATTGCATCCTTAAGTTCAGATTTCTTTTTCACTTTTGACATACCCACGCTACTCCCACCTTTATTGGGTTTCACAAAACATGGGAGCCCTGTAACAGATAATATATCATCAACATTAATATCGTTCATATTATGTAGAATGACACCCCGGGCACATTGAACTCCCAGTGATCTGACAACATTGATACAGAAATACTTATTAAAGGTAAGTGATGCGGTGAAGCTATTGCATGTTGTAACGGGGATATTCTGCATTTCAAAATAGCTTTGCAGCTTACCATCTTCACCAGGCGTACCGTGGATAGCGATCATTGCCAGGTCGAAGAACATTTTTTTCGATCCCAAAGTCAATGAGAAGTCATTTTTATCAATCTCCACCTTTATACCGTCAGCATTATAGCTCCATATATTATTTCTTACGTGAATAGTAAACACATTATACAGTACTAAATCGAGTTTCGATCTTATCTCTTCGGCACTTCTAATGGAGATCTCATACTCTCCACTATCGCCACCTGCCAACAGTGCTATATTGATCTTATTCATATTACTAATATATATATGGTTAAATTTTTATTTCTACATAAATAACGTTCATAATGCTTTATGATTGCCCGGTTTTTTACAATGCCATGATAGAATGGTTATTGCAATTGGCGAAAAGATTATTTTGTATCTTTGACCACCGAAACAATAAAATAACGATCACCCGGTTATGATATATGGGATCAGCAATTTTTCTCTTCTGATATTCAGCTTGATAAATGAAGGAGCTAAACGGAAGAGTTTTTTCATTCTCAATAGCAGGAGTCGTTTATTACGAACCGGATAAAAATACAAAAAAATGGGCTTTGGCAAATATTTATTAAGCAGGAAATTCCTGATCAATTTAGGCTTAGCCATTCTGGTCACCATAATATTGGCTGTTGGAACTTTACTGGTATTAAAAAAATTCACTCGTCACGGACAGGCTTATGTAGTACCGGATTATACCGGTGTGTTCGTCGATAGCATCAGTGCTTACGATCCTGGTCACGGCTTTGAATACTTCATTATAGACTCTGTATATCAGCAAGATGCCAGACTCGGAAGCATTATACTTCAGAACCCTGCTCCCGGATCACTGGTAAAGGAGGGACGTAAAGTATATCTTACAATTGTTTCCAAGATACCGGAAAAAGTTTCCATGCCCGATCTTCTGGATCTCTCTCTTAGGCAGGCCATAGGGAAATTGAAAGGATACGGTCTTGTTCCGGGAAAACTTACATATGCACCCAGTTTCGACAGAAATGCAGTACTGTCACAGTTGTATATGGGAAAAAACATCCCCGCCGACACGCTTATACTTAAGGGTAGCACTATAGACCTCATCCTGGGCTTAGGGTATGGCAATAAAAATGCGCTAGTACCTTTCCTTATTGGAAAAAAACCTTACGAAGCCAGAGAGATAATTCGTCTTAGTGGCTTTAATACAGGAAAGGAGAGATACCTCGATACTGAAAAACAGTCGGAAGTTAAGGTTTACAAACAAAACCCCAAATGGAAAAAGGAAGCTATGGTAGCTCCAGGAAGCAATATTAATCTTTACTACAGATCTATTTATGAAGTAGATTTTGACTCTTTGGTAAACACCTTCATTGCTGATACGTTATTAAATACAAAAAGCGAATAACTGAATTAATCCCATAGATGAGAAAACATATATTAACAGCATTAATAGTTTTTATGGCCGGAGCCGGTTTCGCTCAGGAAGTTATTGTTCCCATGGCGGGAAACCCGGTTTTAAAAGGCAGAAAAATAGATACGCACTCTAAGGCCAAAAACAGTGAGTCTTTAGTGATACCTTTTTTCGACGATTTCTATAAGGATATGGTATATCCTGATCCCAATTTATGGGATGGTGATGATGGTTTCCAGAACCAGGACTTTGCCGTTTTTCCCATAACGCAGGGTGTTCTCACTCTCGATGCGCTGAACAAATATGGCCGCATTCACGATCAGGCTCTTCCAGGTCCATCAAATTGGGTCGCCGACATTGTATCCTCAAGAGCTATCCGCCTTGATTCAGTATTCTCACCCATCCCGGTAGCACTAAATGCTGCCGACAGCCTCTACCTGAGCTTCTGGTTTCAACCCGGCGGCGGATTGGGCCCTCACCCTTTCAATGATATCGGAACACCACCCGAAGCACAGGACTCTCTTGTGCTGGAATTCCTGGCTCCCAACTACGCCGATACACTATGGATTGAAAAAGATACTGTTATCAACGGAATTGAACAAACAATTACTGTTATTGACTATATCGACCATGCGTGGGATTACGCCTGGAGTACCAAGGGAATGGTACTCGACTCGTTGATAAAATATACTGAAGAGGGATATTACTTCATGAAGGTTATGATTCCTATAACCAATGAAGAGAGGTATTTCCATAAGGATTTTCGTTTTAGATTTAAAAACTATGTGAGCCTATCGTCAGATATTGTTACATCATGGCAGAGTAATGCCGACATGTGGAATATCGATTATGTGTATCTTGATAAAGACAGAACCATTGAAAATGATGTTGTTAAGGATCTTGCATTTGTAAACAAAGCTAACTCAATCCTCGCAAAATATTATAGTATGCCATTCGCACAATATAAGGAGAATTATGTGTATGAAATGACAGATACTCTTTATAACCAAATCACAAATCTGGATCGAGAGAGATATAACATGTCATATAAATACAGGATTACCAATGAGTTAGGCGGACTGATATATGAATATAACGGAGGCACCTTTGCCATAAATCCATTTTCGGAAGATGGATATATTTCACATCAGCCTTTTGCTAAACCACCTACTATGTTCTTCTACCCTATCAGCAATGCTGATAGCGCCAATTTTTATATCGAGCACTACCTTTCAAGTGATGAGAATCTACCGTTTAAAGGAAACGATACGATACGATTTACTCAAAAATTCCATAACTATTACGCTTATGATAACGGGACAGCGGAAAACGGATATGGTATTGAGGGTGATAGAAATGGAATGGTGGCAATAAAATTCGCTCTTAATAAAGCGGACACACTACGTGGCATAAACCTCTATTTTAATGAGCTTCTCAATGCTTCCAGCGACCAAAGTTTTTACCTCACAGTGTGGAATAATGGTGAAAGAACTCCCGAAAGTATTATATACCAACAGTACGAATTGCGCCCGGAACAAACAGATTACAGAACTAATTACCATACCTTTATTCTTGATGAGCCTGTTATTATTAACCAGACAAACTTCCCCAACCTCATTTTCTATGTGGGATGGCAAAAAAATAATGATGCCGAGATTCTGAATATCGGCTACGACAGATCAAAAGATTCAAAAGCAAACACCTTCTATCATATCAGTGGACTCTGGTACAACTCCATGTATTCGGGTTCTGTGATGGTGCGACCTCTACTGGGAAGTGAGCTACCTCCAAATACAGGTATTCATTCAGTGGGAGAAAAAACATTATTCACAGTCTCCCCTAATCCGGTATCCGGCGATAAAATTTATTTGAATATCAATAATGCAACATCCTTTGAACAGGGAACAATCCTTCTCAGAAATACTCAGGGAAGGGTAATACACGAATATGCCTTTTCACATGAAATATCAATTAGAGACCTTCCTTCAGGGATCTATTTTATCCAATACATTGATAAAACAGGGCATGTCACCACTACAAAATTTGTAATCTCAAAATAGTTATGCAGGAATTAGATGATTTGAATGACCTCCATGATGAGGAAGAGAACCAAGAACAGCAAGAACTATTTGAGCATCACCGATTTACTGTTGACAAAAAGCAGTCTGCCATTAGAATCGATAAGTATATCTTCTCCAGATTAGAAAATGCCTCCCGCAATAAGATACAGATGGCAGCGAAAGCGGATCTTATTCTGGTAAATGATAAGCCGGTAAAATCCAACTATAAAATTAAACCACTTGATGTGATATCGGTGGTCATGACGCATCCTCCCAGAGAGATAGAGATCGTTTCGGAGAACATCCCCCTGGACGTTGTTTATGAAGATAATGATATAATTCTGATTAATAAAAAACCGGGCATGGTGGTACATCCTGCATACAGTAATTATACTGGAACATTGGTTAATGCACTGACATACCGCTATGAAAACAATCCCGACTCATCTCCTCTTTTGGTGCATCGTATCGATAAAGATACCAGTGGTCTTATGATTGTCGCAAAAAACGAACTGGCTCAGACCAAGCTAGCAAAACAGTTCTTCGATCACTCCATAGAGCGTAAATACGTGGCGCTGGTATGGGGCGATTTTGAAGAGGAAGAGGGAACTATTACTGGACATATCGGCAGGAGTAAAAAAGACCGCAAAGTGATGACTGTTTACCCTGAAGGAGATTACGGAAAACACGCCATTACCCACTACAGAGTGCTGGAGCGCTTCGGATATATCTCTTTGGTGGAGTGCCAACTGGAGACAGGCCGCACACACCAGATCAGAGCACATATGAAGTACATCGGACATCCTCTATTCAACGACAAAACTTATGGTGGCGATGCTATTATTAAAGGGACGACCTTCACAAAATACAAGCAGTTTGTACAAAATTGTTTCAAGATTCTTCCCCGCCAGGCTCTCCATGCAAAAATCCTGGGATTTAAGCATCCTATAACAAAAGAAGATATGTTCTTTGATTCCGGGATTCCTGAAGATATGCAGGGCGTTATTGAAAAATGGCGGATATATATCAACGCAAAGAACACCTTTGAGGGCTAAGCTCTTAATGCATCACCATAAATTTTCGCACCTCAGTGTTATCTCCGGAAATTATCTTCACGAAGTAAATCCCTTTTGGCAAATTAGAGATGTGAACAGTGTAATCAGACACCGAATCCTTATCTATTTTCGCCGGGCACACCATTCTGCCGTAGCTGTCATAGAAATCAAATTCCACCGAGGATGAAAAGTCATTTCCCAGGTGCACGTGAAGCACCTCAGATGCAGGCACAGGATAGATATTGGAAAGCACCTTTACATAATCCCTAAGAAGCAGTGTGTCGCTCCAGGTACTATTGCCGGCGATGAGCCGTACGTCATACTCCCCGAATGCACTATATGTTATTCCCGAAGGGTTTTGCTGATCACTGGTTTGCGGTACACCACCCTCAAAATACCAACTCCAGGTCTCAACAGTTCCATGCGACTGATCCTCAAAAATTAGTGCTTCACCAATTATAACTGCGGTATCGGCGAAAAATGCTGCCACCGGAACATCGGAGTTATAGAGTCCGTCACAGATTACAGGATCCAGGTTTTGGGGATCCAGCCATGGTGCCAGCTGCTCTGTTGGTAACGTTCCATTCTGATTCCAGGAATATCCGAACTTGCCAAAATAGTCCGGCTCGAAGGGGCCTGTTGTCGGACCGTAAAGGCCATCCTCGCAAGCGGCAAACCCACCGGTAAGGGTTCCGGTAAGAAATCCCTGAGCGTTAAAGAGCGGTGCGCCGGAAGAACCGCCTTCGGTAACCCCATGCCCGTTCTCAGTATCACCCCATATCACTTCCCAATGCGAGAAAACACCACCTCCACTCCACTGCGAACTTGTTGCCTGGGTGTGGAATGTGGAGATCTTCTTTACATCACCATCAGGATGGTGAATCGTCACGCCGGAATATGATCCATCCAAAGATCTGTCCCACCCACAAAAATATGGCTCATAAGAAAACGGCACCTCCTCCATCAACTCAACAAGATAAAAATCAGAACCATCGGCACCACCATTGCCACCGGAGGCCACTCTTCGACACCCGGTAATGGTATTACGTGCCGGCTCCTGAACCGTTGTATGACAATCTGTAAACGCATAATTGAAATAAAAAACCCACTGCTGAAGATCATATTCTGATGCCCCATTACCACAATGATCAGCAGTAAGAAGATACGGATGGTAATCGTTGTTGGTATTATTTA
>CAYYSU010000014.1:0-24546 GCA_964474455.1 uncultured Bacteroidales bacterium
CCAAAATCATCCGTTACCTGTAGCCAGTATATTCCTTTATCTCTGGCAACGAGCAGGGGGTCTGTGGTTCCATCATGCCACAAATAGTGAGGTTGTGGAGGCCCGATGAGAGTTAGATAATCGCCATTACATATAGTTGTGTCGTTGCCGAGATTAAATTCGGGTACTTCTCCTATTTCAATGATTATTGAATCCCGAATTGCACCACAACCTGTTTCAACCTCCACCCAAAAAGTACCTGCGGAATCAGCTAAGAATGTTTGTTCCGTTGAGCCATCGTGCCATTGATATGAAAGGAACCCTTCCCCCGGATCCAGTGTTATCGCTAAATCACCACATGCTGTAGTGTCATTTCCAATAAAGAGATCGTTGGCATCAATTTCATTTACAAAAATGGAATCAGTATAGGAACAACCAAAAATGTCGAATGCTACTACGGTATACACTCCTTCCTCAGATACATCATAGTATCGGTTTGTCGATCCATCCTGCCATAGGAAGGTTTCATATGCTTCAGGACCATAAATACGAATTGTTTCATCTTTAAGGATGCAAGTATCTTCTCCAAGGTCAAATTTTAGCGGGTCAATATAGTTGTATCCATCGATGCCTGAAGGCAAATAATAAAATTTCCCCTGAATTGAAATATTGTTTTCTTCATTAGACAAAATAATTTCTCCTGGCGATAGCATTTGCTCAATAGGCTCGTCGGGATTGTTTAGCATATATAAAGTGGAGGATTCCCTTTTGGAAAAGTAGATGTTTCCGTCAAATGATTTTTGAATATCAATAATTTTATGAAAACCACTTGTATATGTTGCAATATCACCACCTATGCCATTTTCATAGTTGAATGGTCCTGGTGGAATTTCAGCTGTAACCCTCACATCATATGTGGGAGCGGTGGTATACAAGTCGATCTGACCGACATATGTAACGTGTGAGAAATCCGGGATATAATAACCACCATAACAGAAGTATAAAAATCGTCCATTCGGACTGTATTCCATCATAGAAACCTTTCTCTCAAGGTTTATGAGGAATCCAAGATAATCTGAGGAACTTGCGGCTTCATTTATTGGAGTGGGTTCGTGAAGCAGCTCATAATCGGGTTGGAGAATCAGATTGCCTAAACGAATCTCAATAAGTGAGGAGAGATCTAGCTCGGTGTTAATTAAAAAAATATTAGAAGATTCTCTTGTTTCATCATATGATGAAAATGCAATTTGTGTGTTTTCAGAATTTATTTCAAGAAATGAGGATGGATATGCCATGTAATAATAAGGAGCCATGCTGGCAAACCACGACCTACCTGACCATATGAAAAGGCTGAGTAACACATGGTAAAAATTAATATCACAATGACTCTAAAACTTCATCTCATCGCAGTCGTATTTGTCTGTTTTTTCTCTGTCTAAGGTAATCCGTAACGACATCTCCATGCCACCCCGATAGAGTGAGGCCGGATGCATTACACTAATATTCGTATCATAGCAGAAGGTGAGCTCAAAGCGTCCACTTGCCATCCTGACAGAGGGTATGATGTCTCTGTTCCAGCGATACCATAATCCACCGCCGAGGGTAAAGCCTGATATTATAAAATGGACATCTGATCCAAAGATTAACTCGTGGTTTCCCGACTGAGTGAGATATATTGCTCCCGGAGAAAATCGGATAATCTCTTTCCTGATATGTGATGAGAGGTATATGGATACTTTCCTGCTAAGCTGATTGTTGCTAACATAGAATGTCTCTTTTGGCTCCCTGATATGATCGAGAGCAACACCAGCGTCAAACTGTAATAATTCCGAAACCTGATACCATGCCGATATCCCTGCTTGCATATCCATATAATAGAATGAGCTGCTTGCATATTGTTCATTCTGTGATGCTGCAGGATCAAAGGAGTGTCCGTTCCACTGAGCAGCGAAAGTGAGTTTGGAGAAATCGATGCTGCGATTTGTAACACCAATACCGTAGCCAAGCGAAACGGCAAATAATACCTGCAGTATTTACCTCTGAAGGCGATGATGAAACCGATGGATTAATGAGAATTTTGTTATGTAAGATATCTGAAAAATGTATGTCCTGTGATATATATATCATAGGAAACAGGAAAAATATGATAATGATACTCTTCATTTAGATGTTGGTATCTATTTTAATCCAAATGTATGAAATATTTGTCTAAACAGTGGTCGGAAAACATTGGCGTATTATTATGAATCTCTTATAGCGACAAATTTGTGAGAGAGTAAACCGGGTTGTCATGATTTTAATTGGTTCTTCAGGCTGTTTTGAGTCTGGTCATCCCGCGCCTGATATACCGCGGCATTGAACTCAAAGCCGATCAATAGGATAATGGCTAGAAGGTATATCCATAGCAGGAAAATAATTAATGCTCCCAGTGATCCATAAAGGTAGTTATAACGACTAAAATTGTGGATGTAGTAGTTGAACCCGTATGTTGTGATAGCACTTAAGATAATTGTAATTACCGCACCATGTGAGATGAATTGGAAGTCTTTTCGTTTTGCAGGTGCAAAATAGTATAATATGGAAATGGTGAAAAATAGCATTATTGCAATGAGCAGGTATCTGACAAATTGATACAAAATAATACTTATATCTGAGCGTAGCCATTGATGATCAACGAGATAACTTAATGCGATATTGCCGAAAGCCAATAATACAATTGTCACAATCAAAGTTGCTGTAATTATGATAGCCAAGCCAAAAGATAGCATTCTGCGGCGTATCCACGGCCTGTACTCTATGTAATGATAGGTGTTATTAAATGCTGCAATCATCATGCTTATGCCACTGGAGGTGAACATAAGGGTTAAAAAAGTTGAGAAGGAGAGCAATCCGGCACGTGGACGAATTATGATATCTGTAATGGTATGATGAACCATATCCAGAGAATCCTCGGGGATAAATGTGTTTATTGTGTTTAAAAGCAAATCCTGGAAGTTCTCGACTTGAATATATGGGATTATAGTAAAGACGGTAATGACAGCCGGAAATAATGCAAGGAAGAAGTTAAACGCAATGGCACTAGCTCTGACACCAAGAAACCCATTATCTAAACCTCTGGTAAAATGTTTTAGTACGGCTCTTAACTCTAATCCTCGTGAAGCAAATAACGTTTTGTCCGATGCTCTATCGAAAAAGCGTTTTATGAACCCGATTTTATTCAGGCCTTTCCATAAATCTCTACCTTTTGGTTTTAAAGGCATAACTTGTTATTTCTTGTCAAATTTGAGCTGGAAGAGTTTTATTTTTCCGTTCTGTGAGTTACACAGATAGTATGTACGAAAATTGGCCTTTTGAGTTTCATATTCACAAATATAATAGAGAGAATTATCTGACGCGACACCTTTATGTTTCACTGTGAATTTTTTTGGCGGGTTCTCTTTAAAAAACTTTGTGAGAAGAATTGCTGCCTGTTTTTGAGAATAATTACCCTCATCTGTGGGCAAAACTAATTCTATTGTGCTATTAAAATACTTTGATAATTCCTTTGCGTCTCCTTTTGAGATGGCATCGTTAACAGGCTTTTCAATCTGCGTTTGTGCATTTGCAGTAAGAGAGAATACGGTAATTATTATAATGGAAAATATTTTTGTGAATTTGTTATGTTTTGTGATCATAATTTATGCACTTTCAGCAAATTTAATAATTTTGCGCTTCGCTGCAAATAGGATGCCGTATTATGAAGATAAAAATTTTGTGTGTCGGAAAGACAGAGAAGGGCTATCTGGAAGATGCTATTCCTATATATATGAAGCGTTTAAGGCATTATGGTCAGGTGGAGTGGGTCGTTATTCCGGATATTCGAAAGGGTGGTGCACTGCCTGTGGAGGAGCGTAAAAGGCAGGAGAGTGATCTTATCTTAAAGCACCTTCAAAATGATGATTATCTTGCACTGTTAGATGAAAAAGGAGATATGTATTCGTCTACAGAATTTGCCGGATTCCTTCAAAAGCGCATGAATGCCGGGACAAAAAATCTGGTGTTTGTTGTTGGTGGTGCCTTTGGATTTTCGCAGGAGATGTATGCCAGGGCAAATATGAAATTATCGCTCTCAAAGATGACCTTTTCACACCAGATGATACGACTATTTTTTGTTGAACAGCTCTACCGTGGTTTCTCTATTGTCAAGGGCGAACCCTATCATAATGAATAGTTAGTTAATTTTTTCGTCCAGTTCAAGCCAGCGAAGCTCTTTTTCGTCCAGCAGATCGTCAATTTCCTGAAATCGAATTCCGGCGTCGCGCATTTTTTCATGCTCTTCGGGAGTATATGAATTCATTGACTCTGTTAGATTAGTCTTTTCTGCTTCCAGTGCCCCAATCTCTTTTGTCAGTTGCAAATACTCCTGTTGCTCTTTCCAGCTGGGTTTGCTGTTGTTCTTTTTTTTCTTTGGTTTTTCAACAGGTTTCCGAGTTTTTTCTTCCTTTTTTTTCTCCCTCTCTACGGCAGTTTTTTTATTGTAATAATCGGTATAATTGCCTGGGTAATCCTTGATAAGTCCATTGCCTTCAAAGGCAAAGATATGATCCACCAGTTTATCCAGGAACAATCTGTCGTGAGAGACAATCATCAGGACGCCTTTGAAACCTTCCAGGAAGTTCTCCAGCGTCGTCAGGGTTTGAATATCCAGGTCGTTGGTAGGCTCATCAAGAATAAGGAAATTGGGACTCTTCATGAGCACCAGTATCAGAAACAGTCTTCTTTTTTCGCCTCCGCTGAGGTGCCCGAAGTAGTTGTACTGAAGCTCCGGCCCAAAGTTAAAGAAGGTAAGAAAGACAGAAGCAGAGATCCATGTGTCGCCAATGCAAACAGATTCTGCAACATCTTTAACAATATCAATAATTCTTTTATCATGAGGCACTTTAAGACCTTCCTGTGAGTAGTACCCTATGCGCAGGGTTTCTCCGTGAACGATCTCGCCACTGTCCTGACGCTCCTTGAGGGTTAGCAAATTAAGAAAAGTTGATTTCCCTATGCCATTGGATCCCACCACCCCAATTCTGTCTTCTTTTTTAAAAGTATATGAGAAATCTTTGAGTATTATCTGGTCATCATAATTTTTGTGAACATTATGCATCTCCACAATTTTTTTACCCAGACGTGCCATCTGCATTTTAAAGGAGAACGACTCTTCCTGATTTTTTCTCTTGGCTATCTGTTCCAGGCTGTAAAATGCATCGATACGCGCTTTCGACTTATGTTGTCGTGCTTGTGGCTGCCGCCTCATCCAGTCGAGTTCCGTTCTGTAAACACTCTTTGCTCTTTCGGTTTCTCTGAGCAGCTGTTCCTCTCTTTCCGCTTTTCTACGAAGGAAATTACTGTAGTTTCCCTTGTGTTTGTAAATAGTCTGTCCTTCGAGTTCTATTACCTCATTACACACATTATCAAGAAAATATCTGTCGTGGGTGACAAGGAACAGGCTTAGTTTTTGTTTGTTGAGATACTCTTCCATCCACTCAATCATTTCTATATCAAGGTGGTTGGTAGGTTCATCCATAATAAGGAAATCCACATCTTCAGTAAATGCCTTTGCCATAGCGACCCTTTTTCGTTGGCCTCCTGACAGCGTGCCGCATTTTTGATCAAAGCGCGGTACTTTAAATTTTGTTAGTATCTCATTGATCTTGAAGTCGTAATCCCACGCATCGAGGCGATCCATTGTGGCCATGGCGTTATTCAATTTATCCTGGTTTTCCGGGGTGTTATTGCTATTTGTCTCCTGAACGATGGTGTTATATCCGCGGATACATCTTATAAGTTCATTATCGGAGTCAAAAAGAGCCTCAAGAACGGTTTTGTCTTCAGGTAACCAGGGGTTTTGCTCCAGGTAAGTGATTCTGATATCTTTTTTTATTTCAACATTGCCGTCATCGGGAATGTCTTTTCCTGTAATGATATTCAGGAGCGTGGTTTTTCCGGCTCCATTATTTGCTATAAGCGCCACTTTTGATCCCTGTTCAATGGAAAAGGAGATATCTTCGAAAAGTAGCTTTTCGCCATACGATTTTGTCAGGTGCTCGACGGTAAGATAATTCATGCGGACAAAGGTAATATATATAGTTCACACTGGGTTTCATGGAGCTACTTTACTTTCATGATACGTACGTCAGTGCGTATCTACCGGAACAGCCTCTCATGGTAGAGTCCCGCCGCCGTGGGGCTCTCAAAAGAATTCAGAGTAACCCTGTGATACCCTCGTGCAACTTCAGTGTTTCTTATAAAAAAACTGCCCCGAAAATCTCAGGACAGCCTTCCCTTTTATAGTATAATAATTCGGTTTGGTAGAGCCGCACGGCCGTGCGGCTCTACACATCATCGTTATTTCGTTGATTAGATGTCTGGTTATTTACCAGGGCAATAGCTGGCGATTTTTTCATCGATATTTTTATCGCCGTAGGCTTTGTCAAAGGCATCAGAAAATTTCTTTGCCAGCGTATTAGCCATCTCGTTGTATTCTTCTTTATTCTCCCAGGTACTTTGTGGGAAGAGGATGTTCTGAGGTACTCCCGGGCATGATGTGGGGATGTTCAGGTGGAATATCTTATCGTAGGAATAAGCTGTGTTTGATAGTTGACCATTGAGAGCTGCATTTACCATTGCTCTTGTATATTTTAGGTCAATACGGTGTCCTTTTCCATACGGGCCAGCTGTCCATCCTGTGTTAATAAGAAAAACTTCGGTATTGTATTTCTCCATCTTGTCGCCAAGCATCTTAGCGTAGATGTCGGGGTTTCCGGGCATAAAAGGTGCTCCAAAGAATCGGCTGAAAGTAGTCTGCGGTTCTTTGATTCCTGTTTCTGTGCCGGCGAGCTTGCTGGTGTATCCCATGAGAAACCACAGCATGGCTTGTTCGGGGTTGAGTTTGGAAACAGGAGGCAGCACACCATATGCGTCGGCGGTGAGGAAAAGAATTGTTGTGGGATGACCGCTGGTGGAAGATTCTTTAATATTTTTCAGCGTAAATAGCGGGTATGAAGCCCTGGAGTTTTGTGTTAAGCGGTCATCATAATAATCGATCTCACCATTGGGATAGATCATGGCATTTTCTATGATAGAACCGTGTTTTAAATAATCAGCTTTATGCATCACGGCATCATAAATATCGGGTTCTTTTTCAGGGTTTATATCTATCATCTTGGCGTAGCAACCATTCTCGAAGTTGGCTATACCATACTCACCCCATCCATGTTCATCATCCCCCAGGAGAGCTCTTTGCGGATCTGCCGAGAGGGTGGTCTTTCCTGTTCCTGAGAGCCCCAGAAGAAGTGCCGAGGATCCATCTTCTCCTTCGTTGGCACTGCAGTGCAGCGGCAGGATCCCTTGGAAAGGAAGCAGGTAATTCATCACTGTAAAGAGCATTTTCTTTACAGAGCCCAAGTAAGCGGAACCGACAATAACCCCTACTCTACGGTCGAAGTCCATGGCAACAGCCATATTTGATGTTGTGCCGTCGGGCATTTTACGCAGTTTGCCGACATATTTATCTCTATCCAGTTTATGGTATGGTAGCGCCAAGAGCGTAAATCCGTTATCTGCGAAGCAACTCTTCTCTATGTCGTCCATTACCGGGCGAAACATATTATCAGTGAATACACCCTGTATTGCATGACTTGTAACTGTTTTTACTGGTAAAGCATACGAGCTGTCGGCACCAATAACGCGGTCAGTGATATAAACATTTTTCAGATCTTTCATGAAGTTTATTGCATCTTCAAAGATCATATCAAAAACCTCCTGCTCCAGCGGGATATTATTGGGAGACGTCCAGTCGATATGCTGTTGAGTATCCTGGTGCTTAACGATAAGAGTATCCTTAGGGCTTCTGCCTGTTGATTCCGGGGGAGTCCAGGTTGCGAGGGCTCCGTTTTTAGAAATCATAGCTTCACGATTTTCCACACTCATGCGAATAAGGTCTTCGCGGGAAGGGTTGTCATGTATGCCATTATGAGCTAAAATAGCTTGCTCTAATAAAGCTTTTGGGTTCATGAACAGTGATTTAGTAGTTTCTATGGTTTATATAATGAACAAAATTACAAATATATATGACTACGCAAACGATTTCGGTATGAAAAAGCAATGACCTCTAAAAATAAATGTAGTGTCAGTGTAAAGTTGCCTCGCCGTGTCGCTCTGATTTGGGAGAGTTTGTTTCATTGCTTAGCAGTGACATTGTTGTTTGTGAGGTTATCGTTGTTGCGAAGCAACTTACGTATGTGAAGGAGAGGGGGGTTGCTGAATCATACACATCCCATTGCGATGCCATATCGGCACGCACAAGGTGACTACAAGCGGATATCCCTGCCTGCCGTCCACAAAAAAAAGGTGCAACCCTCACGGATCGCACCTTTATATTCTTATCTGTGTACAGACGCATGGCGGCTATTAAATCGTATTATGCGCTTTATCGGATGAGAGATGCACGACGGTGCGTCTCTACTAACAGATTGTGTCGTATAATCAAATTCTGATTATTTATTGATAATAGCTGCCTGCGCTGCTGCCAGACGTGCTATGGGCACGCGGAATGGAGAGCAGCTAACGTAGTTCATGCCTGCGCGGTGGCAGAACTCTATTGAACTTGGCTCTCCGCCATGCTCACCACAGATACCGATCTTCAGATCTTTGCGTGTGCGGCGACCTCTTTCAACACCCATGTTAATGAGCTGCCCTACGCCTTCCTGGTCGAGGACCTGGAATGGGTCGTGCTTGAGGATATTCTTCTCAAGATATATAGGCAGGAACATACCGGCATCATCTCTAGAGTATCCGAAGGTCATCTGAGTAAGGTCATTGGTTCCGAAGCTGAAGAATTCAGCGCTCTCGGCAATCTGGTCTGCAATAAGAGTAGCGCGTGGGATTTCAATCATGGTACCAACCAGATACTCGATTTTATCGTTACGCTCAGCGAAGATTTTGTCTATTGTTTGGCGAACGATATTTTCCTGCATCTTCATCTCTTCGATAGTACCGGTGAGAGGAATCATGATTTCAGGATAAGCTTTGATGCCTTTAACTTTGAGGTTCAACGCTGCTTCGATGATAGCCCGTGTCTGCATTTCTGAGATTTCAGGATATGTGTTACCAAGACGACATCCGCGGTGGCCCAGCATAGGGTTAACTTCAGCCAGGTCATTAACCTTCTGCTGTACTTGTTCTATTGTGAGGCCCATTTCTTCAGCCATATCCTGCTGGTTCTTCTCTTCGTGAGGCACGAATTCATGCAGAGGTGGATCGAGCAGACGAACGGTAACAGGTAGATCATGCATAGCTTCGAAGATACCTTCAAAATCTGCACGTTGGTAGGGGAGGATCTTTTCAAGAGCAACGCGACGGCCGGCTTCATTATCCGAAAGGATCATCTCGCGCATAGCCTTGATTCTTTCACCCTCGAAGAACATGTGCTCTGTGCGGCATAGACCAATACCTTGAGCGCCAAAATTACGTGCTACGGAAGAGTCATTTGGTGAGTCGGCATTTGTGCGAACAAGTAGTTTTGCGTACTTGTCGCAAAGCTCCATCAGTTCACCAAAATTACCGCTCAGTTCAGGGTCTATAGTCTTCACATGCCCTTCATAAACCTGACCTGTAGAGCCGTTGAGAGATATCCATTCACCTTCTTTGTATGTCTTACCATCAACGTTCATGGATCTTGCCTTATAGTTTATTTTAATTGCTCCGGCACCTGAGACACAGCATTTACCCATTCCGCGTGCAACAACAGCGGCGTGGGAAGTCATGCCACCACGAGCGGTAAGGATACCATTGGCATTATTCATGCCTTCGAGGTCTTCAGGAGAAGTCTCAATACGTACAAGTATTGCATTATCGAATTTTGTTGCTTCATCAGCATGGAAAACGATCTGGCCAGTGGCAGCACCCGGAGAAGCGGGAAGGCCTTTTGTAATGCTTGTTGCATCTTCCAGTGCCTGCTTTTCAAATACAGGGTGGAGAAGCTCGTCAAGTCTGTTAGGCTTAACACTTAGGATAGCAGTCTCTTCGTCTATCATTCCTTCTTTCAGCATTTCCATAGCAATGCGTACCATGGCAGCACCGGTACGTTTACCGCTACGAGTCTGAAGTATCCATAGTTTGCCTTCCTGGATTGTGAACTCGAGATCCTGCATATCGCGATAGTGCTGTTCGAGTTTTTTTTGAGTTTCATCAAGTTGCTTATATAACTCAGGCATTGTCTCTTCAAGAGAAGGGTAGTTTGCTGCACGATCTTCTTCAGTAACGTTAGCAAGTTCAGCCCATCTCAGCGATCCTTCTTTGGTGATCTGCTGTGGAGTACGTGTTCCTGCCACAACGTCTTCGCCCTGAGCATCAATGAGGTATTCACCATTGAAAATGTTTTCACCTGTTGCTGCGTCACGTGTGAAAGCCACACCTGTAGCAGAGCTTGCACCCATGTTACCGTATACCATAGCCTGTACGTTTACAGCAGTACCCCATTCGTCAGGAATACTTTCAAGCTTGCGGTACAGAATTGCACGATCGTTGTTCCAGCTATCAAAAACAGCTGTTATAGAACCCCAGAGTTGTTCCCATGGATCTGTGGGGAAACTTCTGCCTGTCTGTGCTTTAACAGCAGCCTTAAATCTTGCAACAAGAATCTTAAGGTCTTCAACAGTAAGATCAGTATCTAATTCAACACCTTTTTCTTCCTTCATCTCTTCGATGAGTACTTCAAAAGGATCTTGCTCTTCTTTTGAAGCGGGTTTCATATCCATAACTACATCACCGTACATCTGTATAAAACGGCGGTAAGAATCCCATGCGAAACGATCGTTTCCTGATTTTTTAGCTATGCCGGCAACAGCCTCGTCGTTGAGGCCCAGGTTGAGGACAGTATCCATCATACCGGGCATGGAAGCACGGGAACCGGAGCGAACAGATACCAGAAGTGGGTTATCTTTATCTCCAAACTTAGCATCCATGATGCTTTCCTGTAGCGCAATAGCAGCTTCAACTTCTGGTTTCAGCATCTTTATCACCGCTTCTTTACCAAGCTTGTTGTAGTCAGTGCAAACTTCAGTGGTAATGGTGAAGCCCGGAGGAACGGGAACACCAATAAGGTTCATTTCAGCCAGGTTGGCACCTTTTCCACCCAGCAAGTTTTTCATCTCTGCTTTACCTTCTGCTTTACCAGCGCCGAAGGTATAAACATTCTTGCGATTCTTTTCCTGATTCATTTGAATCCTCCTTTAATTATGATTATAAATTATTGTCAATCAATACAATAGCGTAAAAAAACTATTGGGAGGACAAAGATATGAAATTTCATGCGATTATAATTAATAAATTGTTATTCGTTGTACCTTATATTAACCGCAATCGTTTTTAGAAGAAAAAATATCATCTGGTATGGGTTCGTTTTTGCCTGTTTCTGCATTAACAGGAAAATAAGTGTTATGAAAAAGGGTGAAAAAACAGAAAATTGTGATTCAACAGTTATCAAAGGGATTTTTCATTATTGTAACAGATGGTGCGCGCGTTGTGCCTTTACCAAACGATGTGATAATTTTATCCAAAAGGAGGTGGAATCATTATTCTCGGATGCCCCTGCTGAAGGTGAGGATGACCTGTCGACGTTGATGGAGTTTATTGATTCTATGATGCAGGAAACAGATTGCACAATAGAGATTATTCCTGTGGAAATAAATGATGCTTCTGGGGAGTTGCCGGATGTAAAAATGCTAATGAATCATCCTATGTATAAAAGAGCAGTATTTTGTCATGATTTGATGTTTGATTGGCTGAACCAGGCAGAGCCATTCCTGGATAATATTATTAATGGAATATCTTTTTTAGAAAAAACAGAAATAGTTGCCAATGCTGTGGAGGTGATTCAATGGAACCGACCTCTTTTGTTATCTAAAATATATCGGGCGCTATCAGAGAATGGTGAATATAAAACGGATATTAACGTGGATGCAAATGGAAGTATGAAGGTAGCTCTTGTGGCTATCGATGATCTTTTTAATGCTTGGTGTGACATACTTACGGCGATTCCTCAAACGGAAAATATAGTCTTTGATATTCTTCAGCATCTGACTATTCTTAAGGATAAAATCAGAATTAAGTACCCCCTGGCAGAGTGTTTTATACGTCCGGGTTTCGATGAGTCAGAAAAATATTCAGCATAATAATATGATATATCGGAGTATTTTTTTTATTTGAAAAAAAGGTTAAGTTTGCCACTCTCATAAAAATTATATTACGATGAATAAAACATTTGGTATTCGACATGAAGATAAATATGCTCTCGAACGTAGAGTAGCAATAATTCCTTCGCACCTGAAGAAGTTGATTGATAATGGCCTTAAGGCAGTGGTAGAATCATCCGCCAAGAGGGTGTTTACAGATAGCTCTTTTAAGGATGCAGGTGCTGAAATCAATGACAACCTGGAGGAGTGTGATGTGATTTTTGGTGTGAAAGAGATGCCTTTGTCATTGTTTGAAAAGGATAAGACCTATATATTTTTCTCGCATGTGATAAAAGGACAGTCTTACAATATGCCAATGCTTAAGCGTATGATGGATCGTGGTGCCAATCTTATTGATTATGAGAAGGTGACCGATGAAATGGGTCGAAGGTTAATATTCTTTGGTCGCTTTGCCGGTTTGGCAGGTATGATCAACAGCCTTTGGTCGTTGGGCATGCGATATGAAAAGATGGGTATAGACACGCCATTTAATACACTTAAACAGTCGCATAAATATAGCTCTTTAGCGGAAGCTCAAGAAGCTATTTCCCAAGTTGGGATGGCTATAGCAAAGGATGGATTGCCTGACGCGATAACACCATTAACTTTTGGGATAACAGGGTATGGTAATGTTGCCAAAGGAGCTCAGGAGATATTGAACCTGTTACCTGTCATGGAGATTACTCCGGATCAGTTGGTGGCATTGCGTGACAATGATAATCTCCCGAATAATCTGGTATATAAAACTGTCTTTATGGAGAAGGATATTTCTGTTCATAAAGTGACACCGGAAGAGTTTGATCTGGAGAACTATTACGCTCATCCTGAGGAGTATGATAATGCCTTCGAGCGTTATATACCACATATTTCATGTTTGATGAACTGCATGTACTGGGATGACAGATATCCGAGAATTGTGACGAAGAAATATCTTAAAGATCAGGCTCAAGCCGGTGGTATGAAGCTGACAGTGATTGGCGATGTGACGTGTGACCCTGATGGCTCTATTGAGTGTACGCATAAAGGTACCGAGATAGAAGATCCTGTATTTATATACAACCCTATTTCCGGCGACCCCACCAGCGGCTTCGCAGGAGAGGGTGTTTTGGTAATGTCAGTGGATATTCTTCCCAGTGAACTTCCCAAAGAGTCTTCCGAAGCCTTCAGTAACGCCCTGAGGCCATATGTGAAGAAAATCATTACCTGTGATTATGGTATTAGTTTTAATGAATTGGATCTTCCCGCTCCAATAAAAAGGGCTATGATCTTACATAAAGGTAAATTAACACCTGATTATGAGTATCTGAAGGAGTATGTTGAGTGTTAATTTTTTAGATTAATATATATATATTTGCTTAGGATTTTTTTTTAGTTTTGTTTGATATTTATTGGTATCTTGTGTGGAAGATAAAAAATTGTTTTTCTAAAGTTTACTTGTAGGCTTTTGTTTTTACACAATTTATTACAGTAATAACCATCTAACTAAGCAATAATATGACTATTATTTTTCACAAAAGGCCTTACAACTCTTTTATTATTTGGGTATTATTTTTGTTAATATTTTCTCAGTCAACATCTTATGCACAAAACTGCGCTGTTAATTCAGGTGCTGATGAAACAATTTGTGCAAATGAGAATTTGTTTTTAAATGGTTCAAAATCGGGTCTTTTTAACGGGGTCGGAGAAACAATGTGGACTCAGGTAGGAGGCCCTACAGTTACGATTCTAGAACCTGAGAGTCTTACTACAGAAGTAACAAACTTTCTTGGAGGAAATACATATGTTTTTCGTTTATCAACGAATTGCTTAGATGGATCTTATATTTATCAGGATGTAACAAAAAATGTTCTCGCAGTTAGTAACGCTAATGCAGGTCCTGATGCAACCTATTGCCCAAACGAGTCGTCGTTTATGGCAGCAAATACTCTTTTATCCGGGGAAACTGGTGAATGGAGTGGTGGTGGTGCAGGTATATCGGTTAATAATATAAACTCTCCGTTATCATCTATAACAATGGATCCGGGTAGTTCTGGATCTGCAACATTTACATGGACTGTTACGAACACAAATGGATGTTCTTCTTCCGATCAGGTTGTAATCACCAACCGCGGTGGGCAGCCGATTAGTGCAGGTGAAGATCAAACATTGTCTCATTGTTATTCCAGTACTCAGAGTACGCAGCTAAATGGATCGTACGCTGGCACCGGTATTGATGGTCAAATAGGACTATGGGGTATAATCTCAGGTCCCAATATTCCGAATATCCAAAATCAAAACCAAAATAACTCCCTTATAACGAATTTGATTGAGGGGGAATATACATTTCGATGGACTGTTATGGGTCCATGTGTTAGTGGTTATGATGAAGTCACCATTTTTGTGCCTGCACCTACTGCAGATATTACCAGCGCCAACGCCGGTTCTGACCAGCAATTTTGTGATAATACCATTACAACAACTGTCCTGTCGGGAAATACACCTCAGTTTGTGAATGAGACTGTTTTGTGGGAGCAGATTAGTGGCCCCGAAGTGACTATTGTAAACCCCAATAGTACTGTAACACAGGTTACTGGGCTTGTTAGCCCCAATACCTACCAATTCAGATATACCATTAATAATGTTGTTACAGTTTGTGATGATGAGGATATTATTCAATTATCATATAATCCAACTCCTCCAACAATTTCCATTGATGTTACCGGAGACCAGATGTTTACTGGTTGTGACGAGAGTTTTATTGCTATACCATTTACTGCCGGAGGATCCGGAACATCAGAATACCGTATCATTTCCGGTCCTGATACACCGGGGCTTATATTTCCTACTGATTGGAATGGCACCGGATCTTCTCCTGTAACCGTTACAGGACTTACTGCAATTGGTGTTTACGTTATTGAATTAAGAAGAAATACGGGACAGGGAGCTTCTTGCGGAAGTGTATATGATCAAATAAGTGTAATTACTTCGCAGCGTCCTACTGTTTCTAATGCAGGAACCCTGTTGACTTTGGATTGTAATATTAATAAAGCAACCCTTATTGCTAATGATCCTGATGTTGGAGTTGGAACCTGGTCTCAGGTCAGTGGTCCTGGAAATGTCACCCTACTTAATACTCATTGCGAGGAACTATATATAGAAAATCTTGATAATGGCTTATACACTTTTCAATGGTTGATTAGTGGTGGCCCCAATTGTCCTGAAGAAACTGATCAGGTTACCGTTCTTGTATCTGATGACACACCTACGGCTGTTTCTGCCGGAGATGATCAGACAATTTGTTATGGTAGCCCATTCTTTCTGGATGCTGATCCTCCAACATATATTTTTGAACTGGGAACATGGTCTTCCACCTCTGGTGAAGTCTCTTTTGCCAATGAAAATTCTCCTACTACCCAGGTGTTCGGTATGTTAGAGAATACTTCCTATCCTTTTAAATGGACTATTGAAAACGGCTGTGGTACTGCTTCTTCAGTTGTTCTGATTACCACATCAGACTCTCAAGGGCCAATTGCATCTGATGCCGGTGCTGATCAATGTTTGGAGTCAGGGACGACCTCATTTACAATGAGTGCCAATGACCCGTCCCCCGGGACAGGCCAATGGGTGCAGCTTACAGGACCCGTAACAGTAACGGTTACAAATAGTAGCCTTCAAACTACAACGATGTCTGACGCTATTGATGGAATATACACTTTTGAGTGGCAGATAAATAGTGGCGAATGTTTCCCCTCACGTGATACTGTTATGATAACTATTAGCGATCCTGTTACTGCGGCTGATGCAGGATCAGATCAGATTGTTTGTGGCTATAGTGCAACATTATCAGCGAATAATGCAATAGTTGGTGTGGGTGAATGGGCTCAGATATCAGGTAATGCAGGAGTCATCATAGCAAACACTGCAAGTGCTACCACTGAAGTATCAAATTTATCTCCCGGAGTATATAATTTTACCTGGACGATAACCAATGGATCTTGTTCAGACAGTGATACCGTTAAGCTTTTTGTATCTAATGAAGTACCTTCAATTGCAGACGCAGGAGTTGATTTTGATGTTTGCGGGCTAAGTACTATAACAATGAGTGCTACTGCTCCTGTTAGTGGTTCGGGATTCTGGTCTTTTGTGAGCGGACCCAATACCCCTGTTTTTACAACTCCGGACTCTCCGATATCTTCGGTAACAGGCCTTATAACGGGAACGTACATTTTCCGTTGGACTGTTACTGGGGGCGTATATTGTCCTGTTTCATCGGATGACGTGGAGGTAACTGTTGTTCGTCTTGCTGATGCAGGCGATGACCAAAGTTATTGTGAAGCGATTACCTCTGTACAATTGACAGGCACTACTGCCAGTATGGGAACGTGGACACAATCAGGTACAATGCCTGCTGTAGCTACCATCATAACATAATCTCCAAATACTGCTATTGCTTCAGATCTTGCCGCTTCTGGAGTATATACCTTTAAATATACCATAGCAGCCTCAGGATGTGCATCATCAGATGTTATGACAGTAACACTTTATACTCCGCCATCAATAGCAAATGCAGGAGTAGATATGGAATACTGTGATTTGGAAACCTTTACCATGAGCGCCGAAACACCTGTTTCTGGCACAGGAACCTGGAGTAAACTTTCCGGGCCAGCAGCAGGGTCATTCACTAATGCTAATGACCCCACAACAACTTTTACAGGCGCAGTCCCTGGAATTTATGTTTTCCAATGGGATGTAGCAAATTATACATGTAGTAACGCAGATCAGGTAAGAGTCACAAACTATGCTTCTCCTTCAACTGCCATGGCTGGAACTGATCAGGATCTTAACTGTTTGGATTATGCTACAATGGATGCCAATTCTCCGGATGTTGGATTAGGGACATGGACTATTGAGAGCTCACCATCCGGTAGCACGCCGTCAATAACTTCTCCAATTTTATACAATACCGAAATAACAAACTTATTGCCTGATGTATATCCAGGTATATATTCATTTAAATGGACTATCTCCAATGGGCCAGTGTGTGCTACATCTTCAGATGTTGTGAATATTACAGTTCAGGAGAGCCCGACTCCTGCAGAAGCAGGTCCGGATCAGGTATTGTGTGATGCCGTATCTACTACACTTGCTGCTACACCCGTAACAACAGGTACAGGAACATGGATTGTGGTTAATAAACCTGCTACTGCCCTTGATCCCACCTTTGATAATATTGCGGCTCCGGAAGCTGTTGTTTCTTTACTTTCCTATGGTACCTATGAATTGAAATGGAAGACGACCACATCATTCTGTACTTCATCGGATGTGATGCTTATAGAAAACAACGAACCACCAACAACGGCAAATGCATCCGCAACAGCTTCGGATGTATGTCATTACCAACCCTTGGTTCTTGTAGGTAATGCACCTACAGCAGGAACCGGTGTTTGGAGCCAGATAGCAGGCGATCCGGTGGTTATTCTTAGTCCAAACAGCCCCACAACCAGTGTGGTTGGTGAAGATGTTGGTACTTACCAGTTTAAGTGGTCCATAACAAATGGAAGTGCATGTGCTACCAGCAGTGATGTTGTTAGTGTTACTGTAAATGAAATTCCTACACAGGCATTGGCAGGTCCGGATCAGATACTATGCCAGACGACAACAACAACTCTTGACGGAAACTTCGCAAACACTGCTTCAGGTGTAACAGGAACATGGACTATTGAAAGTAAGCCCTCGGGAGCTCCGGATCCATTTTTTTCATCGTCTACGGATTCAGACGCAATTTTATCAGGCCTTCAGGTTGGATCTCCCGCAGAGTATGAATTCAGATGGACACACTCCACCGGAGGTGGTACATGTGAAACGTATGATATTATGAAGGTCATCATTTGGGAAGAACCTTCTGATGCATTGGCAGGTGATGATCAAACTCTATGTGATGAATCATCAGTAACAATGACTGCAACTTCGGTTACAGTAGGATCAGGTTTATGGTCAAGAGTTAGTGGCCCAAATACCCCGATAATAACAGATGCATCGAGTGCAACAACCACTATCACAGGATTGACCAACGGCACTTATGTATTCCGTTGGACTACTTCCAATGGCGTATGTACTGACAAGACGGATGAAGTAATAATCCAGAATAATGAAGTCATAAGTGGCGGTCCGGAGAGTATAACAATCTGCTCTGGCGGGGCTCCAACAATAGAGGCAAATGCCTCCGGTGGTGATGGAACCTACACCTACCAGTGGCAGGTGTCTGATACCGATTGTGCCGGAACCTGGAGTGATATTTACGGAGCGACAAGTAGTTCATATACTACTCCGGCACTAACTGCTACATCGCATTATAGAGTTCTTATAGATGATGGAATTTGTGCAACATATACTAGCCCATGTGCTACAATATCCGTAGTTGCAGATCCTATCATCTTGTCAAATCCAAATAATGCTGAAATCTGTCGTGGCGGTACAGCTGAATTTTCAATTACTGCTTCCGGCGGAACCCCTGAACGTATATATCAATGGGAACGTTCTGATGACGGTATTGTGTCATGGGCTAATGTTGGAACAAATAATATCTCACATAATTCAAATTCAGGATTAGGTGTTGATGATTATTTTTACAGAGTTACAGTTTCTTCAACCGGAATTGGTTGCGACGCCACAACCTCATCCAGTGCTGTGCTGAACATTGTAGCCGACCCAGTGATCTCAACAGATCTTGCAGATGTAACAATCTGTTCGGGTTCTTCACACACTTTTGATATTGATGTAACCGGAGGAACAGGCGATTTTACCTATTCATGGGAAGATTCTCCCAATGGTTCTAATTCCTGGAATAGTGTTGGAACGGATTCAGATGTGTATTCTACGATAAACTTAAATACTACCCGATATTTTCGTGTGGGTATAACCCAATCTGGTTCAGGATGTGATGCTTTAAATTCCAATGCAGCTCAGGTTGAGGTACCAAGAATTACATCTCAACCGACGCTGACAAATAATGAAATATGTATTGGTGGTTCAACAACTGTTTCTGCTGATGCAGTAAGCGGTAACGCTACTCTTCTTTGGTCATGGGAATATTCTACTACCGAAAGTGGTACTTATAATCCGGTTGTGGATGGAACCCCTGCCGGAGCTGTTTACTCCGATGAGGATACCAAAGACCTTTCCATTTCAGGAATTACTGTAGGTGGAAGCCATTTTTATCAGGCTAGAATAACCGTTTCGGATGTGAATGCTTTTGTCGGTGCCAATTGTGATGACCTTGTTTCAGACGCCAGTGAACTCTATGTCGTTCCTGATCCTGAAATTACAACTCAACCAATTGGTGGTACAATTTGTGAGAATGGTACTTTTACAATGTCTGTTGTGGCATTTGGAGGATCACCCTCTCTTGAGTATCAATGGCAATATCATAATGGTACTACATGGGTAAATGCACCAGGGGTCGGAAATGCTTCCTTGTATATCACTGAAGCATTAAGTCAAGACACCCTATTCAGAGTTCTAATTTCCGCCGTAGGAAGTGGATGTGATCCAATCACTTCCAGTTCATCGATGGTAATAGTAAATAATTTAACACCAGGGATAATAGGTTATGATGAAGTTATATGTGAAAATGAAACCGCTACTCCTTTTACTAGTGTGTCCTCAGCCATGGTAGATGGAGTTCTTTCCTATCAATGGGAGGTTTCCACAACCAATGCCACAACAGGGTTCACAGAAATCAGTGGAGCCACACTATCAACTTATACGGAACCAGCAGCCCTTACTGTTGATACATGGTATAGAAGAAAAGCAACGTCATTACTAAATGGCCAAGAGTGCCATAAGTATTCCAATGTTATTAAAATTACAGTAAATCCAACTCCTGTAGCTGATCAACCTGCCGATCAAGTGCTTTGTAATAATACAGCAACTGCAGCAGTAAATTTCTCTGGATCTGTTGGGGGTACTGTTTTCAACTGGACTAATACTAATAGTTCTATTGGTTTGGGTGTAAGTGGAAGTGGTAATATTCCATCTTTTACTGCAACAAATACAGGTAACACAGTTGTGCAAGCAACCATTACAGTTTCTCCACAAACTAACAGTGGAACATTATGTACCGGTAGTGATGTTATATTTACCTATACTGTTAACCCAACACCGGATGTTGATGCTATTACTGATCAAATATTATGTAACGGTGCAAATACTACTCAGGTAAGCTTTACCGGTGCTGTTTCCGGTACAATTTATCGGTGGACAAATGATACTCCATCAGTTGGTCTTGCTGCTTCAGGAGATGGAAATATTAATACCTTTGAAGCTATTAACAATGGAACCTCACCTGTAACAGCCACAATTGTAGTTACCCCAGAGTATTCTAATGCAGGTCTAACCTGCTATGGATCTTCTAAAACACTTACCATTACCGTGAATCCTACACCTTTATTTACAAGTACACTTACACCGCCTTCAATATGTGATAATGAGCAGTTTAGCTACACTCCGGAAACTAATGTTACCGGAGTATCTCCTGTTTCTTATGCATGGGTGCGCGCAACCGTAGCAGGGATATCACCCGTTGGAACAACTGGTACGGGTAACCCTAATGAAACATTGGATAATACTACCAACTTCGATCAGAGTGTTACTTATTCCTATTCTGTTACCGCGGGTGGTTGTTCCAGTGTTGCCACATCGGATGTTGTTGTAAGAGTGAATCCTACTCCAAATCTTAGTTTTACCAACGCAACAATATGTTCTGGCTTATCACCTAATGTTGTATTGAATACATCAGATACAGAAACGACATTTTATTATGATGCTCCGGCGATCAGTAATGCTTCTGGTGATATTACAGGTGGAAATGCCAGGCCAGAACCGGGTGATAGAAATGCAATTACCGATGTGCTGACAAATATAACTGCGGGAATTCGTACAGCAACATATACTGTTGTTCCAATTATTGATGGATGTACAGGTCCTTCGGGTGATGTTGTGGTTACAGTTAATCCTGTGCCAATAATCTCTGCCGATCAGGATGATAGATTGTGTACCAATGCTTCGTATCAGGCTACTTCAGATCTTGATATTCTTACTGATCCTTCAATGCCAACGGCATTATTCACTTATAACGCCCCTGTTTTAACTGCAGGTCTTACCGGTGGTCAGGCTCGTGGTACTGCAAGCTCAGCAAATATTACAGATTTGTTTACAAACTCTACTAACATCATTCAAACAGCAACTTATACAATTACTCCAAAGGCAAGTAGTGCATTAGGTGGTTGTACAGGAGATTCCGAAACCGCAATAATTTATGTGTTGCCGCGACCGGAAATAACAAGTCCTCTTACAGCTAGTTCTTGTGAAGGTCCATACAACTATACAATAACCGGAAATGTATCCGGATCGACATTTGGTTGGACACGTGCTGAGGTGGCAGGTATTACTCCTCCAACCGCTTCCGGTACCACCAGTAGTATTACGGAAACATTGTCTAATAATTCTGCTTTACCAATTGATATAGAGTATGTTTTAACCCCAACAGGTCCCGATTCGGATAATTGTGATGGAACACCATCAACATTAACAGTTACTGTTTATCCTGATCCTACAATTGATACCCAACCAGCAGATATTACAATATGTAGTAACTCATCAACAACACTATCTGTAGTTGCATCAGGTGGATTCCCATCATTGGATTACCAATGGGAGATCAGTGCTAATGGTACTGACGGATGGACAAACATTGGATCAAATGCTGCAAACTATACTACAGACCCTTTAACACAAACAACATATTATCGGGTAACCTTATCGGCCACAGGTAATTCTTGTAACCCCATTACTTCTGATGTAGTAACGGTTAGCGTTCCACGGATTCTTACTGAACCTGTTGGTGCAATTGTTTGTTCCGGGGGATCTCATATAATGGAAGTAGATGTGGAAAGCGGAAGCGCATCATTGTCTTACCAATGGCAATTTAGTGATTTTAATTGTACGTCGGGATGGAATGATATTGCTGGTGCAACAACAGATACCTATACCACTACGAGCTTACCTGTGGAGGGAATCCGCCACTTTAGATGTCTTATAACGGTTGAAAATCCTAATTGCTCTACCTTGATTACCGACTGTGTTGATGTTGAGGTTGTTCCTGATCCGGAGATTACTGTTAACCCTGTAGGCGCTACTATTTGTGAAAACTCAACGCATACAATGACTGTCACAGCAACGGGAGGTACGCCCTTCCTTACTTATCAGTGGCAAAGTTCTTCTTTATTGGCTGGTCCTTATTCCGATGTAACAGGTGGAACTGGTGCAAATATTGCTACTTACACTACTGATAATATTTCTGTAACGACGTATTATAGTGTCCTTGTTTCTGCTGCAGGAAGTGATTGTGGGGAGGTGTCTTCTATTCCTGCAGTAGTAGAGGTTAATCCCGCTGCAACTGCTAATGCAGGCGGTGATCAATTAGTATGTAGTATTGATTCTTATTCTTTGGTTGCAGCTACAGCCAGCAATTATACCAGTGTATTATGGTCTACTTCAGGAACAGGAAGTTTTAATAATTCAGGATCAGTAAATCCTGTTTATACTCCCGGTGCAGCAGATATTACTGCCGAAACAGTGGATCTTACCCTAACAGCTTACAGCGCAGATCCATGCCCCGATGCAACAAATACTATGACCCTCACTATTGTGCCTGAGCCTCTTGCTGATGCAGGTAGTGATGCTACAATATGTCAAGGTTCTTCTTATACCGTTAATGATGCTTCTGCATCAGAATACCAGTCTATTGAATGGACGGCGACAGGACCAGGAGCGCTTTCAAATGCAACTACATTAACACCAATATATACCCCAACAGTTGGGCAGACCGGAGATGTGACTCTTACCCTTACGGCAACAGCAAATACTGGCTGTTCTACCAATGCTGTATCTACTGCAACCCTTAGTATTACTCCTTCTACATCTATTGCAAATGCTGGTGCTGATCAGGAGTTTTGTAATGCAACAACGATAACATTAGACGGTAATATCCCAAGTCAGGGGACTGGACTATGGACACTTGTTAGTGGTCCGAATGTACCTGTTATTGTTGATCCTACTCTTAATAACACTGGTATTACGACTATGGTACCTGGTGTTTATGTGTTTAAGTGGACCATTTCAAACGGTGTCTGTCCTTCAACAGAAAGCACAGTTACGGTTACAAATTATCAGCAGGTAACAACTGCTGATGCAGGCACTGCGCAAACAATATGCAGCAGCTCAAGCTCGGTAACAATGGACGCAAATACTCCTGTTGTTGGAACCGGAACCTGGACAAAATCATCTGGTGGAACTGTTTCAATAACAACTCCTTCATCGCCAACGACAACCATTACCGGTTTATCGCTGGGTTCCTATACATTTACCTGGACAATCGTAAACGGACTATGTTCAAGCGCTTCTGATGTGGCTATCACGGTGGAATATTGTGACCCGGTAGCAAATGATGATGAAAGTCTTGCTAATACTCCTGGTGACGATGTATATATAAATATACTTTCCAATGATGTACTTTCCGACGGGACAACACCTGATCCTGATGATGTAACCGTTGATCTTGACCCTGCTACGCCGGGGATACAAACTTCCAGTTCTGTTTCCGGTGAAGGAACATGGACCTATAATGCTACTACCGGAGTACTTACGTTCTCTCCCGAAGCTGGATTTACTGATGATCCTTCAGAGATCTCATATCGGTTAACAGAGATCTCATCCGGATTATACGACGAGGCTACTGTAAATATAGAGTATAACGACCTACCAGATGCTGTAAACGATGTTAGCTCAGCAAATGTACCGGGAGCAAATGCTACCTTGGATATTTTGTCCAATGACCTATTATCCGATGGTTCACCGGCAACCATAGCTACAACCTCAGTGGAATTGATAGATCCTGCAACAGGAGTGGCTACAACAACACCTAATGTTGTAACAGTTCCCGGCGAAGGAGTCTGGACGTATAATGCCACCACAGGGGAACTGACTTTTAATCCGAAACCCGGCTTTACCACCGATCCAACAGATATAAGCTATACCTTAACGGAAATTGCTACGGGCTTAACCGATACAGCAAGTATCACTGTTACCTATGACGAGATCCCACCAACAGCATTTGATGATGAAGATCTTGCCAACACAGTCGGTGCTCCTGCCGTGGTGACATTAGTAGCCAACGACCTGTTATCTGACGGCAGTGCAGCAACACCATCGGATGTAACGGTAACGCTAGATGCCATCTCGATACCAAATGGTATCCAGACAAGCT
>CAYYSU010000014.1:24646-56195 GCA_964474455.1 uncultured Bacteroidales bacterium
ATGATGCTGTTGTTCATGTAACCTATTCTGAGATTCCACCTACGGCTGTTGATGATGAAAGTCTTGGTAATGTGCCAGGAAATATGGCTTCGATAGATAATATTCTTGATAATGACTTTATTTCTGATGGCTCTCAGGCAACTGTAGATAATACGTCTGTGGAACTTATTGATCCAACTACAGGACTTGTTACAACAACTCCTGACATCGTCACTGTATTAGGTGAAGGTGTTTGGAATTATAATCCACTGACAGGTGAAATTACTTTTACTCCTGAAGCTGGATTTACCGGTGATCCTGCCGATATACAATACAAACTTACGGAAACAAATACCGGATTGAGTGCGACTGCTGCTATCAACTTAGAATATGTTGTTTGCCCTGTTACTTTTGCCGGTGATGATGATGATGTTTGTGAAGGTGAGACAATATACCTCTCTTCTGCAACAGCATCTAACTATGATGCTATCTTATGGACAACATCAGGAACCGGAACATTCAGTGATAATACTGTTGTGAATCCTGTTTATACGGCAAGTCAGTCTGATATCAATAATGGATTTGTTATTCTTTCAATTACTGCTTCTTCTGAAAACGGGTGTGAGAGTGCATATGATGAAGTTATCTGGACGATTATCCCTGGCGTAACTGTTAATGCTGGTTCGGATGATGAGATCTGTTCTACTACCCCGACTTATTCTTTGATTGGAGCCAGTGCGGCAGATCATATCAGTTTGGAGTGGACAACCTCCGGTACAGGAACATTCAGTTCCAGTGATGTTTTGAATCCTGTTTATACTCCTAGTTTGGCTGATGAAGCCAACGGCAGTGTAGAATTATTGCTCACAGCGAGCAGTAGTGGAACGTGCAGCAGTGCCAGTGATGCAATGATGTTAACTATTACCACTCCGCCAACGGCAGATGCCGGTGCAAATGATTATATCTGTGAAGGCAATGACTATACTTTAAGCGGCAGTGGCTCGAACTATGCCAGTGTATTATGGAGCACCAGCGGAACAGGAAGTTTCGATGACAATAATGCCCTTATTGCAACTTATACGCCCAGCCCTTCCGATCTTATTGATGGTTCGGTGCTGTTGACAATTACTGCAGTAGGGCAGGGTAGTTGTTATAATGTTATTGATGATATGACGCTTAGCTTTGTGTCGGTGGTTGAAATTACTGTTGGTGATGATGATGAGATATGTAGCACCGACGGTGAATACCAGATTGCTGGTATTATCGCCAATGATTATGAATCACTACTCTGGACTACAACCGGTGATGGTACTTTTAGCGATGAAACAGCTGAAGAACCAGTTTATTATCCCGGTACAAATGATTTGAGTGGGACAGTTGTTACTCTTACATTAACAGGTGTCTCTTCAGGTTCTTGTGGTGAAGCAAATGATTCATTCGATCTGCAAGTATCTCCTGAAATAATTTCTACTGCCGGTCCTAATGATGTGATTTGTGCTGGAAACAATTATCAGGTTGTTAATGCTTCCGCAGATAATTACTCTTCTGTAGTTTGGTCATCAACAGGATCCGGCTTCTTCGAAGATGCCACAATAATTAATCCTGTTTACTATCCAAGTAATTCGGATATCAATGATGGCCAGGTACTTCTTACCATGACAGTGGAAGCGTTAGGCTCTTGTGATAACTCTATGGATGCAATGGTTCTGTTTATAATTGATTCTGCCATTGCTGACGCAGGTGAAAATCAGGATATATGCTCTTATGAACTTGTTTATCTTGATGATGCTTCTGCAGACAATTATGAATCTATAGCCTGGGTAACGAATGGAGATGGTTCATTTAGCAATAGCACAATTTTGAACCCGATTTATTACCCTGGTCAGAATGATATTGATAATGGTATTATTGAACTTACCTTGATAGCACAATCATATGGAGATGTTTGTCCTGATGCTCAGGATCAGATGTCTGTTATTATCAGTCCTGAAGCAATTGCTTTTGCAGGAAATGATCAAATTATTTGTGAAGGCGCTCCATGTTTTATTGCAGATGCCTATGCAGAAAATTATAGTAGTGTGATGTGGACTAGCTCATTGGGAGGGTTATTTAATGATCCAACTATTGTGAATCCAACCTATACTCCCAGTCCTCTAGATATCATTAACGGATATGCTTTGCTTACACTTACTGTTTCTGGTGAGGGGACTTGTGAATCTGTTTCTGATCAGATTATTCTATCGATAACACCCGGCGCAGAAGCCAATGCCGGTTACGATGCCTCTATCTGTCAAACAGAAACTTACTATCTGCAATACAGTACAGCCTCTAACTATGCCAGCCTTCTTTGGACTACCGATGGAACGGGAACCCTCAGCGATGCTACATCTCTGAATCCTGTTTATACTCCTGGTGCAAATGAGAGCGGCTTAGTGACCATGACCCTTACCGCTTATGGCTATGGCTCATGTCCTGATGCTACAGATAGCATGGAGCTTACCATCTTCGATGCTGCTTCTGTTGACGCAGGCTCCGATGGTCTTATCTGTGAAGGTTCTGTTTATACGCTTGTTGATGCCCTTGCTGATGGTTATTCATCACTGCAGTGGACCACAAGTGGAACAGGAACATTTGATAATGCGGGAATGCTACATGCTACTTATACACCAAGTCCTAATGATATCCTTGATGGTTATGCAACGCTGACTCTCACGGGTTATAGTGAAGGGACTTGTGCTGATGCAGTAGATGCCATGACGTTGAATATCAGTCGTCAGGCGATTGTTGATGCAGGAGTTAATGCAGAGATCTGCGAAGGCTCGGTATATGATATCACCACTGCTACAGCCACATTTGCACAGAGCTTACTTTGGACAACAACGGGTTCTGGCACCTTCGATGATGCCACATTATTGAACCCTGTTTATACGCCTGGTGTTGATGAAACCGGTGAGTTGATATTTACTCTCACTGCCACATCTGCCGCACCATGTTCTACGGTTAGCGATGTGATGATACTTGATATCACACCAATGGTTGAAGTAGATGCCGGAATAGATGCTACAATCTGTGAGGGTACTGCCTACGAACTATCAACAGCAACAGCTTCAAATTATGGTTCTGTTCTCTGGACAACAAGCGGAACAGGAACATTTAATGATGCTACTCTTGTGAATGCGATATATACTCCGAGTATCAACGATATCCACGATGGATTTGTCGAGCTTACTATATCAGCTACAGGTCTTGGCAGTTGTCCTGATGATTCCGATCTTATGACATTGTCGATAACACCCGGCGCAGAAGCCAATGCCGGTTACGATGCCTCTATCTGTCAAACAGAAACTTACTATCTGCAATACAGTACAGCCTCTAACTATGCCAGCCTTCTTTGGACTACCGATGGAACGGGAACCCTCAGCGATGCTACATCTCTGAATCCTGTTTATACTCCTGGTGCAAATGAGAGCGGCTTAGTGACCATGACCCTTACCGCTTATGGCTATGGCTCATGTCCTGATGCTACAGATAGCATGGAGCTTACCATCTTCGATGCTGCTTCTGTTGACGCAGGCTCCGATGGTCTTATCTGTGAAGGTTCTGTTTATACGCTTGTTGATGCCCTTGCTGATGGTTATTCATCACTGCAGTGGACCACAAGTGGAACAGGAACATTTGATAATGCGGGAATGCTACATGCTACTTATACACCAAGTCCTAATGATATCCTTGATGGTTATGCAACGCTGACTCTCACGGGTTATAGTGAAGGGACTTGTGCTGATGCAGTAGATGCCATGACGTTGAATATCAGTCGTCAGGCGATTGTTGATGCAGGAGTTAATGCAGAGATCTGCGAAGGCTCGGTATATGATATCACCACTGCTACAGCCACATTTGCACAGAGCTTACTTTGGACAACAACGGGTTCTGGCACCTTCGATGATGCCACATTATTGAACCCTGTTTATACGCCTGGTGTTGATGAAACCGGTGAGTTGATATTTACTCTCACTGCCACATCTGCCGCACCATGTTCTACGGTTAGCGATGTGATGATACTTGATATCACACCAATGGTTGAAGTAGATGCCGGAATAGATGCTACAATCTGTGAGGGTACTGCCTACGAACTATCAACAGCAACAGCTTCAAATTATGGTTCTGTTCTCTGGACAACAAGCGGAACAGGAACATTTAATGATGCTACTCTTGTGAATGCGACCTACACTCCAAGTGAAAATGATCTGATCGATGGTTTTGTTGATCTTACAATTACCAGTTACGGTTTGGGCAGTTGTCCTGATATCGCAGATGTAATGACTCTATTCATCAACGAAAGTGCATTTGCTTTTGCCGGTGATGATGATCATACCTGTGGGTTCTCACCATACTCTCTTACAAATGCTACAGCATCTTCATACGATTCTCTCGTTTGGACTACAACAGGGTTTGGTGTTTTCAATGATAATACAATCGTGAATCCTGTTTATACGCCTGATGTGACTGATCCAACGGTTGTTGAACTCAAGCTTTTCGTTTATGCTGTTTCTTCATGTTCCAATGCCTCTGATGTAATGTTCTTAACACGTGAAGAGGAACCTAATGCTTATGCAGGTGAGGATACTGCTATTTGTGAAGGTAGTAGTTACTTTATTGCTGATGCAACAGCCTCTGATTTCAGTGTGGTATTATGGACGACATCAGGAACTGGTGCATTTGATGACCCAAATGTAATAAATGCTACTTACACACCTAGTGCTGCGGATATCCTTAATGGCTCTGTAGTGCTTACATTAACTGCTGCCAGCATTGATTTTTGTCCCGACGCAACGGATTCAATGACCTTATCAATTTCCGGTTCTGCGGTTGCAAATGCAGGTAGTGATGCTGCTATTTGTCAGGGAGAGTTTTTCACCATTAGTACCGCAACAGCTCAGAACTATCAGAGTGTTCTCTGGACTAGCACCGGTGGAGGTTCATTTAATGATCCTACTATTGTAAATCCAACTTATATTCCTGCCGCTGGTGAAACTGGAATAATAACCATGACGATGACCCTTGAGGGCGTTCCTCCATGCGGTGCAGCTGTAGATGCTATGACTCTTACAATTTCTCCGGAGGCGAGTGCTTATGCGGGTGTAGATGCTCAGATTTGTATGGCCCAGACATACATTGTGAATGATGCCTGGGCTCAGAATTATGCTTCTGTACTTTGGATCTCTAATGGCGTTGGTGATCTGCTTAATGCCAATACTTTAACACCGACGTATGTTGCAGCTGCTGGTGAATATGGTAGTGTACAACTAACATTAACAGCAATCGGTCAATCCGGGTGTGATGATGCTACGGATAATATGATAATTTTGATTCATCAGCCTCCGGTGGCAAATGCCGGTCCTGATGCAATGACTTGTCAACAGCAACCCTATACTGTTATTGGTGCCTATGCTGAATACTTCACTAGCTTATACTGGGAATCTAACGGTGTCGGTGAGCTAATTAATAGTGGGACACTCGCTCCGACGTACATCCCTGCAGAAGGCGAAACAGGTAATGTGATATTGACAATGTTCGTTTCAGGTAACAGTGCTTGTGGTAATGCTACTGATCAGGCAATACTTACTATCGCTGAGCCTCCCACAGTGGATGCAGGAGATGATGATGCGACATGTAGCACTGATCCTTATACGATTGTTCAGGCTAATGCTGAAAACTATTCTTCTGTAGTTTGGTCCACAAGTGGGAATGGTGTGTTTGATGATCCTTATACTTTGAATCCTGTTTATACTCCCGGTTCATTGGATGCTCAGGCAGGAGCAGTAACACTTACTATTACTGTAGATGGGATAGCAAACTGTCCTGACGCTTCAGATGCAATGATCCTCACGGTTTATCCTGTTGCTACAGCGGTGGCAGGTATTGATGCAGAGATATGTGAAGGTGGTAGCTATACTGTTAATACGGCAATGGCATCAGATTATTCTTCCTTGCAATGGACTACAAATGGTCTTGGAACAATAATGGATGCACAATCACTCTATCCGACTTATATTCCTGCCAACGGTGAAAATGGTGATGTGATTCTTACTCTTACTGCTTTTTCATATGGAAATTGTGACGACGCTACTGATGAGATGACACTAACTATTACACCTGCTCCCATAGCCTTTGCCGGCGACGATGCAGAAATATGTGAGGGCGATGTTTATGAGATTCCTGATGCTTCAGCAGCTAACTACACAGACTATGAGTGGTTTACTAATGGTGATGGAATATTGATGGATGAGAATACGCTTTCACCTATATATGTTCCTGCAAATGGAGAAACCGGTGTTGTGACAATAACTCTTGCTGTTGCTGGTCTGGGATCATGTGAGGAGGTTAGCGATGACCTGCGACTCACTATTACTCCTGCTCCGGTGGCGTTTGCCGGTTATGATGCAGTTACTTGCGGAACAACTCAGGTGATTGTTGAATCTGCTTTTGCAGAAAACTATGCAACATTCCAGTGGTCTTCTGATGGGCTTGGTACGCTTGAGAATACTAATACTTTTGAACCCGTATATACTCCTGTTGAAGGTGAATCAGGACTGGTGACCATAACACTTACTGTTACAGGAAACGGTGCTTGTTCAAATTTGGGTACTGTATCGGATGACATGTTTATTACGATTCGTGATGCAGCATATGTCGATGCAGGGGTTGATATTGTTTCTTGTGAAAATGATCCTGTTCAGATAGATGCTTCTATTGAAAATGCAGCATCTATTGCCTGGACTACCACAGGTGATGGTGTCTTTGATGATAATTCTATTGAAGATCCGGTTTATACTCCAGGTTCCGGCGACTTGAATAATGGCGTTGTGACCCTAACAGTAACAGCAGAAGGTATCTCTCCATGTGGTGAAGTCTCTGATGAGGTTATTTTGACAATAGACAGAGTACCTGTTATTAATGCCGGTGGTGATGATTTTGTTTGTGAAGGTGACGTATATGCACTTAACCCTCAGGCAGAACTCTATTCATCAATCTTATGGACTACTTCCGGTGATGGTGTATTTGACGATTTCGCTTCAGTGAATGCTGTTTATACTCCTGGTAGTATGGATATTGCAAATGGATTTGTGACACTAACTCTAACAGGAATATCTGGAGGCAGTTGTGATAATGTATCTGATGATATGCTGCTGACTATAGTTGCATCTTCAATAGCCTTTGCCGGTGATGATGCGGTGATTTGTGAAACAGATAACTACACTATTTCCGATGCTAATGCAGAACAATACGAAGCGCTGTTGTGGTCATCCTCAGGGACAGGTACTTTCGATGATGCTACTTCATTGAATCCAACCTATTATCCAAGTGAATCCGATTTGATAAATGGATCTCTGATACTGACACTTGAGGTGTCTCCTATTGGTAACTGCTCAGGTGCTTCAGATGAAATGACACTGACTTTCCAGCCTGTACCTGTAGTATCCGCCGGTATTGATCCTGAGATTTGTTCCGATGACGTTTATGTTATCATTGGTGCTTCTGCGTCAGATTATAGTGCCATTACCTGGACTACTCTTGGTGACGGTATGTTCGATGATCCTCAGATTATGACTCCGGTTTATACTCCTGGAACATCCGACGTTTTAAATGAAACTGTGGATGTTGTGCTTACTGCTGCAGGCCTTAATGGTTGTGAGAATGTTTCTGATACGGCAACCTTGATTATCCACCAGGCTCCTGTAATTGATGCTGGTACCGAAATAGTTATTGATCAGTTTACTAGTGCTGACCTGCTGGTTACAGCCAGTGGTGGCTCCGAAAGCTTCTCTTTCTTTTGGTATCCTGAAGAGTATGTTGACTTCCCGGATATCAGTAACCCCTCAACAGTAATCCTTCAAGAAGACCTGGTGATGTATGTGCGAGTAACTGATAATGTTTTCGGTTGCCAATCTGTTGATAGTCTGAGTATCATAATTGATCCTGTTTCTACTGAAATTGTTAATGCTATTGATGATATCGATACTACAATTGTTAATGTTCCAATTACTATTGATATCCTGTTTAATGATTACAACCCTATGGATGATATCCTGAATGTGGAAATTGGTTGTTATCCTCAGTTTGGTGCTGTGGAACTCAACTTTGATAAGACTATCACATATACTCCTGATGAAGGATACACAGGCAATGATACACTTTGTTATGTTGTATGTGAGGCTCTGCGTCCAAATGTTTGTGATACTGCCTATGTGTACATATATGTTAGACCAGGCAATCTTGAAGAGGATCTTACTATCTACAACGGTTTTACACCCAATATGGATGGATATAATGATTATTTCTATATCATGGGTCTTGAGTCCTATCCTGAAAACCTGTTAATAATATTTAACAGATGGGGGGATGAGGTAAATCGTTTTGAAAATTACAATAACACATCAGTGCGCTGGGAAGGTGACAACAAAAGGGGTGAGCCTTTACCTGATGGTACATATTTTTATATCCTTGAAATTCAGGGCTACGATCCTGTTCAAGGATGGGTTCTCAAGCAAAGTAGTCATTAATTAATAAAAACAATAAAAACCTTTATATGAAAAGATTGATATTTATTCTGATGATGTTGGGCGGAGGGGCACTCTTTGCACAACAGGACGCGCTATATAGTCAGTATATGTTCAATCAGCTAGTCTTGAACCCCGCTTATACCGGGGCTCGAGATGCTTTTACTGTAACGCTGGTTCATAGACATCAATGGGCTGGTATTGACGGAGCACCCAGAACATACTCTTTGAGTGTGCATTCTCCTCTTGGTGATGAAAGAGCGGCTGTGGGCGGATATGTATATAGTGATCAAATAGGTCCTATGCAGGATTTGGGCGGTTATGGCTCCTTTGCATATCGTATAATGCTTGACAATTCAAAGCTCGCTTTTGGTATCCAGGCTGGAATAAGAAGATATGATATAAATTGGGCAATGGTAAATTTTGATCAAGGTGGAGACATAATCTTCAACGGACAGATTGAAAATAAAGCAATTCCTGATGCTAACTTTGGTGTGTACTGGTATTCTGACTGGTTCTATCTTGGGCTCTCTTCAAAGCACCTTCTGCAAAATAAGTACGCAGAAGTGGTTTTAGATGAAAAAACGGTCTATTCGATACTCCTAAGGCATTTCTATATGATGGGAGGTATCGCAATTCCTATTGCTGACAATATTGTCTTGCGTCCGTCCACACTTATCAAATATACCCAAAATGCACCTGTACAGGTGGATCTGAATGTGAGCGCTTTGTTTAATGATTTCTTTTGGATAGGTGCATCCTATAGAACTAAACAGGCATTAGTTGCTATAGTGGAGTTTAATATTACAGATCAAATTCGTATTGGATACTCTTATGATCTATTATTTAATGAACTAAGAGTTTATAATAAAGGTTCTCATGAGATTATGATTGGATTTGATCTCGGTAAAAGCGACCGTCGAATGTTGTCTCCTCGATTTTTCTAACACCTAATGATAAAAACTTTAAAGATGAAACGTATATTTTTACTTGTAATAATTGGTCTTTTATTGATACCGTTTGATGGGGATGCACAGATTAGCAAGGCTAATAAACATTTCTTACTGTATGAATACTCTATGGCAATACCTATTTATGAAAAAATTATTGAAAAGGAAAAAGCCGGATATACTGAAGCTATACCCAAACTTGCCGACAGCTATCGCCTTATCAATGATTTTAAAAAGGCGGAATTGTGGTATTCCAGAGCTGTGAAAAATGAAAACATCGACCCAATTACATATTTTCATTACGGTCAGGTGCTACGAACAAACGAAAAATATGATCTTGCCGCTAGCCAATTTAGAAAGTATAGTAACCTTTATGCTTCAGACCCCCGAGGCAAAATTTATGCTGAATATTGTGAGAACATTCAACAACTCGATGAATCTGAAGAGACTTACACTATTAAGAATATGGCTAAGTTGAATTCTGAGTTTGCTGAATTCTCGCCCATATATTATGATAAGGGGATTGTATTCTCCGGTAATAGGATTATTGATGAATCAAGTAGGAGGGATAAGTGGGCAGGAGCAGCATATATTAGCTTCTTCTATAGCCCCTTCCTATCGAAAAACTACCGGGAGTTTCCTGGTTTTCGCGACCCGGAACATATATTTCCTCATCTTGATAATGGTTATCATGTGGCAACCTGTTCCTTTGATAAGGACTTCTCCGTGATGTACTTCACACGAACGTCAATGGAACGAGTGAAAAAGGATGATAGCAATATCAGGACAAATATTTTGAAAATTTTTTACTGCAACAATGTTGGTGGAGAATGGAGCTCTCCGGAAGGTTTCTATCTTAATAATAACAACTATTCTTTAAGCCATCCATCTTTGAGTAGTGATGGATCGAGGTTATATTTCGCTTCGGATATGCCCGGAGGATTTGGTGAAACCGATATCTATGTTTGTGTAAAAGAAGAAGACGGATCATGGAGTGCCCCGGTAAACCTTGGCCCATCAGTCAATACTTTTGGTAAAGAACAGTTCCCTGTTATTCATAACGACAGCTTGCTCTATTTTGCTTCTGATGGTCATTTTGGATATGGCGGATTCGACATCGTGGAGGCAAAACGTGTTTCTGATGCAAAATGGATTGAGGTGCGAACACTCCCTGCACCGCTGAACTCTTCGTATGATGATTTCGGCCTTATAATCGACCAAAGCAATAATAAAGGTCTCTTTTCGTCTAACCGTAAAGAAGGCCGTGGAGGTGATGATATATATGCATTCCATGTAAAGGGGGCTGAGGTAAAGCCGGAACCGGAACCGGAACCTGTTGTTGTGGTGGAACCAGAACTAGAACCAGAGGTCCTGAGTCTGGAAATAGCTTTTAAAGTAAAAGAGAAAGAATCACTTCAACCTATACCTCAGGCAACTCTATTCCTGATAAATGATAAAACAGCTACTGTTACAATACTGGAATCTAATAGCTTTGGTATCTCTGTAACTCCGGTGGATCCATCAACACCATATAGAGTTAAAGCTATGAAAGATGGTTATCTCGTAGATTGCACCTCCTTTAATGTTGGTGCTGAGGAGGTAACACCGGTAAGGGATTTGCTCCTTCCTTCATTTACACTAAATGAGGTTTTTGAGGTTAAAAATATCTATTACGATTTCGATAAATCCTTTATAAGAAAAGATGCTGAGGTTGAACTTATTGAGGTAGTAAACCTTCTTAATGATAATCCCATTACAATAGAGTTGGGATCTCATACCGACTCAAGGGGTAATGATGCCTACAACCAGGCACTCTCTCAGCGGCGTGCTGATGCAGCTGTCGCATGGATTGTGAATCGGGGTATCGATCCAAATAGAATAATAGCTCGCGGATATGGCGAATCTCAACTTACAAATAGATGTTCCAATGGTGTGACATGTAGTGATGAAGAGCATCAGGCTAACCGTCGTACTGAAATCAAAATTACTGGAATTGTAAAACAACAAATAGGACAGTATGATTCACTGAAAGGGTTTAAACCCGGTCAAACATATCCATTATCATATTTTCCAGACTCTTTCTTTAAAAATTGTCAATAACATAAAATATCAATAGTTTTAACACCTCTCTTTTAAGGGAGGTGTTTTTCGATAAAAAAATCCATCGTTATGCGATGTTATTCCCCAATAATCTCCTACATTAGCAATCTGAAAAAATTAAACCCCTTATCATGAAAAAAATATTAGTGCTTGGAGCAGGATTATCTTCATCTACAATGATAAAATATTTCCTGGATCATTCCGAAGAAAATGGCTGGCGCATTGAAGTTGGTGATATCAATGAGGCTATTGCTAAGAAGAAAACTAATGGTCATCCACGTAGTTCTACTTTCACTTTTGACATTAACAAAAAAGAGGCTCTTACTGAAAAGATAAAAAATGCTGACGTAGTTCTGAGTTTTTTACCTGCACGTTTTCATCCCATAGTGGCGAATATGTGTGTAGCTCAAAAAACCCATATGGTAACAGCATCATACGTTTCAAAAGAGATGATGGCACTTGATAGTGCAGCTAAGGACGCCGGTATTGCGATGCTCAATGAGCTGGGTGTAGATCCCGGTATCGACCACATGTCGGCAATGCATGTAGTGGATAGTATTCGTGAAAAAGGTGGTGTGTTGGAGAGCTTCTATTCTTGTACCGGAGGACTGTTGGCACCAGAATCGGATAGTAACCCCTGGGATTATAAGTTTACATGGAATCCCCGCAACGTTGTCCTGGCAGGCCAGGGAACGGCAACCTTCATTCGTGATGGCAGGTATAAGTATATCCCTTACACAAAGCTTTTCGATAGACTCATTTATACGTCAGTACCCGGAGTTGGCGACTTTGAGATATATCCAAATCGCGACTCCTTGAAATACCGCGAAACATATAACCTGAAGGATATTCCTACTATGTACAGAGGTACCATGCGCCGAAAGGGATATTCTGAAGCATGGAATGTTTTTGTGCAGCTGGGCATGACAGATGACACCGTGCTGGTTGAAAATGCCGGTAATATGACCTGGAGAGAATTTACAAATATGTTCCTGCGTTATGATCCTGTTGCTCCCGTGGAGGAAAAACTTTGCAAGTACCTCGACCTGGAGCCTGACGGAGAAATTATGAGGAAGCTAAAATGGATCGGCATCTTTGAAGATAAACCTTTGGGCTGCTCTTGTTCTACCCCGGCTCAGATTCTTCAAAAATTGCTTGAAGAAAAATGGGCCTTTGAAGAGAACGATAAAGATATGATTGTGATGCAGCATCGTTTTATATACTGCCTGAATGGAAAGAAGAAAGAGATCACTTCATCAATGGTAGTTATTGGTCGTGATCACACCCATACGGCGATGTCTATCACTGTTGGTACACCGGTGGCTATAGCAACAAGGCTGCTCCTTAACGGTACCATTAATGTTACGGGGGTTCATGTTCCAGTAACAAAAGAATTATATGAACCTATTATGGAAGAGCTGGAGACCCACGGGATACGTTTTATTGAGGAAGAGAGAGATTTAGAATAGTAGAGATACTATTTGACTGCCAGGTTTGTTTGTATGTTTTTACGAACCGTTTTTTGTAAGTAAAGAGTTTTTGTATGGCTAAAATTGGAAAATGGATTGGTGGAGGCCTGGGCTGGGCCTTTGGTGGACCCATAGGCGCTATTCTGGGTTTTGCATTTGGATCAATGGTTGACGGAATGCAGACTGGAGGTTACTCAACAGAACAAATTCCAGGCCCCGGAGCCAGAGCCGGAAGAAGAAGAACAACCAGCGGTGACTTCGCCGCAAGCCTTGTGGTGCTATCTGCAGCAATAATGAAAGCTGATGGCAAAGTATTGAAATCAGAGCTTGATTTCGTAAAAGACTTTTTCGTGCGGCAGTTTGGAGTAGAAAAAGCCGAGCAATATGTACTCCTGTTGAGGGATGCACTGAAGCAGGATATCAATATGTATGAGGTGTGCTCCCAAATAAGAAACAATATGGGGTACTCCGGACGCCTGCAGATGATACACTACCTGTTTGGTATTGCCATGGCTGATGGTGCCGGACACCAAAACGAGATCGATGTCCTGGAGACAGCCGCTAAATATCTGGGCATAAGCTCTGCTGAGTTCCTCTCCGTAAAAGCGATGTTTGTAAAGGATACCAATTCAGCATACAAAATACTTGAAGTGGAACCAACGGCATCAGATGAAGAGGTTAAAAAAGCCTATCGTAGAATGGCTGTGAAATACCATCCCGACAAAGTGAGTCATATCGGTGAGGATGTTCAGAAAGCTGCTAAAGAGAAGTTTCAAAAATTGAATGAAGCTTACGATCAGATAAAAAAAGAGAGAGGGATGATATAATTACCTCTCTCTGCTCCTGGTGCTATTTTGTAAATAACGACCTCACCTTTACGTAATCTATATAGTATAAAATTTTTAGCGAGACAGAGTTTGTAGCCTCGGCATCCATTGTGTTTTTTAGGTTGTCGAAGTAAGAGGTTGTATCTCCGTTACCATTTGTATAAACAGCATTTTTCCATACCAGCGACAAAGAACTTGCTGGAGCAAAATACCAGCTGTATCCCAGATCAATAGTAAATGCATTAAAAGTAAAATCGTGACTTCCACTATATTCACTGGTACTCAGATGGCCATTCCTGGATAGGTTATGGAAAGAATCGTACAATCCTGTAATAGCATAATGTCGTACCTTCATGGTAATACCTGAATTTGCATTGAAGATATATTTTCCTGACACCTGATTTTCATAGGTAGTAAGATCCCGTGATCCAAAAATCACATCTTCCCGGTCGGCATTTGTAACAAAGCCGTATTCGTTAAACTCCTTTTGTGCCAATGCGTTGAAGGTTATAAAAAGCTTGTCAGAGATGCGATATCGTGGGCCTAAAGAGATTTTATATCTGATATTATTTCGTTTTGGCATATGGGAAAAGGATAATCTTGTGTCCACAACAAACTTCTTTCTGTAATCCGGCGAAAGCCAAAATCCTACATCATATCCAAAAGTGTTGTGAATATGATAACCCTCTGTTCGTGGCTCATAATAATCGTCCTGCCCAAAGGGGTTTACATCTATATTTATCCCGGCGGAGAGATGATTTCTAAATACAGCATGGTACATGGCTTCCATAATGAAATCCTGAAAGTTTTTATCAGATTGCCTTAGAATATATATTGATGCCAACTTCATCTGCGAGCTTAATATTATGCCTTTGGGTTGTAAAACATGATGATACAGAGCTGCGAAATAACCATTCTCATTATTATTTACTATATACCCCATATCATTGGGGTCGTAAGTTTCGTTTCGCGACCAGGTGCTGACTTCGTACCTGAACGTTCCACTGCGTTTGGAGGTTTCCAGGAAATATGAATATCCCGAAATATTATCAGACGAGGGGTTAATCTTATTGCTTATTTTAATATTTCCAATTAATGAAAAACTGTTTGATGCGTCCTTAAACTCCCAATCTATGCCCGTGAGGTTGGCGATAGTTTCGTTTTTTCCTCTGTGAACATTCGTGTTAAAAATTCCCACGCGGCTGTTTTTAAAGATGTTTTGATCTGCAACCACCATATTATAGTTGGTAAAGGGTTGTGTTACCACCGTTCTTGTATTATCTGAGGAGTCTCGGATCACGGCTTCTGTCATAGCAGTCATGGCATTAAAAACACCAATTCCTGTTCCTGTGGCAGTTCTTCCCGAGAGTTTTGTCGCATTGACAATGGGAGCAGCAGAGGGATTTGAAATCACCTCTTCACCATCCTGCAGATCTTTGTAGGCTCTGTTTTGAAACTTAGGCGTACCACCGATTCTGCGTGTGTAGAAAACATCATATTTATCGAATAACTCTGTTCCTTCAGTAAAGAATTGACGCTTTTCATCGTACTGTACCTCAAACGGGGTGAGGTTATATATCTCCTCATCGGATTCTACCTGTCCAAAATCAGGAATAAGGGTCATGTCAAGCGTAAAACTTTCATTGATGCCGTATTTTAAATCTGCACCATAATTAAAAAAAGTATTTACAGACGATCCTGGTTGTTTTTCAACGTATCCACTAACATATGGCGACAAGGAGAGCCGCAGGGGAGGGTTGATGTCTTTCAACCCTGTTAGTACTCCCGACTGTGTGATGTCGCCTTCGATGTTATTATCAACAAAATTCCAGGTGCTTAGTTCCCGGTGTCTTCTTACGGATCTCCAGAAGTTAATATCCCAGTCCTGCACCTCTTTTTTCGGAAAACGAATCATGGAATAAGGTATAAAGATTTCAGCAATCCAGCCTTTATCGTTAATTATTGTAGAACTTTGCCATGCCGCATTCCAGTTTTCATCATTATAATTGTTGTTGCCTTTGGCATCATACTGAACACCATTGGAGTACACGGTAAAGACCCACTTGTTAAGCCCATCCTGGTATGGGCTTAGTGTGATAGAGAAATAATCTGCATTTAGATTGTCGTCATCACGGGAGCCATACTGCGTTAGGATACTGTCGGGAGAGGAATCAAATAGCCTTGCTCCGATATAAATTCCCTGATCGTTATATAATACTGCCACCTCAGTGTTTTGGCTTGCCGGTTTGCCATTATAGGGCTCAAACTGAATGAAACCTGCTGCTATATCCGAGCTCTGCCAGCTGCCTTCTGATAGTTTACCGTCAATAGAAATATGTTCTTCTACAAGATTGGCCTGCAAACTTTTTTTAGTCTGCGCAGACATCACCATTGGCAGGATTAAAATAATCGAAATACAAAGCGTTTTTATAGTATCGACTTTCATTTATTGTCGTGTAAATTAATCATGAAAAAACCAGCTTACACCATATTTAAAATATCTGTCCTTCATAGGGTAGTGTGGTGTCATATAGTAGTTATACCCCATTAACCCGCTATTAACGTGTGTAAGCATCAGAAAGATTCTGGCTCTCTTAACCTGTAGCTTAATATATGCGTCCACATAGGGATAGTTTCCCGTTCTCTTTTCATCCTGTAGATGGAATTCTCTTAGCGCCGGGCAATAAGAGTCGGCATAGAACTCTGTTGTGTAGAGTACGTCAAAACCCACTCTGGTGTAGAGCGCATTCTTAAACATGGGTTGATAGAACTGGAAACTCATTTTGCCCATAAATTGGGGCAGACGAATAACATCACTATTTGAGACAAACTGATAAACACCTTTTGCTGCGATATCAAACTTCCATAAAGAGAGCTCCTGGCTGACCCACGCCCGCAGGAGGTGAATAGCTCCCGGATTCTGCATGGGAAGGACATCCTGATTGAGGTACGTATAGTTCCCGATGGTGTTATACTGTATGCCTGCATCGGTTTTCTTGTATCTGTATTTCACACCGGTCTCTAAATTCGCAATATCCTTAAACGCACTACTATCCCAGGAATAGTGGGAGGAGTGATGTTTTAGTAATAAGAATCCAGGGTCAGCATTGAAAGCTTTTATATGTGCTGATAGCTTTCCGAAGGAGAAATTCCGTGAGGCTTTTCCTTCCAGAAGAAAGTTCTCTGTGGAATGTGTCCCGGCAGTGAGAGCTATCTTTCCCCAAATATCAGTGGTGGAGTCAGGATTTAAAAACACCTCTCCGTAAGTAGTAAACCAATGGCTGGAAAATGAAACAGAATCATGATGGTGAACGTTATTATTTTGGATGATAATACCACCTTTAAGATTCAGAATCTGACGCTTCCCCGATTTACTGCTCATCCAGTATAAGTTGTTTATAAGCCTTGATACCGTTGTGCTGTCAAAAGTATTTGTGGAGTCGGGTCCGTAGAATGCCGGATAGTATGACGGATCAGGATTACTGTCCCAATATTGATATTTGGTACGGTTGTAATCAGTATCCAATCCAATTTTTCCCAGTGAGAGAGTATTTAACGCAGGACTGAGGATGTAGAAATACTGAGAAGCATGCAACCAAATATCTTTTATCTCCGTTTCGGATTTTGTGTTATTTACCTCTATGAGTTTTCTTCCGGGCTCAATGTTTTGCTCAAAGATGGAGTCATATTTTATGCCTCCGTTATCATACCATGTGGTTTTATTATTGATATATGCTGCTGTGGCGGCATATCTTTCCGACTCGGTTTTGAAATGGCCATAAAATGCCAGCTGAAAGTTGTCTGCCTTTTGTCTGTGGTAGTCCCCCATAGAGTTGTTCATATATAGCTTTGCTCCCACGCCGAGATTTTTTGCCAGATATTGCCCGTGATCCACGTTAAGCTGGGCTTCACGTTTGTCGCCTGATGGACCCTGAGCGTAATCCAGAATAGTATATGGCTTGTACGAAGAGAATACATTTATATTATCAGAAGTGGTTTGATATAATGAAAATGAGTGGATCCCGTAATCATAAATTATTGGGTCGTTGGGAGAAAAGAGTAGGTTTTTTGTCGCCAATCCCTGGTTGCCAAGTGTTTGATAAAAATTGTTGCCGGAGAAAGCAGGGTCTTGCTGCTGTGAATACTCCAGAGTGGTGTCGATTAAAATAAAGTCATGATTCTCACTGAGGTATTCTTTCAGCAAGAAACTATATACCTTCAGTGAGTCCTTTGAATCAGGAATATTATCCGGCTTTAACATGACACTGTCAGGAGTGTTTGTATGCGCTCCCGTGGTGTCTGTCACAGTAACATCCTGCGAAAATGTATAGATGCTGAATAATAGCAGTATGAAAATAATGTTATGCTTCACAATAATATTTATTGAGCCAAAAATACATATTTAACACGAGTAAAAAACCCGTTTGTATGAATATCACTCATATTGACATTTATCTAACACCCAACAGCTCGATATTAGTATATCATGTATATAATTTTATAATAAATGTGTGGCTAGATATATTATTTAATAAAACATCGAAGTTGAGAGAGAAGATATCTTTTTACGACATCCGTCTGCCGGATTAAGCGCTTCGTGCTTTGCGGAATAGTATATTTACTATCGCCCGGTAGAAGTATCTCAAATCAGTGAATATTTTATTCTTCTTGTATGCTTTAATATATTTAATCTCGGAGGCCTGAATCTCCTCAATGGTTTTTGGCATATCAGCATAAAAGGGAGGTATCAATCCCGGTTTTACTGTTAGTCTTAACTCCTGCAATTCTTCACTGTAAAGGTCAAGATAATGCTTGCTGATAGGGCGTACCCCAACGATTTTAAGCTCTCCCCGTATAAGGTTTAATACCATCGGCAACTCGTCTAACCATAACTTGCGCATAATCTTACCTGATGTTGTAACGCGAAAATCGTTTTTGAACTTTCCGCCCTTTTCAAGATTATTCCTTTGATAGACGTAATCCTGTAAAAATTCAGAATATGGATGCATAGTTCTCATCTTCAAAACCTTTATTGGCTTTCCTCCTTTTCCTACCCTGTTAAGGCTAATTAATGGCCCATAGGTTGGCGTTTGTCCTGTAATAGGATGCCCGGTTTTTTTAACAATAAAAAACTGAAAACCACCTATGATCTTTGAGGATACAGCAGAGAACCCGCAGTAGTAGAGCCGACCAAGAATCTCGGTGAAGCTAAAAGCTCTGTTTATACCCTTTGTTATCGAGTAATATATCTGCGAAAAGACTGGAAGCTTGGGCATAACGCGATGAAAGCAGAAATGAAAAAAATATGCTGTTTGTGAAATCCCCGGAGACAGCTTCTCTTTATAGGACTTTTTTATTACACTGTTGGTTTTGCAACAGATAAGATAGTAACCTCCCGGCTTGAGACCTTTCCACACCGTACGGAAATAACTGTTTACATGTCGAAGATCATTGGCCGGATAGAGGTTTATTAATAACTCCAATGTGTCAGGATCATAAAACTCAATATTGTATATATGGTGTGAATAAAGAATGACAGCGTTATCCTTACTGATTCTTTCGAGCGAAAGTGTAGTATCAATCCAGTTATATAGCCCGGGAATGTTTTTCAAATACCGCTCTTTTAACAACTTCTTAACCTGTTGATCCTCTCCAATAACATCCCACTGGTCAATCTTCAACTCCTCTTTAATAGTATAATCAATACGGGTGCTTATTGGTGCGCTTCCCAACGGGCTGTCGGTTTCAGTTTTTTGTTTCCTTCTGATGTAAATCAGATATGCATATATTACCTCAGCAACAGTAGCAAGAATCAGTGTCCCGAAAACCACCTTACGTGAGTAATGGAAGCGATCAAAAATGAATATCATACTGGCACTAATGGCCGTTACCAGGGTGTTTGATCTTATAATGATATCCAAAATTTTGAGAAACTTTTTTTCTGCAATGGAGCTGTACTTACCAAAAATTAATGACGACAGTATCCATAAAATCAGGAATCCCGCAAACGGAACATCATACGCCGGAAGATAGTGCCTGATCGATGTGGGCTTTAACCATATTATAAATAAAAAGCTGCCCGTAACAAGCAGAATATCAATGCAAAAATGAAATAGTGTTTTTCTCTTCAACTCGATCAGTTTTTTCAGTACAAAACTACAAAAAAAACTTCGCTTATTGTGCCATACATTTTTGTACCTTCACCCGTTTAAATATTTGTCTTATGAGTATGAATAAACCAGGGCTGCTAATATCTTTTTTATTAATAATTGCATTATGTGTAAATGGCCAAAATATTAAATATGGTGAGATGGATTTTGTCACTATTGTTAAACAATCCGGTGATGTAACGAACATTAGTATTATAGCTCCAGTGGAGTTCGACGGAGTTAATTGCCGCTATTCCATGAAAGATACTTCGGGTGTGACTATCTTTAAAAGCTCCGGGAAAAAGGCTACAACATCATTCAATATTAAGCCTCTTTATCTTGATATTAAAGGAAAGCCTCTTCATCTGGACTTTGATTCTGACACCCCCGACCTTGTAATTCCGACAGTATATGTTGATGGAACAGTGCGCACTGTCGGCGATGGTGAAATAATCACTCATACCTCTTCTATGTCTAAAATGGGTGTGTGGAATTGTAAATCCTCAATACGAAAGGAACCGTACCAGCCGCTGAGATCTCTGCCTCAGGAAATACGAGGACAGGGAGAGGTTTATATTATACCGATACCGGAAAACAATAATTCTGCAAAGCCTGAAGTAATAGCTTATTATGAGACATTCCTGCCCGGAGAAGCTTTGGTGAAAATGGTTTCTTCTTTGCACAAACAAAGCTCAGGATCCCAAGGCAAAGTATTACTAGCCAATGATTTCCATGGTCGTGCAGCACAAATGTCTCATGTTATGCAAAAACAGGGTCTTGAAGGCCTGATACAACGAAATATGAAACCGGGATTCTATAGATGGTACGCCGCCGACCTGTCAAGTATTTATGTCTGGGCTCCTCATATCTGCTCAAAGATAGACGCGGCAAATATTTCGATGATGCGTGGGCATGTAGTGAATGAAATTGTCCGATATGACTCTTTGTATAATCATCAACTGTCGGTATATCCCGTAGCTATGCTTTCCGATGATTCGATGTTGGATTATGATGATTTTGTGAATTATTGGTATTCACTACGATATTATATTAACGATGATGGCGAAACCAAACCAATGCATCTTCCCAAGATACGTGTTGTTGATTATGAGAAAGCGTTTGAGGTAATGAAAAATAGTATCGATACCCCCGTTTCTCTCATGGGTGAATACCACTGTACAGATCCTATACTTAAGAAACCCGAGTTCTATAACGCATTAAAAAGTGCCGTTGCCTCAACCAATACATTGCTGACAGCAGAAAAGATGGCAACGTTTTTATCATTGCTGAAGGATGATTTTTTCTCCTATCCGCAACTCTCTTTCGATAATGCGTGGGATATGATTTTAACCGGAAAAGGTGAAGATAAAGAGGTGTCTCCATATCTTCTTGCCAGTAATATCGGCGATTCAATACTTAATAACACAATGACACAAATATCACAGCTGATATCCACGCAGGGTTATGGCAGGCCTGTTGTTGTGGTGAACCCCGGTACTCATTCAGTATCCGATGTTATAGCTTTTCCTGTGAATATCACTCTCCACGACACCAAAGCTTCCCCCGGAAGGATGCAGCCTGAGAACACCCTGAACTGGCGCGTTTTTGATGGAGAAGGCAAAGAAACAGAAGCTCAATTAATCACCAGAGGCCGTGGTCAGCACATAGTTTTTGCCGCTAATGATGTCCCCGGATCAGGATTTAAGACATACTATATTAAAGCCTCCGGGAATGAAAACCAAAGCTCTATGCCGTCGGAAATTGAGCAAAAAGAGAATAGTGTTTTTATTGAAAACAGATATTACAGAATATCTCTGACAGGAGAAGGAATAGATGTTCTTTATGATAAAAAACTTAAAAGAAATCTGCTTCACCCAGACTATGCCCTGGGTTCTATACTGATGAAGAGCACAGAAAATGGAGAGGTTATTTATCGTAGCTCTGCGGAAAATGCAACATGGAAAATGAATTTTAACGGCCCGGTACTTTCGGAGTTTATGAAGGTGGAGAAAACCCCGGCAGGAGATATTAACAGCACCATTACCATTTATCATCAAATAAAGAAAATTGCAATTGACATAAAAACCTCAGCAGAGAGAAAGGAGTGTGATTGCATTATTGAAAATCCTTTGGTGGCAGACATGTTATCCCCAACGATTGAATTTAAAGTCCCTTTTGGATTCTCTAAAGTGGGCTCTTATGATGTGGAGGATGAAGTGTCTCTATATCCTAAAGATAAGAACCTGTCATCCATCAGGAATGTAAATGGCCTTGTTACAATAAAAGACGGAGATGCTGAATTATGCATTTCAGGCGATTTTGTTGTAACTGATATTAAGGCCACTGACGAGAGCGAGAAATATATATGCGTTGCGCCATGGGCAGTACCCGGCAACGGCAATGAAGTAATATCTCATTTCGAGGTATCCTCCTCTTTTGCCGGTGACAAACAGCTCTTGATCAATGCATACACCACTAAACAACCGTTGATGGCTGTTTCCGCTCCCGAAAAAAATATGGGTATGATACCTGATCAGCTCTCTTTTTTCAAACTGAGAAACAGAGAAATTGAGATATCCTCTTTAAGGAAGTCAGAAGATAATAATGATGTGGTAATAAGGTTTTTGGAAACGGCAGGTAAAAAGACTTTTGCTATTTTGGATCCGATGTTCTCTTTCTCCGGATTTTCAAAAGCAGATCTTAATGGTAAGGTGCTGGAACCTATACCCGTAGCGCCGGCAACGCGTCTCAAGCTAAAAACTGCCATTGAACCATGGTCTGTGAGTACAATTATTCTTCATCGCTAAATTTCTATCATGAAAAAATTTATACCAACACTATTTATTTTTTTTACAGTTATTGCCAATGCTGCTCCCGGAGACACTCTATTTGTAAAAACTTTCAACTTTGACTCCATCTCCACGCGACGGGGAGTATTTGCTTTTCCCGATTCAACCGAACAATACGGGAAAATCTTAATGTATTATACGCTGAAGTGTGATGAAGCAACTCCTCATGATAAATATCCGTGCGGCGAGTGGGATTATACCACATATACCAGAGTATATCTCCCGGGGAAAGAATCGGTAACAAAAACTCAAGCTCCTTCGTGGATGGTGAAAAATACCTCTCCTAAAGAGTATTATTACTCCACTCAACCAACGTGGTCGGTATATTCCTGGTATGATAATGTTGTGGGAGCGGAGGATTATTATCTTGATTTTGATGGTGACGACTATCTGTCAGTGCCCCCTAACGCTCTCTCTTCTGTTAGGGATGAGTTTACTGCTTGCTTCTGGTTACTGGGTGACCCGTCGCAGCCACGCAAGGATGCAATCTTTGAAGCAACAGACTCCAATGGTGACAGAGTAATAAATCTGCATGCTCCTTATGATAATGGGATGATATATTTTGATGCCGGAGGTTATGGCACTGGACAGAACGATAATATTAACGTGCAGATGGACCCATTATATTATAAAGGTGTATGGACTCACTATGCAGTAACAAAAAATAATAACACAGGGATACAAAAGATCTATCGTAATGGAAAAGTAATCGCAGAGAATGAAACCGGGAAGAGATCAATGAACGGTATTGCATCCTTAACAATCGGAGCTCAGGATAATAGAAAAGAGCAGTTTTATAAAGGTTGTCTGGATGAAATTATGATGTGGAACAGGGAATTATCGGCGGAGGAGATTAAAAGAGCCATGTATCCGGATCCTTGGGAGCTTCCTGCCGAAGAGGCTCTTCTGCTATGGTATCCCGTTGGTGAGGATGGGCAAAAGATCGTTCTGGACAAATCTGGAAACGAAATGCATGCCTCCTCATGGGGTGTGGCAGAGGTGAAGTCCTTTAATAAGCCATCTTCGTTAAACACAAAACCACAACCTGGACAAATACTTCATTCAGATTCGGTAACGAATGGCAAAGTACATATTGTGATGTTCGGAGATTCACTTAATCCGCTGGTTGCCACAGACACTCTTTTTGTATATCCCGGTTACAGATATCATTACGGCTCGGGAGGCATACTTCTTGACTCAGTTGTCGTGGAGAATTCAAACCTCCTGCAAAGGAAAACTCGTATTACTACAACTACTGTAAAAAGTGAGGAAATTGTTGAGATAGCACGTTTTATTACTCCCTATGGAAAACGCCTTGACCTCGGTCTAAATGGCTTTACATGGGTGTATGAAGTTACGCCTTATGCACCTTTACTGAAGGGATTGGTGGATCTGCAGGCAGGAAACGGTCAGGAACTCATTGATCTCCGATTTGCTTTCATTGAAGGAACACCGGAAAAACAACCCCTTTCGGCACGAAATGTATATCCTTACGGCTCTTTTACGTATGAGGAGCTTGCTGATGATGACGCCCTGCAACAGGAGCTGTTCCGCTTTGGCCCTTACACCAAGCAGGCAACCATAAGAGCTGCAATCTCTGGCCATGGTCATGCCGGCCCAAAAAACTGCTGCGAATGGGATCCCAAAACACACTTTATGATTATTAATGGCGACACACTCTTCAACTGGAAGGTGTGGCGCGATTGTGGCTTCAACCCGGTTCATCCCCAGGGCGGTACATGGCAGTTTGACAGAGCAGGATGGTGCCCCGGAACATTTGTGGATACTTATGATTTCCAAATCCCTGACTCTGTTCTCAGTCGTGGCATCGCAATCATCGATTATGCCATAGAACCCTACGACCCCGATAATGGTGAAGAAAAAGGCTTTTTCGAGATATCAATGCAAATACTGGAATTTGGAAAAACAAATTTTGATCTTGACGCATCCATAGAGGCAATTGTAGCCCCTTCCGACCAACATGAATACAGAAGATATAACCCTGTGAGTACTTCGCCGGTTATACGGATTAAAAACTGTGGTATCATGGAGATAAATACTTTGAACTTGAAGTATGGAATGGAGACAGGGAAAAAATCCTTCCATGAATGGGAGGGCAATTTGAAACCCGGAGAAGAAACACTTATTCAGCTGCCGTCACCTTCGTGGAAGAGAATGGATCAAGGCAATAAATTTTCTGTAGAGGTAAAGCGGGTGAATGGGAAACGCGATAATAACTCTCTTAATAACACCCTTTTTTCAGTGGTGGAAGCTCCGACTATTCTACCTGAAGTGTTTGTTGTGGAAGTAAAAACCCAAGACCTTGGCAGATCAGAAGATAATGCCCTGGTGATACAGGATCAGGATGGTAATATTGTCTTTCAAAGAGATAATTACCCCGCAGACACCACTGTCAGGGATGAGATATCTCTACCCCGAGGATCGTATGTTTTTGTTTTTTCTGATAAAAATGAAGATGGTATGATACGGCATTGGTGGAATCACTACTCCGATAAGTCTCAGGTGGGTAAAGATGGAGCCTTGCGGATATTGAATCCAGAGGGAGAACTGATACGTGATCTGGGATTTGACTGGGCTGAAAAAAGAGTGATGAACTTTTTTGTGGGGAAACCCTTTTAATGCTTTTGCTAATTTTTTATTTTTTTTTATGATAAAGTAGGAATATTAAACTGTTCTATGCTTATATTTGCATAAAAGACCCTTGCTATGCTACGAAAAATATTTAGTATCACACTATTCTTTATCATCAGCATATCAATATCCGCCCAGGATATCGATATTGATGATATAGTTAGCCGTTATGTCGATTCAAATGGAAACGCCTATATGCAGCCACTTGGCGATGCTTTGGGTGCTAACATTAACAGCGGCCTTTTCCATAGTGCATATATTCAACCCGGGCTGAAACCCCAGATTTACCTCGGTATGCAAACAATGATGGCTTTTATTCCTGAAGCAAGTAAAACATTCACTGCTACCACAGAAGGAGATTTTTTTCCTATCACAGAAGTCGAAAATGTGCCCACAGTATGCGGCAACCCTGAAGGTAAAATTGTTGATGGCCCCGGTGGAACAAAGTACTATTTCCCCGGTGGTTTTAATATTAATTATGTCCCCTATGCAACGCCTCAGCTCACAATAGGATCCTTATACGGCACAGATATTACTGTCAGATATGTTGCCGCGAACTTCCTTGTTAAGAGACTTGAACTGGAAGATGAAGACTGGATCAATCAGTTTAGAATGTTTGGCTGGGGTGTGCGACATAATATCTCTCAATGGCTCGGCGACCTTACAAATATTGATATTGCAGTGGGGTATTACAGTCAATCTATCACCAGTAGTGAATATCTCGATATCCAAACCAGCCTGATATCCTTGCAGGCATCTTATGAAAGATCCTTATTGACAATTTATGGAGGTATAGGGGTTGAATCATCTTCATTCAAAATTAAATATGAAAATATAGACTTCGATATTGCTGGAGTAAATACAGTTCGCATAACCGTTGGCGCAACCCTAAATGCCGGACCGGTTAAGCTTAATGCTGAATATAATGTTTCCAATCAAAGTGCCCTGGCCGTAGGCCTTGGAATCGGAATTAACGATATGAAAAAAATAACAAAAACTGAAAACAAATGGTAATGAAAAAACTAAAAATCTCAATAGTAATAACCGCTGTTTTAATGCTTGCAGCGTGCCAATCCTTAGACTTTAACCTCTTTCCGACATTCGAAAGCCAGTTTAGTTTTGAAATAAATGACACTACCGGCATCGTATATGAAGAAGATTTTTTGCCATTAGAAGCTCTTAATGACTCCTTGGGAGATATCCTGATCGATGGTTTGATAGAAGAAATAGACTTTGAAGGATTTTACCTGAACTTTACTCTTTATGAAGACAATTTGGCAGATAGTGTTTTATTAAATGCTTATATTAAAGATCCTGTAGGTCAGAACCTGGCAGTATTTGAAGACTTCTTTGTTGATGTTTCAAGTATTGAAGAAGGAGTTGATTATCCGTTATATGATTACCTCAATGAAGAAGGAGTAGAGGAACTTAGGACTGTTATTTTGGATCTTATTGAGGATCCTGATAAATATGATCATGTGATAGTGTTACTCAACGGAGACTCTTATCCACATTATGTCAGTGCTCATGTTGGTGTAGAGGTGCATTTTAGAATAAACGCTAAGGTATCCCCCCTGGATGATTAAATAGAAAAACATCTTTTATTATAGGGACTACAATGTTGGTCCCTTTTTTTATGGAAGCACAGGAGAATTTATATAACGACATACGTAAGAACTTTTGCTCCGATTCGGAACGTGAAGGGAAAACAGATCTATATTATCTGAAGAATGCAAATTTACAAATGTTTGTATCCAATTATGGTGCAACTATCGTTGCTCTGTGGACACCCGACAGAGATGAAGTGGTCGATAATGTTTGCCTTGGATACAGGTCGCTGAGAGAATATGTCAATGGAGACTCCTATCTTGGAGCTGCTGTGGGACCATTAGCGAATAGAATCGCCAACGGACGATTCATCGTTGATGGGAAAGCGTATCAAATGCCCCAAAATGCAAACGGAAACTGTTTGCATTCGGCAAGACTGGGAATAAGTAAAAAAGTGTGGCAGGTGGAGAGTATCTCTGAAAAAAGTATTACTATGACAACCCTGGTTAACGACGAAGAACATGTTTTTCCTGCCAATGTCTCATTCCGCTTGACATACTCCTTGACATCAGAGAACGCCCTTGATATGCACTGTGAAATTTCTACGGATAGCACTGCACCCATTAATTTCACCCAACATAATTACTATAACCTGAAAGGGGCGGGCCAGGGAGATATCCTGAATCATAAGATGTTAATACAAGCAAATAGTATCGTGCCGGTAGGAGAGGGTTTTATCCCAACGGGAGAATTAATGGATGTTATGAATACACCTTTTGACTTTCGCTCAGCAATACCAATCGGCGACAGGATACTCCGGAATCATCCCCAAATAATTATTGCCCAAGGGTTTGACCATACATTTGTTTTTGATAATAATAGAATCGAATATCCTGTGGTTACGGTTTGTGAAGATGAGTCGGGAAGAAAGATGGAAGTATTTACCAATCAGCCAGGAATACAATTCTATACCGGTAACTTTTTAAATGGCGCTGATATAGGGGTTACAGGAGAACCTATCGCTCGCAGAGGCGCTTTTTGTCTCGAAGCACAGAATTTTCCTGACGCCGTAAATCAACCGACCTTTCCCGACACATTAGTTCGCCCCAATGATCCAGTGCTATTTAGTGCGGTATATAAATTTTCAACCTATTGATACATTAATTAGTATAAGACCTTAACTTTGTCATAAAATTAATTTTCATGAAAAATCCTCTTATTGCACCATCATTACTGTCTGCCGATTTTGCAAATCTGCAACGCGATTGTGAAATGATCAATAATAGTGATGCCGATTGGTTTCATCTGGATATTATGGATGGAGCATTTGTCCCGAATATATCATTTGGAGTACCAGTGGTAGCAGCCATTAACAGGCATGCACAAAAGCCCCTTGATGTTCACCTTATGATTGAAAACCCTGATAACTTTCTTGATGTATTTGCAAAAGCCGGAGCAGATTGGATATCAGTGCATTATGAGTCGTGCCGACACTTAAATAGAACTGTGAATGCTATCAAGGCTTTGGGCTTAAAGGCCGGTGTTGTGTTAAATCCACATTCTCCGGTACATTTACTGGAGGAGATATTACCGGACGTGGATTACGTGTTACTGATGTCCGTAAACCCGGGTTTTGGTGGGCAGAGTTTCATAGAGACTACGATTCAGAAAGTTGAAAAACTAAAGAAAATGATCATAAATGCTGATAATGAATGCCTTATCCAGGTTGACGGTGGTGTGACAGATAAAAATGCCGGAATACTTTTTAATGCCGGTGCCGATGTGCTTGTTGCCGGAAGCTTCATTTTTAAATCTGATGATCCGGTGTCAACTATTCACAATCTCAAATATAATATTTAAAATAAAAACATATGAACTACGTATTAAAAGACCTGAAACCTGCATTGGTATGGAGGTATTTTGAAGATATCTGTCAGGTGCCACGCCCTTCAAAGAAAGAGGAAAAAATTAGAACCTTCCTTATCAATTTTGCTAAAGAACATAAACTTGAGTATGAAACTGATAAGATCGGTAACGTTATCATCCGTAAACCCGCTACTCCAGGACAGGAAAAGAAACAATCTGTAGTGCTGCAAAGCCATATGGATATGGTTTGTGAAAAGAACTCAGATAAAGTTCACGACTTTGATAATGACCCAATCGAGCCCATTATTGATGGTGAGTGGGTGCGAGCTAACCAAACCACCTTGGGCGCTGACGATGGTATTGGTGTGGCCACGCAGATGGCTATCCTTACAGATGCTGACTTTCAACATGGCCCGTTGGAATGCCTCTTTACTGTGGATGAAGAGACAGGTCTGACAGGAGCATCCGAGCTCGCTCCTGGATTCGTGAAGAGTAAGATCCTTCTTAACCTGGATTCCGAGGATGAAGGTGAACTATTTGTTGGTTGTGCCGGTGGTGTTGATACTCTGGCGACATTTCTGACAAAATATAATGGCCGCCCTGTAAGTCATCTGGCTTACAATGTTTCGGTAAAAGGCTTAAAAGGTGGTCACTCCGGAGATGAAATTGATAAAGGCCTGGGAAACTCTATCAAGATACTTAACCGATTCCTTTGGAACTGTAATGAGAAATATAAGATCCGTATTGCGAATTTTGAAGGTGGAAACCTCAGAAATGCTATCCCTAGGGAAGCTTTCGCTACTATTACTATCCGCCCACGTGATGTAAAGGAGTTTGAATCATATTTTGAGCAGTATAAAAATGATATTGCTAAAGATATCGCTATCACTGAACCGGGGTTCATTATGGCCATGGAGAAAACGGATAAACCGGGACAGGTAATTGATAAGAAAACACAGAAAAAACTCCTCAATGCACTCTATGCTTGTCCGCATGGCGTTATTGCGATGAGCCAGACTATGAAAGGAATGGTGGAAACATCCACAAACCTTGCAGCTGTAAAATTCCTTGATGATAACCGTATATATATCACCACAAGCCAGCGTAGTGATTCTGAAATTGGTAAACAGGACGTGGCCTCTATGGTGGGGAGTGTATTCACCCTGGCAGGCGCTGCTTTTACACATACTGATGGATACCCGGGATGGAAACCAAATCCGGACTCCGTGATAAAGAATGTTTCTGTTGAAGCGTATGAAAAGCTTTTTAACCAAACTCCCCTGGTGCGATCAATCCACGCCGGACTCGAATGTGGCCTTATTCTTGAAAAATATCCCGATATGGATATGATCTCCTATGGCCCAACGTTGAGAATGGTTCACTCTCCCGAAGAAAAAATTCATATCGGTACTGTTGAGAAATTTTGGGATCTTACTAAAGAGATTCTGCTCAATATCCCCGAAGAAGAATAGATTGATACACCTTATAATATATAGAAGCACTGTTTCCATTGAGACGGTGCTTTTTTATTTATGATGTATTACTAAAAGAAACCTCCAAAAGTGATTCTGATAATAGGATTACTGTATGGATAATGAGTTGCGTTGTTGAAATTCCACAGAAGAAATATATCTCCATACATCTTATCATTAAACCATTGACGGTATCCTACTCCAAGAAGATATCCCGGAACAGTTCTTCTATTTGTCTGACCGGTAAAGTCCAAACCCGTATAATTTATTAACTGATATTCACCCTGAAGAAGAAACCCTCTGAATAGCTGATATCTTAAAAATGCATTTCCACCAAAAATATGATCGTCAATTGCGGGGATATAATAGTTGTTTCTGTAGTATGTATATGATGCACCCACACCAAAATACAAGTTTTTTGATAATTTTATGCCTACTGTTGGTGATAGATTAATATTTGTCACTCTTCCAATTTGTAATCCGAACGATGATTCCCAGAAGAAACGACTTTGAAATGATTCCTTTTCAGGTTTCTCTTTAGGAATAAATTGAGCCGATAATAATAAAGGTGTAAATAATAATACCATTAGAAGTAGAGAAAATCGCTGTATATATCTGTTCATGCTGCCTGTTCGTTTGTTAATCCTGAAAAGAAAACGAGATTCATGATATATTATTATGTAATTTTAATAACCTTTTCAGGATATAAGAAAAGGCCGAGAGAAATAATTTAGCCTATAACATACTGTTAAACAGGGTGTAGTGCATTGGGGTAAAATTATTTTCATTATTAGCTTGTTTTGTATAAAAAAAGATGTTTATCTTTGCAGCCGCTTTTGAAGCAGAAACGTTCTTTTCAACACTAAAAATCTTGAATATTTTTTTAAAAAAATGTCGGAGGAGATAAAAAGTTATGTAACTTTGCAGACCCAACGGTTGCGAAATTTTTGACTATCAAAAGTGGAGCAAAAAAAGTTAAAAAAAGTTCTTGTTGGTTTGAAAAAAAGAATTACCTTTGCAGACCCGTTTGAGATACGGATATCGAGAGAGAAAAAAGCGTGTTAAAAGTATAAGTTCATTGAAAAATATGTAAGAGGAAATAAGCAGCAGGTGCCCTAAAATTACAC
>CAYYSU010000015.1:0-1274 GCA_964474455.1 uncultured Bacteroidales bacterium
AACGATTAGAAGTATAATAAAAACCGACTTACACACTTAATGGGACACTGTCTTTTATCTTGTCCTGTTGCGATTTGTTTTTCTATCAGTGTTTTTCCATTCAAATCATGTAGCTCTATTGTGCAGTTTTTCATGATAAATTCCGGATTTTTTATTTCAATCTTGTCGGTTGCCGGATTGGAAAAGATTTTAAAATCCTCCAATAAAAGCCCATCTATTCCAGCATAACCTCCTTCAACCTTAACAATCCACCATTTTTCAATTTCATCATCAAACGAAGTGATGTTATACCAAATGGGTTCGATGAAACTGGTAATTACTTCATCTTTTGGATACATGCATGAATGTTCCGACCGTGTAATAAAAGGAACCAGGAATTCGATATTGGCCGTATCGTGTACTGTAGCGATAACCCTTTGGTTTTCGTAGTCAATTACAGGGGGTTCGGTCTGCGATTTAAAATAAATGTCCAGTATATCAGCCTCATAAACGGGTGGGGTAGCAGGTTCATAAAGTATGGTTGTGGCATCATTTACCAGAATTGTATCAAATGCATCTGCCACAACTACAAAGAAATCTTCGTCTATCACCTCTATTTCCCAGGGTGTGCCATAAAGGTTGGCTTTACCTGCCATTCGAAGCCGTTGAACTGGGCATCTGCCAGTTCAGAAGTCCATAGGATCGTTCCGCTGCCGGCTTCGTATTTTTGCACCGCAATTGACCAATAGCTGCCGCCGAGTGTATGTTTCATAAAGGTGATGTATGCATTGCCCTGGTTGTCTATGCAAAGTGTATTGGGTGCCTGTGAAATTGTATCTCCACTATCGTATGTTTGAAGCCACAGTACTTCTCCATCAGCATTATGCTTAATAACAAAATTGTTTTCTGCAGTTCCTCCTACAATAATATTTCCAGTAGGATCAACGGCTACTACCTTAGCAGTAGATGCGCTGGCATACGGGAAATGTCCGTTTGATATCCAGGAAGGGTATGACTGGGAGAAGGAAAAAGATAAAAGTGAAAAGGAGTAGAAGAACTTTCATGATTTTTTTGTTTTAATATGATGACTTTTTTTTACGATTTGTCTTTTTTAAACTGGTATATAACGATATATGCAATCTTCGATTTTCAACAGAAAGCTGTGGTTCCTGGTGCTGATTGAAGTTTACAGATTGTCAATAATAGTTATTAATCGCAATCTGGATTTCCAGTACAATCAAAATCATCACAATCTATATATCCGTCCCCATCATTGTCGATGCCATCAAAGCAAT
>CAYYSU010000015.1:1374-52451 GCA_964474455.1 uncultured Bacteroidales bacterium
TTTGACTTTCATCGCAGGCAGAAGTACAATCAAAATCATCACAATCTATATATCCATCCCCATCATTGTCGATGCCATCAAAGCAATTTTGACTTTCATCGCAGGCAGAAGTACAATCAAAATCATCACAATCTATATATCCGTCTCCATCATTGTCGATGCCATCAAAGCAATTTTGACTTTCGTCGCAGGCAGAAGTGCAATCAAAATCATCACAATCTATATATCCGTCTCCATCATTATCGATGCCATCAAAGCATATCTCATCTGCTCCTGGATATGCACTTGCATTTGCATCATCAAAATCTGTATTGTCACTTACATATCCGTTCGGTTGTTCGCAAGCTTGTTTGGAGTTATTAGGGTTACCAAAATTGTCTCCATCAGCATCCTGATACCAAATAAGCTTGGTGCAAGGATCGTCTTTTTTACATGAACTAATTGCGAGTAAGCCCATTATGATTAAAACTAAAAGATAAGTTGCTTTCATAATTTTTGTATTTGTTAATTATATCGCTCTTATCGTTTGCTAACGGTAAATGTAATCTTCGATTTTCACCTGACCGCTGTGGTTGCTAGTAGCGATTGAAGTTTACATTGTAGGTGTTTATTTTTTATCTAAAATCACGTACATCGGTAAGCATATAATTAAACGGTTAGTATTTGTTTCATCTATATATGTTCTGTTTTTATTATTTTGGCTAACGTAATAGAGTTTTATCCTTTGTGGCTACAATATAGTAATAAAAAACAAAATAATCAAGAGGTTTTTTTCACCGTTGCGTGATGATTTAGAAATAAAGGATAAAACAAGGTTGCACGATGGCGCTGTTCGGATATGATATAAACAGTGTTTAATTTATGTTTAGATGAGCTCAAAAAATATAATACCCTTAGAAGGTTCGATTGTTATTCATTCGATAGAGTATTTTACTACACTACTGTTACCGCATATTTATAATGCCGGGGCTATTTATTTTTACGATCTTTGATAACAAAAGCAGAGAATACATTATGACCGTTTTCGCGAGCCATTAGTTGAGCATCCTGATTATCTAAAATATTGCCACCAATCCTCTGAAAGTTCCATACATGGGGCTCACGGAACCAGTTCAGAATCTCCATTACAATATTTATGGTCACCTCTTCTTTGTCGTTTAGCTCAAAATTAAGATCGTTGATTATTACAGGGAAGTTATTATGCACATAGCTTACTTCGTCAGCACCCAGTCCAGAAGAAGGATGTATAGTACCTATGCCGAGAAAGAATTCATACTCTTTTTCATTTACACCAAGAACATTAGTGTATCGTCCTGTCATCCTCATGTAGTTATAACCTCCACCAAGATCTTCAGGGCTCTCCATAAAACACTCCGGGGGAGTAGTAAACAAACCATACTGGTTATCTGCTTCTTCTATTCCAAATGTAAATGAGAGAGATTTATATACTCCGGCCTGAATACTGTCAGGGAGTTCAATATATTTTGTCTCTGCTAAATCATTATCTATGTAGATGATTTTATTGTACTCCGACAGGGGAACAGAAGTACCGTCAGATTTGATAATACTTACATTGGAGATGAAGTATTTAAGCTCCTTTACAGAGAAGTAATTCTCTGCTTCATTGAGATATTCCAGGGTATCTGTTTTGAGGGTTTCGCCATTAGCCTCATGTAAAAAGTTAAGAGAAATAAAACCGTAGTTATCCTCTTCGGGAGTACAGGAAACACCTGCTATTGCAATGATACCGAGTATCGCTATCAAAATTCTTTTCATACTTTAGGGCCTTTTGACCATCTGTTTTCAATACAAATATAAACTTTTTTTAACATATTCAATTTTGACTAAATTCTTATTGCCATATAAGAAACAGTATCTTTGTAGCCTTAAGACAAAAAATATGAAATTCAGAGTTGGAGATACAGTAAAATTCCTCAATCAGGAAGGAGGAGGAAAGGTGAGTAAAATCCTGACGCCGGACATGGTTAATGTTGCAATGGAAGATGGATTTGAGATCCCTACAATGGTGAAGGATTTAGTTAAGATAGATAATGACTCACCGCTGGGCAAATATTTTGGTGAGAGCTATAATGTGGATATTCATGACGAGCTTCCTGTGGTGGCTCCCAGAGTAAAAAGACCCAGAATGGATGAGAATAATGAACCCTCGTCTTCGCAAAAATTACATGATACCGCGCCACAGATGCCGTCACGTAACAGCCCTATACCTTATCGTTCCGGTGACTCTTCTTTTCGACACGGTGTTTATCTGGCATTTGTACCCGAAGATCAGCAGTATCTGGTGAGTGGTAATATTAATATCTATATTGTAAATCATACCGATTCAGATATCCTTTTCAGTATTTTTCTTAAAAGCTCTGATATTGGATATAACGGTCGCGAGTATGATACCATGAATGCTGCCTCCATGATTCATTTGGATAATATCTCACGTGAAGAGATCAACAACTGGTCTTCAGGAATTGTGCAGGTGCTTTTTCATAAAAATAAACAGGATAAAATACTTGCTCCTTTGACTGCTGAGTTTCGCGTTCAGGGAGTGCGTTTATATAAAGAGGATAATTATAAACATACCTTCTTCTTCGGGCAAAAAGCATTCGTTTATCTTTTGGGTGAGATAGCTCATCAGCAGGCTATTACTATTATGAAAAAAGATAAGATTGTTCCTGATGAGAAGAAAGAAGTAAAAAAAGCAGAACCTCAGACAAGTAAATCAATCATTGAAAATCATAAGATTGACAAAGATATTGCTGAGGTTGATCTTCATATTTCTGCTTTACGCGATGATTATGGTAGCATGAAGAGTGCTGAAATTCTGCGATATCAAATGGAGTATTTTCAGCGCTCTTTGGATAATGCCATTTCAAAAGCATATCATAAAGTTGTTTTTATTCACGGTATTGGTAATGGCATTTTGCGCGATGCTCTTACTGATTATCTCAGGAAAAATTATCCTGATTTTGCATGCCATAATGCTTCATTCCAAAAATACGGTAATGGCGCCATCGAAGTGATTATTTCGGAATAGTCCTTATTAGATAGGGTCGTGTCTTGCCTTCTAAGGTAAAATGCAAAAATCTTGTATTCTGCGCTATTTCACCGTATTTTTGCTGATGAAACCGGTTATCCTGTCGCGCCGGAGTATTTCGGTGAGGAAAGTCGGGGCACTACAGAGCGCCATACTTCCTAACAGGAAGGTCTCGGAATTCCGGGAACAGCAAGTGCCACAGAAAATTACCGCCCCGTAAGGGGTAAGGGTGAAAATGTGAGGTAAGAGCTCACGCAGATGTGTGGTGACATGCATCTGGGGTAAACCTTATGGAGTGAAAGATCATGTATACCGGGTCTCCGCATTAGCGGATAAAGGCTGCTCGCCTGAGCCCGGGGGGTAGGTCGTTCGAGGCTGCAGGCAACTGCAGCCCAAGATAAATGACAGGACACGACAGAATCCCGCTTATCGACCGGTTTCATTTTTTTTCGGGATCATATGATCCCTTTTTTTATACGATACCCTTTTTTTTTGCGTTCTTTTCTTAAACATTTTGATGTTGATAAATAATGCCACTTTACAATTATATAGCTGAAATCATTACTATTTTAGTGCTTGAATCCATAATAGAATATTATTTCTTATGAAGAAAATATCAATCCTGTTCATTATCCTGACCCTGGCGCTGGGTAATGGCTTATATGCACAGAAAACAGCCACCTATGCCGAGCCTGAGGCTTCTTACCGTATCGCGGTAGAACTGTTTCAAAATGAGAAGTATAGCGCCGCAGAAACACTGTTCGCAAAAGTGATAGCCTTGGATATATATAAAACATCACTGTCGGTGACTTCAGGGTTTTATAAAGCTGTGTGTGCCGCGAAATTATTTAATGATAATGCGGAAAAACAACTTACAGACTTTGTAAATACTTATCCGGAGCAAAGCCGCGCCTCCGAAGCATGGTTTGAGCTGGCGCGGGTGCAGTACAACCGCCGCTCATATAGAAATGCACTGAAATCATTTGAAAACGTGAATTTCTTTGGACTCGAAAGAGATGAAGTTGTAGAATACTACTTCAAAACAGGTTATAGTTACCTGAAAACAAACGATCTTAAAAAGGCTAAAACAGCATTCTACGAAATTAAAGATTCGGATAACCTCTATAGCAGTCCGGCAAACTATTACTACGCCCACATAAATTTTGAGGAGGGTAATTACGAAACAGCACTGAAGAGCTTCACCAAGCTTCTTGATGATGAAGACTTTGGTGTCATAGCACCTCATTACCTTATCCGCATATATTTTTCTCAGGGCATGTATGATGAAGTTATCGACCTGGCTTCTGAGCTAAATCCTAAAGCCGGAGACTCCAAATCGAACGAGATCTCCCGCCTCGTGGGAGAATCTTATTACCACCTTGGAGATTACGAAGAAGCACTCCCATGGCTGAAGAAATATGTTACTAACCCCGATCGCAACAGTTGGTACCAGCTTGGGTATTGCTATTACAAAACGGGTCGCTACGATGAAGCCGTTCCATGCTTTGAAAAAGTCACCTCGCCTGCAGATTCATTGGCACAGAATGCACTCTACCACCTGGGCGACTGCTATGTTAAATCGGATCAAAAGAAATTTGCCGGCAATGCCTTTAAAGCTGCTTACAACATAAAAGGTAACCAGGCTCTTCGTGAAGATGCACTCTTCAACTATGCGAAACTCTCCTATGAGCTCTCTTACGATCCTTACAATGAGGCCATAGCTGCAATGCAGGAGTACCTTCAGGATTACCCTGATTCACCACGTAAAGATGAAGCATACTCTTATCTTGTCAACCTTTTCCTGGTGACAAAAAATTATGATAATGCGCTCACCTCGCTGGAGATGATCGATGACAAAAGTGCCCAAATGAAATCGGCTTATCAACAGATTACGTATAGCCGAGCTATCGAACTTTTTAAGGAAGCAAAATATGATGAAGCGATCACTTTTTTTGACAAATCTTTGAAATATAAGCCGGATGCTGAAACCGCGGCTACTGCACTCTTCTGGGAGGCGGAAGCGAAATTTCGTATGGGCGATTATCAGGATGCAATGAAGAAATTTAAGGCTTTTATGGTGACTCCCGGAACCTACAGTCTGGATCTCTACCCCAGAGCTACTTATAATATTGCATATTGCTATTTTAAGGAAAAAAACTACGCCTCAGCTTTAACAAACTTCAGGAAATTCACATCCTCGTCACGTGTTGATGATCAGACACTTAAAGCAGATGCTTTTGTTCGCTCAGGCGATTGCTTTTACGTGCAAAAACGTTACAAAGATGCAATAGAAGCATATAACATTGCCATTGATATGAATGGCAGGGATAAGGATTATGCCTTGTATCAAAAGGCTATGTCGCTTGGCGCCATGGGTAACTACGCCGGGAAAGCCTGGATTTTAAAAACCCTTGTTAAACTGCCGGAGAAATCCCCGCTGCGCGACGATGCAATCTTTGAACTCGCGACAACATACACTATCATGAACGAGACAGATAATGCACTGGAGCATTATCAATTACTCTACACCGATTACCCCCGTTCCAGCTATGCAATTAAATCGCTGCAAAAAACAGGTCTTATTTATTATAACCAGAATAAAAATGCTGAGGCAATTGCTGTGATGAAAAAGGTGGCAGAGACATATCCTCAATCGCCCGAGGCAAAGGAAGCTCTCGCCAGCCTGAGAAATATTTATGTGGACATGGGCCGTGTGGATGAATACTTTACTTATGCAAAAAATATTACTTATGCTGATATTAGCTATGCTGAGCAGGATTCATTGACATATATAGCTGTTGAAAATAAATATATGGATGGTGATTGTGACTTTGCAATAAACGGTTTCCGCTCTTATCTCGAGAAGTACCCCGCAGGAGTATTTACCCTAAATGCAAACTATTATAAAGCTGACTGTGAATACCGGAATAATAATATTGCCGCTGCCCTGGAGAACTATGAAGCCGTAGTGGACGCTCCCCGCTCACGTTTTACGGAGAATGCTCTGGTGAAAGCATCGGCCATACGTTTTGCACAGCAGGAATATGAAAACTCTATATTACTTTACAACGACCTTCTGGAGGTGGCCGAATTTCCTGAAAATGTTATTGTGGCTCGCGTGGGTCTGATGAGATCTTACGCTGCTCTTGCAGATTATGAATCGGCAATAGAGGCTTCGCTGAACGTGCTGGCAGAGAAAAATGTCGGTGAGCGGATGCAGACAGAAGCGCACATGACAATAGCACGGGCAGCATATTCTCTCAATGACTTCAATAATGCTCTGGCAGAGTATGAGATCGTGGTGGAACAGGATCGTGGTGATCTGGGTGCCGAAGCAAAATATTATATCTGCCTGATAGCGTTTAAATCCGGAGATATAGCAAAAGCTGAAACAGAAGTTTTTGAACTTATTGAGAACTTTAGCTCCAGTGATTATTGGTTTGCCCGTGGATTTATTTTGCTTTCAGATATCTATGTGGAAAATGATAACCTCTTCCAGGCGCGTCAGACACTACAAAGTATTATCGATAACTACAACGGCGAAGACCTGATTGAAGAAGCTCAGGATAAGCTGAACAAAATTCTTGAAAAGGAGCAACGGGCGGTGGAGCCTGTGGCACCGGAACCGGCAGAAAGTGACACTTTAACAGATGACTTTTAATCATAGAAAAGAATTTAACATGAATAATATAAAATTTGAAAATACGATAAAAATAGAGTCATTGGCAATTGTTATGCTGGCTATATTGTTTTTTGTGCCTCTATTGGCATCGGCACAGGAGCCTGACCCGTATTCTGAAGAGGTGACTATCATAGCTCCCTATCAGCCTTCTGTGGACGATGCCAACAAGATAAACTTTGAGCCACAGTTTGAGTCGCCCCGGATAGAAAAACCTCAAATGATATATGGCATTCAGTCGGCGAGGATTCCCACAAGCTATACTCCCGGGTCGTTAAAACCTGCATCTATTACCGGTGAGCCGATATCAAAACTTTACCGTAACTATATCAAAGCCGGGTTGGGTAACTACTGGACTCCTTATCTGGAACTCTATGCCGGTTCTCTGCGACACAAGAAGAATACCTTCTCTTTGGGGCTCAGACATCACTCCTCCAATGGTAGTATTAAGGATTACGGCCCATCGCAGTTTAGCCATAATGGTGTAGACCTCAACACCAGCCGTGTTATGAAAAAGCATACTATTTCAGCTTTTCTTGGCTACAACCGCGATGTGTATCACAACTACGGATACCTTGCTGATGATTACGCCACAGAGTTTGATAAGGATTCTCTTAAACAGCGGTTTCAGACAGTGAGTACCGGCTTTATGCTCAAAAGTAATCCTTCAAGGAGAAGTAATGGTGCTCATTATATGGGGCTGAGTTATCAGTTGTGGAACAGTAAATATGATCTTGCAGAGCATAAGGTGAACCTGAAGGCCGGATACGAGCATGTCTTGGATGTTATTGATGCTTTAGAGACAGAAAATATCGGCATTGACATCAGTACAACCTATTTTAATGAGCGGTACGACTCGGTAAGTGATTTTGTCTTGGTGGGCGCATACCCATATATCAAAATAGGCATGAAGGAGTACACTCTTAAAGTTGGTGCAAGGATGAATCAGGTGATTTCTGAAAATCCTATCTTTTATGTGAATCCTGATATGGAGTTGCAAATCAGCGTAATCCCTGATGCTATGAAGATTTATGCCGGTGTTACGGGAGGCATTCAGAAGAATACATTATGTGAGTTTTCACAAATGAATCCTTTCATCTCTCCAACGCTTGGTTCTTCTCTATCAACGATACCTTATAAGGCCTATGGTGGTGTTAATGGTAAGATTGGTAACAATATGGACTTGCGGATTAACTTTGAAGCCGGAGCCGTGGATAATATGCCTTTTTTTGTAAATATGCCTTGGCAGTTCGATACAGTTACCATTGCTGATAACTCTTTCGGAGTGGTATATGACGATATAACGTACTACCACGTCCACGCATCGTTTCTATATCGCTTCAGTGAAAAAATTAATGGCCGCCTGTATGGTGATTATTATGCCTATACCATGACAGATCTGGCAAATCCGTTCCATACACCGGAGATCCTTGCAGGGCTTGATTTGGATTATAATATTAAGGATAAGATATTAGCCAATATGAATATTCATTTCTGTGGCGAACAGTATAGCGCCTCCATAGATCCTAAAACCGGTGTAATCTCTACGTTGGGATACGAAATTGATCCGTATGTGGATATAAGTCTGGGTGCAAAATACCATTTCTCTAAGCCTTTTTCCGCCTTTGTGGATATAAATAATATTCTTAACAACCATTATGAATACCGTTATGGTTTTCCCGCTCAGGGGATCAATTTCCTTGTTGGAGCTTCTTATGCATTTTAGAATAGTGCTCAAAGAACCGTATGGCGGTGCGGCTGTACCCATCGATGATCAGTAGAAATGCACAGCTGTGCCTATCTGAAATATGAAGAAATCGATAAAATTTGTATTTCTATTTCGTTGATAATCAGTATGTCGCACCTTATTAATTAATCGTTAATAAAAACATGTTTTTCAGGGTTCTCATTTTTTGGTGGGACCGGATTTTTTCAGTATATTTGTATGCTTTGATTTAGAAGTGTAAAATATTGATTATGAGTAATATAGAAAATGAAAATATGCAAGAGGGCCACCTGTATAACGCCGATAATATTCAGGTACTCGAAGGACTTGAAGCTGTAAGAAAAAGACCCGCCATGTATATTGGCGATGTCAGTACCAAGGGGCTTCATCATCTGGTATATGAAGTATTGGATAATTCTATAGATGAGGCATTGGCAGGTCACTGTGACCGTATCGATGTTATCATCCATGAAGATAACTCAGTCTCTGTTCTTGATAATGGTCGTGGTATCCCCGTTGACTTTCACGAAAAAGAGCAACGCTCCGCGCTGGAGGTTGTAATGACAGTGCTACACGCCGGAGGTAAATTCGATAAAGGTTCTTATAAAGTTTCTGGTGGTCTCCACGGTGTGGGTGTATCATGTGTGAATGCCCTTTCCGATCTTTTGGAGGTGACAGTATATCGTCAGGGAGTAGTTTATCAGCAAGAGTATCGAAAAGGTGTTCCTCAATACAGTGTTAAGGAGATAGGTGAAACGGATAAAACAGGTACTCTGGTACGTTTTCTCCCCGATAGCGATATATTCATAGTTTCTGAATTTCAATATGATATCCTTGCAAACAGACTTCGTGAGCTGGCATTCCTGAACAAAGGAATTACTTTGGCACTTACCGACCTCAGAAATACCGATGAGAATGGCGAGAATCCTACAGAATCATTCCACTCTGAAAACGGTCTTAAAGATTTTATCCAATATCTGGATGCAACTCGTGAGTGCCTGATGCCTGAACCCATAAGCATAGAAGGTGAAAAAAATGATGTGCCAATAGAAATAGCTATGCAATATAACACCTCCTTTGCGGAGAATATTCATAGCTATGTTAATAATATTAATACCATTGAAGGAGGAACGCACCTCTCGGGTTTCCGTCGAGCTTTAACACGTACTCTTAAGTCGTATGCAGATAAATCCGGCATGCTTTCCAAACTGAAGTTCGATATTAATGGTGATGACTTCCGTGAAGGACTTACTGCCATTATCTCCGTGAAGGTTGCAGAACCCCAATTTGAAGGGCAGACGAAGACAAAACTTGGTAACTCCGATGTTATGGGTTCTGTCGACCAGATGGTTAGTGAGATGCTTGGCCATTACCTGGAAGAGCATCCCAAAGAGGCAAGAACAATTGTCAACAAAGTTATCCTCGCGGCAACAGCACGTCATGCAGCACGTAAAGCTCGTGAGCTTGTACAACGTAAAAATGTACTCTCGGGGTCAGGGCTGCCCGGAAAACTCTCTGACTGCTCCGAAAAAGACCCATCCCTGTGTGAAATTTATATCGTCGAGGGTGACTCGGCGGGTGGTACTGCCAAACAAGGCCGCGACAGAAAATTCCAGGCAATCCTGCCCCTACGCGGTAAGATCCTCAATGTGGAGAAAGCAATGTTGCATAAGATCTTTGAAAACGAAGAGATTAAAAATATGTTTACCGCACTGGGAGTAAGTATCGGTACCGAGGAAGACTCAAAAGCACTTAATCTTTCTAAGCTTCGTTATCATAAGGTGGTAATTATGACGGATGCCGATGTGGATGGTTCGCATATCGCAACACTTATCCTTACTTTTTTCTTCCGCTTTATGAAAGAGATGATCGAGAAAGGATACGTATACATTGCAACTCCACCTCTCTATCTCATTAGAAAAGGAAAAGAAGAACGATACTGCTGGACGGAAGAAGAACGCGACGCTGTAACCGCAGAGCTTGCCGGCAGCGGAGGTGAAAAGAGCGTCCATATACAGCGTTATAAGGGTCTTGGTGAGATGAACGCAGAGCAGCTTTGGAACACTACCATGGATCCTGAGCACCGAACATTACGACAGATCACCATCGATAACGCCACCGAAGCCGACCGTATATTCTCAATGCTCATGGGCGATGAGGTGCCACCACGCCGCGCATTTATCGAGCAAAACGCCAAGTATGCGAATATTGATGTATAACAGTGGATCCATGTGTCCACAGAAGACCGACAGGTTTCTAAAATCTGGCAGGTCTGGAAAGATATAGAAGAACCCCGTTAGATTGTTAAATCCTGACGGGTTTTTTTTGTTGTTTAATGCCATCTCAGACACAACCCGCAACCGGGTTGGAATAGCAATGGGATGACCGCATTGTGAGTGAGACTGAACATCTTTGAGGTTCATTTTTCGTTGGAAATGACTGTTCTATTGTGACGAAACCTGCGACAGGGAATAAGAAAAACAGCTGTAACCCACCTGCCAAGAAAAGGAAGAATGACATAGTCTCTTCTCCTTGATATAATTTGTAAAAACCCTCTTAACCTCTTTAATCAAATTAGAAACCGATAAGGAGGGCTTCATGCTTACGAACAGATGTATGTGATCAGGGTTGTAATAGATCGCATAGGGTTTAGCACCAAGCTGATTTGAGATGCCGCAAATATATTTTTCGCTAAAAATGGCGTGTAATAGTGAGTAGTGCAGCGACGAGGCGACCTTCAACCTATGCAATAACATTCTAACACCTCTTTTCAAAAAAAAGCCCCTCACTATGGGTAACGTTTTGCTCTTTTTTGCATAAAGAGATACCAAATAGTGTGTAATGAGATTTGTGTGGGTGATTTGTTTGGTAGTGATTTGTTTGGATGCTGATGCGCAGGTGTTGCGGATGAGTAGCTCCGCGGCCACGGCGTGTGGTGGATGTGTGAGTGTGATGCCCGGTTTAGGAAGCCTCCCCGATAACCCTGCGGCGTTGGCCCAAATAAAAACTCCCTTCTTGTGTTTTGACGCTGCCAACGGATATCTGCTACCAGCTTTTACGGAGTTTGTTGCCGGTGGAGTCATGGCGGTGACAGGCACGACCCTCTCTATCACTGTCTCTTATTCAGGTGATGCTTTTTTCAACGAAACAACCGTTTCTGCCGGGGCTTCTAAGGCTCTTTTTGGCTCACTGTCAACCGGTGTGCGGTTGAAATATCATAACCTCTTTCAAGGACAAGAGTACGCAAGGATTCATCGTGCAACTGCAGATGTGGGGTTAATATGGGAGATTTCTGATAAAGCGGCATTCGGGTTATATATGTATAATCCATTTTCCATTTCTATTAGTTCTGACAGTCCGCTAACTGGGATTTCCGGTGTGGCTACCGGTGTGCTTTTTCACACCGGGCCACACTCCCTTGTGGTTGCAGAGATAGAGAAACTGGCGTTGAGAAACCTGAACTTTAAAGCCGGCATGGAGTGGAGCTTTGCCAAACGGTTTTGCCTCCGCTGTGGAGTGCAATCAGCAACCCGAATAATATCCTTTGGCTGTGGATTCTTTTGTCGTAAGGTGAGAGTTAATATCGCCATTACCAACTCCATGATTCCGGGAACGGGATTCTCCATGGGCACAATCTATGAATTCAGTAAGTTATGAGGAGGCTTCTGTTACCAGTTTTTTTCTGTTTTTCACTCTCTCTGATTGGGCAGGTTGATGAGGAACGGTATTTTGAGATGATGGAGGCTTCAGGTGCAGACGAAGATGCTATCAATAGCGCGATGGAGCAGATCGCGAACAGAAATCAGAAGTCGCTGAACCTGAATACTGCTGGTCCGGAGATCATGCAACAGGTGCTGCTGATAACATACGAACAGGCCATGGAACTGATTGAATACCGGGAGGAGTGGCCGCCGGTGCTTACTGTCAGGGAATTGCTGTTATTGGAGAGCTGGGACAGCGCAACGGTATTTCGTATCACTCCTTATGTGATAACCCCGTTTATGCCTCCCGATGACTCTTTGACGAAGGATGACTTGTTGAAATACGCAGATCATAAAATACTGTTGCGGTTTTCCGCAAAGGCTCCGGGAAAGGTTGACGATACCGTAAAAGGATATGATGGTAACAGGCAAAAGATACTTTTTAAATACTCCTATAATGCTGATGACAGGCTGTTTGCCGGAATTGTTGCGGAGAATGACCCTGGAGAGCCGTTCAGCTTTGAACAGGGCAGGAGCGGGTTTGATTACTATGCGGGATACATCCTATATAAAGGAAAAAAACTGATCGACAACATCATTGTCGGTGATTATAACCTGCAATTTGGTCAGGGACTTACGTTTTGGTCAGGCTTTGCCCTCTCTTCAGGGGTGGAGATGACTTCCGGCAGAAGAGTACCATTGGATATACGGCGTCATTCCGGAACGGAAGAGAATAACTTTCTGAGAGGAACAGCAGCGACATTTAAACATAGAAAATTTAAGGCTACAGTGTTTGGCTCAGCACACAAACGTGACGCAAACGAGATTCTTTTCGATTCCATATCCGCAACACAATACTATACCGGATTTAAAACAGGAGGCTACCATCGCGATTCAACCGAGTTGCAGGAGAAAAATAACCTCTGTGAATATCTCGCCGGCGCAAACGTTTTATATACTTTGGGGAATATCCGGTTGGGAGTAACATCATATTATCAGAAACTGGATGGCATAATTGAAGAGAAAACAAGCATGTCGGAATGGTATAAGTTTTACGGTGATCATAACCTGTGTACAGGGATTGACTTTGTTGCGGCAATGAAAAAGGTATTGTTTTACGGCGAGGGAGCAATATCCTTGAATGGAGGTAAGGCGTTGGTTTTTGGAGCAGATCTGTTTCCGGATACCCGATTAAACTACTCTTTCCATTTACGCCATGTGGAAACCGAATTTCAAAACCTGCACTCCAGCATCTTCAGGCTTTCGTCAGGTTCCAATCAGCGGGGAGTATACCAGGCTGTGATGCTGCATATCGGGCATGGATTCTCTCTGTCGGCAAACCTGGATTTGATGCGGCGATTCAGCAATAAAACGGGTTGCCATAAGCCGATGACAGAGATGCGGGCATCGGGAAGGCTGAGGTATGAATTTAACCGGAATCTTCATGCATATTTGCAAGCAGGATATAAGAGTGGCGATGATGACGCGGGAACGGTTAATGATATTACCTGGACGATGGAAGAGCGGGAGTCGTGGAACGGAAGGTTGCATTTTACTTTTGACATAATGAATAACCTGAGGGTTCAGCATAGGCTTGCATATTCATATGCCGATGGTGGTTCCGGTTTTCTTACTTATCTGGATGCCCGTATTTATAATATGCGGATTCCTCTGACCCTCTCTATGCGATATACTCAGTTTGAAACTGATGGCTATGGCACAAGAATATATAGCTACGAATCTGATGTGTTGTATAGTTTTTCTGTTCCGGCGTACTATGACAGCGGGAAGTCTTTATACCTTTATTTTTCGTGGAAACCTGTCAGAAGGATTACAGTCTATGGCCGTGGTTCGCTGTTTTTTAATCCCGTGAAGGAGAGAATAATAAATAAGAAATTTGATATCCAACCGGGGTACTCTTTGCAGGTTCGGATTTCGTTATAAACCTGTTGTGTTGCAAAACATTTTGTAATGAAACGCCAGCTTTGGATTGAAAGAATTGGTTTTTATCAGAAATGAAATTTTAATGAACACCAAGCTACTTACTAATTAAAGATATTTGCTTCGCATTAAAGTAGCATTCTTATTCCTTTCTGCTAGTGCAGATCTAATAATTGCATAGGTTCATGCTTCAATCAAGATGCTTAACAATCTGGTGAAAACAAAAAAACCACCCCCCAAATAGTTCAGGGATGGTTCAATAGCTGTTTTTGCAATTGTTGGGTAAATAATTTTTTCCGGTAGTTTATTTTTCGGGTTGAGCCGGTTCTTGATTTTCTTCCAGCTTTTCCATTCCTTCGATCTGCATTGTCTTGCCGATTTTTGAAATGGTGTTCATGTCAATAACACCGGTAAAGCTCATGATTACTACATCTTCTGTGTCTGTCACCAGCATAAGGAATTCGCTGATTGTGCCATCTTTATTTTGGTTTGCCAGGAATTTTATGTCAGAGTCGCCGTCTTTGACTGTCATCAGCTCGAGGAAATTGCTCGGAAGATTTTTTTGTATGTCTTTGCGGAATCTCATGCACATATCGCTGGAGGCGTTTTCGCATGTAAGAATTTTCAATCCTGTAAGTTTCTCTACGGCTTCCATGGCATCGTCTACTTCCTTTTGGTTTTCGGCAACTTCAATATCTGCTGCGGCTAAAAACCGGAACATCTCCGGGCCAATGTTAACGATGGTAAATCCATCTTTACCTGAATACTTTTCAAATACGCTCTCGAGGGCACTTTGACCCACCACGAGCAGTGGGAGCACGGCTATCAGAAATACAATAATTTTTTTCATAATATCGGTTTTAAATTATTTAATGGTCTGTTATTCAGTTTTAGGGATCTCCGCGACCCTTTGAAATGCTATGTATCCTTTGTTAAAATAGTGCACGTGTGCTGCTTTCTCCACACTTTCATTCAGTAACTGTATCTTTGATAGTGTCTCTGTTGCCCTGGAGGATTTGTTCAGATACGAGAAGTTTGTCATCCCTTTCTCCATATTTTTATTCACCTCTGCGAAAGCGCTATTTACTATTTGCATTGCAATTATCGGATCATCAATACTATTATTAATAACCGTGGGTTTGTTGAACTGTTGTAATCCAATAAACAGGATAAATGCTGCTGCGATGCCGGAAGTGATAAGCACACTTATTTTAAATGACCTGTTGCGCTTTGTTTTTCTCTTTTCTTGATCTATTCGTGCCATCAGATTCTGTTCAAGGTCATCGGATGGTTTAGCTTTACTTATAATATCCAGTGCGACGAAATACTCTTGCATAGGAGCTAACTCATCGGGTATATCATTTTCGTTCAGAAAATAATTACTGATCAACCGTTCCTCCTGTAGAGAAGTCTCTCCCTGGAAGTATTTGTTAATTAGCAAAGGAATCTTTTCCATATTCATAGGATTCTATTTTTATCAATTTTGTACGCAGTGTTTTTCTTGCCCTTGAGAGCACCACGCGGATATTATTATAATTTATACCTGTAATCTCTTCTATCTCTTTCAATTCCAGTCCTTCCACGTCTCTCATTAGAAACACCATTTGCTGTTGTTCGGGCAGCTCCGGTAGTATGCCAGAGAGAATATCCATAAGGTCACTCTCCTCGGAGCACTTTGCCGGGGAGCTGCCTCCGGAACGAGCCACAACTTTGTCGAGCCCTACTTCCGACCTTCGTTTTGCTTTTAGCTGGTCGAGGCAGTGGTTCTTTGTCATTGTAACCGATAGTGCTTCTATGCTATGATATTTTTTTAGTGAAGATCTCATTTTCCATAATTTCACAAAGATTTCCTGAACAGCATCCTCAGCATCATCGGTATCCTTCAAATAAGCCAATGCCAGTCGGAACAGACGCCCTTTTAATGGGAGTACCTCTTTGTTAAATTTGTTTTGATCCATTCAGTATTGCAGACGAGATGTTGTTAGTGTTGTTACGCTGCAAGGTATAAAAAGTTGTTCACTTTAGAAAAACTGTAAAAGTCTCATTTATAGTTTCTTTGCGCTTATTCCGGTGGTCTGTGTTTATGAAGTCAGGCCATATGGAGGTACCTGGATTTCAGTCTTTTCTATGACGTAAGTGTGTGTAAATGATATTAAACTCTATTTATAACAAAAAAGATTTCTATATTTGCCAACGTTGTAAAAATAAACGAAAACTAAAAAGCAAAATTATGTTTAAAAATCATCCTAAAGGACTACTGGCAGCCTCTTTGGCGAACATGGGAGAACGATTTGGTTTCTACACCATGATGGCAATTCTTGTATTGTTTTTACAGGCAAAATTTGGTCTGAATGGACAAGATGCTGGTTTGATATATTCGATTTTTTACTTTTCTATCTACATTCTGGCATTTGTTGGAGGACTCATTGCAGACAAATTGCGAAATTATCAGGGAACTATTTTAGTCGGTTTGATAATTATGGCAGTAGGTTATTTTATCATGGCATTCCCAACGCCATCACCTGTGCCTGCTAGCGAAAAGGTCTTGTTTTTGGTTATAACGTGTATTGGATTATTTACAATTGCATTTGGTAATGGACTATTTAAAGGCAATTTACAAGCTCTTGTAGGTCAGATGTATGATAATCCTACTTATGGAAAAATGAGAGATTCCGGTTTCTCACTCTTTTATATGTTTATTAACGTGGGTGCTATTTTTGCTCCTTTTACAGCTATCGGAGTTCGTAACTGGTGGTTGACCAAGAACGGGTTAGGGTATAATGCAAACCTACCTGCACTTTGTCATCAACAAATAGAAGGAACTCTGGCTAACACAAATGTTGTTGGTACAGGAACTCTTGACCATGTACAGGGTGTAGCAGAAAACGTTTTTGCGTTAGATCCGGTCAGTAAATTTCAAATATTAGCTACTGAAGCATCAAATACAACTGGAAACCTTTCTGGGTTTGCAAATGAATATTTAAATGTATTTAATACTGGATTCCACTATGCTTTTGCTTGTGCAATTGTAGCTATGATAATTTCAATAGCAATATATTTGTTTAATAAAAAGCGATTCCCGAAAGTTGAAAAAACTAAATCTGCTGATCAGGCTAATGATCCTTCTGTTGTGGAGATGAGTGCTAAAGAGATCAAACAACGTTTATATGCACTTTTTGCAGTATTTGGAGTTGTAATTTTCTTTTGGTTCTCTTTCCACCAAAACGGACTAACTCTTACGATGTTTGCTCGTGATTATACTGACTTAAGCGGAATAGATATTAATTTAGGATTTACATCTATAAAAGGAGCTGAGATATTCCAATCAGTTAATCCATTCTTTATTGTTCTGCTTACACCAATTATAATGGGGTTATTCGGCTGGCTGCGTTCTAAAGGCAAAGAACCTTCTACACCTAAAAAAATTGCTATCGGTATGGGTATCGCAGCTGTTGCTTATATGGTAATGATATTTGGTTCAAGAGGACTTCCAATGTTTAGCGACATTGAAAGTAGTCCGTTGAGTGATGCCGCTAAAGTTACGCCACTACTCCTAATAGGCACATACCTAATTCTTACAATTGCTGAATTGTTTATCAGTCCGCTGGGAATATCTTTTGTTTCGAAGGTGGCTCCTCCGCAATATCAGGGTATTATGCAAGGTGGATGGCTAGGTGCTACTGCTCTTGGAAATCAACTGCTATTTATTGGTGCTATTTTATATGAAAGTGTACCTCTCTGGATGACATGGGGGGTGTTTGTCGTAGCTTGTATTATGTCTATGATAGTAATGCTGTTAATGCTTAAGTGGTTAGAAAGAATAACAGACTAATTATTAATATTAAAAACAAAAAATATGAAAAAGATATTATATTTTATCGGTATTATAACATTAGTGTTTACTTTAACATCATGTAATAAAGTAGAGGCCGACAGAGATGTGGATAACTGTATAAACAAGATGAATCAGTTTAATGAACTCTTTAGCGAGCTATACGCCGACGGTGTAATTTCAAAAGAGGTTTCAGGCGGTCAAAGTGAATCAGAGTTTGATAAGCTCAAGGTTGTTGCCAATGAGTATTATGAATTAATGAATAAAATCAACAATCAAATTAAAGACGATAAGGAGAGGGTTGAAAAGGGCAAAAAACCAAAAAATTACGAAGAAGCTTACAAAAAAGCTCTTAATGACAGAAGGACTGATATCGAGGAGGTCACTAAAATATTTGAGAATAATTTGAATAAAATTGAACCTGTTGAAGTCGATATCGTAGTGGAATAAGCGATGAAATCTAAAAATTCTGAAAATCCTGAATCTGATATTGAAGAGGATTTTATTATTTTTAGAATAGAAATAAAATAGGGATTTACCCCACCCGGCTTCATTGTCAGGTGGGGTTTTTTTTATCTACCTTTGCGGGATGAATTTTCCCTGGGATCACAGCAGACGCTTTAATACCTACTCAGAATACTTCCGAAAATATTTCGGAAAGCGTGTACAGAAACTCTCTGTGGATGCAGGATTCTCATGCCCCAACAGGGATGGAACAGTGGGTTTCGGTGGCTGCACCTATTGCGACCCCGACGCCTTTAACCCTTCCTACTGCAAGCCTGAAAAGAGTATTTCTCAGCAGCTGAAAGAGGGAAAAGAGTTTCATAATAAACGATACCGCAGAGCCGATGAGTATCTCGCATATTTTCAGCCATATTCAAATACCCATGCCCCTCTTCATCATCTGAAAAAGCTATACTCCGAGGCGCTGGAAGATCCCGGAGTTATAGGTCTGGTGATAGGCACCAGACCAGACTGTGTAGATGTAGAGAAGCTGGATTATCTGGCTGAACTGGCAAAAGAGTATTATGTAATTGTGGAGTACGGCATAGAGTCATGCTATGATAAAACCCTGGAGAGAATTAACCGCGGGCACTCGTTTGAGATTGCAAAACGAGCAATAAAGGAGAGCTCCCAACGCGGAATAAAAACCGGCGGGCATCTGATATTCGGGCTGCCAGGCGAAACGCCTGAGATGATGCTGGAAGAGGCAAAGATCCTTTCAGAGCTGCCGTTAAATAATATTAAGTTTCATCAATTGCAAGTGGTGAAGAATTCTATCATGGCACAGGAATACCGGCAAAATCCTGAGGACTACAGGTTTTTTGAGCTGAAGGAGTATCTGCTGCTAATGGCAGACTTTCTTTCACTTTTACGCCCTGACATTGTTATTGAACGTATCGCCGGTGAGGTGCCACCACCATTTTTGGTGGAACCGGCACGATGGGATATACGTTACGATCAGGTATTACATAAATTTGAGCTCCTTATGGAAGAGAAGAACCTGTGGCAGGGTAAATACTATAAACAAAATAGTAATGGGATTATATATTAAATCAAATGACCTTTTTGCTAAGAAGCAGATAATCGTTCCTGAGGGACCTGTAGTAGTTGGTGTTGAAGTGGAGAATGAGATGAACATGGGCGCAATGATACGCTTGGCGTGTAACTTCGGTAGTACGAGAGTGCTGTTTGCCTTTAAAGAGATCCCCGGACTGAACACAGCGAAGATAAACAGGACAGCTCACAGCAGTCAGAAAAGTATTGATTGGACTGCTTGCAACTATGATATGTTGGCAGAGCTGAAAAAGGAGATGCCACTGATTGCTATTGAGACGGCAAAGCATGCTACAGATATCACAACGACAGAATTACCGGAGCGCTGTGCAATATTGGTAGGAGGTGAGTCGTGGGGCCTTCCGGAAGAGGTGTTGGCATTATGCGATAAGGCATTATATATCCCCATGCCAGGCAGCAACAAATCCATGAATGTCTCCCATGCCATGGGAGTGGGGTTATATGAATGGTTCCGTCAGCAGCATTTGAAAAATATCGATTAACCTGCTATTAAGTCAAATACATTTCCCAGTTTACTACTATCTGTAGCAAAGAATTCGGTGTAGCTGCATCGTTTGCAGGTTACAGTTGTATATTTTTTGTTTTGGACATTAAATAATTTTGCTGCAAAACTCCCTGTTACCCTGATTTCTCCAATGTCAGCCATTGTAAATTGACATTTAGGGCATTTATATTTCATCGGTTGTTTCATTTTCTGATTGTTCTTTGTGGAGCTTATAACGGCCGAATTCCTTCAGCGCCCTGGACAGGATCCATTCGATTTGCCCGTTGGTGCTTCGCAATTCGTCCGCGGCCCATTTCTCCAGCGCATTCATCATAGCCGGATCGATACGTAGTGCAAATGATTTTTTTTTCGCCATAAATATTTATTGATGCAAGGTGCCTGTATTTATTACAGGGCTGGCATCTTTATCTGAGCAAAGAACTACCATAAGGTTGCTCACCATCGTAGCCTTTTTATCATCATCAAATTCAATAATTTTTTTGTCTGACAGTTGTTCCAGTGCCATCTCCACCATACTGACTGCTCCTTCAACGATTTTTTCACGCGCAGCAACAATTGCTGTGGCCTGCTGACGCCGCAACATAGCACCGGCAATCTCAGAGGCGTAAGCAAGGTATGAAATTCTGGCTTCCATGACTTTTATTCCCGCCATGGATAATCTATCCACCAGCTCATCTTCCAATACACTGTTAACCTCTTCACCTCCTGAGCGCAGGGTGATATCTGCCTCTCCGTCGTCAAAATTATCGTAAGGGTAATGACCTGCCAGTTTTCGGATTGCCGCCTCGCTTTGGATGTGTACGAACATTTCGTAATCATCCACATCAAAAGCTGCTTTGAATGTGTCATTAACCTGCCATACTAACACAATCCCGATCATTATTGGATTTCCTACCTTATCATTCACTTTAATGGGCTCACTGTTGAGGTTTCTGGCGCGGAGCGAGATTTTTGTTTTTGTGTAGAAAGGGTTAACCCAATAGAATCCGTTTTTTCGTACCGTTCCTTTATAACTACCAAAAAGTACCAGTACTGCTGATTCGTTGGGGTTTACAACAAGAAAGCCCGCCAGACACAGCAGACCAATTAACTGTACACAGATGGAAGGCACAAAATTCCACCATTTTTCCGGACCCAAAAATTCAAAAAATACCGGAACGCCAAGTAACACAAGTATTAGCAGTAGGCCGATATATCCTGACATCGGGATCTTTGATTTTTCGTTTGAATTCATCGCTATATGTTTTAATTAGTTTAAGTTGTTATGATATCAAAATGATATCACAAAGATACTATTAATATAACGCCATTTGCAAGAATACGTTACATAAAAGTTGATGTATTTTTGTAATAGGCTATAATTCAGCGAAATAAAAATGCAATTATTTGTTGTATTTTTGTATTCTGAAAAGTGGAAACATGAAGAAATATAATCACGTTTTTTTTGATCTCGACAGAACCCTGTGGGATTTCGATACCAATTCCAGAGCTTCCATAGATTTTCTGGTTGATAAATATGACCTTACGGACAAAGGAGTCCCGTCGAAGGATGATTTTTTTAAAGTTTATACTAAAATTAATAATGGTCTTTGGGATAGATACCGGAAAGGGACTATTCGAAAATCTGACTTGAAAGTGTTGCGCTATGAGTTGGCTCTTCGTCATTTTGGTATTTTTAATAGCGAGACGGCTGAGATTTTCGGTCGTGAATATTTGGATGTTCTACCAACTAAGAATACTGTTTTTCCCGGCACGTATGATTTATTGAAATATCTGCAGCCCAAATATCCATTACATATTATCACCAATGGTTTTGAAGAGGTACAGGATAAGAAGATGCAGTTATCAGAACTCACAAATTATTTTGATGTTATTATCACTTCCGAGGCTGCGGGAGCCAGGAAACCTGATGAGAGAATATTTGATTATGCCATGGAGAAAACCGGTGCTGATCCCGAAGAAAGTATTATGATTGGTGATGATTTAGAGGTGGATATTCTGGGAGCGAAGTTCTTTGGAATGGGTCAAATATACTTCAACCCTGACAAGAAGAAACATGGAGAAAGAATAACCCATGAGGTCTTCAGCCTTTCAGATATAAAAAATATTCTTTAGGATATCCATGCAAGTACACTTTTTGCGGCTTTAACTTTATCGTTGATCTTTACATTGATTTTAGAATTTATGGGCATATATATGTCGACGCGAGAGCCCAGCTTTATAAGTCCCAGCTCGTCGCCCTGATTTACAATATCGCCTTGTTCTACGCTAAGATGAATTCTCCGTGCTGCGATACCTGCAATTTGTCGCACCAGCAAACTTGTCTTATCTGACTTGATAACAATTGAGAACATCTCATTCATTTTACTGGATTTTGGATTTATCGCCGGGTAGTTTTTTCCGGGATGATGTTTTGTATATATTATTTCACCTTCAACAGGGATAAAATTTACATGAATATCATATACACTCATAAAGACAGATACTACCAATCTCTCTTCCATGAAATACTCTTTTTCGTAAACCTTTTCTATTGCCACAACCTTTCCATCAGCTGCACTTAAAATAGCGTTAGGATTAATGTCGGGTTTTCTGTTTGGATAGCGAAAGAACATGGAGAAAAGCAATATTGCGATACCACCAAAACCCCATAAAATGATGCTGTACGGGCTTTGTATATTAATCCCTGTTGAAAGAAAACTTAAAAAGAGAACAACAAACATTGCGAAGAATGCTATTGTGGATAAGCCTTTTGAGTGTATCTTCATGAGATAATTTTTAAGAATACGAATATTAATGATGCGGCCATAAACATGCTGTCGAATCTATCAAGAAACCCGCCGTGGCCGGGAAGAATATTTCCTGAATCTTTTATACCCAATCTTCTCTTCATCACCGATTCAAGCAGATCACCAAAAACAGCTCCTATGGCTGTTAAAGCCGCAAAAGCAACCCAGAAGATCACTCCCTTTCCCGGAAAGAGAAAAGAAGCTCCTATGCCTGTTAATATAGAACAACACAGGCCGCCAATAGTTCCTTCCAATGTTTTTTTTGGTGATACATTGGGCATAAGTGGTGTTTTACCTATTGCCTTGCCAATGAAAAATGCAAACATATCATTAAACCACAAAAAGATAAAGAATGCTACCGGAATGATAAAAAAACTCATACCGCTATTAATGCTATAAGTGTAAAAGGATGCTATAAAGGCAAAAGGTGCTGAGATGAGAAAAGGAGTGATAAACGAAGCCACTATGGAGTTATATTGATGTTTTTTCTGTGAAAGCAAGATTATTATACTGCTTACCCATGGGATGGCGATTATATACCAGAAGAAGCTTGCATCAATTATATTTATCTCAATGCCGTTGATAATGATATATACCAATGCTGACGATGTCAGAATTGTAATGGTTGTGTATTTGTATTGAAGAAGATTATGGATTTTCAGGAACTCAAAAACAGATAGCAACGCTAATACAAAGAAGAAAACCGAAGCAAAGTATTGCCCTGCATAGAGCGCCGCAAGCATAACAACACCAAATAAAGCCCCTGTGACAGTTCTATTACTGGGACGTTTCATTTTCTTCAAATTTTTCTATTATACGCATGGCAGGAATAATGTCTCTCTGTTTAACGTAAAGTTCAATTTCACCAAAGAGATATGCGGAGTCTTTTTTATTTATGAAAACACTTTTTATCTCATCATCAAGGAGCAGGTTCTGCAGAATGTCAATGTGGATTGGATTTCCTGTTCCATATATTTTTTTCCATGAATCTTCCATAATTACAAATATAACGAAAACAGAATGCCAAAGTAAAAAAAGTATAAATCTTAACTGGCATCAATGAAGAATACAACCAGTTCTTTAAAACCTGTTGCGGCAGGAATAGCCTTAAGCGCCGGAGTTGTATTTTTGCTTTTTCCTGTTATAGATGTAATAAATGATGGTCTGTTATCATTATATTTTTTTTCTAAGGCTTTTAATGCCGGTTGCAAATCTTCATGCATCTGTGATGCCAGCGCAAAGACTACTTGTGTATGTGCCAGGGCTAATGCTTTTTGTGATACAGGCTGAGCTGATGATAACACCAAACTGCCATGTCTTGCAACCATTGCTTCACACGATGTTATGTATATAAAGTCTTTATTTTCAGGGATCTCTTCAGTGGTTTCAACTTTTGTTGTTTCAATAATTTCTTTTACTCTCTGTTCGTGAGTCACTACTTTTTTCCAGTTGTTTTGTTGAGCAACCAGGTAAACCGTCTCAATAAATTCTTCCTTTGATCCGCAATAAATAAAAGATGCTCCGTTGTCTGTCAAGTTTTTTGCAAACATCACCTCTTTGTCTTTCAAGCATTCAGGGAACACCGGTTTGTTAAGATCGATGCCTGAGAATGGGTTATGCACCCTGTTGTTGACCAAGGCATTAAGAGCTTCTTTGAGAACTTTTTCTTTTAAAATACTATCTTCCATATCCTGTGATAGCTTTATTCTTCTTTATTTTCATTTGTAGGATTTTTCTCCTCTATTTGGTCGTTATCCTGTTTTTCTTCCGCCAGTGTAGTATTAATATCTTCAGAAATAAATGCCGACGAGTCGGGGAGGTTTTCTGACCCTGCTCTCTCACCAAATATTTTTTTTACATCATCACTATATATAACTTCATTTTTCAGAAGCAGGTCACCCAGTTGAGTAACTTTATCTTTGTTTTCCAAGATAACTTTTTTTGCTCTTGAGTAAGCTTTTTCAATGAGTTTACTAACTTCTTTATCGATAGCTTCTGCAGTTTTTTCGCTATATGGCTTATGGAAAGAATACTCTTGTTGTCCTGTAGAGTCATAATAACTCACATTACCTATAATATCATTAAGGCCGAAGTACGATACCATAGCATAAGCTTGTTTAGTAGCTTTTTCCAGATCGTTGAGTGCTCCGGTAGATATTTTCCCAAAGTGTATCTCTTCACTGGCTCGTCCTGCGAGCAGAGAAGTTATTTCATCAAACATCTGCTCAGTGGTTGTAATCTGTCGTTCTTCGGGCAGGTACCATGCGGCACCAAGTGCTTTACCGCGAGGTATTATTGTAACCTTCACAAGCGGATGAGCATGTTCCAACAGCCAGCTTACAGATGCATGGCCTGCTTCATGGTATGCGATGGCTTTCTTTTCACCTACGCTAATAATTTTATTTTTCTTCTCCAGTCCGCCGACTATTCTGTCCACAGCATCCATAAAATCCTGTCTGTCGACCATTTTTTTTCCTTTACGAGCACATATAAGGGCAGCTTCATTACATACATTGGCGATGTCCGCTCCTGAGAACCCGGGTGTTTGCTTGGCCATGAAGTCTTTATTTACAGAGTCCTTATTGATTTTAAGTGGTTTAATATGTACCCCAAAGATTTTTGCCCGTTCGTTGAGGTCTGGCAATTCCACATGTATCTGTCTGTCGAATCTTCCTGCGCGCAGCAATGCGCGATCCAGGATATCAGCACGGTTGGTAGCAGCAAGTATGATGACACCCTGGTTTGTTCCAAATCCATCCATCTCTGTAAGGAGTTGGTTAAGAGTGTTTTCTCTTTCATCGTTGGCGCCTGTCATAGCATTTTTACCTCTTGCACGACCAATAGCGTCAATTTCATCAATAAAAATTATTGAAGGGGCTTTTTCTTTAGCTTGCTTGAAGAGGTCGCGCACTCTGGAAGCACCCACACCTACAAACATCTCCACAAAGTCGGATCCTGATAGTGAGAAAAAAGGCACCTTTGCTTCTCCGGCCACGGCTTTTGCCAGGAGAGTTTTTCCTGTGCCGGGAGGACCCACCAGCAGAGCTCCTTTGGGAATTTTTCCTCCCAGGTCTGTGTATCGGCTGGGGTTTTTCAGGAAATCTACGATCTCCATAATTTCTATCTTAGCTTCTTCCAGTCCTGCCACGTCCTTAAAAGAAATTTTTATATCTGCATCATCAAAAAGTTTTGCTTTGGATTTTCCGATATTGAAAATTTGCCCGCCGGCACCTCCGCCGCCAACATTTTTGGCCATCATTCTCATTATGAGTATCCAGGCACCGATAAGTATTAGTATGGGGACAATAATGCTAAAAGTTTCTCTGGCCCAGTTTCTTCTATTTACATTTCGGATATATACAGGCTCTGTAATGAGCTCCTGTGCAGCTTCCACATTCTCATAGAATTTGTCTACACTACCGATAGTATATATATAGTGAGGATCAGATCCTTTGAAAGTGCCCTTGGACAACTCGGGATAGTTACTTATTTTATCTGATTTGATAAATATTTCTGCGGATTCTTTGTTTACGAGCAGAATTTTATCCACATCGGCCTGGGTAAGCATCTCTTTGAATTGCCCCCAGCTGATCTCTTCAGCACCAGTATCGAATCCCAACAGGGTGTAACCCAGAAATACTGCTAATAATCCTATATATACCCAATAGAATTTCGGTCTGTTATTACCTTTTCCGTCAGAATTCTGCTTCGGTGGCATATTGCCAAAAGGTGGTTTTTTTTTATCTGCCATTATGTCAATTAATGTCTTTTAATACTCTATTCTGTTACGGGTTTAATAACTGCATCAGCCCAAAGCTCTTCGAGCTTGTAGAACTCACGTTTTTCAGGTAGAAAAATATGTACTACGATATTGCCATAATCAAGAAGAATCCATTCACCATTTTCTCGGCCTGCGATATGCCAGGGTTTGTCCTTGCATTGCGAAATAACAGTATCAATGACAGAGTCTGCAATGGCCGAAGTTTGAGTAGTAGAACTTCCATTGCAAATTATAAAGCGCTCAAAAGCAATGTTTTGCATCTGCGAGAAATCCATTACTAGGGTGCTAGCGCCTTTCTTCTCCAGAATTCCGTTCACGATTGCTTTTTCCAGTTCTGCTGTTCGATTTTTTATGCTAAGGTCTGTCATTAAAAGTCTTCTTGTTAATTTATTGCAAAGGTACTAAAAACAATTATTTCCCTTTATTTGTTTACTGTTTTAGAAACGCGCAAGCGGGTAGATCAATTACTATACCATTAAACATAAAGTAATAAAAACAATTATCATGAACTCAGACACTGACATTAAGAAGTTTAAGATCCTAGATTCTACGAATCATTTTGCACTTGCTTTGATTCGTGATAAAAAACCTGCAGAAGGAACTGTGGTTGTTGCCGATGAGCAAACTGCCGGCAAAGGCCTTGAAGAGACTTTATGGGAGAGTGAACCGGGGAAGAATCTCACGTTCAGCGTGATCCTATATCCTGACTTTCTGGATCCCTCGAATCAGTTTTTTCTGAATATAATAACAAGCCTTGCTGTTAGGTCGGCTCTGAAAAGATTTATGCCTGAAGAGAAGATACATATTAAATGGCCTAATGATATCTATTATAAAAATAAAAAGATAAGTGGTATTCTTATCAAGAATCAGATTTCCGGAAACACTCTTCAGTCAGCTATTATAGGTGTTGGAATAAATATCAATCAGGAGAAATTTGTATCTGATGCTCCAAATCCTGTTTCCATGAAGATGATTACCGGGCAGGAGTATGATTTGAATAAGTTGCTGAAGCTATTCAGAGAGTCGTTTAATGATTATTATAAGCTATTGGGTGCAGGGAAATACGACCAGCTTATGGGAGAGTATATCTCGAAAATGTATCTTTTCAACGAGGAGGTTAATTATACTATTATGGGGCACAAGGAGACGGGTTCTATTGTTGGTATCGATGAGTTCGGAAGGTTGTTGATACAGACAAACGAGTCATTGATTCCCTGCCAAATGAAAGAGGTAGTGTTTCCGCTTTTGTAGGTTAGAAATAATCAGCGTTCCATGTACTCTTTTAATTTTACTGCCAGTGTATCTACAAAGGTTTGAAGAGGTTTTGCTGCCATCATTTTTAAAAAGGCATTTAGCTCGGCCGAGAGAGTTATAATGACCTCAGAGTCGGATTGTGATACCTGCTCTATCGAAGTGGAGAGAGAAAATTCTATGCCTCCACTATTCTGCGGAATCATAACTATTTTTGAAGCACGAATATTATCACCCATTTTCAGATGAAATGCGGGCATATTTTCCACACTAAAGGAACAAGTATCCAATGTGGACTGATAATTTTTTACCTTATCAGCAGGCATAATATTTTTAAAATTATTAAAATCAGAAAGGAAGTCATATATAGTTTCTGCCGGACGTTTGATTCTTGTGATTGCAGATTTGAATTTGGACATAATAGTTTCTATTTTTTCCAGTTAGAAGGATCTTTTTTCCAGTCCATTAAAGATTCCAGATCTTCCTTTTTTACATAGTTTTCCGAAATGGCTTTTTCAATAACCGTAGGATAGTCTGTAAGGGTGTAAAGGTTGCATTTTGCATCTTTAAAATTCTTTATCGCCACTTCCAATCCGTAGGTAAATATTGCCACCATACCTTTAACATTCATTCCTGCGTTGCGGAGCGCTTCCACTGCTGCCAGAGATGAGCCTCCTGTGGATACAAGGTCTTCTATCACAACTACTGATTGTCCTTCCTGAAAAACTCCTTCGATCTTGTTTTGCAGTCCATGGTCTTTGCTGGAAGAGCGAACATAAACGAATGGTACGCCCATCTCCTGTGCCACCAAAGCACCCTGAGCTATTGCTCCTGTTGCAACACCTGCTACAACATCTACGTCACCATAAATATCCTGAATTACCTTTACTAGATTTTGTCTGATAAATGTTCTGATTTGTGGGTGTGATAGGGTCTTGCGATTATCACAATATATTGGCGATTTGATGCCTGAAGCCCACGTGAAAGGATTAGTATTATTGATCTTTATTGCTTTAATTTGCAGTAAGAATTCAGCTAATACAGCTGCTGTTTCATCATTATATTTCATGTCACAAATGTATAAAGTTTTTTTTGATCAAAAACAGATTATTCTCCTCGAGGAAAACTATTCTTCCATTTTAAACGATAGTGAAAAGCATTTATTTCATTCAGAGGAGAAACTTAAAAGTGTTATTTTTGATTTTCTGCATAACAGTGATAAAAGTATACTGTATATTTTTTGTGAGGATGTTGTGGGGGTAATGAAGTCTTTCATAAATTTATACGAATGTCGGATTACCGCAGGGGGAGTTGTAAGGGATGAAAAAAACAGAATACTATTGATTTTCCGAAAGGGTAAGTGGGATCTTCCAAAAGGTCATATGGACGAGGGAGAGACACCTTTGCAGACTGCCGTCAGGGAGACAATAGAGGAAACAGGTGTGGAGAATCTTGTGGCAGGTAATAGAATTGGTGATACCTGGCATCTTTACTATTTAAAAGGGCGGTTAGTATTGAAGCGATCAGTATGGTACGAGATGAAGGCAGACTCCGCCACCACTTTATCACCGCAGCTGGAAGAGGATATTACGGAAGCGAAATGGGCAGACCCTTTAGATCTGCCTCACCTCTATAAAAACACCTATTTAAGTATAGCGGAGCTATTAACTTATTATTTGAACGAAAAAAGAAAATAAAATTTCTCCTTTTCTGTCACACTGATGCAGAGCACTTGGAAAAAGTTGCGTAGCATAAAAAAATCTTTTTAAAGCAACGAAAATACTCCCCCAAGCATCACTAAGGAAAAGTGTCATTATGCCTTCTATTTATAGACCCCTGATTTATTTCTCTTTGTTATCAATACTTATGCTGAGCAGCTGCCGCAAAGAGTCTAATTATGAGGCGGAATTTCCTTTGGCACCAGTCAATTTCGATATCCTTAATACACCCTACAACGATTATAACAGTAATATCGGTCCGGGTAGGCGAATGCAAATAACATTCAGCTCCGACAGAAATGGAAGTGGTCATTATGATTTCGTTGTAAAAAGAATAGATATGGAATTCCTTGCTTCCGGGGGTGAGTTGTTTATGGAAGTTGTGACAAATGACGATGAAACCATTATGAATACTATCGTCAGGCAGGTGAATACTGATGCCAATGAGCTTGGTCCGTATAGCACTGGTGATGGCGATAATCTCTTTTTGCTATACGCAAGTGATGTTTCCGGTAATCTGGATATAAAATATGTGGTTTGTGAAAATGTTAACTCGGAGCAAGCATATTATGATAATCAGCAGGTCTCAGCTGTTTTGGATATAGAAAGACTTAATACGGAGTATAACGAGGCTTATCCCTGTATAGCTGATAACTATCTCTTTTTGTGTAGTGATGAGGGTGGAAATTATAATATTGGTTACACGTATATAGATCTTCCCTTTCAGGGGTGGCTAATGAGTGATTACACAACATCTGTTATATATGCTTCGTCAGTGAATAGCGACGCAGATGATAAATGTCCGTATGTTATTGGTAATATGATGGTTTTTGCCAGCGACAGGGAGGGAGGGTACGGAGGCTTTGATCTCTATTATTGCCTTCGCGATGCGGATGGTATCTGGGGTGATCCAGTGAATTTCGGTCCTGAGATAAACAGTGAAGCGGATGAATACAGACCTGTAATAGCATCTTTTCCTGATTTTAATAACGACCTTATGGTTTTCTCCTCCGATAGGGACGGGGGATTCGGAGGCTTTGATCTCTATTATGTAGGTGTCTCAAAAATGATTAACTTGCAGAGATATTAAAACTGTCTGGTATTGAAGGATATAAATGAAATATTGAAGGGCTGTCGCCGTGGACAAAGTAGCGCTCAAAAGGCATTATATGATCTCTACAGCGATGATATGTATGCCGTTTGCTGCTATTATACCGGTAACAGAAACGAAGCCGATGACATATTTCAGGATGGTTTTATTAAAATTTTTGAAAAGATAAAACAGTATAAAGGCGACGGACCTTTGGGCGCATGGATGCGACGAATTTTTGTGAATTGTGCTCTGGAGAAATTTCGTCGTGAGAGTAGGATTACGCTCTACCCCGAGGTTAGCGACAGTATGATGGACGAGGAGTATGAGAATACTAACGCCGGAATGGATGAAAAAGCTTTGTTAGGGTTTATCGCTGAGCTTTCACCACGCTACCGCATGGTTTTTAACCTCTATGCCATAGAAGGATATTCTCACCAGGAGATTGCAACGATTATGGATATCTCTGAAGGTACATCAAAGTCGAACCTGGCACGGGCGAGGGTTATCCTGCAAAGGAAATTGGTTAAAAATGGTTTTATAAGACACAAGAAGGTTTCATCAATATGAAAAACAGACATATCACCGATAATTTATTTCGTGATGCTGCCAAAAGGTATCGCGAAAAGCCTCCACAAGAGGCATGGGCAGCCATTGACTCAACCCTGAACAGAGGCAGGAGAAAGAAAGCATTTATACTTATTGCCACCGCAGCAGCAGTAATGATACTCCTGATTGGTTTTGGTGCAGGATATCTGTACAGGAGTGTGTCGGAAAAGAGTATGAAATATGTGGGTCTATTGGACGAACAATCTGTAAACAAAACAGAAACTCAAGATCTCTTCTTTGGAATGGATGAGAGAAGTGAAATGATAAATGATGATTTCAGTGAAGAGAAAATAGAAGTTAGCGATAAAACTGTTATTGCATCTGCCATTATCGATAATTATGAAAGTGAAGAGAGCACTTCTGAATTGAGTGTTTTCGATGATGAGAGTGATGATTTGGTTGAATCTTCGTTTGACGATTTCAACGGGGATTCTGGAATAGTTGAGGCTGCTGCTGATTTTCCTGCAGCTGAAAACCCTGTGGAGATAACTCAGGCCGAAAAAGATATGCAGCTCACTCAGATGCTGACTCAAATGCCGGAGGTGTCAGATAAAAACACTCCTTCTTCTTTTGGTGATACATATTCTTATGATGACTTACCTGTAAATCCTGATATTTATGAGCAGGAGTGGTCTGTTGGTGGCGATATTGCTGCGGCCTATGCTTATCGTACAATGCCAGCTGCGGATATGGAGTACAGGGATCGATCTCCTATTGCTGTGGAGAATGGTGTAGCATCCTGGAATGCCGGAGTTTATGCTACCAAAGAGCTCTCCGGTATAATTAATATCAAAACAGGTGTCACCTGGTCATCCTATGGTCAGGGATCACAAAACCTGTATGCCTATCAGGACGGGCCTTCTTATAGCGTGAATAGTAGCTCCGGTAACGTAGTCACGAATATTACTCCGTTAAAGGATGTTACAAAATTTATTACCGGAAACAATCTTGTGTCAGATCCCCGAATAATGCTTGGCAACACCGAGTTCCTGTCAGATTATGGATTGTCTGATCCTGACCTTAGGCTTGTGCAAAGGTTTGATTATATTGAGGTGCCATTTATGATTCAGCTCTCTTCCAAGAAGAAAAAGGGTTTATCTGTTATCACTGAGGCAGGATTTTTTGCAGGTATTCTTACTGGAAACACAGCTTTTCTAAATACCCTTGACGAGAGCTACCGTATTGGTCATACCGAAAATATTAGGCCGTTTACTCTTGGAGGTGTTGCCGGTGCCGGGGCGAAATATCATATCTCAAAGTCACTATCAGCACAGATAATGCCCGAGCTGAGATACTCTTTCTTATCCATTAGTAAGATGCCGAATATTGAATATCATCCATATCAGTTCGGTCTTGCAATTGGAATGACATACCATTTCTAATTACGATAAAAAAATACCTACTTTTGTGATATGGAACGTATCGCATTATTTCCCGGATCTTTTGACCCTGTTACCAGAGGACATGAAAGCATTATCCGCAGGGCATTACCACTGTTTGATAAAGTGATTGTAGGTATCGGAGTCAATAAAGATAAAAAGAATTTTTTTTCTCTTGAACAACGAATGTCATGGATAAAAGAGATTTTTGCCAATGAGCCTCGTGTAGAAGTTATTGATTATGATGGTCTTACCGTTGATGTTTGTGTTGAGTATAAGGCATCGTATATCCTTCGGGGGTTGCGTACCTCTGCCGACTTTGAGTTCGAGAGAATGGTGGGGCAGATAAACAAAAAATTAGTACCTGATGTCGAAACAGTATATCTGTTATCCCTTCCCGAATATACTACACTTAACAGCTCTGTCGTTAGAGAAGTATATAAATATGGCGGGGATATCTCTCAGTTTGTTCCGGCAAATGTAAAACCAAAGAGAATTCTCCGAAAATAATCGTGTATGCATCATAGATTTATAATCCTAGTCATTATTGTGTCCCTGATTATGGGAGTTTGTAATGCTCAAACCTCACTTTCCGGTACCATTAAAGGTGGCGACGAATCAGAGATTTCTTTATATGTTATTGATGATTATATTACAGGAAAGCTATTGTTGATAGATGAATATATGATTAATGATGATGGTACTTTTTCTCTGCAAGCGCATTTTGATGAGGTTAGGTATGCTGTTATAAAGGCAGGATACTACTCTGCCGGCATCTATCTTGAACCTGCTGCTCATTATCAGCTGGAGTGTGAATACGAGCCGGTGGAATCATTTCTGAACCCTAACCTAATTGAAACGCCTCTGCACTATACTATACGAAATGAAGTATTTGAAGGATTGAACAGTAATATCTCCACCTTTAATACTATGTATGATGATTTTGTGATGAAACATTATGCCACATTGTTCAGAAGCAGAAGTAAATCGTTGATAGATAATTTTAAAGAAGATGTAAAAAACCAGTTTGCCGGTTTTGATAGTGAATACTTCAGGCAATATATTGATTACCGTATTGCCGGAATGGAACTGCAGGCGCGGACTACTTCCAGGGCAGATCTTGCCGGGAAGTATCTCTCCGGCAGGCCAAACTATAGCCATGATGAGGCAATGGAATTTTTTAATTTGTTTTTTGATAAATATATTGTTGCAAACAGCCGGGAGATAGATCGCGACGACTTACAAAGTACCATAAACTATCAGGTTAGTTATGTTGCGCTTTTAGATTCTCTGGGTAAAGACACCCTTTTGATAAATGAAGCCATGCGTGAGTTGGTAATGCTTTCCACACTGCGATCTGTGTTAGGTAGTGCTGATTATGGTTATAAACAAGTGCTTCACATCATAAAACATATTCATTCCAATAGTAAGTTTCCAGAGCACCGAAAGATAGCTGCAAATATTTTAGATCAAGTCAATGAGCTTTTACCCGGTGCGTTGCCACCGGCTATTACTATACATGATAAGGAGTTTCTTTTTCCGGGCAAAAAGAGCATTCTTCTGTGCTTTTTTCAGTCATGGAACGGTGCATGTCAGGCAGAAAATGTGTTGTTGAAAGAGATGCATCCTGAATTCAGTAATAGAGTAGATATAATAATGGTTTGTGCTGATGACAATGAAGCGTCATGGTTGGATTGGTTAGAGAATAATAATAGTGATATGTGGCGTTCTGTGTGGTTTGAAAAGGATTATCAGTTGTTGGAAGCCTACAGAGCGAAGGCTTTTCCATTATATGTTCTGTTAAACCCGGATATGACAATAAAGATGTGGGATTTGCCAAGGCCTTCAGAAGGGATGCCTGAACGACTGAAGGAGCTACTCAGCAATTGATTCTTTGAAAAAGGAGAAATTTACTAATCCATAAACCCTGTGATCGAAAATTTTAGGGTGTTGTGAAAAATCTATCTGTGCCGGATGCTCAAGGATAAATATTCCCTCTTCTGCTAATAAATTGTTATCAAAGATTATCCCGGGCAGTTCTTCAATCTCTTTGAGCTGATATGGCGGATCTGCAAATATCAGGTCGTATGCTTTTTGTTTTGTTTTTAGAAATGAAAAGGCATTTGCTTTGATGGCTTTTACCCCTTCAAGATTGAGCCCGGCGACTGTTTGTTTAATAAATTTCACACAATGGTAATTATTATCTACGCATGTAAGGTCAATACATCCACGAGAGGAAAACTCGAAGCTGATATTTCCTGTTCCGCTAAAGAGATCAAGGATTCTTGACTCCTCAAAATCAATAGTATGTTGAAGGATATTGAAAAGACCCTCTTTCGCCCTGTCAGTGGTGGGACGTGCAGGAAGGTTCCCGGGGGCAACGATTCTTCTGCTTTTTAGTTTACCGCTGATTATTCGCAATTTTTGAGATTAAAAAGGTTAAAATATTGATGATCTTCAATTTCTCTGAAGATAGTAGAGAAGTCATCATGAGGGTTTTTCGTCAGAAATTTGATGTGTCTGATATACTTTGATGCTTTTTGTACCAGCGAGGCGCTTGAGGTTAAGTTTCCGAGAAAGGATATCACAATCTCATCAGGATTAAGATCAAGCTGTTGAAGAGAGTAGAGTAGAAAATAGAGAAAATCCTCTGCTGTTTTGAATTGAAACGTATTAAAGAATATTAGTGATCCTTTCTTGAAAACAATAATGTCAAAAGTTTCTTTATCAACCTGTACGAATATTTGGAATTCATGATCATTGGTCACATACTGTTTTTTTAATATATGTAGTATTGCTGATGATTGATGTCGTAGTGTTACATTAGGAAAAGTAGTGTTAATAAAAGTCTCTGTTTTTACTGATATAGGGTGTAGCAACACGGCATCCAGGATGGGGATTTTATCTTCGAGGATTTTTTGCTTTGAATCAGGATAATGATTATATTTAAAATAGAGATCTTTTTTATCAGAATCGTAGATTTTTTTTGGAATGAGGAGTGTTCCTGAAAAGCCTGATTGCATGTAAGTTTTAATGTATTGCCTTGGAGCAATATTTTTTTCATTTATCAGTATTCCTATGGTTTCAATCCATTTTTTTTCGTTGTTTATTCTCTGAAGATCAAATGATTCCAGTTTGACGTATTTGTTTTTCAGTGTGTCAAAGAGAGCATAAGAAAATCCATCCGGGGATATCCGGATGGATGCTATAGAGATGCTATTATGTTCTGTTTGATAATCCCTGTCTTCAAGGCTAACACCTGTATTAATAATACCAGCCTTCATGTAAAGATTCTTACTCCCAGTTTCCGTCAGTGGAGGCTTCTATAAGTGATCCTACTTTAAGTCCCGGGTATAGGTTATTAGATTCCTGTTTGTCATTCATGTTGAGGATTGTCTGTTCATCGAGACCTTTCAGGAAAACCATGTTAGGTGCTTTTACTTCAAAAACAGGCACTTTTATGTTACTGCGTTCTATAAAGCCCACACTCATTTCAAATTCCACGCCTTCACTTTTAGGTACGAACCGTATATTTTCGGCAATGAAGTTGGGGTTTTTGTATAGTGAATCGACCACAGGCACAAAACCTATTGTATCAAGGATACTTCGAGAGAATGTGGTATCGTTTGGGTCCGGTATCATTTTTACTACAGGAATTTCCTTGTTTTTAATAAAATCAATGAGCGTGTCAAAGTCACCGGCAAAGGTTCCGTTTTGTGATTTATACACGATTTGGGCAGAGCGAATATTTTTTAGTCGTTCCACTACCAAACCTGTGCGGAAGTTTTTCTCCTGTTCAAAGCGAACGGGCTTCATAATACTGTCATAGACTAAATATGCCAGTGCAACAATAACAATTGCAAGAAGGATTTGAATAACTCTTTTCATGGCTTCTGTTTTTCTGTATGCAAAGCTAAAACATTTTTTTAATTGTAATAGGTACTTATATCGTTTTCTCGAAAAAATTAAAAAGCTCTTAAATCATATTCATAACTTTGAAGAGAGGCAAAGACTCAAGGAATTTGCTTGATCCGCTAATATAATCAATTTCAGCAACATAATTATTATTTCCATTGGTTACCCAAACCCATGGCACATTCAGAACAAGATTATATCTAAAGATTTGTTCAAAGGCAGCCTGAGAAATTTTTATCCCGGGAGCTTTACACTCTATCATAAGAACAGGTTTTCTGTTTGTGTTATATACCACTGCATCAGTGCGATATACTCTTGTGTTGAATTTGAATGATTTTTCTACGGCAATAAGGCCGGCAGGAACCTCCTGGTATGTGATTAGCATATTTAGAACATGTTGCCTTACCCACTCTTCGGGAGTTAAGGAGACCCATTTTTTTCTTACGGGATCAAAGATCTCCTGACCATAATCCATTGTACGGATTCGGGCTTCAAAATGTGGTAATGCCAATGATTCAAATTCTGCCATATAAATACAAAGATAAATAAATAGGTAAATGGTTCATACGCAAAAAAAGAAGTAACTTTGTACTCAAAATCACTAAACCCAATCTATGAAAAGTAAACAGGATATTATAACCAACTGGTTGCCAAGATATACCGGGACGACCATAGATGAATTTGGTCAATATATACTTTTAACTAATTTCAGTAGATATCTGGATGACTTTGCAGAGATGCACAACGTAGAGATTCGGGGAATTGATAGGGCTATGCCAAGTGCTACCGCAGGAGATATTACTATGATAAATTTTGGTATGGGAAGCCCTAATGCCGCCAGCATCATGGACTTACTCGGCGCAATAGAGGTTAAAGCAGCACTTTTTCTTGGAAAATGTGGCGGTTTAAAAAGGAAAAATGAACTTGGAGACCTCATACTTCCAATAGCCGCGATTCGTGGAGAGGGAACCTCAAACGACTATTTTCCTGCTGAAGTACCAGCACTTCCGGCTTTTAGCCTTCAAAAAGCTATCTCAACAACGGTTCGTGACTACCAACGTGACTACTGGACAGGAACGGTATATACTACAAACAGAAGAGTTTGGGAGCATGATGAGAATTTTAAAGAGTATCTCCGTGAGATCAGGGCTATGGCTATTGATATGGAGACGGCAACACTTTTCTCTGTTGGTTTTTACAATGAAATTCCCACAGGAGCATTGCTGCTTGTTTCAGACCAGCCTATGATCGCTGAAGGTATCAAAACGGCATCATCTGATAAAAAGGTATCCGAACTTTATGTCAATGAACATATCTCCATTGGTATTGATTCTCTGAAACAACTTATTAACAACGGACAGACTGTAAAGCACCTTCGTTTTGAAATGTAAATTGCACATTAATGTCATTTGAACAAATTATATCAGATCTTGATAAAAGGATATTCAAACCTGTGTACCTACTCACAGGCGAACAGGCTTATTATATCGATGAGATAACTTCCGTTATTGAAAATACCGCTCTAGAAGAATCGGAACGGGATTTTAACCAAACTATTATTTACGGTAGAGATACTGATGCTAAATCCATTGTCAGTTATGCAAAGCGATTTCCTATGATGTCGCAGTATCAGGTTGTTATTGTAAAAGAGGCTCAGGATGTAAAAGACATTGCCGCGCTGGAAACTTATTTGAAATCACCATTGGAATCGACAATTCTTGTTCTTGCCTATAAATATAAAAAAGTCGATAAACGAACTACTTTCGCAAAAACGGTGTCAAAAGCGGGGGTGTTCTTCGAGTCGCCGCAGGTTCGCGATTACCAGGTACCAAGCTGGATAGAATCCTACCTGAGAAATAAAGGATATAAAATCGGTCCCCGCGAGAGCGCATTACTTGCCGACCACCTTGGTAGCAATCTTAGCAAAATAGTAAATGAATTGAATAAGCTGTGTATAAATATTCCGCCAAAACAGACTGTCACAGCGGCTCATATTGAAGAGAATATAGGGATCTCAAAAGAGCATAATATTTTTGAATATCAGAATGCTTTGGGGCATAAGAATAAAGAGAAGGCAACACGTATTGCCAACTACTTTGCTGCCAATGAAAAGGACTCACCCATGCCAATGATTACAGCTGTTTTATTTGGTTTTTTTCTTAAAATAGGGTTGTACCATGAGCTAAATGATAAGTCGAAAAACAGTGTAGCACAGGCGTTAAAAGTACATCCCTTCTTTGTGAAAGATTATGAAAGAGCGGCACAGTATTATTCCAAAAGGAGTGTGGCCCGGGTTATAGGTATTCTTAGGGAATACGAGTTAAAGAGCAAAGGTATGGGGATAGGTACCAATATTGGCGGGGAGCTTATGCATGAGATGAATTACCGAATCCTTGCCCAGGGTTAGTCCTTATATATTTTTTCAATAGCCTTTCTATATTTCTTCTCTATTATATTTCTGCGAAGCTTCAACGTAGGGGTGAGGTATCCTGATTCAGGTGTCCATTTCCTAGCTGTAAGGATAAATCTCTTCACTTTTGCCCAATGGTCGAAATCCTCTGAGAGTTCATTTATGTCGCGGGCAATACGATTTTGTACTATGGTATTTGCTATTAGGTCATTGCGCGAGGAGAAGCTTATTTCTTTATGGTTAGCCCAGGATTCCAGATGCTCAAAGTTTGGTGCTATGATTGCTGCCGGGAATCTTCTTTTATGACCAAAAATCATAATGTTCTCTATAAATGGTGATTCACGGATTTTGTTTTCCATCGCTTGTGGTGAAACAAATTTTCCTCCGGAGGTTTTGAATATCTCTTTTTTACGATCCTTTATCTTAAGAAATTTGTTGTCTATAATTTCTCCTGTATCACCTGTGTGGAACCACCCCTCTTCATCAATAACTGTTTTTGTCATCTCCGGAGCATTATAGTATCCTAACATCACGTTAGGCCCCTTTACCAGTATCTCATTGTCGTCACTTATTTTTACCTGTACGTCTTTAAGTACTAATCCTACAGTGCCTTCCTTTACACCTGATTTTTCAAATGTTGTGACTGCCACAACGGGGGATGTCTCTGTTAAGCCATAACCGGGCAATACAATGAATCCCAAAGCGGTAAATAGTCGTAAGAGTTTAGGATTTAGTGCTGCTCCGCCACTTATTATCACACGTAATTCTCCGCCAAATATTTTTCTGAGATTACTGTAAACGAGTCTGTCTGCAATAGGATATTGCAACCTGAACAGCAGGGTGTTTCGTTTATCTATTTTATAGTGTGTCGCAAGGTTGATAGCCCAGAAGTACAGAAATCGTTTGACCCATTTCATCTTTCTTCCTTCTCTGCGGATACTTACGTACATCTTTTCCAGAAACCTTGGTACCACACAAACCATATTTGGTTTTAGGAGACTCAGGTCATCTTTTATTGTGTCAACACCACGGCCATAGTGTATAACAATTCCAAGATGCTGATACATATAGTTAAGCATCCTTTCATATACATGGCAAAGAGGCAGGAAGCTCAATGCACTTCGCACCAGTTCCAGACGCAACAATTCAGATACAGCGAGGAAGTTACTTACGAAATTCTTATGGCTAAGCATCACTCCTTTGGGATCTCCTGTGGTGCCGCTAGTATATATTATTGACGCGATATCATTCTCGTTAATACTATCCATGGTTTCTTGCAGCGAGTTTTTTTTCATTGAATACTCACTGTCGTCAACAGGAATTGATGACCAGTGTTTGTAGCCTTTTACCTTATCTATTGTAAAAATTTTTACATAATCGGGAAGTTGGCTTATTGCGCGTTTCATTCTTTTGAGCATATCCTCATTCTCTATTACTAGCATTGAGATTTTTGCATCCATAAAGATGAAATTACAATTATCGAAGCCTGAAGTGGGATACATAGGAATCTGTATGGCACCAATTATCTGCATTGCCATGTCAAAGTAGTTCCATTCGGGTCTGTTACTGATAACTGTTGCAATTGTATCGCCTTTTTTTATCTCAAGATTTAACAAACCTAATGCGAGTTTCTTTACTGCTTCCAGATATTCTCCACCGGTAACAGTGGTTGTAGAGTCATTTCTGGTATAAGTAAATACAGAATCGTTACCATTTGGCGGTATATCGTAAATGTCGAGTAGGTTAAATATCCTGGTAATATTGGACATAAATATGTTCGGCTATTTTATATATTTACTATCTTCTTTTTTATACGGTTATTAAGGCTTTTAAGTTCTATTCTATCTTCATTTAATGTATTTTCCGGAGGTTTTTTTTCTAAAGTGTAGTTTTTATTTTTTATTTATTGTGTACGAATTTGCCTGTGCTGTAGGGGTGATTTCCACATCGTTGATATTCATGTGTGCAGGTAGAGATACCACATATGATACCACATCCGCGATATCATCAGCATTCATAGGTACATATCCTTTATACACCGCGTCGGCCTTTTTGGCATCACCTTTAAAACGAACCATAGAAAATTCTGTCTCTGCAAGGCCGGGGCGAACTTGTGTGACCTTTATGCCATGCTTCAGCAGGTCGATACGCATGCCTTTGGAGATTGCATTAACAGCATGTTTTGAGGCGCAATAGATGTTGCCAGCGGGATAAACTTCCGTTCCGGCAATGCTGCCAATATTTATTATATGTCCTTTTTTATTCTCAATCATCCAGGGCATAATCATCTCACTAACGTAAAGAAGTCCTTTTACGTTGGTATCGATCATTTGATCCCAATCTTTATAATCACCTTGGTCCAGGGGGCTGCGGCCCAGAGCGAGGCCGGCGTTGTTCACCAACACATCAGGTTGCCTCCATTCCTGTGGCAGTGATTCCAGGTTCTCTCTTACCGCATCTCTGTCTCTGACATCGAAGTCGAGGCAAATGGTTTCAGTCTCATATTTATCATTTAGATCACGTGCCAGCTCTGTAAGCCTATCGCTACGGCGGCCGGTAATCACCAGGTTGTACCCCTGTTTTGCGAATCTGATGGCGATAGCCTTGCCAAACCCGGCTGTAGCGCCCGTTACTATTGCTATTTTCTTATTCATTATCAACTATTTTTTCTTTTCAATCCACTCTCTTGCATTAATAAAAGCCTTTATCCATGGCGAAACATCGTCGTTTCTGTTTTCAGGATAATAGGGCCAGTGCCATGTCATAAATGTTCTCTCGATATGCGGCATCATAGCTAAATGACGCCCATCTTTGGAGCAGATGGCAGCGACGTCATACTCAGAACCATTTGGATTAGCAGGGTATGAGCTGTGACTATACTTCATGGGAATATTGTAATCTGCTTCCGGATTATTGAGGATAAACTGTCCTTCTGCATGGGCAACCCATACTCCCATTCGGCAGCCTGCAAGGTTATGAAGCATTACAGCGTTGTTTTCAGGAATGTCAACAGAGATAAATCCGGATTCAAATTTTCCTGATTTGTTGTGGTGTAGCTTAGGATGATTTTCCATCTCCGGGAATACCAGTTCCAATTCAGACATAAGCTGACATCCGTTACAGACTCCCAGGCTGAGTGTATCTTCACGCGCATAGAAGTTTTCCAGGGCTATTTTTGCTTTTTCATTATATAGGAACGCTCCGGCCCACCCTTTAGCGGAGCCCAGTACATCGGAGTTTGAGAATCCACCGACATATACAATCATATTGACATCGGTGAGATCCTCACGTCCGGCGATAAGATCTGTCATGTGAATATCTTTAACATCAAAACCTGCAAGGTGTAAAGAGTATGCCATTTCACGATCACCATTCACGCCTTTCTCTCTTATAATGGCAGCTTTTGCTGTGCCCGGAGTTTTTCTGCTTAAGGTGATGCCAAGATCTTTGGCTTTGCCGGTGAAGTTTTCCGGGAAGATATATTTTAATGGGGTGTTACATAAATTTTTATAGCGCTCTTCAGCGAATTCAGGCTTTGTCTGTTGCCTGTCGAGAAGGTAGCTTGTTTCAAACCAGAGCTCTCTGAGCCCTTTGATGTCAAAAGTAAAAAGATCTTCGTGATGAGTGATGTTGATCTCTTTACCTGTAACAACGGTTCCCAGCTTGTGGTATTCAATGTTATGTTTAGAAAACAGAGTTTTTGTTTTTTCTACATCTTTTACCTGTAACACAACAGCAGGAGCCTCGCTGAAGAGAATTTTCACTGCTTCCTTTTCTTGGAACTCGTTCAAGCAGATTTCCATTCCTGTGTTGCTGTTGGCAAAATTCATCTCCAGAAGAGTAGTGATAAGTCCACCGGCACTAACATCATGACATGCAAGGATTTGGTTTTCTTTCACCAGTTTTTGAATAATATTGAATGCTGCTGCAAATTTTTCCGGTGTTGTTGTGTCCGGGATATCCCGACCTACTTTATTAAGTACCTGCGCCAGGCTAGATCCTCCTAGTGCCATATTTCCATCAGAGAAATTGATGTATAGTAGTTCGGAGTTTTCTTTCACCTTAGCTGTAGGGTTTGCCACATTGGAAACCTCATCAGTTTGTCCTGAAGCAGAGATAATTACTGTGCCTGGGGAGAATACTTTTTTGCCGTCAGGATATTTTTGAGTCATTGATAGCGAATCTTTTCCTGTGGGTATGTTGACACCCAAGGCGCAGGCGAATTCAGAAACTGCTTCCACGGCGCGGTAGAGTCGTTTGTTTTCGCCATCATTTTTTGCCGGCCACATCCAGTTGGCGCTTAATGATACACCTTTCAGGTTGTGTGATAGCGGAGCCATTACAATATTGGTAAGAGCTTCAGCAATGGATAGTCTTGAGCCTTTTTCAGGGTCAGCAAGGGCACTGACGGGTGCATGGCCTATGGAGGTAGCGATACCATTTTTTCCTGAGTAATCCATTGCTACGACGCCACAATCGTTCAATGGTAGCTGGAGCTCACCGGTACATTGTTGATGTGCTATTTTACCTGTTACGGAGCGATCAACTTTATTTGTGAGCCAATCTTTACATGCCACGCTTTCGAGCTGCAGTATCTGTTCCAGGTAAATCACCAATTGGTCATTGTCAATTTCAACGGGCTGGTATGTGTCGTTGTCGGTGTTGTCTTTAAGGATTGTTTTGGGTGGTTTTCCAAACATGTGAGCCAGCTGCAGGTCTATTGGTTTTTCTCCGGTGCGTGAGTCCTCAAAGGTAAACTGCAAATCGCCTGTCGCTTCGCCAACGGTGTACATCGGGGCGCGTTCTCTTTGAGCCACCTTCTTCAGAGTATCTATATCTTTTTCATTTATCACGAGCCCCATTCTCTCTTGCGATTCGTTGCCCACAATTTCCTTTGCTGACAGTGTAGGATCTCCCACAGGAAGTTTTTCAAGGTTAATCTTCCCTCCTGTATCTTCCACCAGTTCGGAGAGGGAGTTCAGATGCCCTCCTGCACCGTGGTCGTGAATAGAGATTATGGGGTTTTGCGGACGCTCTGCCATGGCGCGGATAGCATTGGCGACGCGTTTCTGCATCTCCGGGTTAGATCGTTGTACGGCATTCAGCTCAATGGCGTTGTTGAATTCTCCTGTGGCTACCGATGAGACTGCGCTGCCTCCCATCCCGATACGGTAATTATCACCACCTAGAACCACAATTTTATCGTTTTTCTTTGGCTTATCTTTTAATGCATCCTGCTTACGTGCATAACCAACACCACCAGCAAGCATGATGACCTTGTCGTAGCCAAAATTTTTCTCATTCTCCACGTGTTCAAATGTCAGCAGCGAGCCACAGATGAGTGGCTGTCCGAATTTATTACCAAAGTCGGAAGCACCGTTGGATGCTTTGATAAGTATTGCCTGAGGTGTTTGGTAGAGCCATTTTCTTGGTACGATATTGTTTTCCCATTTACGATCTGAGAGCCGTGGGTATGAAGTCATATATACTGCCGTTCCTGCAATGGGCATACTTGCCTTACCTCCTGCGAGGCGATCACGGATCTCTCCTCCGGAGCCTGTTGCCGCGCCATTAAAAGGCTCAACGGTTGTTGGAAAATTATGTGTCTCTGCTTTAAGGGAAATAACATTCTCATAATCACGAATCCTGAAGAAGTCTGCCTTCTCCTGGTATTCAGGGGCAAACTGCTCCGCCAGCGGGCCTTCAATGAATGCAACATTATCTTTATAAGCAGAAACCAGGTAGTTTGGGTTCTCTTTGGAGGTCTTTCTGATCATATCGAAAAGCGATGATTTCTTCTCTTCGCCGTCAATAATAAAGGTGCCATTAAAGATCTTATGACGGCAGTGTTCGGAGTTGACCTGCGAGAATCCAAACACCTCACTGTCAGTAAGTTTTCTTCCTATTTCGACACTTACGCCTTCAAGGTATTTTATCTCTTCTGCTGATAGTGCGAGGCCTTCTTTAGCGTTATATTCGGCTATATTTTCAATATAAATAATTGGCTCAGGTTTTTTATCTATGGTGAAAAGACTCTGGTTCAGGCCTGAATATTTCGTGCTTAGCATGGGGTCAAAATCAGAGGATTCTTCAGCAAAAAAGAACTCTTCAATTCTTTGCACCTTGTCAATACCCATGTTCTGTGTTATTTCTACAGCGTTGGTGCTCCAGGGCGTTATCATCTCTTTTCTGGGGCCAATAAATATGCCTTCAAGAATCCCGGAGTTGATGAATTCTGCTCCGTTAAAAAGCCACTGAAATTTTTTAATATCCTGGTTGGTAGGGGTATTTGTCATTCCCACGACAAATACTTTTTCAGACCCTTTGAAAAAGAAAACCTTCATATCGCTCAATTCGTTTCTGAATTTAGAAAGCACAAAAGTACGAAATGATGCTCAGAAAAGATAAATATCATCCGGTGAATGCGGGTTTATTTTTACCTTTGAAGTTTGATAATTAAAACAAAAACTATGAAATCTTTGAAATACCTGATTGTGACCGTGTTATGCTTATTTATTTTGGCTTTTCCATCCTGTAAAACGAGCCTTGAGAGTACTGCTGTAGAGCAGGAAGAGAAAGTTGTTTCCGTTACACTCCGTGATGAGCTCGTTGGCGAATGGCGTCTTGTGGGGCTTGATGAGGAGATTGGTGATATAACTCACGAGGAGAAGGAAGCCTATAGTGAGTACATGGATTTACTTACGGATGTTTTTTTACTGACATTGTTTTCTGACGGGACGTATCAGAACAATTTACCTTCGGGCAATGAAAATGGGCGTTGGCGTCTTATAGATGGAGATAGTGGGTTGAGTTTAATAACTGCGAATGGCATTGAGCAGCAATATCATATCAGAGAATATTCAAATCCCCTTCTTCGGCTTGTGGAAACCAAAGATGGGGATAAAAGAGTATTACATTTGCGCAGAGTAGAATATTAGGAGTCCTGCTCATTAATAAATCGCTCTGCTTCGATAGCTGCCATACAACCTGTTCCTGCTGCAGTAACAGCCTGTCGGAATTTATGATCCTGTACATCTCCCGCTGCAAAAACACCGGGGATATTTGTCGCTGTGGAGTCCGGCTTGGTAATAAGATAACCATTAGAATCCATGTCCAGCTGATCTTTGAAGATATCCGTATTGGGCTTATGTCCGATGGCAACGAAGAACCCCGTTACATCGATTTTTGTCTCTTCATCTGTAACAACGTTATTGAGAAGAACTCCGTTAACGCCTTTTGAGTCACCAAGAACCTCTTTTGTAGTGGAGTTCCACATAACCTCAATATTTGGAGTTTTCAGGACACGTTTTGCCATTGCTTTTGAAGCACGCAGTTCGTCACGTCGATGGATGAGGTAAACTTTATTACATAGATTAGAGAGATAAGTAGCCTCTTCAGCTGCAGTATCTCCGCCACCAACAACGGCAACATCCTGGCCGCGGTAGAAGAATCCGTCACATGTTGCACAAGCTGAAACACCCTGTCCTTTGAACTTCTCTTCTGATTCAAGACCCAGATACCTTGCTGTGGCTCCTGTGGCGATAATAACTGTTTCGGCGATTATCTCTTTCCCGTCGTCCGCCTTAACTTTAAAAGGACGATTGGAGAGGTCAACCTCTGTTATGATTCCAAAACGTATGTCTGCGTCAAAACGTTTAGCTTGATTTTCCAGATCAGCCATCATAGCGGGACCTTCTACACCATTAGGATATCCCGGAAAATTCTCAACTTCTGTTGTCGTTGTAAGCTGTCCGCCGGCCTGTAACCCTTGGTAAAGAACCGGTTTAAGGTCTGCTCTGGCAGCGTATATGGCAGCAGTATACCCTGCGGGGCCTGACCCTATGATTAGACATTTTACTTTTTCTGCAGCTTCGCTCATAATTTTGTGATTTTATATTTATTATTTTATTATTCTACTCTCGCGGCCACCGTTTATCTAAATATGTGCCAATGCATGTAATATGTATTTTTTGACATCTGTGGTGACAATCTGTCGTATTTGAAGTCTTTTATTGTTGAGAGATCATTTTACAATACTATAAAATGTAATTTATCCTGTTGTTTTTATTCTTTTACGTAGTAAAGCAAACACCCTATTCATCGTAGAAACTTTGTCGTTATATATGTTTGTCGGGAGTGAAAAGACCTTTTCCAGATCTGCTGTTGTTAAGTTTAGTGTATTGATAACAGTGTTGTAGTGTTCGGGAATTTCGTTTTTCTTATCATTTTTGAGGATCTCCTCAGCCTCAGAAATAGATATTTCGCCGGTTCTTATCATGGAACTTAATTGTAAAATTCTTCTTGAATAGCCAAAGCGTTTCTCTCTTACAAAGTTACTAAATGGTTCTGCCAGACAATCAAAATGCCTTGTGTATTCCGAGCTTGCGCTATCTGTCCAGTTTATTTCCTTTTCCAAAATTTTGGTCACCTCTTTGTCTGACGGGCTTTCGATATAGTAAAGCATATTGATTTTTTTTGCAAAAACACCTATTCTGCTTTTTATATAACTGGAAACAAAATTTAAATGTGGAAATACAAAGAGATTTTTAATCTCTTTTTTTGAGATATCTTTATTTTTAGAGAGTATGTATTTAAGCCTTCCCGGGTCGTAGATATGTTCAGTGGTAGCGGTATTTTCTTCTGTGGGAGTGTGTCCGAGCAATATTATTGGAATCTTCCATTTGCGGGCGAGCTGAAGCATTGTGCGTTCTATTCCAATTCCGCAAACCCCGCAGTATTCACCCGATTCAACCAGAGCTGTTTTGTATGCTTTGTATAACTCCTTTTTGTTAGGCCTGATAAACATATGATCAACATCGCACTCCCGCGTTATGGTCTCGATATTTTGAAGAGCCAGCTCACTTAAAAATCCATTATCGTATGTGTATGTAAGTACATTAAGATGATATTTTTTAACAGCTAAATATAATACATACGCACTGTCTTTGCCTCCGCTTAAAGGTACTAATGCATCATATTTTCTGTGTTTTTTTACCGAACTCTTTAATATTTGTATTAATTTATCTTCACCTAGTGGTGTAAATGGCTTATAATTATGGCAATAATTGCATCTGTTATCTTCATGAATTGTGACATTTGAAATCCTGTTATTTAGCAAGCAATTAGTGCAACTGTTTTTCATGTTATGCATTATAAGTTATTTCATACAGCCCGGAGAGACTTTTTATTGTATAGTTTTATATTATAAGACAGCCCTTTATGGTTTTGTGACCCCTGTTTTTATAACTAAATCTCTTCACTATAACTATCGTATATTGTAACCACAGAGAGCGATAGTTTTAAATCATCCAACGAGATCTTATCTTTTGGTGTAAACAGGATGTTTATTTCATCTCCCGGCATCATATCAAAATAGTTGTCGTGGAAATGACCTTCTACACCATCCGCTGATATATATACATTCTTGGCTAAATTATCTGTTTTTATATTTATCATAAAACCATTATTCTCTTTTTCAAGAGCCCATTTAAGCCCCGGTTCAGGAAGATCCAGGTTTTTTACCTTTTTAAAGTATATGGTGTTTTCCGAGAGCTTAGTGCCCTCTTCATCTGTTACTACGGTGTACATAACAGTGCTCTTTTTGATTGTATCTACCAGGAATTGCTCCACCGATTCCTCAACAAATATTTGTGCTGCATTTGCAGGAATAGTAATCTTCCTCGTGCTCTCTTTAAGTATGTTACCAGCGAAATCTGACAGGTAGTATTTCAGCTCTCCTTTACACTCCTTCAGCTTGTCTGAAACCACATGGATTTTAATATGTCCCGTTGTGTCAATATCTGTTGATACTAGCACCTCGTTAAATGCTTTTTTTGCAAAATAGTGCAAAGCTTTCCAGTTGCCATAGTAATCGATTCCCGACCAAGAGGCCACCGGCCAGCAGTCGTTAAGCTGCCAGTATAGCGAGCCCATGCAATGCGGCATATTGCGTCGATGTGCTTCCATGGCCATCTTGATTCCTTCGGCCTGCAACACATGGTTGACATACAAAAACATCGGGAAATCCTTAGGATCTCGGTAGTCGCGCTCCATGTACTCTTTTATGGTTACGTTACCTATGGAGGAGCGCTGGTGCGATTTCATAACCTCCGAATCAATATCCCAATCCTCTTGCAAAGCGTATTTCTTCACACTGTTGAGCTCGGGAAACGACTGAAATCCGTACTCAGACATAAATCGTGGTATCTCCTCCACATATTTTTCAAATGGCTCCTTTGCCCACCACACTCCCCAGTAGTGGCTGTCTCCGGATTTACCATTCTCCAACTTTCCAAAACCGGAGCTGGGTGACGAGCCCCAATAAGATCTCTCCGGGTCGTGCTCTTCTACAACGGAGGGTAAAAGTTTATGCATCACATCGTCATATGCCTTCCAGATAGTATCTGCAATGGCTTCGCCCTGATTTTCGATAACATTTTCTTTCCATCCCCAGCGATTCCAGGCCGAGAGCACCTCATTATCACCACACCATAAAGCAATACAGGGATGGTTTCTCAGGCGCTGTACATTTTGGACAGCCTCTTTCTCAACATTTGCAATAAACTCATCGTTTCCCGGATACATGGCACACGCGAACATGAAATCCTGCCATACGAGAATACCATATTCATCACACAGATCATAAAACGTCTCTTGCTCATATATTCCGCCGCCCCATACACGCAGCATATTGAAATTGGCCTCCGCCGCCGACTTTATGAGATGCTCATAATCTGACGATTCAACGCGGGGTAGGAATATATCCTGAGGGATATAGTTGGCGCCCTTCATAAATACAGGTTCTCCGTTTACCTTAAAGAAAAAACTGCTGCCCGTGGAATCAGGTTCCTGCACCAGCTCTATGGTTCTTAATCCTGTAGATTCAAAAATCTGATCAACGGTACGGTTATTTTTACTGAGGATAATTTTGAAAGTGTAGAGCGGCTGTTCTCCCAAACCATTGGGCCACCACAGCTCCGGTGATTTGATCTTAATGGGAAGGGTGATACTATTGGTTCCGGATTTTGCCATTACACTTTTTTCGGCAAGAATAGCCTTGCCCATAAACACGGCCACAGTGATATTGTCATCTTCAAATGCTTCAATGGAGGTCGTTACATTGAGTATGGCTTCGTTTTCAGCAATTTCCATATTATGAAACTGTACATTTTCAATCCTGGCACTATTGTGAGCCGTGAGATATACAGGCTGCCAGATGCCGCCACTCACAAGCCTGGGACCCCAGTCCCAGCCAAAATGGTACTGCGCTTTTCTGCTGAAAACCACCGTTTTAATATCGCCGGTGCCGCCCAGTTGCGACTGATCGTTTTCTGCTCCGGGGAGATAATATCCCAACTCCTCGCGCAGCTGTAGTCCTTTCTCAACAGGAGAGTGAACCACAATATGCAGCTCGTTTTCGCCCTCAACGAGGTGATCTTTCACATCAACCTTCCATTGGTTGAACATGTTATCCGCATCCAGAATCTTCTCATTGTTGACGAATACCGAAGCCCAGGTGTCAAGGCCGTCCATATTCAGCAATATTTTTTCATTCTCGAGATACTCCTCGTCAATAACGATTGTGGTTTTATATTCCCAATCCTTTTTATCAACCCACTGCACCTCGTGCTCATTGAGTCGGTAGTACGGATCCTCGATAACGCTATTTTCCATCAGGTCGGTATGGATTGTTCCCGGGACAGTTGCCGGCATCCATGTTGTGTCATCAGCAGCTTTAAAAGACCAGTTATTATCGAGATATATCCTGTTTTTGTCGGATTGGCAAGCCACAAAGAATGACGTTATGAATAGTGTGATTAATAGAGTTTTGGCTTTCATGTATTGTATGTTTTGTTCATGATGCAAGATAAATAACTTCAATTTCTTCGATCGTTTTCAACCTTGTATTTATCATTATTAATTTCATAGTTAATGTAAAAATTCAAATCAAAACTATTTCCTTAAATATTTGATAAATAAACGGCATAAGACATTGTAAAATAATCAAATCCGCCTTTATCTTTTGAAAAAATCATAATCCTGAATTTATGCGGGAGTTTCACGTCCAATTAACTGGATATATAAGTCTGTTTTTTTCTGTTATTTCTATTTTAATACTATTATT
>CAYYSU010000016.1:0-52202 GCA_964474455.1 uncultured Bacteroidales bacterium
AAAATTTTTAACAAAACAAGGTTTTGCTCTGATTGTCCCCTTGCCGGAGAGGGTTTCTTTTGTTATTCCTGTTACCTTTGCAAAAAATAACTTATCTTATGATCTCTTTTGAAGAAGCATACCGTATTGTTAGCACAGTGGAAGTGAAACATGAGGTGCAACGTATCGCATTCACCGATGCTGTAGGTTACGTTCTTGCTGAGGATGTTTTCTCGGATATGAATATGCCTCCATTTGATAAATCAGCGATGGATGGCTATGCCTGCCGGAGGGAAGATCTGACACTGCCAATGAAGGAAATTGAGATTATTTCTGCTGGTGTGGTGCCGGAAAAAAAAATTGAACCGGGTACATGCTCTCGTATTATGACCGGTGCCATGATACCTGAAGGCGCTGACATTGTTATTAAAGTGGAAGATACTTCACAACTTGATGATATGGTTTCTTTTACAGCAGAAAAGAGTGCTGATAATATATGTAAATTGGGTGAAGATATACAAAATGGTGACTTGGTATTATCTAAAGGAACCATGCTTCACCCTCAGCAGATTGCTGTTCTTGCTTCCGTGGGAGCTGTAAAGCCTAAGGTATTTTCGAAGCCTGTTGTTGCGGTAATATCTACCGGTAATGAGCTGGTAGAACCCATTAGAAAACCTGATAAAGGACAGATTAGAAACAGTAATGCCAGCCAGTTGTTAACACAGATAAAACAAATCGGTGCTGAAGCAAAATATATCGGTATTGCGCTTGATACACCGGAGGACACACGCGAAAAAATTAACCAGGCCATAAAAGTTGCTCAGGTAATAATCCTCACCGGAGGAGTATCAATGGGCGATTTCGATTATGTGCCGCAAATTCTTATAGAGAATAATGTTACCGTAGGCTTTAAGAGTATAGCAGTACAGCCGGGAAGACCTACTGTCTTTGCTTATAACAAGAGAAACTTCTTTTATGGACTGCCTGGAAATCCTGTCTCCTCGTTTGTGCAGTTTGAATTGCTTGTAAAGCCTTTATTGGCGCGTATTGCAGGCTATCAATACAACCCGTGTATGCTCTCGGGAACTTTGTCAAAAGAGTATTCCCGCAGAAATATCAAAAGGAAATCTTTTGTGCCTGTACATATTGGTAAAGACCATAGTGTGACCCCCGTGGAGTATCACGGATCAGCACACATCCACTCTTATGTAAATGCCAATGCAATTATGACTGTTGAGGTAGGAGTGGCAACAATGAATAAGGGAGAAAAAGTAAATGTTAGACAAATATAATCGTGCGATAACATATTTACGTATCTCTGTTACAGATCGTTGTAATTTGAGATGTACCTATTGCATGCCCGAATGTGGTGTGGAAATGATGAGCCACGATAAGGTGGTTCGTTTTGAAGAAATCGTTGAGGTTGTCAAGGCTGCCGTTTCCATTGGTATCTCAAAGTTCCGTATCACCGGCGGTGAGCCGCTGGTAAGAAAGGGTATTGTCACGCTGGTGCGAATGATCCGCAAGGAGCCGGGAGTAAAAGAGCTTGTGATGACTACCAATGGGATACTATTGGATAAATTTGCTCAGGAGCTTGCCGAAGCCGGAATGGGCCGCGTTAATGTCAGCCTCGACACTATGGATCCGCAGGAGTACAAAAAGATAACACGTGTAGGATCCCTGGAACAGGTTATTCGAGGTCTTGAGGCTGCGGAGAAATATGGCTTAACACCCATAAAACTTAACTGTGTGATACAGTACTCTTCCAACGAGAAACATGCCCGTGAGGTGCGTGCTTTTGCAGAAGAGAAAGGATATAAAGTGCAGTTTATTCATCAGATGAACCTGGAAGCGGGAGAGTTCTCGAAAGTAGAAGGTGGACATGGCGGCGACTGCCCTAACTGTAACAGATTACGACTCACTGCCGACGGACTGATACACCCATGTCTCTTCTCTGACACCGGTTACGATATACGTAAATTGGGAGCTAAAGAAGCACTCATAGCGGCCATAAATAATAAACCCCAAGCGGGAGACTGTAATGTTTCGGGAAAATTTTATAATATTGGAGGATAAAACAAGACTATGACTGAGTTTTCGCATACCGATAAAAGAGGAAAAGCATCTATGGTGGATGTCAGTGCCAAACCCGACCAGCTGCGTACTGCCACAGCAAAAGGCTTCATCTCGCTTTCTCCCGATACTATACGCCTTATACGTGACAACGAAATGAAAAAAGGCGACGTACTTACAGTGGCGCAGATTGCCGGAATACAGGGTGGAAAAAATACCAGTTTGCTAATACCGTTATGTCATCCACTACAGATCTCTAAAATCGATGTAAAAACAGAGATACTTGAAAAGGGTGTTATGGTAGAATCTTTCGCACGATGTAATGGAAAAACAGGTATTGAAATGGAAGCACTGACTGCTGTTTCTGTTGCTCTGCTTACCATTTACGATATGTGTAAAGCTGTGGACAAGAGTATGAAAATAGGTGAGATATCTCTTACGGGAAAGACCAAACAATAATACGCCATGACCCTGTTACTACTCTCTCTGGCTCCGGTGTTTATTATTGCAGGCTATATCTATTTTCGCGATAAATACGAACGCGAACCCATATCGCTGCTCTTAAAGAGTCTTTTTATGGGTGTTATTATCACCCTTCCGGTGGTATTGATGGAGAGTATCCTTTCTGTTTTTGGATTTGCGGATTCAACGATACTTAATGCTTTTTATAACGGTTTCGTGGTGGCAGCTTTTTCGGAAGAGTTGTGGAAGCTTGCAGCGGTGTACCTTCTGGTGTGGCGCAGCCCCGAATTCAACGAGCGCTTTGATGGTATCGTATATGCTGTGTTTGTTTCTCTGGGTTTTGCCGCTGTGGAGAATGTACTTTATGTAATGGATGGTGGGGCAGAAGTGGCTATGGCACGAGCTATAACAGCTGTTCCGGTACATGCTCTGTTTGGTGTGATGATGGGGTATTATCTTGCCATTGCGAAATTTTCACCTCAAAAAAGAAAAGGGAATCTTTGGAAGGCTCTATTTATTCCTGTGCTGTTCCATGGCTTCTATGATTTTATTCTAATGACAGGATATAACTGGCTAATATTTATATTTGTTCCTTTTGTGATTTATTTATGGATAACAGGCCTTCAACGTATGAAGATGCTATCCGATAACTCCAGATTTAACCCTGCAAATACTGTTGTGGAGGAGACGAACTGGAAATTTAACGACGAAACATTTTTTGACGATGACAAAAAAGAGTGACCTCATAAAAATTGTCTCTGTGAATATCTCAGAGAAAAAGGGTGTTATAAAGCATCCTGTAGATGAAATCGTACTCGATGAAAACGGTATTGTTAACGACGCACATGCAGGAAAATGGCATCGTCAGATTAGTTGGCTGGCAGATGAGAGCGTGCAGAAATTCAATAAGATTGCCGGGCGTGAAGTACAAGCCGGCGAGTTTGCAGAGAACATAACTACCACTGGAATACTCTGGTACACCACAAATCCGTTTGATCTTGTACGAGTAGGGGATGTGCTGATGGAAGTGACTCAGATAGGTAAGAAATGCCATGGCGACGACTGCGCCATATACCGTGAAGTAGGGAAGTGTGTGATGCCGAAAGAGGGTGTCTTTACCCGCGTTATTAAGGGTGGAGTCATAAAACCCGGTATGGAGGTAGAGTATATTCCTAAAGTGCTTGACGTAAGAATTATCACCCTTAGCGACCGTGCCTATAAAGGTGAGTACGAAGATCGCAGCGGACCCGAAACGGCAAGGATCCTCAACGAATGGACTAACAAAGAGGGCTATCCGGTGACTATCACTGCCGACATCATCCCCGACGATGACGAGATGCTCGAAGGAATGCTACTAAAGGCAAAAGCGGAAGGTGCTGATGTGGTATTTACCACCGGGGGCACCGGCGTAGGACTACGTGACATTACACCGGAGACGGTGAAGCGATGTATCGACAAGGAGATCCCTGGAATAATGGAGATGATTAGGATGAAATATGGCGCTGAGAAGCCAAATGCAATCCTTTCACGTGGCGTGGCAGGAGTGATGGGAAAAACACTTGTGTACGCTATGCCCGGAAGCGTAAAAGCTGTCAGGGAATATACCGAAGAGATTCTGAAAACTATGAGACATCTGTTTTTTATGATCCACGGAATAGACAATCATTAAACCATTTTTTATAGATTCAGAAGATATTTATTATTATTTTTGTAGATATGGGGTCCGCTATGCAAATCCGTAAGATATTTTTTAATAAGTATTATATCATCATTGCTGTATTCCTGATGTTAATGTTCTTCTTTGATGGTAACTCAATGCTACGACAAAGAAAACTGAATAAGAACCTTCGAGAAGCCAGGGCTATGAATGCTTTTTATAAAGAGGAGATAGAACGGCAGGATGCTTTTTTGAAAAAATTGCATAACGACGACGATTTCGCTGAGAAATTTGCCCGCGAAAAATACCTTATGAAACGCGACGACGAAGATGTTTTTATTATTGTGGAGGAGTAGCGCCCATGCATACTTCCTTGCTACCCTAATACGGATCTACATCCACAGCTACCCTCACACTCTTGTACTCTTTGTCTCCTTCGAAGGCATCAATATGAACCTGTAAGGTGCGGCGTAACCTGGCAAATTCTGGTCCGCGCTCCACTTTTACGATAATCTGCTTGATATAAAGATTTCGAACACGAGGTACAATCGGATATTCCGGACCCAGTACCCTGTTTCCCATGTCGATACGGAGCTCTTCTGCCAGCACTGCTGCGGCTTTATTCAGAAATTGAGGGTCTTTATGCCGCAGACTAAGGTGTATGATGCGATAAAATGGCGGGTATTTGAAATTCCTTCGCTCCAGAATCTGACTCGAATACATCTCCATGTAGTTGTTATCGATGACATAGCGGATGGCGGCATGATCAGGGTTAAAACTCTGGATAATCACTTTGCCGCGTTTGTTCTTTCTTCCGGCGCGACCACTTACTTGTGCCATCAGCTGGTAGCTGCGCTCAAAAGAGCGGAAATCCGGGAAGTTTATCATGCTATCTGCGCTGAGAATCCCTACCAAACTTACGTTGTCGAAGTCCAGCCCTTTGGTTACCATCTGTGTGCCCACAAGGATGTTAATCTCCTGATCCTCAAACTCCTTGATAATACGTTGGTATGCATACTTTGAGCGTGTGGTATCCAGATCCATGCGTTCTATACGGTGTTTGGGATATATCAACGACAGATCTTCTTCTATTTTCTCTGTGCCGAAGCCCTTCATGGTTAGCTTTGCACTACCGCAATCCGGGCAGTGTGAGGCGACTTTGGTGTGATAACCGCAATAGTGACAACGCATCTGGTTGAAGTGCTTGTGGTATATGAGTGTGACGTCACAGTTGATGCATTGCGGCGACCATCCGCATACTTCGCACTCTATACGTCGGCTGAAACCCCGTTTATTCTGGAACAGGATCACCTGTTCGTTGTTTTTCAGTGCCTGGTCTATGTGTTTGAGTAGAAAATTCGAGAAGTTACCGTTCATTTCTTTTATTCGGTGCGCCTTTTTCAGATCTGCCACCAACACTTCAGGGAGTTGTAATCCGCCATAGCGTTTATTTAGTTCCACCAGTTCATATTTTCCGCTGCGACAGTTGTAGTATGTCTCCAGGCATGGTGTTGCTGAGCCCAGCAGCACCCTGGCATGATGCTTATGTGCCAGCCAGATAGCGGCATCGCGGGCGTTGTATCGCGGTGCCGGATTCATCTGCTTGTAGCTGTAGTCATGTTCTTCATCCACTACTATAAGTCCGAGGTTTTTGAAAGGCAGGAATAGTGATGAGCGCGCTCCCAGGATTATTTCGTAGTGATTTTCTGTATCGCTGTTTACGCGATGCCAGATCTCGGCTCTCTCGTGGAGGTTATATCTGCTGTGATACACGCCAACTTTATCACCAAAATATTTTTGTAATCGGAGGATAATCTGTGTGGTAAGGGCGATCTCCGGAAGCAGAAAAAGAACCTGCTTACCCTCTTGGAGTGTCGTTGCTATCTGTTTGATATAAATCTCTGTTTTTCCTGAACCGGTTATGCCATGAAGTAGTACTGTTTTGTTTTTTTGGAAGCCGGATTCTACTTCTTCGTATGCAGTTATTTGAGTTTCGTTGTAAACTATATCTTCCGGCTTTGCGGAGGATTTTTCCCGTGGCAGTCGCGATTCCACTCTTTTTTCTATGGTCACGATACCCTTTTTCTCCAGTGCTTTCAAAGGTGCTGAGCCGTTATCAATTTTTTTCAGCAGCATTGTTTTCAACACTGGTTTGGGGTTTTTACTGAAATACCCTGTAAGGTGAATAATGCTCATTAAAAGCTCTAGCTGCTTAAAGGCTCTCTTTTCCAGGCTGTCCATAACCTCTTCCATCTTTCCATGATCCAGATACTCCTCTGAAAAGAAGACATAATCTGCGATTTTTGGTCTGTAAGGGTCATGAAGTTCCTCTTCAGGGATGATCACTTTTTTCTCCATCAATGTTCTGAAGAGAGGATGTATTTTAGCTACACCGACAATTTTAGCTGCCTCTGTAAGGGTGATTTTTTGCTGTATCTGTAGAGCTTCGTAGATAAGAAATTCACGGTCTGTCAGGATCTCTGTATTTCCGTCAAAATCGGGATTTGATACCATGCTGGTTTCACTGCTCAGCTTCAGTGCTGATGGTAAGGCTGCATTCATCACCTCCCCGGTTTTGCACATATAGTAATCCGCTATCCACTCCCAGAATTCAAATTGCAAGGAAAAGATAACAGGTTTGTCATCTAAAACGTTAAGGATATATTTTATGGAATTGCCTTTTGGGATTTTATCATGGACACGTCTCACCAGGCCTGTATATATTTTTCTTGATCCAAACTGTACCACCACCCTTTTGCCCTCTTCCACCAGGTCGACGATGTCATGGGGTATTCGGTAAGTAAAATATCCCTGAACAGGCAAAGGTAGAAGTATATCAGCAAATAAGGTTTGTCGTTCCATTCATGAGCAAAGTTACTAAAGAGAGAGCACATGGGCAATCTCCATAAGATCTTTGTTTATGATATTATGATGCTTGATCGCCTTGCTCATGGGCGTATATGCCACCTGGTTGTCGACGATGCCAATCATAATACCTTTGTATCCGTTTTTGAGAGCTCTTACAGCTTCATATCCCATACGCGAAGCCAGGACTCTGTCGGCACAAGTGGGCGTGCCGCCACGCTGAATATGACCAAGAATTGTAACACGTGTCTCATAATGGTCGTACAGCTCATTCACTTTGCTGGCGATCTGAATTGCTCCGCCGCTATCATCACCTTCTGCAACGATTATTATCCCTGAGTTTTTGTTGGCTCTGAATCCACGATCCAGGATCTCTATAAGATTATCAACAGATGTTGTCTCTTCAGGGATGAGGATATCCTCTGCGCCGCATGCAATACCTGTATTCAGAGCAATGAACCCGGCATCACGCCCCATAACCTCGATAAAGAATAGTCGATCATGTGAAGATGCAGTATCACGTATTTTATCCACTGCATCAATAACAGTGTTTAGAGCTGTGTCGTAGCCTATGGTTGAGTCGGTGCCAAAAAGATCATTGTCAATGGTTCCCGGCATACCGATAATAGGTATCTGAAATTCCTTTGCGAGCTTGTCGGCGCCGCTGAAGGTTCCGTTTCCACCGATAGCCACCAGAGCATCAATGCCTGCTTTCTGCAATTGATAAAAAGCTTTCTTCCGCCCCTCTTCGGATCTAAATTCTTTGCTGCGAGCAGTTTTCAGAATTGTGCCCCCACGCTGTATAATATTCGATACTGATGATGATTCCATATCTATGAAGTCGCCCTCTATCATCCCGTGAAAGCCATTCATAATCCCCACAACTTCATATCCGAAATAGATACATGTTCTTACTACTGATCTTATTCCGGCGTTCATCCCGGGTGCATCACCTCCTGAGGTAAAAACACCAACACGTTTTATTTCTTTTTCCATAATAATGTTCAAAAATAACACTCTTTTCTTATGATACGAGTAACCAAGAATGAAAAATTATGCAATGGTTTGCATTGATCTATGCGAGCAAAAATATTACTCTTCCTCGGGCATTGGTTTTACATCTTTTTTATGATACAGGTCGTACCCATTGTATTGACTTGTAAGATTTCCGTTGTATAATGTGATTTTAAAATCGGCATGTAATCCGATCTGATGTAATGCTTTTCTGTCGGCAGAGATAATAAATGCTTTATATCCAGCGTAATGAAGTTTTAATGTGCTGCCCAGAGTTCGGTAATAGTCATTAATATCCATTCTAATATGTCTGGCGATAGGTGGGTCAATGATTATGATACCAGGTTCGTTTATCGGTTTAGAGTCGATAAAATCGCGTGTGGTAAGAATGATATCTGATCCAAATCCGGCGCTGCGGATATTCTCTCTTGCCTCGAATACTGTTTGTTCATTGATGTCAGCACCTGAAATCTGTGTTGAGGGGAAGCTGTGAATTTTTTCACGCGCCTGTCGTTGAATAATGCGCCATACTCCGGGCTCAAAGTTACGCCAGTTCATAAAACCAAATTTGTTTCTGAACAGCCCCGGAGCGGTGTTACTGGCCATAAGAGCAGCCTCGATTAATAGTGTCCCTGATCCGGTCATGGGGTCATGGAGCGTATCTGTTTTTGGATTCCAGCCGCTGAGTTTCAGCAGTCCGGCAGCCAGAACTTCACTTAATGGAGCTACTCCTCTGTTAACACGATAACTTCTCCAGCTTAAAGGCAGCCCCGAACTGTCAAGAGAGATAGAACATGTCTCTTCTTTTAACAATACATGAACTATCACATCGGGACGCTTTTCGTCAACGAAGGGACGTTTGCCCATCTGCGCTCTGAAGCGATCTACGATGGCATCTTTAACGCGGTAAGCTAAAAATCGTGAACTCGGGATTCTGGAATCTACCTGTGCGCCCTCCACATTGAAGGTCATATTGATGTCCAGATGCTCATTCCAGTTGAACTCCTTGGTTTTTTCGTACAGACTAGTTTCATTCATCACTGTAAATGTAGTCAGTGGTACGAGTACCCTCATTGCCAGGCGTGAATACATATTAACCATGTACATGGTGCGCAGGTCTCCGTCGAAAGATACTTCACGGATTCCTTCAACGCAGTTTTTGGCGCCAATCTCTTCAAGTTCCTGTTTAAGATGTGTCTCCAGGCCTGAAAGTGTCAGTGCCAGCATGTTGTATGTCTCAGCCATTTGCCAATGATTTCATAAAATTTTCCGTATGTACTACAGCTCTTTTGTGTATGCCCAGACCTATCTGACCATGTTCATCATGAGCTGTTACTTCAAAGGTAATCTTTTTACCTTCTGCCTCCGTAACTCTGGCATGAAAAGTAACCTTTTGACCCACGGGAGTTGCTTTTATATGCTTGATGTTAACTGTCGTTCCGAGTGTTATATAGCCTTCCGGAATATGCGGCTGAACTGCTTCCTGTGCTGTCTTCTCCATGAAGCCGATCATGGCAGGAGTGGCAAACACATCAATGAGACCTGAGCCAATGGCTGATGCTGTATGCTTCTGCTCTACCCTAATGGTGGTGGAGTTTTCAATACCGGGGGTGATCTTAATATCCATTTTTTCTCTTCTGCAAGGATGTTTTTTTTATCTACACTTAATAATAAATAGTGCTGATAGCGAAAGGATAATTGCCATTCCCTTCAATTTTATTACTTTTGGTAGATAACAGTTTTTCTGTTTTTTCTTAATTTCGATACAAATATAGATTTTTAAATATATTATGACCATAGCTGAAGCACAGAAACAGGTGGATGAATGGATAAACACCACCGGGGTACGCTATTTTAGTGAGTTGACAAATACTGCCATTCTAATGGAGGAAGTGGGAGAGGTTGCCAGGATAATGTCCAGAAAATATGGTGAGCAGTCATTTAAAGAGTCTGATAAAGAGATATTTCTGGCCGATGAAATGGCCGATGTGCTTTGGGTGTTGATATGCCTGGCCAACCAAACCGGTGTGGATCTTACTGAGGCATTTGTGGAGAATATGGCAAAAAAGAGTCTTCGGGATTCTCAAAGGCATAAAAATAACCCCAAATTGAAATAAGTTATGAGGAAAATCTCTCTGGTAACCTTGCTGCTATTTTTTGTGTCATCACTTTTTGCACAGCAGAATTGTGTCGTTGGTACTGTTTATGACTCCCATTCTCAAGAGCCTGTGCCTTTTGTTAATGTGATTGTCATTAATAATTCTACAGGAATAATGACGGATATTGATGGTCGTTTCAAGCTGTGTATGGAAAATCCTGACTCGCTGGCACTGTCGTGTGTGGGCTATAAACCGATTCGACTTGCTCATCCCGGCAAGGGGAAAAATATGGTGATAAACCTGGAACCTGCAATTACTCACCTTGCTGAAGTTACAATATATGCCGGAGAAAATCCTGCGGACAAAATTATTCGACGGGTTATTAATAATAAAAAAATCAATGACCCGGAGCGATATGAGGCATATAAGTGTGAGGCTTATGATAAGATGATCTTTACAGTGGATACTGCTCATGCCCGGACTATAGAGCGTGCCATGGGCGATTCTGCCGGGATTAGCTTTCGGGAGTTTCTGGATAAACAGCACATCTTGATTGTTGAAACGGTATCAGAAAAACGCCGTCGCAATGGACGTTCTACTGAGAAAGTCCTGGGAACGCGTGTCTCCGGGCTGCATAACCCTATGTTTGTATTTTTGCTTTCGCAGATGCAGGACGGGTCGCTTTATGATGATAAGCTGGATCTTTTGGATGTCTCATATATCAGCCCGCTGGTGAGCGGAGCCACAACACGGTATTTTTTCACCATTGAGGATACAATAGTGCGACCTGGAGCCGTGGATTCTACTTTTGTGATATCATATCACCCCCGAAAGGGAAGTAACTTTGACGGACTTCAGGGCTTGCTATATATAAATACTCATCGCTGGGCTCTGGAAAATGCTACTGCCGTACCTGTGGATACCAGCTCAATGATGGGCATAGAGATCTCTCATAAATATCAGCGTATTGGTGAAAGGTGGTTTCCGGAACAGGTTCATACCGACTTGTTGCTATATTCAGCTGTTTTGAGGGCCGGAGATAAACAGGCACCGCTGACAGGTCGTGGAAAAAGATATATCTCCAATGTATCGTTTGTAACTGATGAAATAGAAAAAGCTAACAGTGCGTATGCTGTTGAAATGGATCCACAGGCAATATCAAAAGGAAAGGAGAAAGTGGATAAAATACGCCCCTTTGCATTAACTCCAAAGGATATTGAAACGTATCACATAATCGATTCTATAGGCGATGAGGTAAACCTCGACCGGAAGGTTCAAACAGCAGGAATTTTGCTTACCGGAAAGATTCCTGTAAAATTTATAAATATTGACCTGGCCGATTTGCTGGCATATAATCCATTCTCCGGATACAGCCCGGGGCTAACCATCGAGACAAATGATCGTCTTTCACCATACTTCTCCCTTGGAGGATTTGGTACTTACGGCCTCAAAGATCATCTGTGGAAGTATGGCGGAAATGTTGGGTTTAACATGTTGCCGCGTCATGAGTGGAAGATAAGGACATCGTATAGCTTCGACCTTACGGAGCCCGGAAAAACTGCATTAGGCGCATTCCGGAATAATGGCCTAACAACAGATATCCTAAGAGATTATATGGTGGAGGATTTTAACAGAACAGAGAATATTAAGCTTGGAACGTCCTTCAGGGCATTACGTTGGTTTTCTGTGAAGACAGGTTATCACTATCAGTTTGTAAATACGCTGTCAGATTATCAATATGGTCTCTCTGGTAATACTCATATCGATTTTGCTTATAGCATGCTGGAAGTGGGGGTGAGGTTTGCCTTTCGGGAGAAACTGATGCAGGGTCCGCTGGGTGTGGTTGCCTCCGCAACAAAATTTCCGGTGCTGGAGGTGCAATACCGCAGGGGCTTGGATAATTTCCTTCATGGGGAATACGACTTCCATCGTTTTGAAGCCGGGCTTAGTTACGCTTATGATTTTCCTTGGCTGGGACTTACCGGAGTGCGGATTCATGGTGGTTTTGCATCCGGAGATCTTCCAGAACATCAGCTTTTTAATGGCAATGGCAATAGGTATGTTTTTTCTTTTTACGCTCCTGAAACGTTTGCTACCATGCGTCCCGGAGAGTTTTTTTCCGATAAATATGTGGCGATATTTTTCTCCCATAGTTTTAAAAACCTTCTTTTTGGTAGTGGCACATTTCGCCCGGAACCGGAGGTGTTATTTCACGCTATATGGGGTGGTTTAGAGCACCCGGAAATACATAGTCCGCAATTTTATGCGCCACATGAGGGTTTTATGGAGTGCGGGTTATTATTGAATAATATCTTTGGAGCTACCCCTGGAGTTGGTGTTGGCGGCTTTTACCGCCTGGGAAGTTACTCAATGGAACAATGGACAGATAATCTGGCAATAAAAATAACTTTAACTTTGCCTCAAAACTAATCATATATGAAGCAGCTGCCTCGATTTATTGTTGGTGCCCTTTCGATACTTATTGTTGCGTTTTTTATATGGCGCTTTACCAGTATATTCTGGTATATTATTATTGGCCTGGTGCTATCTTTCATAGGCTCACCCATTGCAAATCTGATAGAGAGAATACATATTAAAAACCGGCATGTCCCGCGTTGGCTCAGCTCACTAATTTCTCTTGGAGGAATCATAATGATAGTAGTGGTGTTTTTCAGGCTGATTATACCATTGGTTGCCAACCAGGCTTTAGTTGTCGCTAGTATTGATGTAAACGAAATAGGAGCCATGATAGAGGAGCCCGTGGACAACCTTATGGTGATGCTACACCGATACGGGATAGTTGCCGAAGGAGAGAGCCTTATTTCTACTATTGAGAATCAGCTATCCAGCATCCTTGACATGGCTACATTTAGAAATCTTCTATCGAATATTGCCAGTATCGCGGGAAGTCTGTTTATTGGAATTTTTGCAGTACTTTTCATCGCTTTTTTCTTTATAAAAGATGAAAACCTCTTCCAGAGCGGTATTATGCTTGTTGTTCCTGAGCGCCACACTAAGAAAGTCGATAGTGTGCTTCGTAATTCAAAGAGGTTGCTGTCACGCTATTTTCTTGGACTCCTTGGCGAGATGTTGACTATGATGACGCTGGAGAGTATTGCACTTACTGCATTCGGTATTAAAGGCGCATTATTAATAGGATTCCTTGGTGGTCTTTTGAACGTAATACCATATCTGGGTCCTGTGATCGGTGCTGCCGTGGGAACTACCATTGGTGTCGCCACTGTGCTGAGCATGGGATTGTATGATCAGGTGCTTATTACGGCAATCATTATTATCTCGGTATTTATTGTCTGTAACCTTATCGATAACATTGTTTTACAGCCACTTATATACTCCAACAGCGTTGATGCGCATCCATTGGAAATCTTCCTGGTGATATTTATTTTTGGTGACCTTGGCGGGATCGTGGGGATGATTCTTGCCATCCCAGGCTACACCTTAATCCGCATCATCGCCCGCGAGTTCCTCGGGCAGTTCCGGGTGGTTCAAACCATTACCAGCCGCATGAAAATGGATGCAAAAGAGTAGGGGCTGACCCATGTGTCTGCCCCTGTGCTGCGTCGATGCATGGAGCGTCGATGCATGTATCGTCGATGCATGCATCGACGCTCCTCCAACGGTTACACCGTCATAATATCTTTTTCTTTTGCTTCGAGGATGGTGTCAACTTTCTTGGTGAAGTCGTTGGTGAACTCTTGGATCTTTTCTTCCAACCTCTTGATATCGTCTTCGGAGAGTCCTTCGTTTTTCAGGTCTTTGCTCATATCCATGGCGCTTTTACGTACCGAGCGAATACTTACCTTAGCCTGTTCAGCTTCTACTTTCGCTTTTTTCACGATTTCGCGGCGCCGTTCTTCTGTCAATGGAGGAACGATAATACGCAGTACTTCGCCGTTGTTTGCAGGATTAAAGCCCAGGTTAGCCGCCATAATAGCTTTTTCAATAACTGGGAGCATACTTTTATCCCATGGCTGAACAATAATCTGCTTGGGGTCGGGAGTGTTAATATTCGCAACCTGGCTTATGGGTGACATAGAGCCGTAGTAGTCGATAATTACACCATTAAGCATGTCGGGGCTGGCTTTTCCTGCACGCAATTTTTGAAATTCTTTCTCCAGAAAAGCAATGGCATTTTGCATGCCTTCTTTTGTCTCATCCAGAACCATTATCGCATCTTCAGTCATATTAAAAGCATTTGTTTTTCACAAAAATAAAAAAAATCTACTTGCCAACGTAGGTTCCACAATTTTCACCTGTCAGCACTTTGCTAAGATTCCCGGGAGTATCCATATCAAAAATTATCACCGGGAGATTGTTTTCCTTACACATTGTAAATGCGGTAAGATCCATTACCTTGAGCTCGCGGCTGATTACCTCTTCGAAGGAGATTGTCTCGAAGCGCTTAGCATCTGGGTTCTTCTCGGGGTCACTGTCGTAAACGCCATCCACACGGGTACCTTTGAGCATCACATCGGCTTTTGTTTCCAAAGCGCGTAATGCCGAGGTTGTATCGGTAGTAAAGAACGGATTTCCTGTTCCACCGCCGATAATAAGAGTATATCCCATTTCCAGATACTCCAGCGCTTTTCTTCTGGACATGGCTTCAGCTATGCGTTCTATAGGTAGTCCAGAGAGTAGTTTTACACGGAGTCCCTGTTGTGTTAAAGCATCTTGCAATGCCAGGCTGTTGATTGTTGTTGCAAGCATTCCCATATAGTCGCCCTGCACACGATCGTAACCTTGTCCGGCACCTGTGAGCCCCCGGAAAATATTTCCACCACCAATTACAATGGCTGTTTGTACTCCCGCATTTACATTCTTAGCTATCTCTGTGGCGTAATCATCAAGCCTCTGAGGATCGATGCCGAAGCCTTGTTCGCCCATCAGCGACTCACCGCTGAGTTTTAGTAATATCCTGTTGTATTTCATGGTGTTCTTAGTTTAAAGGTTCAGCTCCCGGACGACCATGGCAGGCTTTATATTTCTTGCCACTGCCACAAGGACAAAGATCATTTCTTCCAACCTTCTTCCCAACTTTAACCGGTTGTGGTTTCTCCTTCTGTTGGGTGTTGCTATGCGACTGTGAGAGGAGGTCGTTGCGCTCTGTCTTGAGCTGTTGCTTACTCAGCGACTTAGGCTGCTGTGCTTCTCTTACCGCCGGATCTACCATTGGTAGATTGCCTTTTATGAGGAATGATACAGCACTTTTGTTGATCTTATGAATCATGGTTTTAAAGAGCTCAAAGGATTCAAATTTGTATATTAACAGCGGATCTTTCTGCTCGTAACTGGCATTCTGTACAGATTGCTTTAAGTCATCAAGCTCTCGGAGGTGATCTTTCCACGATTCATCAATATATCCCAGAACAATACTTTTTTCTATGGATAACGGAATCTCTCTTTTCACGTTCTCGTAAGATCGTTTTAAGTTGGCGACCACATTGCGGGTTCGGCGACCATCGGTTATCGGAATCGCGATATTTTCGTAATGCGGCTGGTTTTCGACCACGTTTTTAATGATAGGATACGCTCTCTCGGCGATCATATCCTGTTTTTCTAGATAGCTTTTATAAATATCTTTAAAAAGTTCATCGGTGTACTCGGTGCTGTCTTTTGCCAGGAACTCTTTATCTTCGATTTTTATGTTGGTACTGAGGGATGCAAGCATCTCTATTCTGAATCCTTCCGGGTCGCGTTTATCCTGGAACTCCACGATTATAGCTTCGATAGTATCATATATCATGTTAGCTAAATCGACCGCCAGTCGTTCTCCGAAGAGTGCATGTTTACGTTTTTTGTAGATTACATCACGCTGGCTGTTCATTACGTCATCGTATTCAAGCAGTCTTTTACGGATGCCGAAGTTATTCTCTTCAACTTTTTTCTGTGCCCTCTCTATGGAGCTGGTAATCATTGAGTGTTGTATCTCTTCGCCGTCTTCAAGACCGAGTCGATCCATTACCTTGGCGATACGTTCCGACCCAAACATACGCATAAGGTCATCTTCCAGGGATACATAGAACTGCGAGCTTCCCGGGTCACCTTGGCGTCCGGCACGACCACGCAGCTGTCTGTCCACACGACGGGAATCGTGGCGTTCGGTACCGATGATAGCTAGTCCTCCAGCCTCTTTCACGCCTTCGCCGAGCTTAATATCGGTACCACGACCTGCCATGTTGGTGGCTATGGTTACAACTCCCGGTTGACCGGCATCGCGAACGATATCCGCCTCCCGGGCGTGCAGCTTGGCATTAAGTACGTTATGATCTATCCTGTTACGTTTTAGCATGCGGCTGAGGAGTTCCGAGGTCTCCACGGAGGTAGTACCTACCAACACCGGTCGTTTTTGCTCCACAAGTTTTACGATTTCATCTGCAACAGCATTAAATTTCTCACGTTTGGTTTTATAAACAAGATCCTCACGGTCGTCACGTGTGATGGGTCTGTTGGTGGGTATTACCACCACATCAAGATTATATATATCCCAGAATTCTCCTGCTTCAGTCTCCGCAGTACCTGTCATACCGGAGAGTTTGTTATACATCCTAAAGTAGTTCTGCAGGGTAATGGTAGCGTAAGTCTGTGTGGCTGCTTCTACCTTCACATTCTCTTTTGCCTCAATAGCCTGGTGCAGCCCGTCAGAGTATCGACGACCCTCCATGATACGCCCTGTCTGCTCATCAACAATCTTGATTTTATTCTCTATGATAACATATTCCACGTCGATCTCGAAGAGAGCGTAAGCCCGGAGCAACTGGTTAACGGTATGTACCCTTTCGGATTTTAGGGAAAACTCATTGAGCATATCCGTTTTTTTCTGAAGTTTCTCTTTTTCGGATAGATCTGACTGCTCCAGGATTGCTATTTCCGCTCCTACATCAGGTATGTAGTAGAATGATTCATCATTGGTCATTTTATTCATCAGATCGATACCCTTCTCTGTGGGGTCAACAGAGTTTGCTTTTTCATCAATAACAAAGAAAAGATCATCATCAATAATATGCATATGTTTTCCCTGTTCTCCCAGGTAAAAGTTTTCAGTTTTTTGCATGAGCGCTCTCATTCCCGGTTCGGAGAGAAATTTTATAAGAGCTTTGTTTTTTGGTAAACCTCTGAAAGCCCTGAAAAGCAGCTCTGCACCTTTTTTCTCCTGATCGGGAGTGGGGTCATTATGAAGTATCTGTTTTGCTTCGGCAAGGACTTTTGTTACCAGTGCTTTTTGATTATTATACAGTTTTTCTACAAGAGGTCTGTATTCGTCAAACTCCTGATCTTCACCCTTAGGTGTAGGCCCGGAGATGATAAGCGGTGTTCTGGCATCATCCACAAGAACGGAGTCGACCTCATCGACGATGGCAAAGTTATGTTTACGCTGCACGAGTTCATTGGGGTCGCCGGTCATGTTGTCGCGTAGGTAGTCGAAACCAAATTCATTGTTGGTTCCAAAGGTAATGTCACAGTTATATGCTTTACGTCGTGCTGCGCTGTTAGGTTTGTGATTGTCGATGCAGTCCACAGAGAGTCCATGGAACTGGTATAGCATACCCATCCATTCGGAGTCACGTTTTGCTAGGTAGTCGTTAACGGTAACAATGTGCACGCCGTCACCGGAGAGCGCGTTGAGGTACACCGGAAGTGTTGCCACGAGGGTTTTACCTTCACCGGTAGCCATCTCTGCAATTTTTCCTTCATGTATAACTACACCACCAATAAGCTGTACGTCATAGTGTATCATATTCCATGTGATGAGGTTTCCTCCCGCCATCCATGAGTTGTGATATACAGCCTTAGCATCGTGAATTTCTATAAAATCGTTTCCCGCTGCCAGGTCGCGGTCATACTGTGATGCTGTCACCTCGATACGTTCGTTTTGCGTGAATCTTTCGGCAGTACTTTTAATAACAGCAAAAGCTTCCGGCAGAATCTCATTCAAGACACTCTGAACCATGTCATAACGGTCTTTATCCAGCTTGTCAACGTTGTTATAGATCTCCTCTTTTTCTTCAGGCATCAGGTCGGGGTTGTCGGCAATTTTAGTTTTCAACTCCGCAAGCTGGTTGTCGATATCAGCTACAGCGCTCTTTATTTTTTCTTTAAACTCAAGGGTTTTATTTCTGAGCTCGTCGTTAGAGAGCTTTTGTATGGAGGGATATACTTCAGCTATGTTTTTTGTGTATGGTATAATCGCTCTTATATCACGTTGTGATTTTGTTCCGAAAATATTTTTAAGGAATTTTGCCATGGTTTTCTATTGATAAAATAAAATTTCAGCCCCGAATATGTCAAAAATCATTCCCCGGGGATGTGTACTGCCTTAATGGCATGATACTAAAAGAACAAAGATAAAAAAAAGTGCTATGAAATGATCACAGCACTTTTTTTCCGGTTTGGAAATGTTAATATTCGTCTTCATGAAAGAAGAAATCATCCTTGGTCGGATAATCCGGCCAGATATCTTCGATGCTGTCATATACATCACCTTCATCTTCAATTTCCTGAAGGTTTTCTATCACCTCCTGCGGTGCGCCAGAGCGGATACTATAGTCTATGAGCTCTTCTTTTGTGCAGGGCCATGGTGCATCTTCCAACTTCGAGGCTAATTCAAGTGTCCAATACATGTAGATAATATTTTATTAATTGATGTTTTATCCTGATGGAATTTTTGCAAAAGTAATTTTTTTTCAATACGAGTTAACTGTTTTTTTAGTTTTTGCTAAATTTTTTTTCATTTTGGCGTTTATTTCTGGGTTTTTGTGGGTATCCAACATACCTGTTCCACATCAAATTTTTTTGCTGTGATTCTGCTTGCCACAAAGAGGTAATCGGATAATCTGTTAAGGTATTTTACAACCAGAGGATTTACGATTTCTGTTTCCATAATTCTTACCAATGTACGTTCCGCTCTTCGGCAAACTGTGCGAGCCACATGGATGCAAGATACTGCCGGATGACCTCCGGGAAGGATGAAGTTTGCCAGTGTTGGTAACTGTTCGTTCATGGTGTCAATAGCTTTTTCCAGATATGTGATATCCTCTTCGTACAGCACTGGCAAATTATGGGTTGCCAATTCTGAATCTGCTGCTATCCATGCCTCCGCGGTGAACAATCTTTCCTGTATTTTTATGATATCATCACGTAAAAATTTATCCACTTCGTAATCACGAATAACACCCAGAAAAGCAACCAGTTCATCTATAGTACCATAAGCTTCCACGCGGATATGTGATTTTGGTACACGTGTACCTCCTATCAGCGACGTGTTTCCTGTGTCGCCACCTTTAGTATATATCTTCCACTCTTTTTCTGTCATATTATTCTTTCTGTGCTAATAAATGTGCATACTGATCCATGGTGCGCGGGTTTTCGTTTATTTCATCTGATTCCACGATGCCGTCACGAAGGCGGATCACGCGGTGAGCGTGAAGTGCTATATCCTCTTCATGAGTTACCACCACGATGGTATTACCTGCTTTATGGATCTCTTCCAGCAGTCCCATAATCTCGTATGATGTCTTGGAATCTAAGTTTCCGGTGGGCTCATCGGCAAGAATCATCGATGGATTGTTGACCAGTGCGCGCGCTATGGCTACACGTTGACGCTGACCTCCGGAGAGCTCATTGGGGCGGTGGTTCATCCGATCGGAGAGTTTTACTTTATTAAGTGCATTTTCAGCATTTGTTTTGCGCTCGGTTTTGCTTATGCCAGCATAAATCTGTGGTAGCATAACATTCTCCAGCGCTGTAGAGCGGGGTAGGAGATTGAAGGTTTGAAATATAAAACCTATCTCTTTGTTGCGGATCTCTGCAAGCTCATTGTCGTTCATGGTACTGACATCATTGCCGTTGAGATCGTATCGTCCTGCCGTAGGTGTGTCCAGGCATCCCAATAGATTCATGAGTGTACTCTTGCCGGAGCCCGAAGGCCCCATTAAAGCAACAAACTCATTGTTCTTTATGGAAATATTAATACCATTCAATGCTTTAACTGTAATTGTTCCCACCTGAAAATGTCTGGTGATATCTTCCAAATGGATAATTTCCTTTTCTGACATGATACTGTTTTTCTATTTTTATCAAAAATACCAAAATTATGATACCTATATCCTGATTTTAAAATATTGCTTCTCCATAGCCCTGTTCAAGAATAATACACCATCGTTGTAAAAATCCAGTGCAAGTGAAACCTGTGGCAGGCTGTAAAGTTCTCTCCACAATGAAATAACTTTGTCATTGAAACGCAGATCAATAAAGAAAATTACATCGCAACCTTTGATTGAATGTAAAAGTACTTCAACGTTTTTGTTCAGCGCATCCTGAGTCGGCATTATCATATAACGCATATTATGCTTTTGTGTTACATAATCATTATTATGATTTGAGATTATTGCTATGTGATTGTCGGACAACTGCGATGCAATGTTCGTTAGTATGCGGGCTCTTTTTTTCTTTATTCTGTTTTGCCTTTGGGCAGAAACCAGAGAGGAGAACAGAGCGTATCGGGATTCCTCAGCATTGTTGTTATTAAAAGCTGATTCCAGGAGGTTAAAAACGAAAGGAGAGTGTATTCCGTGTAAATGTTTTGCGCGGAGACAGAAAAGGATGTGTTTAATTAAGGCTGTTACCATAAAGAACAAATGTAGTATTATTCACTCTGAAATTTGTTTTATCTATGCGTTTTATTATGATTATAAACCGTGGTATTTTGATGTTGAACGAGTTTTTCTATCTTTACGGGGATTATTATTATATAATTAATGAAAAGTAAAAGCTATAAAAAACGCCTGCGGGAAATAATATTTTATTCTGATACCCCTTTAGGAAAAGCCTTTGACATAGCAATTCTTATTATCATTGTCATTTCTGTTATCGTGGTAATGCTAAGTAGTGTGGACTCTATTAATGCCATCTATGGAAGTTACTTTACTGTTATTGAATGGCTCATTACCATTCTTTTTACAATAGAGTATATAACAAGGATATATGTTGAAGATAAGGAAATGAAATACATCTTTAGCTTTTATGGTATAGTCGATCTGTTGTCTATTGTGCCAACCTATCTGAGTATTCTAATTGCCGGTGCTAATATGCTAATCGTAATACGGTTGTTTCGCTTGCTAAGGATTTTTCGTGTGCTCAAACTTGTTCGATATATTAATGCCTCCGAAACACTCCTTGACGCCATAAAAAATAGCCGACAAAGGATTCTGGTGTTTTTGGAAGCAGTATTAATCATAGTGACTATTACAGGGTCACTAATGTATTTGATTGAAGGTTCGGCGTCAGGATTTACAAGTATACCCCGTTCGATATATTGGGCAATTGTTACTGTGACAACTGTGGGGTATGGCGATATAGCACCTCAAACGGCTATGGGGCAGCTTCTTGCCGGGATGCTTATGATTGTTGGTTTTGCAATTATTGCTATTCCTGTAAGTATAATCGGAAGTGAAATGGTTAGTACTAAAGATTCTAACTCCATGAAATGTAAGCATTGTGGTAGTAGTAATCATACAAATAACGCAGAGTATTGCAATAAATGCGGGGAGAAATTATAATCCCGCTTACGATCCAAATCCGCACTACGTACCCCATGTTTCGCGATCCAGACTTCTGAAGTGTATAGCTTCAGCTACATGTTCGGCACCGATTTTTTCTTTTGCATCCAGGTCTGCGATAGTGCGACTAACCTTAAGAATCCTGTCATAGGCACGTGCCGATAGGTTGAGTTTCTCCATGGCATTTTTCAGCAGTTCGTTGGAAGCGATATCTGTTTTGCAGAACATTTGAAGTTGTTTTGTTGTCATCTGTGCGTTGCAATGTGTTTTTTTATTTCCCTCATAACGTATTTGTTGTATCTGTCGAGCCTTAATAACACGTTCCCGTATAGTTTTGCTGGGTTCTCCTTCAGAGGCTGCAGAGAGCTCTCTGAAAGGCACCGGTACTACTTCCACATGCAGGTCGATACGGTCGAGCAGAGGTCCGGATATTCTGTTGAGGTATTTCTGTACGATCCCCGGGGCGCAGGTGCACTGCTGTTGCGGGTGGTTATAATATCCGCATGGACAAGGGTTCATGGCTGCAATAAGCATAAACGACGCGGGGAAGTTTATGGTTTGTCGTGCCCGGGATATTGTCACCACCCTGTCTTCCATTGGCTGTCGCATCACCTCCAGGGCGGAACGTTTAAATTCCGGCAGCTCGTCGAGAAAGAGTACCCCATGATGCGCCAGGGAGATTTCCCCGGGCTGGGGAAATGTACCGCCACCCACCAATCCGGCATCGGATATGGTATGATGCGGCGAGCGGAAAGGCCTTACCGATACCAGTGAGGTGTTTCTTCCCAGCTTTCCGGCAACGCTGTGTATCTTGGTGGTTTCCAGAGATTCCCGAAGGTTCAGGGGCGGTAGTATGGAGGGTAATCGCTTGGCGAGCATGGTTTTTCCGGAACCCGGAGGACCTATCAAAATGCAATTATGCCCGCCGGCCGCGGCGATCTCCAACGCACGCTTGATGTTCTCTTGGCCTTTTACGTCGGAGAAGTCATACTCGTAGTTGTTGAGCTGTGCAAAAAACGCTTCACGCGTATTCACCACTATCTGCTGTAATTGCTGCTTCCTGTCGAAGAATCGGATAACCTCTCGTATGTTATCCACACCATACACCTTCAAACCATTAACAATAGCTGCTTCTTTGGCATTATGTGCCGGAATAAGCATCCCTTTGAAGCCCTCTTTTTTTGCCTGTATGGCAATGGGCAGAATCCCCTTTATAGGATGTATCGTTCCGTCGAGGCTCAGTTCTCCCATAATGATATAGTTGCCTACCTCTTCATGGCGAACCTGATTTGAAGCTCCAAGAATCCCGATGGCTATGGTAAGGTCGTAGGCAGCACCCTCTTTACGGATATCTGCCGGTGCCATATTTATGACAATTTTCTTTCCCGGGATACGATATCCAACACTTTTTAGGGCTGTTTCTATGCGGTGATGACTCTCTTTTACCGCGCTGTCAGGAAGGCCTACCATAAAAATATTAACCCCCGTATCCACGCTGGTTTCAACGGTTATGGTGCGTGCAGATACTCCCATAATGGCACTGCCGTATGTTTTTACTAGCATAACAGATGTATTGTTTATATCTGTTAATGCATAATGAGGAAAAATATGACCTATAAAAGAGGAAAAAAGTATCAGGGCTTGTATCCGGCATGCTGCATGAGCTCGCTTTCATCCTGGTATTCAAGTATTTGTTGTAGCGATGCTTCAGGATGTTTTTTATGATATGCTTTGATTATTTGCCATCCCAGGTACTGCCCCAAACGAGCGGGAGCATCATCTCCAAACTCCGGTGTGGAAGGACTCTCAAGCAGAAATTCCTGTTTCCGTTTAGTATCCGATGTGAAGAGAAAGTCGTTTTTTAGCATAAAAGCCCAAAGCATTTTTTCATGATTAGTGCACCACTTGTACTGCTCTACAGTGTAATTGATAATGATATTATCTGCAAGATGAGGCACCAGCTGTTCTATGGCGAATAATACTTTCCCCTCTGCAATCATTTCAGAAAGAATTCTATTGTCTGATGGTGGCGCAACAAAACCCCGAATAATAGCCTCGGCGGCATCACGGATAATATTCTCTTCCACAAATCTGCGGCTGATATATCTTGGTATTCCAAGCTTGTCGTAGTGGTCGAATCCAGGGTTGAGGTACATATCCAAAGCTACGAGCATAATGGAGTCGAGGAATACTATGGGATGGTTGAAATCCAATCCGCTGATATAGGTATATATTGTAAACTCCGGAGCGTCAGGAAATTCATTCCGGTATCTCTCCTTCAGGATGCCGAAATCCTGCTTCTGTTTCTCCAGTGTCGGATATTTATTTTGTGTGTTTTTATAAAACTCCCTGATCATAGGGTCATCAAGGTAGTCAGATATCTGGGTGAGATTAGCCTCATCTTCTAAATCTCCACCAAGAAAAACAGGATATTGTGATTGTAAACTCTTAAGCTCATGTTTTATGTTATTAGTATTTATGCCGAAGAGATCCTGCTCGTAACGTATTATTGTTGCGGGTTCTGTACTGCTTTTTTCAGTATTTGAACAGGCATTGAATATTAATGCCATTATAATCAGGCATGGAATAATGTAACGATTCATAAATAGCGTTGTTTTGAATCTATAATATCTTTATCCCCAAACTAATATTTATTGTGCGGTGATAGAGATCGAAGTTTTTATCAACTGACAGGTCGGAAATTCCTGCTTCTGTGCGCAGATCAAGAGTGAAATTAAATATATCCAGCCCTGCACCAGCCTGAATAGACCATTGGGCTTTTTCAAATGACTGCATTGACATGGACTCATTAAAAGTTTCCGATAGATCAAAGTTGGTGCTGAGAACCATGCTGGCTGCCGGGCCAACCATAAGGCGTAGGCATACATTCTCTTTATGAATAATATAAATACCAAGAAGAAGAGGGAAGTCCAGTGTTTCAAAATTAAACTCACTGGTGATGGTGTTTCCGTCTCTGTTGGGATCTTCAATCAGAAATCCACCTTTATTAATAAAGTATGCTTCCGGTTGGACAAACACGCGATCACCATTGATTCTGGCAAAGATACCTGCATGGAAACTTTCTGAAAGCTCCTCTTTAACATTGTTGAGAGATACATTAATTTTATTTGAAGTGTAGCCACCTTTCATACCTAAGTCAAACAACTCTTGTCCTTGGGTATTGATAATGCAAAACAGCATTAGGATGTATAGAGATACTATCGCTTTTCTGACCATAAGAATTGTCTTTATCTATGCAAAAGTAATTTTCCAATGGCACTTTTGCAATTCCAATGTAAAAATAACAAAATTATATTGGGTTTTATTACCTTTGCATAGAATAGAAAACAACAGTTAGTTAATAAATGTGTTATTAATACTATTCTACAACTAAAGAAAACAGATATGAAACGAAATGTATTTTTTGCAGTACTTATGGCCATAATGGTTGTTCCATTTATTTCCAATGCACAGCAGAAGCCTTTTAAACTTGGGCTGCAGGTGGCTCCCGGGATAGGATGGATCAATCCTGATGAAACAACAGGTTATGAATCAGAAGGTGCAGGTTTTGGCCTTTCATGGGGATTTATAAGTGATTTTGCTCTTACAGACAACTATTATGTCTCCACAGGATTTAATTATCTGGCCAATAATGGTAAACTTCAGTATAATATTTTACAGGATATCGATGGGTTGAAAGCAAATAAACTTACCACACGTAAGTATAAGCTAAAATATATTGAGATTCCAATCACACTGAAGATGAAAACTAACCAATTTGGAGCGTTAAAGTATTTTGGACAGATTGGTTTCGGGCCGGCCTTTAATGTCTCGGCAAAAGGTGAAGACAGTTTTGACGCTACTGTAATGGATTTGGACATTAGTGATGACATAAGTCTTTTCCAGGCAGGATTCCTTTTTGGCGGCGGCGGAGAATTCTACCTCGACAAATCAACAGCTATCTCTGCAAGCCTTATTTTCCGTAAGGGATTTACCGACATTCTAGGTGCGGAGAATATAGCGTATGATCCCGTTGTGGAGGAAAAGGCTACGCCTTTTACTGTTCAACTCTGTATAGGTATTCTATTCTAAATTATTATTGCTATGCGTATTGCTCTGGCTCAAATAAACTATCATATCGGTAACTTTGAGCAGAATACCTTAAAGATTATTCAGGCTGTTGAAAAGGCCAAAGATCTTAATTCCGACCTTATCGTTTTTTCTGAACTTGCTATCTCCGGTTACCCTGCGAATGACTTTCTTGAGTTTGATGACTTTATCAGCAAGTGTGATGTGTCAATGGAGAAAATTGCGTTGCATTGTACCGGAATCGCCGCAATTGTTGGTACTCCGGTAAAAAATCATGCAACTGAAGGAAAACGACTTTTCAACTCAGCAGCCATATTGCAGAACGGGAAACTGGCAGGATACATACACAAATCTATGTTGTCGACATACGACATCTTTGACGAATCCCGTTACTTTGAGCCAAACAGAGAGTGCTCTGTTGTGAAGGTGAAAGGGAAAAAGATAGCGCTGACTATATACGAGGATCTTTGGGATTTGGATGGCAACTGGCGCCCCATGAGGCCTCTTATGGAAGAGAAACCTGATTTCATGGTAAACATTGCTGCCAGCCCCTTTAGTGTCACTCAGATTCAACGGCGAAAGGTTGTATTATCTGAAAATGTCTCAAAATATGATATCCCTTTGGTGTTTGTAAACCATGTGGGAGCGCAGGCAGAACTACTCTTTGACGGCAACTCCATGGTTATTGATCGTGATGGCACCACAAGGGTTCTCGACTGTTTTGAAGAGGATTTTGCTGTTTTCGATCTTAATGAGGATGGCTCATTTGCAGAAGTGGAGTATGTAAGTCATTATCGTGACTTCAGTGAAGATGCAGTTATCCACAATGCCTTGGTAATGGGTATCCGCGACTACTTTATGAAGCTTGGTTTTAAGAAAGCCATTCTTGGTCTTTCCGGTGGCATCGACTCAGCAGTAACGATGGTTATTGCAGCAGAAGCTCTGGGAGCAGAAAACGTCATTGGTCTAATTTTGCCTTCGCAGTTCAGCACATACCACTCTGTTGATGATGCCCTGGGATTAGCAAAAAACCTTGGAAGCCCATACCATATAATTCCTATCAAAGGGATATATGATGCCTTTGAAAAAGAACTAAAACCTCACTTTGAAGGGTTGCCTTTCAATATTACAGAAGAGAATATCCAGGCTCGCTCACGCGCTGTGCTGTTGATGGCCTTTTCAAATAAATTCGGACATATCCTTCTTAATACAAGTAATAAAAGTGAGGCTGCTGTGGGATATGGAACACTATATGGCGATATGTGCGGAGGAATGTCTGTGTTGGGAGATGTATATAAGACAAAGGTGTTTGACCTGGCGCGATATATCAACAGGAACAAAGAGATAATCCCATGGAATACCATTACCAAACCACCATCGGCAGAGCTTCGCCCCGATCAGTTTGACTCCGATTCTTTGCCGGATTATGACATCCTTGACGCAGTACTTTTTCATTATATTGAAGACAGAAAAGGATCGGAAGAGATAACTGCCATGGGTTTTGATGCTGTTCTGGTAAAGCGAATCATCAGGATGGTGAATATGAATGAATATAAACGATATCAAACATCACCAGTACTTCGTATTACTGACAAGGCCTTTGGTATGGGGAGAAGGATGCCTATCGTTGCAAAGTATTTCGGGTGATTGTCTGATATCGTCTGGTCATAGATATAAAAAAAGGCGTCCTACGATTGTCGGTCGCCTTTATGTAGTCGATGCGTGGGTCGTCTTTATGTAGTCGATGCGTGGGTCGTCTTTATGTAGTCGATGCGTGGGTCGTCTTTATGTAGTCGATGCGTGCATCGACTTTACTCTTATGCTTCTTCTACAGATTTTATTTCCGGGAGTGCCTTGATCATGGCTTTTTCAACACCATCTTTTAAGGTCATGCGGCTGTAAGGGCACGAGCCACATGCACCCTGGAGCTGTACTTTTACAACGTTATCATCGGTAAGTTCAACGAATGCCAAGTCGCCACCATCCTGCTGGAGGTATGGGCGTATCTGGTTCAATACGTTGATTACTTTTGTTTCTAAATCCTTATTTGCCATAATATAATATGTTTAATTATTGATACTTATTAAGCGTGTTCGCAGCCCTCTGCGTCAGGGTTTATTTCAACTTTTTGTGTTGGACGGAGAACAGACTTCCTTATACCCAGTTGTATGAGCAGACTCTCCGTTACTTCCTTAAATGCTATTGAGATAGGATGGTTTTCCTCCAGCGCGATGGGTTTACCCTTGTCGCCGGAGTCGCAAATACCTTGTACCAATGGAATCTGTCCTAACAGAGCTACGTGAGCACTTTCTGCGAGGCGCTTTCCGCCCTCTTTGCCGAAGATATAGTATTTGTTATCAGGGAGTTCTTCAGGAGTGAAGTATGCCATGTTCTCGATGAGTCCGAGCACAGGAACTTTGATGGCGTTAGACTTGAACATACCGAAGGCTTTGCGGGCATCGGCAAGCGCAACCTCCTGAGGAGTGGAAACTATAACCACACCTGTTACAGCCAGAGACTGTACCAGTGTAAGGTGTATGTCACCTGTTCCGGGAGGAAGATCTATAACGACATAGTCGAGGACGCCCCATTCTGCGTCACGGAAGAGTTGTGTCAGAGCACCGCTGGCCATAGGACCGCGCCATAGCAACGCCTGGCCAGGATCCACGAAAAATCCTATCGACAGTACCTTAATGCCATATTTTTCGATGGGCATAATGATCTGTTTGCCATTTTCCTCTTTGATATGCGGTTTAGCATCCTTCAGATCGAACATCAGTGGTAGAGATGGACCATAGATATCGGCATCTATCAATCCTACTGAAGCTCCTGTTTGTGCTAGTGAAATAGCCAGGTTGGCAGCGACAGTAGATTTCCCTACACCACCTTTACCTGAAGCAACGGCGATGATGTTTTTTACTTCCGGCATAAGTTTTTCTGCTTCTGGTGCCGGATTATTATGTTGATGACTCATTATTAATTGTTTTTATGTTGTAATGCTCCCCCGTTTAGGAGCTTAAATAACGGTCTGCAAAGGTATTATAATTTTTAAAATATATCTTTTAACAATTGTTAATCCATTAATTCATAGGAAGAAATTTGTACAGGGGTGTCAAGTGTGCGCAGTATTTTTTCCTGAAGAATACCCTCCCTGACGTCGTGCTCGTATCCGAAGGTGGATCTCACACCGTAAGAGACAAAGTGTACGGCTCTATCAAGTGCTATTGGTAATGAGTCGCCTTGTAGTAAGGCTCCGCATATTACGCTGGAGAATGTATCACCGGTACCCGGATATTCTGCCGGGAGATAGTGGCAACCTACCTTCCAGAATCGATGGTTGCTTTTATCGTATGCTATCACGTCGCTGCCGGAGCCTTTGTCGGGGACACTGGTGATAATTACTGTATCGGGACCTTTTTCCGCAAGACGAAGGGCGTAGTCCTTTATAGTATTCAGGTCGATATCTATATTATAGGGCTCGTCCAAAAGGAAACATACTTCTGTGAAGTTTGGAGTGATGATCTTTGCATGCTCTATAAGGCTTTTCATGTTGTCAACCATGGCCTTGTCGAAGGTGTCGTAAAGTTCGCCATTGTCACCCAGCACGGGGTCAACAATAACTACGGTGCCAGGATTGCTGAAGTCGCGGATCATATCCATTACTATTCCTGCCTGCTGGGGCGAACCCAAAAATCCACTGTAGATACCATCAAAGTGCAAGTCAAGAGCCTTCCAGTGGTTCATTATGGGAGTCATGTGTTCCGTCATATCAGCAAAATGAAACCCGGGAAAACAACTGTTGGTGGAGAGTATTGCCGTGGGCATTGGACAAACGTAAATTCCCATTGATGAGAGTATTGGCATAACAACAGTGAGAGAAGAGCGACCATATCCTGAGAGATCATGGATAGCAGCTACTTTTTTTACGGGGTTCTTCATGATGAATTATTTTTGCAAAGATACAAAACCTTCACTATGCAGATCCTATTAAATCCTATTATTATACTTTAAATTTTGACGTTATTTGTCCCACAGCGAGAAGGTTTGCGGGAGTGTTTTATCATCGGATTACCTCTGCAGTTTGAAAAATCAATAGCCACAACACGTTATCATCAGTTGCTGTTGATTATTTTCTTCTCAATATATCTAGAGTTCATTATCCTAAGCATGCCCATATAATCTAGCTTGAATTCTATGAGGTCGCCGACTTTATATTTCTTTTTGTTTTTGTCCAAGTCTATTACTATCATATCTGAACTCGCGCCAGCAAGTTTTAAACTTTTGTCAACCAACTCAACATGATCTGTCTCCACATCAAGAAGCCCCAAGTCAATAATTGCTCTATATGACGTTTCTCCTATATTGGAGTGATCAAATTGGTAACTCTCACCTTCAACATTTGTTCCCAATTCGCCCATTGGAACAACAGGTTTTTCAATTAATTCAATTATTTCTGAATACAAACTAAATACGTCAGAATGCATCTTTTTAATTTTTCTGTTGTTATAAACATCTGTTCCCAGAAATAGTGTTTCTCCTACCCGAAAATGATTGATCCCTCTTGGTAAAAGATTTTGAAATATTAATGGAATTGTAACTGAAGAACCTCCAGAAACATAAGGTATCTGTTTGTTGAATTTTGCTTCTATCAGCTGCTCATATAAACTTAATTGAATTAATTTATCGTTATTTGGCAAAACACCATATAAGCAAGATAAATTTGCTCCAATTCCCACAACTTGTATTTTTTCTAATTTAAAAATACTTTCATAGAAATCGATAAAATCTTCACCTAAAACGCCCTCCCTAAGTTCGCCGAGTTCAATCATAATAATAATCTTATGAACCTTGTTTTGCTTTTTGGCTTCCCTTGATAATAGCTTTATTGTTTCATATTGCGTATTCATACTAATATCCGCATACTTAACGACACCTGATATTGCTCGTTTTGCAGGTGGTTTAATATAAATAGTTTCTATTTTAGGGTTTATTGATTTTATCTCTTTTAAGTTCGACACCCGGGAGTCGCATACCTGCTTTATATCAAATTTCAATAATTCTGATAGAAATAGTTTGTTGCCACTCAGCACTTTTGAAACTATTGACCATTCAATGCTGTTTTTTTTAAAAAGTGTATTCAGGTAATCAAAGTTTGATTTTAGTTTTTTTACATCTAGTGTAATAAATGCCATTACTTCTCCTTTTTATATCTCATTTCAATATATTTGCTACTAAATCCTACTTTTTCATATAAGTATCTTGCCGGGTTTTCCGGCTCAACATGTAATGCGATATTTCCATCCGCAAAATCAATGGCTTTACTCATCAATATTTTTCCTATTCCTTTGCCTCTGTGATCTTTGTGAACCGCGATATAAACTAAGATGTTTTCCGGAATATAATCCTTCATTCCTGTCTGGTTAACTACTACCGCGCCTGTAATATCATTTTCGAAATATGAAACTAAGATAAATCCGCCAAAAGATTCTGTCTCTTTTAATGCGTAGTCAATAGCTTTTGTGATGTCTGGTTTTGGATCACCATATTCCTGTAAATTGTTGAACAGGAAATCTATCACATTTTGTTTCTCTATTAAATTTGGTTTGTTTGTTGGATTAAAAACTTTTGTTTCAACCATAAAAAATCTTTTTTTGAGTTAATGCATTATTACGAAACTATAATAATTAAATTTTTGAGATGTGCAAATAATTTTGCTGATGGAAGCTGACGATATAGCTGACGATATAATTATGTGGCCTTTGAAACTTGAGCTCGCTTCATCATTATATTTTCTTTATTCGTATTTGTGCTGCCATTCCTATATATAAACGCAACACCATTGGTAGTGTTCAAAACACGCCCCGGATTCTGATTATCAGCGTAACCTATCCGACGTGTTGCGAATCTTCTATTATTTTGCGTGCCTTTTGAGTTGCATTGCTGAAATTGTCAAAGATTAAATCTTTATAAATCAGTTTGGTTACTTCGTATTTTTTAAAATCTTTTTCAATTTCCTGACTTACTCCCGATAAAATGATTGTAATTTTTTTACTTCTCAATATTTTAATAGTATCCTTCAGGTTTTGCATTCCCGTTTGGTCTACGAAGGAGACATGTCGCATCCTGATAATTAAAACCTTGCATTCTAATCCTATCTCTTCTATTGCTTCCGAATACCTTCTTGCTGAGGCAAAAAACAGAGGTCCGCTAATTTCATATATATTTAATCCTTTAGGAAGATCAGAATAGTTTTCGATTAGATCGCTATCAATAATATTGTCAATTCTTTTTTCACTTATGTCTGACATTCTCTTCATGAATAGAATGGCAGAAAGCAGAACACCAATTTGAATTGCCAATGTTAGATCGTAGAATACTGTCAGGAAGAATGTAGTAAGCAGAATTAGAACATCAAAATATGATCCTTTCAGGATGGAGATAAAGGATCTCCATTCGCTCATATTATATGCTACAACAATCAATATACCTGCTAAACATGACATTGGTATTAGTTTCGCCCATTTTCCAAGAAACAGCATTATTAGGAGTAATGTAACTGAATGTACCATTCCCGAAATGGGTGTTCTTCCGCCATTTTTTACATTTGTTGCCGTACGTGCTATAGCTCCGGTTGCAGGAATGCCGCCAAAGAAAGGGGTTACGATATTTGCAATACCCTGGGCTATCAATTCCGTGTTCGAGCGATGCTTACCACCTATCATACCGTCGGAAACTACCGCCGATAGTAATGATTCAATTCCACCCAACAATGCGATAGTAATGGCAGGGGATATATAGTTTTGCAACTCGTTAAATTGAAATTCGGGAATGGTAAAGCTAAATTTATTTGGAATTGAGCCGAAAAATGTTTCTATAGTTGCAACTTCTAGATTAAATACTTGAGCCATAAGTGTTATTACAATAATGGCTATAAAGGAACCAGGTATTTTAGATGTTATTTTTTTTGCATAAACAGTAATCAGAATAGCCGCTACAGTCAATGAGAGTGCTACCCAACTTATATTACCTATATTGGCAAAATAGAGCATCCATTTTTCGTGAAATGCAGCAGGAACTTTATCAATTGGTAATCCCAGTGCGTCTTTGATTTGTGTTGAAAAAATCACCAGAGCGATCCCACTTGTAAACCCAACGACTAATGAATGAGGGAAATATTTTAATAAAGAACCCAGTTTCAATAAACCAAAAATAACAAGGAATACGCCGGCAATTATTGTTGAGATCATAAGGCCATTGATACCGTATTGTTCAATAATGCCGTACACGATTATTATGAATGCGCCTGTTGGTCCGCCAATCTGAACCCGGCTTCCTCCCAATAGGGAGATAATGAACCCTGCAATAATTGCTGTTATTATACCTTTCTCCGGAGACACACCTGAGGCCACAGCAAAAGCTATTGCCAATGGTAGTGCTACTATTCCAACTACAATTCCTGATAGAATGTCACTTGATATTTGCTTTTTATCCAGGCCTGATTTTAAGAGCGAGAAAAACTTCGGTTTAAAAATATTATTCATATCATTTGTTTCTATGAAAACTGGCTCAAATGTAAATCTATAAACATAATATCGAACTCTGATAGAGCTTTTTGCCTTGCACTTGTCGGTAAGAATACAAAATAGCAGCCTTTCCGTTCATTCATAATCGTGGCATTTACCTTTTTATGTTAAAAGTATAATGAAGCGGTTTGCAACCCTTTTAAATAATTACTATCATAACTGTTTTTTTCCCTATGTGAGTTTATGGTCTGAGCGTGAGCCTATGCCGGTTCCAATTTCACTCTTCGCGCAAAACTACAAATAAAAAGGGTATGTATATGTGTAGTGGTGGAATTCCTGTTTTTTTGATCGGCTGTGGGTTGATTTTTTTTAATCAAATTATTATAAAAATTTAATATTTATGTTTGTCTTAGAAAAATGATTATCTTTACGAATGTTCAATCCCACATATGATTACAATCAATCATTTTTTACTTGCTGCTTTAACAGTATAACCTCACACACCGGCAAATGATTACTCTTTGATTTTTTTAGCAGGGCTGAAATTATTTTCCTTTACAGTAATATTTATAAATAAGAACTTATGAAAAAAATCATATTAGGAGTTATTGGTACTTCAAAGAAAAAAGATGAAAGGCGTGTTCCTATACATCCTGATCATCTGATGCGACTTTCAAAAGATAATCGTAAACAGTTAATTTTTGAAAAAGGTTATGGTTTGCCTTTTGGCTTAGATGATGCCTTTTTTGTTTCTCACGCAGGTGGCGTCGCTTCTCGTAAGGAGTTGCTATCCGATTTAGGCTCTGTGATCATCCCCAAACCTGTATTGTCCGATTTGCAAGAGATACGTGAAGGAGGTTTCATTTGGGGTTACCCACACTGCGCACAGCAAGAGGATATCACACAAACTGCAATAGATCGAAAATTAACACTTATTGCCTTCGAGGATATGTATATTTGGTCTCCCGATGGGCAAATGCGTAGGCACACATTTTATAAAAACAATGAAATGGCAGGCTATTGTGCGGTTTTACATGCCTTACAGCTAAAAGGTATTGATGGTCACTATGGAAACCAGCGTAAAACAATTATTTTTAGTTTTGGCGCCGTTAGCCGAGGTGCTATATATGCACTTAAAGCTCATGGTTTTAGAGATATAACTATTTGTATTCAGCGACCGGATCATGAGGTGCGTGAAGAGATCCTGGATGTTCATTATGTTCGTATCCGTGAAGGCAGAGCTAATGAGGCCAGACTTGTAACAGTAGAACATGATGGCACCGTAAGGCCTCTGCTGGATTTAATCCGTGAATCAGAAATTATTATTAATGGTGTGTATCAGGATACAGATAATCCCATAAATTTTGTTACTGAAAATGAAAAAAATAGCTTAAAACCGGGTTGTCTGATTATTGATGTTAGTTGCGACGAAGGTATGGGGTTCTATTTTGCACGACCTACGACTTTTCAAAATCCAATCCTGGATATCGACAAAGTACATTATTATGCGGTAGATCATACGCCGAGTTATCTTTGGGAAAGTGCTTCAAGATCCATATCTGCTGCTCTAATTGTTTATGTGCCAACGGTTTTAGAAGGTCGTGAAAGTTGGATGAAGAGTAGTACTATTCAAAAAGCGATAAATGTTCTTGATGGTCTAGTGGTAAAAGAATCTGTGTTAACGTTTCAAAATCGTATGGCAAGATATCCGCATAATTATATAAAAGAGTAGGGATTTTATGTTATGCATTAATATTTCTTGCAAAAACATTAATAGCGACGAGTAAAGGTCGGTCTGTCTCCTTTGTACCTGATACAACACAAGCGCCGATGCAGAGATTTTATACACATGTTATAAAGTCCACAGGCTGGCGATTGTGTTGTAATCAAGTACATTATTAGGCCTTTTTAGTCATTATCAACTCGGATAAAATTTCCGTTTAACTCAAACTCCAACTCTATGTCGTTATTTAACTCAATCTGTTGATGGTTGTATTCTAGTTCCCAATCAGTAATGAAGTTGTTGGGGTAATTTTGAGAAACATAATCAAGTATGGGTTGCGGAATTACTGAATTCGGCAGTTCTGTTACTCCATCAATTTCTATAATATTAAACTCGAAGTCAAATTCTAAATTAAAGCTTCCACTCAAATAGATATCGTAAGTTATATCATTGAAGTCGTTGTCTTTTTCCGCACGAATAATTGTGTTTTCAGGAAAATATGTCGAAATATAGGCTTTTATTTCTGATGGAATTTCAGAGTCAGTTAAAATAATGTCTTTTACATAGTCGTCATCATTGCTATCGCATGAGGTGAAAATTGTTAAAACTGCAAGGATTGCTACTACTGATATTTTTATTGTTGTTTTCATGATGTTGTTTTTATGATGTTGTTTTTTTTAGATTAATATTCCGTCTTTTGAAAACAGAAGATCTCGTTCATCGTTTCCTTTTTCAATTTCTACTTTGTAGGTCTCTACGCCGTTTTCGATAATTTTTTTCACGTCGTCTATACGATATCCTTTGTATTGGGTTTTAATGGCACCCTTTATCTCTTTTGGCAAATCTCTCGCAGAAATATCTTTTTCAAATTTTAATAGTTTGCCTGATTTAGTAAACCAAGCCTCATAATCGGTAAACCATCCGATTTCAAATTCCACACTGTATTGCTCGCCTTCTCGTTCCCATTCTACATCCGTTGCTTTCGGGAATTCCGTTTTAAAGCTATTTACGATAATTGATGGTACTTGACTTTCCGGTATATCTTGGGCGAAAATGGTCCCTGTGGATAAAACTAATATTGCCAGTACTTGAAATGCTTTTGTCTTCATATTTGTATGTTTTTAATTAATTATAATGCAAAAATAGAAGTCAATTCTGGAAAGAAGTTGGAATTTAAACAGATGTGATACTCTAGTTGAAATTTATCGCAAAACAGTGTTCTTTTTCCACAAAATCATAGGTCAAGGTAATGCCGTATGAGTTGCAGATAGCTTTACAAACCGCCAACCCGAGCCCGGTGCTCTGACTTTTGGTTTGATCTTTTTCAAAACGATTAAAAATAGTTTTAGGGTCGAGTGCCGATGAGCTGCCTGTATTATTGATTATAAACTGCTGTTTTGTGATTTTTATGGTTATTATCCCATCACTTTTATTATGGAAAATGGAGTTCTTAATCAAATTTGAAATGAGCATATCAGCCAGTGAAGCGTTCATATGCACATATAAATTATCGGATTCTATGACGTTAATCTCAATATTTTTAAAATCGGCCAATTCCTGGTAGTTCGACAGAAGTTCTTTTGCTATTTCATTTATTGAAACTGATTGTTGTTCCAAAAACTGCTTGTTCTCAATCTTTGCCAATAGCAGCAATGAGTTATTTAATCTCTTTAGTCTGTCGGCAATGTTTATCACCTGTGCAATAGTTTGAGCTTCCGTCTCTTTGAGATCTTTTGATTCCAATAACAGTTCTAACTTGTTAATAATTATGGCAATCGGCGTTTGAAGCTCGTGAGAAGCATTTTCGGTAAACTGTTTTTGTGAGGTGTATGCTTCTTTTGAGTGGCAAATTAATGCATTCGAAGCATCTTGTAGTTGGATAAACTCTTTAGTCTTTGTGGCAATATTTTTGTGCGTTTCATCCTTATCTAATCGGTAGGATTTTAGTTGTTTCAAAATATCATAAAAGGGATTCCAAACTTTTCGTAATACCACATTATTGATGATAATGATGCTGGTAATCAAGATAATAAACAGCCAAAAAACACTCCAAAAAGAATCTTCAATTAGATCGTCTTCTTCCACTAATGATGAAATCACAGCTAATTTATAGTACTTATCCTGGTGTTCGAATGCAGAGTGTAAAATGCGGACGGGTTCTAAGTCATCTTCATTTTGCCGATACATTAAGGTGTCTTTATACGTATCGTTAAATGTAAACGCAATTTGTTTTGAAACAGGATGAATTTTAAAGTTATTGCCTCCAAATTCGTTCTGCAAAAGCAGTGTGGAATCGGTCTTCACTTTTTGAAGAATCAACAACCTGTTATTATCTAAGCCATCATCAATACTATCCCGAATTTCATCTTTTAGATTCACATAAAACACCACAGACCAAATGCCAAGAATAACTAAAAAGGCAAGTGAAAGATAGAGTAGTGAGCGGTTTAGTAGTTTCATTTTTCAGACAATTTATAACCCACTCCATAAATAGTTTCTATTACGATATCGGTATTAGAGTCGTCTAATTTTTTTCGTAAATTTTTGATTTGGTAGTATATAAAGTCAAAGTTATCGGCTTGATCTATATGATCGCCCCACACGTATTCGGCTAAAGCTGTTTTTGTAATAAGGCGGTTTTTATTGAGTAAAAAATATTTGAGTATATCAAATTCCTTTCTATTCAAATGAACATTTCCCCCATCTATGGTTAGTCTCCTTTCCTCAATGTCTAAAACAATATTTCCAACTTCAATATAGTTTTTGCCATCTAATTTGTTCCTCCGTAAAACAGCTTTTATTCGAGCATTCAGCTCTGCTATATGAAATGGCTTGGTTAGATAATCGTCGGCACCCAAGGCCAATCCATTAATCTTGTCGTCCAACGAGTTTTTTGCTGAAATGATAATTACGTTTTCAGATTTTTCTATTTTCTTTAATTCTTCAAGAATATCTAATCCGCTTCCGTCCGGTAACATAATGTCCAGCAAGATACAATCGTAATTATAAAGTGAGATTTTTTCGTAGGCTGCACTATAATCAGCTGCCGTCTCCACAATATATTGTTCTTTTTCCAGTGATTCTTTTATGGTATCACGCAATTCTGCTTCGTCCTCTATAACTAAAATCTTCATTGGACAAAAATATTGTTTAATATTGGAAAGAGTTGGGAATTTCGATTTTTTTAGTGTCTCACAATGAATAATACATATATGGTTTCGCAATACTTGTGGGTTGTGTTTATTCTCCTTCCTGTTGGTAGTGGTAATTCGGGGTGTTAATATTGGTGGTTATTTTGTATGGTTCCTCAAAAAATGAAGGATTAAGGTTGTAGCGCAGGTACATAATGGTTCGCCCTTCACGCAGCCATAGGTTTTCGTAATAGGTTTGTATCTCTGTTACCTCCTCGTCAGGATTTTCTGCATATAGGTTGTCGTATTTCACCTGTAGTTTGTGTTGCTCTTCTGCTATTGTTTCCAACGTGAAGTTGTAAAAAGGCAGGTCGTCAGTTTTTAGATGTATGATACCGTCTTTTCTAAGTATATTCTTAAAACGCTGGTTGAAGTGTGGCGAGGTAAATCGTTTTTTAGATTTGGCTTTCTGCGGGTGTGGCTCCGGAAATGTAATCCATATCTCTGAGATCTCTTCCTGCGCGAACATGTATTCCAGGAACTCTCCTGCGGAGCGAATAAATGCCACATTAGTGATCTTGTCTACCTGCACTGTCTTACAGCCGCGCCACAACCGAGCGCCTTTCAGGTCGATGCCGATGAAGTTTTTGTCGGCGTACTTCCTTGCCAGCTCTACGGTATATTCTCCTTTGCCGCATCCCAGCTCCAGAACGACGGGGTTGTTGTTATTAAAGTAATCGCTCCACTTGCCTTTCATCTTGTAGCCATCTTTTATTTCATAATATGTGGGCTGAAACAGATGTTTAAAGGTTTTATTCTCTTCAAAGTGCTCCTTTTTCTTTTTCACTGTATCCACTGTTTTTTGAACTGTAGGAATAGATTTTATAATTTTTATATGATAAGAAAGCGCTAGTAACCAGGCATAAAAATACTATGCTGTGCTTTATTATCAAAAATAATGGTGGCAAAGGTAAAGGAAAACTATCTACATGTGCAATATCCAGGCATCTGCATTAAGCTGCTTTTTAACTGTCGCGAGCTGAATTTTAGCTTTATCAAAACCAAAATACGACACGGCACTCACGCGATATGTCCCTATTTTGCTTGTGCTTACCACAAAGGAGTCTTCGTAGTAGTTTATTCTGAGTTCTTCAACTTTTTGTTCAGCAGCTTTCAGTGTGTTGAAAGATCCAATGATAATGTAATAGCGTTTTTCCGGAGTGTCGGGAGCTTTAAACTTGGAGTGGAAGCTTCGTGACGGATCATTGAAACTTTTCCCGGGAGGCAGTTCCATTTTTTCTACATAAACTGTAGTGTCAGGAGCGTTTTCCGCCATTGATGTGGTATCTGCAGGCACTTCTTCAACGTGTATCAACTGGTTTTCTGATTGATTCTCCACTGTCGTGGCACCACGGTTACACGAAACAAGAACTCCACTGTAGCTGATTTTGTCGTTGGGGCTTTTGTTAGTATTCAGTAAGCTCACCAGCATGGCGCCCGCAATAATTGCTACCGGCAGGAAAATAGCTGCCACGCGTCGCAGCTGAAGGAATCGTGAACGCTGTGTGACAGGAATGATAACAGGCTCCGCAGGGCTCTTATCTTTGGTAACTCTTGTTCTAATGATAGCCGGGGAGGAGAAGGTGCCCAGCCCAAAGGAGTTGCCGTAATAGTTGACGCTTTCATCGGGAGTGAACTGCAGGTTGCCCTCCCTGTTAAGGATAAAGCTTCCTGCATCTTCAATTTTTACGAATTCCCCTTGTTGTAGTTTTGCGTGCATCTCTCTGACCCATGCGTTGATCTCCTTCAAGGCAGCATCGTAGGAGATTCTTGATTTGCGGGAGATGTGGTTTGCCAGAAGACCGTCATTAACGACCAGGTTGCTGTTAAAGGCCAACGTTTTTGATGGTGGAGCAAAAGTATGGGTGACAGGATGTATTGATGCTGAGGTATAATTCAACAAAAAACCTCCAAAGTTGGGGATGATCACGCAATCGTGAAGGTAAAGAAGATCAATTATTGCAGGTGCTATATTCATAATCTGTTTATTCCTTTTATTGGCATCAAACAACAAATATACAACACCTTAATCAATTCATCAACCGTTGTTTATAAGTTTTGATAAATCGTCTGGCGTGTCGATGCCTATTGATTCAAAGGCTGTTACAGCAGTATGTATGGTATATCCGTTGTAAAGCCACCTCAGCTGTTCCAGCTTCTCCGTCATCTCGGGTGGTGCAGGTGGCAGAGCAGCAATCTCTCTGAGAATATTGGTGCGGTAGCCGTAAATTCCTACATGTGTAAAAGTAGTAGTTTCTGCATTTTTATCCCTGTGAAAGGGGATGGGAGCACGGCTGAAATACATTGCACGACCTGAAATATCGGTTACGGCTTTTACGGTGTCAGGATCGGAAAGTTCCTCTTTTTTTGTGGTTTTTTTTATCAGTGTGGCAATGTGCACATCGTCAGAACTTTGAAGCACTCCGGCAAGTTGAGATATCTGCTGTGGGTTGATAAATGGTTCGTCTCCCTGGATGTTTATCACGGCGTCGAAGTATTCTTTTTTTTCGGCAATGGTTAATGCTTCCAGGCATCTGTCGGTGCCGCTTGGATGTTGATTTCCTGTCATTACAACGACTCCCCCATGCTCTGTTACATGGTCGAAGATGCGCTGATCGTCGGTGGCAACAACTACCTTCGCCAACTCACGGCATTTTGATGCCTGCTCAAAAACCCGCATCACCATACTTTTGCCGTTGATGTCCACGAGGGGTTTGCCAGGGAAACGGGTTGAGGCGTAGCGCGCCGGAATAACTCCTAGTATCTTCATAGTGTCTGTTAAAACAGTCCGTGTAGCTCAGCGTTGATTTTGTCGATGACGGAACCCAGATCTTCAGGGTTGTCGGCGAAGTCAATGTTGTCAACATCGATAATCAGAAGTTTGCCTTTTTTGTATGTGGCGATCCAGTCCTCATATCTTCCATTGAGGCTTTTGAGGTAATCAATACGTATCGACTCTTCATATTCCCGGCCGCGTTGCTGTATCTGTTTTACCAGTGTAGGCACAGTAGCTCTGAGGTATATCAGCAAATCCGGCGGCTGGATAAAAGTACTCATAAGATCAAATAGCGACTTGTAGTTGTCGAAGTCGCGCGATGTCATGAGGTTCATTGCGTGCAGGTTAGGAGCAAAAATATGTGCATCCTCGTATATGGTGCGATCCTGAATAACTGTTTTTCCGCTTTTGCGAATATTTATTATCTGTCGGAAGCGGCTATTTAAAAAATAGACCTGCAGATTGAAAGACCAGCGCTGCATATCTTCATAAAAACTTTCCAAATAAGGGTTGGTGTCAACGTCTTCAAAATGAGGTTCCCATCCAAAGTGCTTTGAGAGGAGTGTTGTGAGGGTTGTTTTTCCTGAGCCTATGTTTCCGGCTACGGCTATATGCATAGTATTTGTTTTTTTGACTAAGTTAGAAAAAAATGCTCATTTCAGTTTATGTGTAGCATGAAAATTTTATGTCATAATTTCCAGGAGCTCTTCTATAATGACTCTGTTATTACTAAGTCGGGGCACTTTATTCTGTCCTCCGAGTTTTTTGAGTTTTTTTAGCCAATTGTAAAATGTTCCTTCCGGAGCAGCGTGAATAATCGGAGCTCGTAATATCAAGTTGTGATAACGCTTGGCTTCATAGTCGGAGTTTGTGGCTTTAAGGGCATTGTCAAGGATTTCAGTAAAATACTCCATGCTTTCAGGCTTTTTGCTAAACTCAATAATCCACTCATGACCACCATTTTCCTTGTTGGTAACATATATTGGTGCTGCGGTATATTCCAATACTACTGCCCCGGTTTTTTCACAGGCTTTCGTAATAGCTTTGTCGGAGTTTTCCACCATCAGCTCTTCACCCACCGAGTTAATAAAATTCTTTGTCCTTCCAGAGATACGTATTCTGTATGGCTGGAGCGATGTAAACTTCACTGTATCGCCGATCATATATCGCCACAATCCGGCATTGGTAGTTATTACCATGGCGTAGTTTGTGTTTTTCTCCACCTCCCACAAAGGAATTGTTTTGGGGTTGTCACTCTCCAACTCTTCCATAGGAATAAATTCATAGAAGATGCCATAGTCAAGCATGAGCAGCATATCCTTGCTGTTTTTCTGATCCTGTATTCCGAAGAATCCTTCGCTGGCGTTGTAGGTCTCGATGTATGTCATATCGCCGGGGATAATATCTTTGTATTGCTGCTCATAGGGAGCAAAATTCACTCCCCCGTGGAAGAATACACTCAGCTCTGGCCACACCTCTTTGATATTGTCTTTTCCTGTAATTTCCAGTATCCTATTTAGTAGCAGCAGCATCCATGAGGGCACTCCGGAGAGGCTTACCACATTATGATCTTTCGTCGTTTGGGCCATTTTTTCTAATTTGGCCTCCCACTCTTCCATAAGAGCGATTTCTGATCCCGGAACGCGGAGGAGTTCGGCCCAGGCAGGGAGATGATCTATAAGAATTGCCGAAACATCACCAATTAAAAACGTCTCATTATTGATTTCAGAGACACGATGACTACCGCCGATGGCAAGCTGTCGGCCGGAAAAGATGTTGGAATCAGGGTATAGCTGGAGAAAGATAGCAATTAAATCCTTTCCGCCTTGATAGTGACAATCCTCCAGCGCTTCCTGGCTTACAGGAATAATCTTACTCTTGCTGGATGTGGTTCCGGAGGATTTAGAAAACCACTTTATCTGCGTGGGCCACAGGAGATTCTGTTCGCCCTGCAACATTCTGTCGATGTAAGGCTTAAGATCTTCGTATTGATTTAGAGGAATACGATTACGAAAAGTTTCGTAGCTCTCAATAGATCTGTAATCGTACTTTTGGCCCCATTCTGTATCACGTGATTTTGTGATCAGGGCATTAAACCATTCCATCTGTACGTCAGCAGGATACTTAAGGAATAGCTCTATCTGATGGAGTCTCTTGAGTGTAAACCAGGAGACAAGTGAATTTACAAATGCCATATTTTATATTTAAATCACCAAAGATAGGGGTTATTTATTACATTATTCTTACTTTTACTTTGATTTTAAATGCGGTGATATGATTGTATTTCCTAATGCCAAGATAAACCTGGGGTTGAAGATTCGTAGTCGTCGAGGTGATGGATTTCATAATATAGAAACGATATTTCTTCCCGTTGGGCTGAAGGATATTCTTGAGATCGTACCATCTAAAAGGAAGAATAACGCCCTGAAGGTTACGGGTCTTGTTGTGGATGTTCCTGTTGAGAAAAACCTGACGTATATGGCGGCAGCTATGATGCAGAACGAGTATGACCTTCCCGGAGTGAATATTCATCTTCATAAGGCGATACCTATGGGCGCGGGGCTGGGAGGTGGCTCTGCGGATGCATCTTTTACCATCTCTGTTATGAACAGGATCTTTGAATTGAACCTTAGCAAAGAACAGATGAAAGCACATGCCGCAACTCTTGGCAGCGATTGCCCGTTCTTTATCGAAAACACCCCTATGCTGGGAGAAGGAAAGGGTGGTGATCTCAGTGCGATAGATCTCCCGGGAATGAAGAACCTTAAAACAGTAATTGTAAAACCTGATATTCATGTATCTACTGCAGAGGCCTACTCCGGAGTAACACCTGATTCAGAGAGTCCGTCGTTTAGGGCGTTTTTGTCTCTCGAACCGCAAAAATGGCGCGAGGTGTTTATAAATGATTTTGAAGCGAATCTCTTGGTAAAACATCCCCCAATAAAAAATATTAAGGATGAGTTGTATGGTTTGGGTGCCATATACGCTTCTATGTCTGGGAGTGGATCAGCATTATTTGGATTTTTCCGTGACGTTCCCGGGGATATTGAATCTTTATTCCCAAGATGCTTTGTGTGGCATGAATAGCTGTTACTTCGGTGCTTTGTAGAGCAGGAATAATGCTATAAAAGCATAAACAATGTTGGGCAACCATGCCGCCAGCAATGGCGAGAGACTGCCATTGGTTGCAAATACAGTGCTTATCTGCATGAAGAGGATAAAACCAAAGGTAAGGGCGATGCCGATGCCAAGGTGCATCCCAATTCCTCCTCTTACCTTACGACTGGAGAGAGAAACACCCAGTAATGTGAGAATTACAGTAGCAAAAGAGAATGAAATACGCTGATGCTGTTCAACCTCGAATTTTTTCATGTTTCGCACCCCCTTTTTCTTCTCCTTAACAATAAAATCACGTAGCTCCCAATAGTTCATTATCTTCATATCTTCGATAACAACAGTGAAATCTATGGGCCTTAACATCAGGGTGGTGTCCAACTTTGTGCCTTTGTAGATATACTCCCTTTTTTCAGTTATATGTCGGATCTTGTAGTCTACGAGGGTCCAGATCTCTGTTTCGGGATTGAATATTATCTTATCAGCATTAAGACGATAATATAAACCATCATTAGTATTTGCTTTCTCAAAGGTGAAGTCCTTGCCCTCGTTGATCCTGGCGTTGAAACTTTTTATATAGTAATATGTCTCATTATCTGCCTGCATATGTATGTCGTTGGCTCGATCCTTTCTCGGCGTATGGAGATAATTTTTTTCAAACTCCACAAGCTTTACATTGGTGCGGGGGATAACAAAATTTGATAATGCCAGCGACATTAGAGTGAGTAAAAGTGCAGAGATAATATATGGCCTCAGCATTCTTTTAAAGGAGACACCGCTACTAAGTATGGCAATAATCTCTGTGTTGGATGCCAGCTTGGAAGTGAAGAATATTACTGAGATAAAGGTGAACAGATATAGGAACAGATTAACAAAATAGGGTATAAAGTTGAAATAATAATCGAAAATAATTGCTTTTAATGGAGCACTGTTATCCAGGAAGTCATCTACCTTTTCCGATACATCGAAAATAATCACTACCACAATCAGGAGTGATATTGCGTAGAAAAATGTCCCTAGGAACTTGCTGATTATGTATCTGTCAATTTTCTTCATTCATCAATTAAATAAAATCATATCCTGTTCGACAGCTTGGGAATCATCATGTTTTTCCAGCTTTTAAAGTCGCCGTCGATGATGTGTTTCCGAGCCTGAGTCACCAATTCCAGATAGAATGCGAGGTTGTGCAAGCTGGCGATCATTGGCCCCAGTCGCTCTCCGGCAACAAAGAGATGACGTAAATAGGCACGTGAATATTGTGTGTCAACGAAACTTACTCCATTGCTGTCGATGGGGGAGAAGTCATCCTCCCATTTTTTATTTTTGATGTTTATGATGCCTTCGTCGGTGAAGAGCATTCCGTTGCGGCCGTTTCTTGTGGGCATCACACAGTCGAACATATCTATTCCCAGGTCTATACTTTCCAGAATATTTACCGGCGTTCCAACACCCATGAGATACCGGGGTTTGTCGAGAGGTAGAATTCCGTTTACGAGATCTATCATTTCGTACATCATCTCCGCAGGTTCGCCAACTGCTAATCCGCCAATGGCATTACCTTCTGCTCCCTGGCCGGCGATAAACTCTGCCGATTGAATTCTTAGATCGCGGTAAGTGCTGCCTTGTACAATGGGAAACAGAGCCTGGTGATATCCGTACATGGGCTCTGTCTCATTGAATTGCTTTACGCAGCGTTCCAGCCATCGGTGTGTCAGTCCCATGGAATTTTTAGCATACTCATACTCACAGGGATATGGCGTACACTCATCGAAAGCCATTATGATATCAGCACCTATTGTTCTTTCGATATCCATTACTATTTCCGGCGTGAAGAAGTGTCTGCTGCCATCGATATGCGATTGGAACTTTACGCCCTCTTCAGAAAGTTTTCTCATAGCTGAAAGGGAGTACACCTGAAATCCGCCGCTGTCGGTAAGGATGGGTCTGCTCCAGCCATTAAATTTGTGCAGACCTCCGGCTTTGTGTAGGATGTCCAGCCCCGGTCGAAGATACAAATGGTATGTGTTGCCAAGAATAATCTGCGCTTTGATGTCGTCATAAATGTCGCGCTGATGTATGGCTTTTACTGTTCCGGCAGTTCCCACAGGCATAAAAATAGGAGTGTGTATCGTTCCATGATCTGTCTCTAGTGTTCCGGCTCTGGCTTTTCCTACGGGGTCTTTAGCTTGTAAGCTGAAGTTCATGCCTTTGTGAATCATTTGTTCTGATTTCTTAATACTAACAAAAATTTTGTTTAAAAAAGTTTTCAAAGATAATCTTTATTAACCTAAGAATAGATATTTTTGCCTTCAAGTGCCTATTTTCATGATATTAGAACTATTTCATCAGGATCCCATTCTTTTCAGCCTCTTTGGCTTGTTTGCATTGAGTGTGTTTTTTCAATTGATATACTATTGGATATTCTACTCTGGAGTGGCATTCCACAGGCAATCGTGTGTAAACGAAAATACTGGTGGGGTGAGTGTGGTGATTTGTGCTAAAGATGAATATTATAACCTGCAACGCAACCTGCCGCATATCCTGGATCAAAAGTATCATACACTTGAGGTGATCGTTGTAAATGATAAATCTGATGATGAAAGTGACCTGCTCCTTGATTCCATAGCCCGGCAGTACGACAACCTGCAGGTGATACACATGAACAGTGATTTGAATTTTTTTAAGGGCAAGAAATTTCCGCAATCTGTCGGAATACGATCTGCAAGATACGATACCATCATACTAACTGATGCCAACTGCCGCCCCGCCTCAGCATACTGGATACGACGAATGATGTCATCTTTTTTCCCAAAAACAAAGGTGGTGCTTGGTTATAACGGTTTGGAAAAAGGTCAGGGTTTTCTTAATCACCTGATAAGATGCGATCATTTGAATGATGCAATAAGATATTTGTCGTTCGCAAAACGAGGGATTCCTTATAACGGATCAATAAAGAATATTGCGTTTAAAAAAGAGCTTTTTGTGAAACAAAACAGCTTCATGGATATGTATGAAATGCGTGCCGGTGACGATGAGAAATTTATTAACCGGGCTGTACGAAGAAAAAATACAGTTATACAAATTCATCCCGAGAGTCATATTATCTCTTTCCCAAAACAGAAATTCAGAGTATGGATTAACGCAAAACAGAGACAGAAAACGGGATCACATTACTATCGATTTCTTACTAAACTGTTAATGGGATTTTTCATGACTTTCCAGTATGCTTTTTATGCGCTTTTTATCGTATTGATGTTTTCAAATTATATGCTGTATTTTGTTTTGGGGATGTTCCTATTGCGTGAATTATCACACCTTTTGTTGTTTAAAAACAGTATGAAAAAACTGAAAGAACAAAATTTATTATTAACTTCGCTCATCGGAGAAATATTTGTGCTTCTAATAGGCCCGTACTTATGGCTTAGTAGCAGAACAACGAAAACAGGTAAATGGAGTTAAATAGAAAATTGACCAATAAAGCGCAAAGGGACTACTCCCTAGTTCTGGCTGCCATAGCAGGAGATCAAAAAGCATACTCCTCCCTGATGAATTACTACCATGACACTCTGTATTTTATGATGCTGAAAATGACCAACAGCACTATTGAAGCCGAAGATCTTGCTGTTGAGGCATTTGGAAAAGCATTTAAGAAAATTGAGCAGTACTCTCCTGATTACGCATTCTCTACCTGGTTGTTTAAAATCGCCACCAATAACTGTATCGATTTTATTCGTAAAAAACATGCTTTTACTATCTCTCTTAATGAAGTACATGGCGATAAGCAAGATTATGAACCAATAGTAGATGTGAAAGCCGACATCCGCGATCCGGAAGAAGAGATTATTCGTAATCAAAAATTGGAGATACTACGCGATTTTGTGCAAAAACTAAAACCGCACTACCGGGTATTGGTGGAACTGAGATATTTTGATGAGCTCTCATACGAAGAGATTGCAGAACAAATGGATCTTCCGCTGGGAACAGTGAAGGCAAAACTCTTCAGGGCTCGTGACCTGCTGTATAATATGGTGAAAAAAACCAGAGATACTTTCTAATAAACCATGAGTTTCAAAGCTATTGGCTGCAATCCCTCCTTATAAACCCTGACCATATATACTCCCCTGTGAATATTTTCTGTTTTTATTTCACTGTTGTGAATGATGTTGTCTTTAGTGTAAACTACCACTCCTGATATATTTACTATCTCCATTCTTGCATGATAATATCCTTGTGGAACAGTGATCCTGAAATGCCCCACAGCAGGGTTAGGCGAGATGCTAAAGGTTTTTTCATCATCTTCTTCTAAAAATCCTATACATATATCGAAATGTATCTGTTTTGTTTTTGATGATACACATCCATTAACATCAGTAACCTCTACTGAAATATTATGTGTGCCAATACCCATGCCCGTAGTGTCTGTTGTTATTGTTGGCGTTGTCTCTCCTCCCGGCGACCACACCCAGCCAACAGGATCCATAGAGGAGAAAACGGTTAGTGTTATTGTTTCGCCGGCGCAGACAGTGTCATTGGGGAAAGTCTCAATAAAGAGCTGATTTTCCGGGAATACAGTCACATCGGTATATCCTGAAGTGGTGTTCCACCCGTCGTCCACTTCAACCCACAGTCGCAGCGGTTCCTCTATCGTAATCTGAGGGTTCTCCTGATCACTGAAAAACCCCGGTGGCTCCGAGAACCATGCGTATATGTACTCCTCTGCACCGCCATCTGCATTGGCATAGAGCTGTACCGTCTCTCCCGGGCATGACTGCTGTGGGGATGCGTAAGGTGTAACGGAGAGCTCGCCGGTAGTGAGTTCTATGAACAGGTCGTCGTTGCCGGAACAGCCTGTTTGTGTGTCGGTGACAGTAAGGTGTAAGGTTGAATTGCTGTATAATTTCGTCGTTTGTGTCTCTTGTTGATCAGGGTTTATCAGTATTGCTGCCGGGCTCCACTGCCAGGAGTAGCTTTCACTGCCACCGGTGGCAGTACCGGAAACGACTGTTGAGGTGCCATGGAAGATGCCCTGACCTGTACCTGCATAGACCACCGGAGTTTCATGTACCGTGACATAAATATCACCTGTAACTTGGTTGTATCCATCTGATACTTCCACATAATATGTGGTGCCTTCCACAGGTGTTACTACCGGATTTGACAATGTGGATGAGAAGCCGGCAGGCACAGAGCTCCATAGAAATGTATAATCCCCTGCTCCCCCTGAGGGTATTGCCTGTAGTTGTATTTCTTCTCCCGGACAGACTTCCTGTGGCGATGCACTAACATCAACACTCAGCGAACCTCCCGTTACAAAAACAGTCATATTGTCGCTATTTGCACAGCCTGTATTATTGTCTTCTGATGTGAGGGTGAAAAGTACAGAGCTTTCCAGGTTTACAGTAGTAGGGTTGAGGATGTTTTGTCCTATTATCTTGTCTTCCGGTTTCCAGTGATGAGTGTAATCTCCACTACCTCCCGTGACAGTTCCGTTGAGTTGAGTGAATGTGCCAAAAGGGATTACCTGATTCTCTCCTGCATCAACCTCGGGGAGTGGATGGAAAGATAGTGTCATGTCGTCGTTGTGAGCTCCGCAGGCGCTGTTTGCTGCGGCTGTGAGAGTAAGAGTTACCTGGTCGTTATTGTAATCACTTTGTGATGGATGGTATATTGTATTCAGAAGCGTTGAATCGGAAAAATATCCTGTTCCGTTGCTTGCCCACATGCAACCTATTGTATTCTGAATGCTTCCTGAGGTGGTAAAAATCTCTCCACTGCAAATCGTCTCATCGTCTCCTGCATTGGCAACGGGAGCTTTGATGAATATCACAGATAATTCATCCTGAACTACTGTATTACATGGTGTTACCGCGCTTCCGTGAAGTGTCAACGTAACGTTTTCATTTTGTAAATCCTGGCTGCCAGGAGTGTATGTCGTAGCTAGCAATGATGGGTTTACAAATGTACCGTCGCCTGATGTTTGCCACAATATTGATGAGGTGTGATCTGCATATCCTGACACAGAGACATCCTCAAGCTCACAAATAATCTGATCATAACCTGCAAATACTTCTGGCAGCGGCTGGAATGAAATAAGTATGCTGTCTGTCGCTACTTCGGTGCATGGCGATGCAGGGAATGCCGAAAGTTTTAGGTATGCAGAACCGTTGTTGAGATCTTCACCTCCGGGGAAGTATTCTGAGTTTAAGGTGTTTATGTTGGAGAATGACCCGTCACCGGCACTGCTCCACTCAATGGAGGTATAGTGCGACGCTTCGCCGTTGGTTATGAATGTTTGATCAGCACAGATGGTTTCATCACTCCCGGCGTTACTATTCGCACCCGGACAGAGTGTTAAGATCAATTCATCGTAGGCGGTACCACAGGGAGCATTTCCAAGCACCTGTAGTATAATGGTAATCTCTTTTTCTTCATCAACATTTTCAGCATAATATACTGTGTTTAGAGCATTGGGATCAGCGAAGGTTCCACTTCCCAGGGTCATCCATTCTATGGTGCTGTAATTTTCAGCCTGACCGGAGAGTTGTATAACACTGTTTTCACAAGCAGTTTGATCCTCGCCGGCTATTGCTGAGGGTGGTGGTATAATGGTGACATTTACCGTGTCGCGGTCAACGATATCACAAGGATTTAATGCATTGCCGGAAAGGATTAGCTGAGTGCCTCCATTTTCCATATCCTCCGTTCCGGGAGTATATATCGCCGTAGGGCTATGTATAAAATTGAATGTTCCGTCTCCTGTCGAGGACCAGGTAATTGATTGTGTGTTTGATGAAGACGCATTGCAGCTGAAGTTCTGCCACCTGCAGATGGTGTCGTCATTGCCGGCATTTACCTCGGGGTGAGCAATAGTGTTAATTATTATGTAATCACTACATATTAATGATCCATCGGTGACGGTAACGGTGTATGTGGTAGTGTCGTTAACCTGAACAAATGGATTCTGCTCTGAGGAGGTGAATCCGGGCGGTTCTGATGTCCATTCAAAAGAGTATGTTCCACTGCCTCCTCCGGGTTCTGCGTGGAGTTGTGTGTAGTATCCCTGGCAGAGATTGTCCTCATCGGCGAAAGCAAAAACATAAAAACCACCACCGGCAATATTCAGAACCCCTGACAAGCCTTCGGGAATAAAGACATTTCCCGGGGTAGGGTATGTGGTGTCGAGTTGTACCGTAGCCATCACCTCTACTTGCATTGACCAGGAATAGATGCGCCACTGAATAGGTTCCTGGTATGCGAAGCCATCTTTTTCACTGGTAATATTATCATCGCCATATGCAAAGAGCACTGTTCCTCCTTCCGCAGGCCACTCTATGGCTCCACCGCATTTGGAGATGCCATCATCATCATAAAAAACACCTATATAGTCCCCCGGCTCAATGGGGTTGCTGTTGATAACGGGCCAGGCACTCTCGGGGATAGCAAAGAGATGGCTGGAGGGCGAAATGGTAAAATCCCAACCGGGAGGGATATCTGCGAAAGCAGAAACCACAATGGAAAGAAATATTATTAAAGTGAGTATTCTTTTGAAGAATTTCATTTAATTATAATTATCTGTATTTATTTGTAATTTTGCAGCAATAATTATCAATAGCAAATATACAAAATAATGAGTCTAACTGATTTTCAACAAGCAATTTTACAGGGTATTCCTGACGAGTTGCCCACACTTAAACCTCATGACCCGGAGATCAACCATGCTCCCCGGAGAAAAGATATTCTTACTGTTAAAGAGAAGCAGCTTGCAATGCGAAATGCGCTGCGTTACTTCCCGGCAAAGCATCATAAAGTGTTGGCGAAGGAGTTTAAGCAAGAGCTGGATACCTATGGAAGGATATATATGTATCGCTTCCGCCCGGATTATACTATTAAGGCTCGAAATATTAATGACTTCCCACACAAGTCGAAACAGGCTGCTTCGATCATGCTTATGATCTCCAACAACCTGGATTATGCTGTGGCGCAACATCCGCACGAGCTGGTGACTTATGGCGGTAACGGTGCTGTGTTCCAAAACTGGGCGCAGTATCTTCTTTCCATGCA
>CAYYSU010000017.1:0-51393 GCA_964474455.1 uncultured Bacteroidales bacterium
GCTGTAATTCATCACAAAGATAATAACTGAAAGCAAATCACATATTTGCGATGTGATTCATAACCCTAATTATCTGATCAAGTGAGTTGCAATTTTTCACATATCGTTATTGCGAAGACAAAAAAATACCCCGCATTGTAAGGCGAGGTGGCTTAAATGTTTTCACAACGGAAGCTCGTCAATCACCACTTCCAACTGTGATTATCGCTGCCCAGCCGCCGCCGCGGCACATGTTGGCGGTAACTCGTGTGTGACGGGTTACTTTCGTTGTCTCTGTTTTATAGTCTTCGGCAAAACGGTTGGCATTGATGCCGTCTTTAAACACCTCCATATTGTGGCTGCCCGCATTAAGGAAATGGAGATCAAACTCCAACGCCCTGGGGGTGCCGTCTGTCATTGCGCCGATATACCATGTGTCGCCATTTCGCCGCGCCACGGCGATATAGTCTCCTATGGCTGCGTGCAGTACGATCGTCTCATCCCATGTTGTGGGGATCTGTGTTATGAATTCCACGGTCTCACGTTCCTTGTAATATCTCGAAGGGGATTCGCAAAGCATCTGTAGCGGCGCTTCATATACGACATACATCGCCACCTGGTGGGCACGTGTGCCTAAGCTCCCGGGGCGCTCAAAGCTGATGTTGTAATTTACTTCGTGGCTGTTGTTCATGGCGCCGGGGGTGTAGTCCATCGGACCGGCGGCCATGCGGATAAAAGGAATAGTTACATTGTGCTCGGGAGTGATATCTTTACTCCATTTGTTGTTCTCGGCGCCCTTTAATCCTTCGTAGTTGACAATATTAGGGTAGGCTCGCCTTAGCCCCGAGGGCTTAAAGGATCCGTGATAATCTACCAACATCTCACGATCGGCACACTCTCTGGCGATCCTTTCGTATGAGCTGACCATATATTGATCGCTGCGCTGCATAAAATCTACTTTTATCCCTTTCGCACCCCAATTTTTGTAGGTCTCAAGTATCTTTTCAAGGTTTGCGTCCAGTGGCTTCCACAGTACCCACAGAATGATGCCCACACCCTTCTGCTTGCCGTATCTGATCAGTTCAAGTACATCAATGGCAGGGTTGAAATCCAGGATCTCGGTGGTTGATTTTGTCCACCCTTCGTCAAGTATTACATATTCTATGTCGAAGGTTGAAGCAAAGTCAATATAGTATTTGTAGGTCGCTGTATTCAGCCCTGATTTGAAGTCAACGCCGTAGATATTATTGGCGTTATACCAGTCCCATGCAACCATACCGGGTTCTATCCAATCAGTATTCTCGATGACCAAAGGTTTGGATAGCTGGAAGGTAAGATTGCTCTCTACAAATGTACGGTCGTCATCGCTGATTATAAAAACCCGCCATGGATACTCTCTGCTTCCTGATACTTTTGCGATATAATCCGCTTCACGGGTGATGATTTGATTGCGATCGGGGCTTGTAGTTTCATCATCTATGGCTTCAAGGACATATTTCGGGAAGATGGCATCCAGGGTTGTGTTACCATTGCCTTCCAAAAACATTCCCGGATAATGGTGAAGGGCTGTCTCGGTGAACAACACTTTTGCGTTATCCGTAGTAAAAAGCACCGGCAGGCTGCAAAGTTCATCCGACGATATCTCAGTTAATGATTTGTTAAGATAGAACCGTTCATTATGTGAATACATCTCATCTTCTTTAGGGAAGAAGGATCTTGTCCCTACGGGAAATGTTAATGACATTTTCTCTGCCATAACATTGCGGGCGCTACTGTTTTCATCCACGAACTGGTATGCCACACCATCATTGTATGCCCGGAATCTGAGCTGATATCTCTCCTTAAATGTTAACGTCAGTTGAACACACTCATCGCTGATTTCAGCATCTTTATGCGGTATGGCAGGGTAGATTATCGAGGTGAACTCTTTTATTGTATGACCTTTAACGCGGGAATTGGTTCCAAAGTCTTGCCCCGAAGAGAAATTCATTCCTATTTCGGACTCTTTGATTATTATACTCTCGTTGAGAGTAGCAGACCAGGATATTACGTCATTAACCACAACTTGTAGTTGGATGTTATTGTCGGGAGAGTTGATTTTAAAGCTCTGGGAATAGATTTGCTGCGCAATCAGAAATGTGGTAAGTAGGAGTAATGTTCTTTTTATCATAGTTATAAGATTGTATTTTATTTATCGGGTTAATCCGGTGTCGCCACACAATTGCTGCATCCGGATTGAGGCAATGAAATTACAATTATTCCCTCTATTTTGGGAGCGTATGGGTAAATAGTATTAATTATTTCGCAGAGAACTGCTATGTGGCCGTAGATTAGCAAATATAAATCATAGTGAACCTTTGCTTACCTTTGATGCATTTGAATGTAAGTAAGCAAAAATATGATTGAAGTTAAAACTAATTTCCGTGAACTCATTGAAAACAGAGAGTGGAAAGCATTGGCTGTAACATTAAATGAATCGGATGCTGTTCAATTGGCCGAGCTTATTGAGAAAATGTCTGAAGGAGAGGATGTTATATTGTTTAGACTCTTGGATAGAAAATTATCTAAGGGTGTGTTTAAGCTACTCTCATTCTCAAAGCAAGAGCAAATTATTAAAGGTTTGGTTAAGAAAGAACGGAAACTTTCAATTTTAATAAATGACATTGAGCCTGATGACAGAACAGCATTTTTTGAAGAGCTACCCGGTACTATTACCCAACGTTTAATTCAGCTTCTTACTCCCGAGGAGCGACAGATGGCCGTTCAGCTTTTAGGTTATCCTGAAGAGAGCATCGGACGACTGATGACTCCAGAGTATATAGCTGTTAAGCCTACAGATACTGTTGAGCAAACATTTGAACATATCAGAAAATTTGGTCAGAATATTGAAACTATTAATGTTATATATGTTGTTAATAACGAAAGGAAGCTAGTTGATGATATTAAGATAAAAGAAATTCTTCTCGCTTCACCACAGCAGAGAATTGATGAACTCATGGATAATCAATTCGTTGCTCTTAACGTTATTGATGACCAGGAAACGGCTATCAAAACGTTTAGAGATTATGACCGAGTAGCCTTGCCAGTTATTAATGAAGAGGGTGTATTGTTAGGAATTGTAACTGTGGATGACATATTGGATGTGGAAGAAGAAGAGACCACAGAAGATTTTCATAAATTCGGTTCATTTAAATCTGCAGTAGTAGATCCTTTAAAAGCAAGAGTTTTTGTTTTATACAAAAACAGAATTTTTTGGTTGCTGGCATTGGTTTTTATGAATATTTTTTCCGGAGCTGCAATGCTAAGTTTTGAAAAACTTATTCAATCAGTAGTATCTTTGGTCTTCTTTTTACCGCTGTTAATTGACAGCGGTGGTAATGCAGGTGCTCAATCTGCTACTTTAATGATTCGCTCGTTGGCAGTGGGAGATGTGAAACTTTCTGACTGGTATCGATTAATTGGGAAGGAGTTGATTGTCTCTTTGCTATTAGGTCTTACTATGGCTGCCGGTGTTGCACTTGTTGCGAGTTTCCGGGCACCGGAAATTATCATGGTTGTTTCATTAACCATGGTTATAATCGTTATGACGGGTAGTTTAATAGGACTCCTTCTGCCATTTATCTTTACAAAAATAAATATCGACCCGGCTACCGCTAGTGCCCCATTAATAACATCTATAGCAGATATTTGTGGGGTTCTGATTTATTTTTCAATAGCGAGTTGGTTTTTTGGTTTTTGACAAATGCGGCTATAAATGACACTGCCATGTGAACTGTTGCCATCGCAAAGCAGAACAATTACTAATTCACATTTTGATAATTGCGAATTTCTTTACCTTTGGCATCGATGCAAACTCACCTTCACATAGCGATACCAATCCTTGCGGAAGAGGAGAACGTCAAGCAGATAATTCAGCTGTTTGATGACGCTCTGTATCCCCATAAACATCTCTGGATATGTGTAAATCAGCCCGATGCCTGGCATGACAATTCCGATCATCGTGATGAGGTTTTGCAGAATCGTCGTTCGCTGGAATATCTGCTACGCCAGGAGCGTACCGACATCACTGTTATGGATCACTCTTCGCCCGGCCTGGGCTGGAAGGGCAGGAAGCATGGTGTGGGCATGGCACGCAAGTCTCTTATGGATGCTATTGCTGAGGAGGCTTGTGCCGATGATATCATCGTTTCTATGGATGCTGATACCACGTATGCTGCCGATTATTACGATGTGGTAGCAAAGCGGTTGCAGCTGTTTCCTTCTGCTCTGGCGGTGGCGGTACCATATTACCATCCGCTGCCTCACCAAAGCGATGCTGCTCGTGCTATCCTGCGCTACGAGATATATATGCGCTATTACGCTTTGAATATGTACTCACGAAATATCCCTTACGCTCGCACTGCGTTGGGCAGCGCCATCGCTCTGCGCGTATGGGCGTACAAAAGGGTAGGAGGGATGACGCCTCATGCCGGCGGGGAAGATTTCTACCTGCTGCAAAAGCTTGCCAAGGCGGGTGATGTCATCGATTACTGTGATGCTGTGGTATATCCCTCAGGTCGTTTCTCCTCACGCGTACCCATTGGTACAGGACCGGCAATGATAAAGGGCGCCGGCGGCGACTGGTCGGGATACCCGTTCTATCCTCCCGCTCTTTTCCATAAGGTGAAGAAAACCTTCGGGCTCTTTGAAGAACTTTATGAAAAAGATCTGTCCACGCCCATGACAACTTTTCTTCAATCCATATTCCGTGAAGAGGATATCTGGGGACCGTTGAGAAAAAATTTTAAAACACGAAAACAGTTTGTCAGGGCTTGTCACCAGAAGGTTGACGGCCTGCGTATCCGTCAGTTTATGCGTCGTCAGCACCTTGACGAGCCCACGGACGATTTAACGGTTCTTAATACCTTCCTGCGTGAAAAATACGCTACCTTTGTTCCTGAATCAGGGTTTGAGAATACTCCTGTGGAGAGGCTGGATGCTATACGTGAAACGCTCTTTAGGTCAGAACAGGAAGCCAGGAAAACCCATGACGAAAATTACTCCTTATGATGTTAACGATATTAGGCCCCACGGCGACGGGGAAAACCGCCCTTGCTGCTGCGGTGGCAGCGCAGGTGAATGCTGAAGTCATCAGCGCAGACTCCCGACAGGTGTACCGTGGAATGGACTTGGGGACAGGAAAAGACCTCGACGACTATGTGGTTGACGGTGCGGCGGTACCATTTCATCTTATCGATATCGTAGATCCGGGTTATGAATATAATGTGTACGAATTTAAGCGTGATTTTTATAACGCATACACCGACATCTCTCAACGCGGCAAGAGAGTGATACTCTGTGGTGGGACAGGGATGTACATTGAGGCAGTACTGGGAAAGTATCGCCTGGAGAGTGTATCTGTTAACAAATCACTGCGTAAAATGCTGGAAGGGAAGTCGATGGAAGAATTGACGCAGCAGCTGGAATCCATGAAAAAGCTGCATAACCATAGCGATACTGTCACCCGCGAGCGCCTTGTGAGAGCTATTGAAATAGAAGAGTACTACCTGCATAATTCCAGCGAGCAGGAACCGGAGATCCCTTCTGTGATCGTGGGCGTGGTTCTGGATCGACAGGTTATTCGCGAGCGCATCACCAATCGTCTGCACACACGCCTGGAAGAGGGAATGGTTGAGGAGGTACAAAAACTTTTGGATAGTGGTGTGGACTCGCAAAAGCTCACTTATTACGGATTGGAGTACAAATTTATTACCTGGCATCTTCTTGGCCTAATTTCGTATGAAGAGATGGTGAGAAGGCTGAATATTGCTATACATCAATTTGCCAAACGCCAGATGACCTGGTACCGAAGAATGCAACGTAAAGGATTTGTTATTAATTGGGTAGATGGCTTACTCCCCATGGAAGAAAGGGCCGCCGAGGTGATTTGTATCTGGAACGAAAATGGAGATTTAAACCTATGATAACAGTATATTATCTGGACATATCTACTATGAACATTGCTGATGTTGTTCAGCACGTGAAAAGACATGGGTTGAATAATGTGTTGAAGAAAAGTGCTGACATGGGTCATGAACTCACGGCATTACATTACCTTACATGTGAAATGCTGATGCGTTCTGTGTGCAGTATGGAGACGGGAATATCATTTGGCGAGCAATCTTTTTTATATAATGAACACGGAAAGCCGCAGTTTGCGAATATTGATTCCTGGTATTTTAATAAGTCACACTCCAGAGATAGAGTTGTTGTGGCTACATCAGATAATCCTGTTGGTGTGGATATAGAAAAAATTTCCGGGGCACGCATGAATGTGGCAAACCGTTATTTCTCTGCCCGGGAGATCAATATGCTGGAGGCCAGTTACCCGGAACATCGGGATCAGCTGTTCTACCAGTTGTGGACTGCCAGGGAGGCATATCTTAAATATCTTGGTACCGGAATTAGTTATGGTTTGGAAAAATTTCGGATAAAAAAGAATAGTAATGGTATTTTTGAAGTTAATGACCCCCGCGGAAGTAACTGTGACCTGGTGATGATTCCGCTCAGTGGATTGTATCAGATTGCTGTGTGTGGGGCTATTGATGAGGAGGTAACATTACAACATGTATCGCAATCGGATTTCCACAGTCGGTTTACTATTTCATGATACTTATAAGGTAAGATGCAATTTTGTCCAGTGGAAGAATCTTTGTGGGTGCAATTATGTTGAGTATCGATTGGGGCATAATATCAACCTCTGCTGTTGAAGGCTCCTGAACAATTGTTGTCCCTTTAAGCTGTTGTATATAATGCATCCCACTGGCTCCGTCGTGGTTGCCACCGGTAAGAATTACCCCAATAAGATCTTTGCCATACGCTTCTGCAGCGGTTTTGAAAAGCACATCTATGGATGGCCGCGCGAAGTTTACCCGTTCCGTTGTTGTCAGAGAGAATGTTTTGTCGCGTTCCATCAGTAGATGATAGTTGGGAGGAGCGATATATGCATTCCCCGGCTCTGCTTTAGTTTTTTCTTCGGCCTCCTGTACCTTGATATTACTTTTATTATTAAGAAATTCAGCAATGTAATTGTCAGATATAGGGCTGATATGCTGGGCAATGATAACCGGTACCGGAAACTCTCTCGGTAATTTGGGAATGATCTTTACCAGTGCATCTATACCCCCTGCTGAGGATCCTATGACAATAGCTCCCTGGTGCATCATATTTTATATTTTTTTCTGTATATTTTTTGATTTTCGTTTATTGTTTGAAAGTTTGGAAATGACTTGCTGAAGCGTAAATTCTCTTTAGAACCTAAGCACAGAATTCCTCCTTTTGTCAGACTCTCGTCAAAGAGATTGATAACCACATCCTGAAGTTTTTTATTAAAATAAATAAGCACATTTCTGCAGATTATCATGTTAACCTCAGCAAACACGCTGTCAGTGACTAGGTTATGATCAGCAAACACCACGTTTTTTTTAAGGTTCTTATCCATTATCACTGAATTATAACTGGCTGTGTAGTAATCGGAGAAAGATTTTTTTCCACCGGCTTTTTGGTAATTGCTGGTGTATTCGCGTATTTTATCTATGGGAAATATCCCCTCGCGGGCAGTTTGTATAACAACTTGGTTAAAGTCGGTAGCATAAATCTGAACTCTGTCCAACAGTCCTTCTTCCATGAGTAATATTGCCATACTGTAAACTTCTTCGCCGGTGGAACATCCTGCGTGCCAAATTTTTACGAAAGGATATGTCTTTAGGATCGGGATAACATCGTGTCGCATAGCGGCATAGAAATCAGGATCTCTGAACATCTCAGTTACGTTGATGGAGAGGTCTCTGAGGAGTATTTCAAAAAATGCTTCGTCATGGAGTATTTTGTCCTGCATCATGGAAATAGATTGTATTCCGGAGGTTGCACGGCGATGTGTCACCCTTCTTTTGATGTGGGCTTTGCCATAGTTTCTGAAATCATAGCCATATTTGCGATAAATAGCTTCCATCAAAAGATCAATCTCTATGTCTTCAATTTCCAATTGTTCTTGGGTTATAGTAGGTTCTCTTTTTTCTGTCATCATAAAAAATATTACCCTGATAATTGTTCAAGCAAATTTTTTAATTCATTGGATTTAAATGGCTTTGACAGGTATTCATCCATGCCATAGCTAATCATCTTATCCCTTTCACCTTTAAGTGCATTGGCTGTTAAAGCTACAATAGCAACTCTTTTTATATCAGGATTGTTTGATTCATAATCTCTTATTGCCTTAGTAGTCTGTATTCCGTCAAGTACAGGCATATGAATATCCATAAGAATAATATCATAAGGATCTCCAAAATGCATATCTAGAGCGATTTTTCCATTTTCTGCCACATCCACAGTGCCGGGAATAGTATTAAGTGTGAATAGAGCTACTTTTTGGTTGATGAAGTTATCTTCAACCAAAAGAATCCGTTGAGGTTTTATACCTTCTATGGTAGTTTTCTTTTTAACAATATCTTGAGCTTCCAGATGGGTGTGTCTTTGCAGGTGAGCGGTAAACCAGAAGTTACTTCCTTCTCCCGGCTTACTTTTGACACCTATTGTCCCGCCCATAAGGTTAACAAGGTCTAAGCTTATTGCCAGCCCCAGCCCGGTGCCACCATACTCTCTGGAGATGGAGCTTTCAACCTGGCTAAAGGCTTTAAAAAGCTTGTTTTGTTGCTCCTTCGCAATACCGATACCTGTGTCAATAACTTCAAATAGTAGTTTGATATCCTTATCAGAACTACTCTTTACCGTTACTCTCAGGCTTACAGTACCTTTAGATGTAAATTTTATGGCATTGTTGAGAAGATTAGTGATAATCTGTTTTAATCGTACAGGGTCACCAAGGAACTCTTTTGGAACATCGTCGGCCACTTCATATTCCAGATTCAGGTTTTTTTCATATGCACTGATTTGCATAATCTTGAAAAGACTTGTGATAAGATCTGATAAGATAAAGGGGATATTCTCAAGAACTACTTTGCCTGATTCTATCTTTGAGAAGTCCAGGATATCATTGATAATAGCCAGTAGATTTTGCCCCGACAAACGAATAAGATCGACATACTCTTTTTGTTCTGCAGAAAGATTTGTCGACGATATGATGTCCGCCATTCCCACGATGCCATTCATGGGTGTTCTTATCTCATGGCTCATATTGGCCAGAAACAGGGATTTTGCTTTTGCTGCTGCTTCGGCTTTCTCTTTAGCTTTCTGTAGCTCTTCGTTGAAGCTTTGCAGCTGATATCTTTGCATATATAAATCCAGAAAGACTTTTACCTTTCCTTTCAATATCTCAGGGATGATAGGTTTGGAAATGAAATCCACAGCCCCTTTTTCAATGCCTTTTACAACGTAATAGTCTTCTTTATAAATTGCCGAAACAAAAATTACAGGTAATATCTTCGTTGATTCATTTTGTCTTAGCAGTTCAACGGTTTCATAGCCGTCCATCTCAGGCATCTGAATATCGATGATTGCCAATGCGAAGTTATGGCTGAAGGTGTGAGTAAGGGCTTCATTACCTGAGAGAGCTCTTATAAAATCCACGTCGAAGTTGCCCAATAGTTTCTCCAGTGCTATGAGGTTTTCTATGCGATCGTCAACGATTAATATTTTAGGTTTATGATGTTTCATATTTTATCTCTTGGCTCTACCCATTAATACTTTGACCAGTTCTTTTTGTTGAAATGGCTTGGAGATATAATCATCCATACCATTTTTCAGGTATTTCTCTCTGTCGCCTTTGATGGCATTAGCAGTCATTGCAACAATAAAAACATGTTTATTGTCATCTGTGTTTCTTTTTTTTTCGATATCTCTTATGGCCATTACTGCTGATATTCCATCCATTACAGGCATCATAATATCCATCAGAATAGCATCATAGTTGTGTTTTTTAAATTTCTCAACAGCGATTTTTCCATTTTCTGCCAGATCAACGGTATGTCCCAGCTGTTTTAGATTAAACGTTGCAACTTTTTGATTAATATAACTATCCTCTACCAAAAGGATGGATAGTTTTGATTTCAATTCCGGTGATTTTCGGGTTTTATCAATAATCTGATGATCAGGCTCTTTTCCGAATTCTACTGTAAACCAGAATGTGGAGCCTTCTCCCTCTTCACTCTCCACCCCAATCTCTCCATTCATGAGTTTTGTTAGCTTTTTAGATATTGCCAGCCCCAGTCCCGATCCTCCAAATTGCCTGCTAATAGATGCATCTGTTTGCGCAAATTCATTAAAAAGCTTACACATGTCGTCGTTGGATATTCCCATTCCGGTGTCTTCAACCTTAAAGAGTATCTTGATATTTTTATCGGTATCTGCGAGTTTAGATATCAGAAGATGAACATGTCCCTTTTCGGTGAATTTAATACCATTGGAGAGCAGGTTGAGTATGATCTGTTTTACCCTCAGTGGGTCACCAATAAGTAGTTTTGGGACTTCATTATCTATTATGGCTTCGAGTTCAATGTTTTTCTTTTCGGCTTTAGCCTTTAGTAGTTTAATGACATTTCGTATCTCATTATGAATACTGAAAGATACTTTCTCCAGGGTCATTTGGTTGGACTCTATCTTTGTAATGTCAAGGATGTCATTTATTATTGATAGCAGTGTTTTTCCTGATGATTCAATAATGTCAAGATACTCTATTTGTTGTTCAGACATTTTTGTGGTTCTAAGCATATCAGCCATGCCAATGATGCCATTCATTGGTGTTCTTATCTCATGACTCATATTCGCCAAAAATATGGATTTTAGCCTGTCGGCTTCTTCGGCGCATTTTTTTGCATTTTCGGCAGCGTGTTTTGCTTTTCTCCTCTCCAGAATCTCTTCATTTAGCCTTTTGTTAGCTTTTTTAAGTTCCCTGGTTCTTTTCTCTACTTTATTCTCTAGTTGAGTTTTATAAATATGGAGATCCAGAAATACCTGAACCTTTCCTTTAAGTATAGAAGGGATAATGGGCTTTGGGATAAAATCTACAGCACCGGTTTCAATGCCTTTAATTACATGGTAATCTTCTTTATAAAATGCAGACACAAATATCACGGGAAGGCGTTTTGTTTTTTCTTCTTGTCGTAATAGTTCCACAACTTCATATCCATCCATTTCCGGCATCTGAACATCAACTATAGCAATTGCGAAATCGTGTATAAAGGTTTCCATCAGAGCCTCATTTCCTGATAGTGCCCTGACAAATTCCACATCAAAATCTGCCAGTACGCGCTCAAGAGCAACAAGGTTCTCATATTTATCGTCAACAAGAAGTATCTTTGGTGTTGGATTCATCATTAATTATTTAATATTTTTCAATTAGTACTTATTATCTGTAAAGCCAAACCCTCATCAGTGATAATAATTTATCTACGTTAACAGGTTTGGAAAGATAGTCGTTGGCACCGGCGTCAATACATTTCTGACGGTCATCTTTCATTGCTTTTGCCGTGAGAGCAATGATAGGAAGATTTCGGAATTTCGGTATCTCTCTTAATCTCTTTGTTGTTTCGTATCCATCCATCTCAGGCATCATTATATCCAGAAGAACCAGGTCAAAATCACCTTTCTCTTTTATAAGATCCAGGGCCATTTTTCCATTAACGGCCTTTGTGACCTGCATTCCCTTGCCTGTGAGGATCTTGCTTATGGCGAATACATTTCTCATGTCATCATCCACCACAAGGATCTTTTTATCTGCGAAGAGAGAGTCTTTGTCATGAAGGTTGGTGATCATTTTTTTCTGTTTCTGAGGCATGTTATCAACCACACGGTGAAGGAATAACGCTGTTTCGTCTAATAGTCGTTCCTCCGACTTAACACCTTTAATAATAATGGTATTGGTGTATTTTTGTAGTGTCTCATTCTCTTCTCTAGTTAGCTCTTTACCAGTATATACTATCACTGGCGGAACATTAATTGTTTTGTGATTATCGAGTTGTTTCAGTAATTCAAAACCTGTCATATCCGGCAGACCCAGATCCAGTACCAGACAATCGTAATGCCCTTTTTTTAAAGTTTCTATCGCCTCGCTTCCGGAGCCTACCGCTGTTATATTCACATCACCTTCTCCAATAACTGTTTTTATGCTATTGCGCATGTTTACATCATCCTCCACCAGAAGCAGGTCTTTCATCTTACGTTTTATGTAGTCTTCCAGTTTGTTGAAAACCTGTTCCAGCTCATCAGCTTTGGGCGGTTTCATAAGATATCCTATAGCTCCTTTCTTAAGAGCATCTATGGTTTCTTCGTATGCCGACATCATATGCACCGGGATATGGCGTGTATCAGGGTCGTCTTTTAGTATATCAAGAACATCCATTCCGTCTATTCCGGGGAGTTTTAAATCCAGGATAATGGCATCGGGCATGTATTTTCGTGCCAGGTTAACTCCTGCTTCTCCCGATAGTGCCACCAGTGTTTTGAAACCCTTGCTTTGGCTTTGTTTTTTGAGAATATTAGCGAATTTAATATCATCTTCGATTATCAGAAGTTTGCGATCATCACTACCGATGTTATTACGATCATCCTCCACCTGCGATTTTTGAGGTATTGTTTTGATGGTTTTTTTCGCTAAAACCTCTCCCTTAATAGCCTCTGATTTTTCTTTATTTATGACTCTTTTTTCATCTCTTTTTTCAATTATTTCTTCTGTTCTAGTGTTTAACTCTTCAGGTATTATAAGGGTAAATGTGGATCCATTTTCCACCTCTGAAGAGATGTGAATTTCACCGCCCAGGAGTTTCGCCAGCTCTCGGCTTATGGACAGGCCTAAACCTGTTCCGCCATATTTTCTTGAAGTAGACCCGTCAACTTGCTGGAAGGCCTCGAAGATAGCCAGCTGTTTTTCTTTTGGTATCCCAATGCCTGTATCTTTAATGCTAATGGCAATTGCCTGTTTTGCAGACAGGTCTTCACGTAATAGATTTACATCTTTTTGCGGGCGTCCAATATCCATTGTTATACCTCCTTTGTTAGTAAATTTTATGGCATTGGATAGGATATTCTTAAGTATCTGTTCCAGTCTTTGCTGATCAGTATAAATACTTGGTGGGATGTTTTTATCTACATTAAATTTAAAATACAGCTCTTTTTCCTCTGCCACATGCTTGAATTGTCTTTGCATACTATTAATAATATCCTGAAAATCTATATGTTCAAGGTTTAGTGGCATCTTTCCTGATTCTATTTTTGACAGGTCGAGGATTTCGTTTATCAGCACCAGAAGATCATTACCTGATTTGTAAATGATTTCAACTGATTCTATCTGGTCATCGTCTAGGTTTTTGTTTGAATTATCTGCCAGGTCGCGAGAGAGAATCAGCAGGCTGTTAAGAGGTGTCCGTAACTCATGCGACATGTTAGCCAGGAATTCTGATTTGTATTTGCTGGATATCTCCAACTCTTTGGCTTTCTGTTCAACGTTAGTACGTGCCACTTCGAGTTCCATATTTTTATCCAGGACATCTTTTTTCTGGTGCTCCAGGGATTTTGTCTTCTCTTCCAGTTCCTCATTTATCACGCGGAGTTCTTCCTGCTGAGCCTGGAGATCCTGCTCCGATTTTTTTAGCGCTTTGGTCTGCTCTTCCAGCTCTTCGTTTGCCACACGAAGCTCTTCTTGCTGCACCTGAAGCTCTTCATTGGTTTGTTTTAGCTCTTCCTGCTGATGACGTAGTTCGTCGGCCTGAGCCTGCGTTTTTTCAAGAAGTGCATTAACCTTTGATCGCGATTCAGCGGAGTGGAGACTAATACCTATACTCTTGAGAGAATTTGTGATATACTCGATGCTGTTTTCATTGAATACTTTTAGCGTAGCAATTTCAATTACTCCAATGAGCTCTTCCTCAAAGGTGATAGGAGCTACCACAATACTATTGGGTGATGTTTCACCTAATCCCGAGGTGACACGGATATAATTCTCTGGTACAGGGGATATCTGGATTATTTCCTGTTCACGGGCACACTGACCAACCAAGCCTTCTCCAATTGCATAACTGTTTGACACACCTTTACGCTTTGAAAATGCATAACTAGCACTTAGATCCAGTGTTTTTGTTTCATTATTAAAAAGATATAATGCTCCTACCTGACCTTTAAGATATTCTGTGATATAAGTGATGATTTCTTTCGACATTTCTTCAATCTTCTTATCACCACGCATTATCTCATGAAGCCCCGACTGTCCATCCTTTATCCAGGCCTGTCGTTCTCTGTTGACAGATGCCTCACGGAGTTTAGACCTCATCTGGTTTATGGACTTGCTGAGGTTGTCCTTTTCTGTTCTAATCGTTAAGCTTTGTGAATAATCGCCAATGGAAATAGCTTGTGCCACACCACTGATATCCCGGAAAGTATGTGTTACTCCATCAATGCTATTTGCTATATCACGGAGTTCTTTACTCACAGGTTTTATTTTATACAGAGTAAGGTCGCCCTTACTTATGTTTTTTATCCATTGTGTCAATTCGAGTATTGGATGGAGGAGTTTATCTGTATAAATCGTGGTTATAATAATAGTAACAATAAGTATGAAAAAGATAATATATATCATGTGACGTCGCATTCTGGAGGAGAATGTGTCAATTTCATCAGCATGAATGGTAAGTACCAGGGGCCAGTCCAAATCCATTTCTGACAATATCGGTATGCTGCAATATGTGGTAAAGATCTCTGATTCTTCATCATTTGTAAACCCTACAACATTAAGCTCTTGTTTACTCTTGATAAGCTCATTTACAGGTAAAGATATTTTTTTTCTCCCCACCTGATCAACAGGTGTAAAACGGCTTTGTGAACGCTGTATAAAATCCTGACCCATTAGGAAGACCTCTCCGGTTTTTCCCATTCCTAGTGGATCCCCTGTTACCTTGTTTACTTCCTCAAGATCAATAGGAAGAGCAATAACACCTATTGTAGTTTCGTTAGCGACTACTCTTTTCATCATTATGAGGTGTTTGCTTTGGGTGGGGCCAAATGCCATGATATCAGTGATGAGTGTTTTGTTGGTTTTTAGTGAGTTAAAAAAAACTTTATCGAATGCTCCTGACGAGTATTTGCCCTGGATCATATCACTGCCAACAATACCCACCTCGTCAGTAGCGTACAGTATCTTACCCTCACTATCTATGAAAAGAACATTGTTATGAGTACTGAAGTCAAGTGTTGTAATGTGTTCCTGTTGTATCGGAAGTATAAGCCTTTGGTAAGTATCTGAATCAACATACTGAACAAATTCTTCGTAAGACGCCGGAGCCTCTTGGATGATTGTTTTGAATGAATTAATACATGCCTCATCAGTTGTATATGACTCAAGCTGCGTTTTTGAGATGCTGAAAATTTCAGAAACTTCATTTGACTTCCGTTCAGCATAATTGATAACGATATTATGGATAACGTTGTCAATACCCTCTTTCCCATCAACGTAAAGCACAAAGCTGAGAACTCCAACAGGAATAAAAGTATAAAGCAATAACGAAAAAAACATCATTCTGCCCAGACTGGATTTGAAACTAAGAATGCCTTTTTTCTGGAAAAGATCTGAATTTTTGCCAATTTTGTTCATGTGTGGGTCTTGTTTATATGTTAATTGAATAATACGGGTAATCGACTAAAATGGTTTATATTAAATGGTTTATAATACAGGTTGCACCAACATATTTGTTATCTGTATTTTTTTACAGGCTAATTATTATTAATATACTAATATAAAAAACTTTTGATTTTGATATGGCCGAAACGTTAATATCTGAAAAAAAACAGAGAGACAAAAGAATAGTTAAGGGTGTTCTTACCTTCATAATCGGGTATATTAGTTTCAGTATGTTTCAAAGCTAACAAATATAATGTTTTTTCTTACTTCCCGGTAATATGCAGTTGCAAAGAGCAACCTTTGGCGATTGTGTTAATGTAATGGATTTTATTATTGATATATTAGAAATATTATAGTAGTTTTACGGGATACAACTAACTTAAATATAGTGCCCTATGAAAAAGCTCAATTCTAAGCAGTACTATTTTGCAATTGTCATTGTATTTTTGTTTACAATGTTTGCAAAGATTTCTTTTGCACAGGATAACGAACCGAACAATACACCGGAACAGGCAAATCCAGTAACATTGGGAGTCACATTTACCGGATCTGTTTTTGAGGTTGGTGACGAAGACTGGTATACGGTCACAATACCTGAAGAGGGAACACTTAAAGCTAAATCATCAGGAGTGGATATCAATGATTATTATATTCAGCTGGTTGATGTTGATGCTGCCAGGGTTATTTCAACGAGGGAGGTTTATCCTTTGGGAGAAGTGGACTCTGTATATGCCACGAACTTGCAATCAGGTACTTATTATCTTAGGGTGTATCCTTATAGCTCTAATACGGGAACATATTCTCTCACGGCGGACTTTATCCCCGCACTCTTACCAAACGATCAGGAGCCAAATAATTCCTATGAACAAGCACAAGAGTTTCCTATGAATAGCGAAACAACCGGGCGAATAAATTATGTTTATGATAATGTTGCTGATTTGGAAGATTGGTTCAGTATCACCATTCCTGAAGAAGGCACCCTTAAGATTGTTTCCGAATCTCCCGATTGCTCCGATTACTATATACGTTTAATCGATGTTGATGGCGAAGAAGTTCTTGATTATACTGAAGTATACCCCATTACCGACATAGATTCTGTGTATAAGACAAATTTGCAGGCCGGAAAGTACTATTTAAAGGTTAGTCCATATTCTACACGCCATGGCTCATACAGGATTACGAATATATTTACGCCGGCACTTCTGCCCAATGATGCCGAGCCTAATAATGTAGTGGCAGACGCAAATGAATTTCCACTGAACAGCGAAACCACGGGGCGAATAAATTATGTTTATGATAATGTTGCTGATATGGAAGATTGGTTTAGTATCACCACTCCCGAAGAAGGAACTCTTACCATTGTCTCAGAATCTCCCGATTGCTCCGATTACTATATACGTTTAATAGATGTGGATGGCGAAGTAGTTCTCGATTATGCTGAAGTCTATCCCATTACCGATATAGATTCTGTGTATAAGACAAATTTACAAGCCGGAAAGTATTATCTAAAGGTGAGCCCATACTCTTCACACCATGGCTCATACAGGGTTACAAATACATTTACTCCGGCACTTCTGCCCAATGATGATGAGCCCAATAATACGGCTGAGCAGGCTGAAGAACTCCTTATTAATGATGAAACTACAGGGCGCTTGAATTACGTTCTGAATGGTGTATTTGATGATGTGGATTGGTACTATATTGAAACCCCTGACGACGGAGAGCTGAAGGTTATCTCTACCTCGCCGGATAATAGCGATTATTATATACGCTTGATTGATGTAGATAAAGAACGACAACTAGCCAGGAGTGAAGTATATCCTCTTGGCGATATTGACTCCGTATTAATTAGTTATCTGCAGGCAGGAAAGTATTATATTAAAGTTACACCCTATTCCACTAAGCATGGATCGTATGAGTTAAAGAGTGTTTTTACGCCTGCTTTGTTTGATAGTGACACAGAACCAAATGATACCTTTGAAACAGCTCAGGTTATGTCTGCTGATACTGCATTTACAGGCAGAATAAATTATATTTATGATAATGTACGTGATCATGATGACTGGTTTTCGATTACCTTACCACAAAATGGCGGATTAAAAGTAGTTACTGCATCGCCTGATTGTAATGATTATTATATACGAATAGTTGATCAGGATGGAGAAACTGTTATTGCCTATGATGAGGTGTATAATCAGCCCAGCAGTACCATATATGGCTGGAATCTTGTTGGTGGCGCCACCTACTATGTTCATATATATCCATATTCAACCCGTTTTGGATCTTATAATGTGGAAATTGAATTTCAACCTGAGCCACAACCGGCTTTCTCTTTTGAACAACATTTAATGAATGTTTTATTCACAAATGAGAGTAAATATGCCGTATCCTACAGTTGGGATTTTGATGACGGAACCACCTCAAATCAGGTCAATCCTTCCCATGAATTCCCCGGTCCGGGAGCTTATGAAGTAACTCTTACCGCTACCAGTCCCAATGGGGATAATGAGTTTTCAAAATTTGTAGAGTTTAGAGGAATTCAAAAAATAGAGGGTACTCATGGCGGAAATAGCGCTCCTGCTACCGTGACCATCTTTGCCGGTGGCCTCAATAACCAAAGCCTTCCCATACTGCGCAAAGGCAGTAATGAAATTGCTGGTACGGAGATACTGTTTCCCAAGCCAGGAGAGATCCAGGCAGTATTTGATATTGACGGAGCTGAATTGGGCTATTATGATGTGATTATTCAAAATCCCGGAGAACCGGATATGGTTCTTTCTCAGGCCTATCTCGTAGAGGAATCGTCAGAACCGGACATATTTGTTGAGGTGAATGGCCGTAGCAGAGCGTTGATAAACCGCTGGTCCACCTATACCATTAATATCGGAAACCGCGGCAATACCGATGCCTTCTATCGTATTCTTTGGCTCTGTGTGCCCGATAGCGTTGAATTTAAAAATCTGACCTTTGATCTGGGTGTATATGATGACCCTGAGACCGCGGAATATCTCGCTGACTGCCCTCCCTATTGGGAGTTAGATACGCTGGGAACAGAGCCTTTTAACGGGAGATTATATGGTATCCCGCTACAAAAAATTCCCGCTGACTACACATATTCAATAGATATAAGGGTGAAGGCTGTGGAGGATTTCCAGATTGCTGCCTTTACCACTGATCCATGGTTTGTGCCAGACGATTATTCCAAAACAATGACCTATAACGAATGTGTCGCCTGGGCCATGGCAACCATGCTTCGGGATAAACTTGTGGAGCAGCTTACCGGTTTGATCCCGGGAGCAGATTGTGTTTATGGTAGCATAAAAACACTCTCCGAGACCGCTGTGCAGTATTCAGAGGGTAAGCTGTCAGTGGGGTCACTAACCTGGAGTATGACTAACGTGGTGTGGACTTGCCTGAAAGATCTGGGAGCAAATATCCCATTTATCAAGGCCTTGAAGGTATCAAAAGTTATGGTTGACATTACTATAGATATTGTGAACCAGTATAATGCTGATCAGGAATGCCAAAAATATAAAGTGAAGGATAAGAAACATCGCCATTTTGCCGCCGTAACCTCTCTCGACCCCAATGAAATTCAGGGACCGGAGGGTTTTACCGATGATCATTATATCGCTGATGGTGAGATGAATTATACTGTCTTCTTTGAAAATAAAGCTTCCGCAGGAGCCAATGCTGTAGAGGTGTTTATTTATGATACGCTATTAGCAGAGCTATATGATTATAAGACTTTTAAATTTGAGAAAATCTGGATAGCAGGATCTTTATATGATGTTATTGCTGATGGATATACATTTGCTCAGGATTTGGATATGCGACCAAATATTAATTGTATCGTAAGGGCTTCGGGAATATTTAATCCCCAGAGTGGTATTGCATATTGGCATTTTATGAGCCTTGACCCTGTTACCATGGATATTACAGAGGATCCTGATGCAGGATTCCTGCCTCCAAACAACGAAAAACCTGAAGGAGAAGGCTTTGTAAGTTATTCCGTAAATCTCTATGACTCGTTCGTGAATGGGGATATGATAGATGCTAAAGCGACGATAGTATTCGATTTTAATAATCCTATTGTTACCAATATTTTTACAAATATCATTGACCTTGAGGCTCCGGTTAGTTCGGTATATGATATACAGCCTTATAATGAAGAATTACATGAAATATTCTGGCAGGCTACAGATAATGGTGCAGGTGTGGAATACTATAATATTTATATATCTGAAAATTATGGTGGATGGGAATTATGGCGCAACCACTCCATGAAGTTATCGGATACGCTCAGAGCTGATCCGCAGCATAATTATCGTTTCTTTGCTCAGGCAGTTGACTTCCTGGGAAATGAAGAGCCGGTTAAAGGATATGCGGAGATGGTGCTGGGCCTCGATAACTATGGCAATGAAGGTGTCGCCTTTAGGATTGCTCCAAACCCTGCCGACAAACGGGCTTCTGTGATATGTGTTCTGGAAAATCAACAAACAATTGACATAGAGGTTTATGCTATCGACGGTCGAGTTATTTATTGCGAAAAGCAAATCTTTTTATCGTCGGGCAAACAGCAAGTGGATATCGATGTCTCATCCTTTACACCCGGTATTTACAATATGATAATTCGCAGCGAGCAGGGTGTTAGTACAGGGAAAATGATTGTGAAGTAGCTTTTGTATTCTATAGCGTAACCACGGTGGTGTCGTGTTAAAAAAAAAACCGCTACACAGGTAGCGGTTTTTTTGTTGTCCGACCAGGGCTCGAACCTGGACTCTTCTGAACCAGAATCAGACGTGTTGCCAATTACACCATCGGACAATTTTATAAGAGGCGACAAAATTAAGCTTTCTTCACAAATCTGCAAAACGGAAAGGATGATTTTAAAAAAATAAGTTAAAGATATTTATCCAGCAAGCTGTATAGGTGTTCTTTTTTTATTGGTTTTGGAAGATAATCAGAGCACCCTGCATCCAATGATATCTGCTTATCATCACTCATAGCATTGGCTGTTTGTGCAATAATGGGCATGTTGTATCCCATTTTGCGTAGCCTTCTGGTAGCTTCAAGTCCATCCATATTTGGCATTCGTATATCCATAAGAATTAGTGATATGTCCTCTTCCTTGACTATCTCTATAGCTCTCTCCCCATCGGAGGCGTGTGTACAATCCAGATCTCTGATTTTTAGAAGTGTTTCTAGAAAATAGAAATTTGTCATATCATCTTCAACCACAAGAACTTTACTGCCATATTTTGTTTTTTTTGCAGTTTGTATATATGTGTATGGTTTGTTGTGCTGCCACTCTTTTAGATGTCTGTTTTGGCTCTCAATTAGTGGAATAGTAAAGAAGAATGTAGAGCCATTTCCCGGTTGTGATTTTACCCATATCTGTCCTTTCATCTTCTCGACTATAGCTTTCGCGATGGATAGTCCAAGTCCGCTGCCCTGATATTCCCTGGTATGCGATTCGTCTACCTGCCTAAACCTATCAAAGATTAAAGATTGCTTGTTTGTGGGTATGCCTATTCCGGTATCTTTCACATAAAACAGGATGTGTCTGTTTTGTAATTGATATCCAATCTCAATATATCCTTCGCTGGTAAATTTTATGGCGTTGATTACCAGGTTGTTAATGATCTGGTTAAACCTAGGTATATCCACATGTAGAATGATGTCTTTTGAATTATCCGGAATATTTAATCTAATATCCAGGTTGTTTTTATTTCTTTTTATCTTTTCAAGTTCATAAAAGGCTCGCAACTCCTGAAGTAGCTCATTGACAAGGATGTCGTTATTTTTAAGTTTTAAAATTCCAGCATCTATTTTGGAGAGGTCAATGATTTCATCAATAAGAGCCATCAGATCTTTGCTCCTTTTGATTACGATACTAATATATTCCTGCGCCTGTACCGACTCAATATCCGTATCTTTTAGCAATTCAGAGAATCCAAGGATAGCATTCATTGGCGATCTGATTTCGTGCGACATATTTGCCAGGAAGGAGCTCTTTAAATTATCAGCCTCTTCAGCTTTCTCCTTGGCAATGCGCAGATCGTTTTCGTAATTGATTCTTTGAATGGCTATAGCCAAATGTTCTGATACAAATTCCAGCAGCTGTTTGTCTTCATTACTATAATGTATGTTCTTTTGATACGACTGAACTACTATTGCCCCTATTGTGTCATTTCCGATTTTCAGTGGAACCCCAAGCCAGGATTCGCATATTTTTCCTATCAGGTCAATATCACCTTGTCTATGGATTTGTATTATCTCAGCTTGATTTATTAAAAGCGATTTACCATTATGTATCATATACCCGGTGAGCGATTTGCCCACAGGGTACTCATCAAAACCACACTTCTCGTCGGCAATGTACACCAGTTGCACCGAGTCTGTTTCTTTGAGATACAATGCAATAAATAAATTCTTAGTGTAAATAACATTATTAAGAACCATATGAATGTTTTTATATAGCTCTTGTGGGTTGTTTGATTGTATCGTTGCATCAGAAATGTCAAATAAAGCTTTTCTCAACTGAAAAGCCTTTTGCAGTTTTGAATGATCAGAAATAAACCCTTCCAGGTACTCTACTTCGCCATTTTTATTTTTTACAGCATGCCCTACTTCATTGACCCATATTTGCTTGCCGTCAGGTTGTTCGATTCTGTAGTTGAATTCCCACTGGGCATCCTTTGTAATAGCATCCTCAATGCTCTTTCTCAATTGTGTTTTGTCATCTTCAACAATTATTGATGCGAAGCTTCTTGCACTATTGTTGATTAATGATGATTCATGATATCCTGTTAGATTTTGACATTTTGCTGACAGATACTCCATTGTCCAATGGTCATCATTCGCACATTTATAAATAACACCCGGGATATTGTTTATGAGAAGGGACAGCTCTTTTTGGTTCTTTTCAAGTCTTTCTCGATACTGTATATTCGTAGAAACATCCCTATAAATTCCATAGATTGCCACCAATGTGGTATTCATATATACCGGTGCTCCCAGTATATCTACATATATCTTTGTTCCGTCTTTTCGATATCTTACTGATTCAAGGTTTACAGTTATTCCTTTCCGTATCTGTGCAGTGATATCCTCAGCCTCGGAAAATCTCTCCCCGTGAGCCAAAAGTTTGTTGAGATTCTCTCCAATTATTTCATCTTCAGAGTATCCAAATATTTTTTCAAAAGCCGGGTTTGATTGTTTTATGATGTTATTTTTATCAGTAATTACAATAGCCTCCGGTGCCGACCCCAATAAGGCATTTAGAAATGAAGATTCATGTTTAAGGGCTTGTTCCTTCCTTTCCAATTCCAAGCTGAGGTTAGTCTGTTCTGTTATATCGAAAGCAAAACCAAAAATTACAGTTTTGTTATCAATTATTGCTCGTGTTGAGGATGTTTTTGCTACTTTAATTTTTCCGCTTCGGGTATTGAGTTTGAGTATATTTGAAAAAATTTTATCAGCGGTATGTCCATCATTAAATTTGTCTCTGTTAATCGACTCAATATCAGATATATGCACAACATCGTAGAAGTTGAGCTGCATGAGTTCCGGGATCTCATACTCCAGAAGAGTGGCTAATTTTTTGTTGATAAAAATAATATTACCGCTTTCATCAACGCAGTATAAGCCAGCATCCATTTCAGCAATTAGATTATCAAGCAAGGATTTATTAGCCTCTGCGATTTTTAATATTTCATGATGAATAAATTCATAATCATGTTTGTCAAATTCAATTGAATCAATAGGCATTACTGGCTGTATATATATTTATATTGTAGCTCTTTTGGCTATAAACCCTAAAAATAGTATTTATTTTTGAATAACAGAAATAAAAATGATTTTTCAAAAAACCTACAGTATATCAGGATATTGCGAAGGATTATTTTTATTCATAATGGAATAAATTGCTTCAAAAACATCCTCAGCATTGGGGTTTGAGAAATAGTCTCCATCCGTGCCATAAGCTGCTCGATGATCGTTTGCGGTGACGGTAACAGGCTGCTCGTCAAGGTGGTAGTATCCGCCTTGTTTTTCAAGAACCTGCTGCATCATAAATGCTGTTGCTCCTCCGGGCACATCCTCATCAAAGAATACAACCTTATTTGTACTCTTTATTGATTGCAGAATTGTGTTGTCCAAATCGAAAGGTATCAGCGACTGTACATCTATGAGCTCCACTGATATGTCATAAGGTTTTAACTGTTTAATAGCATCTTCTGCAATCCTTACACACGAGCCATACGTCACAAGAGTTACATCATTTCCATTTTGCAACACCTCTGCGTGTCCGGGAATAATTCTGTATTCACCGATATTTTCCGGCATCTTTTCCCTCAGACGATAAGCGTTCAGTGGCTCAATTATCAATGCAGGTTCGTCGGAAGCCATAATAGTGTTGTAGAACCCTGCCGCCACAGTCATGTTTCTGGGTACTAATACGTTCACTCCCCTGATAGAGTTTATTACCATGGATAGTGGTGACCCGGCATGCCATATACCCTCCAGCCTGTGTCCGCGGGTACTGATAATAACAGGTGCTTTCTGGCGTCCTTTGGTGCGGTACTGCAGTGTCGCAAGGTCGTCGCTGACAACCTGAAGGCCATAAAGCAGATAATCAAAGTATTGTATCTCTGCCACAGGTCTGAGCCCGCGCATGGCCATGCCAATAGCTTGCCCGATAATGGAGGCTTCTCTGATTCCGGTGTCGTAAACCCTCTCCATACCATATTTCTCCTGAAGACCTTCCCAGGTTTGGTTTACTCCGCCTATCATTCCCACATCTTCACCAAAAGCGGTCATCTGAGGGTATTTATGCATCAATATATCGAAATTATCCCTGAGGATTTCACGGCCCGGCACCAGTGGAGCATCAGAAGCATACGTAGGAGCAATAGCATCAATATTTTTTATGGCCTCTTTGGAGTTGCTGTACAGATGAGAACTATATGCCTGGCTTCCTTCCTTGTGTTCCTTCTCAATCCATTCCCTTACATCAGCTTTTAATGTGCTATGTGCCATTGGACACGAAGAGCAGATATTTCGTAATACCTTTCTTGCTGTTGCCAGACTATCTTTTCTACCGGGGTTTCCTACCCGTTGTAACTCCTGTATTGCTATTTCAAGATCCGGTGTGGCAGAACAGGAACAAGTACGTTTCTTCAGAATCTTGACAAGATCATCGCGCTTCTCTTTCATGGGCATGATATATCGTTTCCATGCTGAAAGCCTTGCTGCCTTTGTCTCATTAAGAGCTTTTTTATTTATCTCATTAAGCTCCTCATCCGTTGCAATGCCATTATCTGTTATCCACCTTTTCATTTTGATAATACCATCATTTTCTTTCTCCCACTTCAAACGCGCCTGATTTTTATAGCGTTCGTGAGATCCTGAAGTGCTGTGGCCCTGTGGTTGCGTTAACTCTGTAAAATGAAATAGTACCGGAATCTGCTCTTTTCGGCAGATATCAATGCCTTCATGATATGCGTCGATGGAAGAAGCATAATCCCAGCCTTTAGTGTTATAAATTTTCACTCCCGGTTTTTCATCCGTAGCTTCCATCCCGCTAAGTGCTTCGGAAATGCTCTCCTTTGCAGTCTGGAGTTTTTTTGGTACAGAGATTCCATAACCATCATCCCATACAGATATAGCCATTGGTACCTGTAGCACAGCAGCAGCGTTCATCACCTCAAAGAAATGACCCTCAGAAGTGGATGCATCCCCAATGGTTCCAAAAGCTACTTCATTACCATTAACGGTAAAATTATTATAACTCTTATTTTCCGGATTATTGCGGTAAAATTTTGATGCAAGTGCTAAGCCAAGTAGTCGTGGCATTTGTCCTGCCGTTGGCGAGATGTCAGCAGAACTATTTTTTTGTTTTGTAAGATCATTCCAGCTCCCTTGACTATCTAAACTGAATGTCGAAAAGTGGTTGTTCATCATACGCCCTGAAGAGGCTGTATTGTGGGTTGTATTAGTATCCCCATATAGTTGAGAAAAGAGCTCCTCAGGGGTTATCAATCCGGCGGCGAGCATAAAAGTTTGGTCACGATAGTATCCCGAGCGCCAGTCACCATCTTTAAAAGCACGCGCCATGGCAAGTTGTGGGATCTCTTTTCCATCGCCAAGGATTCCGAATTTCGCCTTGCCGGTGAGAACTTCTTTTCGCCCGAGATAGCTTATCTCACGGGATAAAACAGCGATATAATAATCGTGGAGAATATCTTCTTTTGATAATTGTAGTGATGTGTATCTTTTCATTGTAACATGTTTTTGTGTTATAACAACAACAATGGCATTTTGTTAAAATCGCATGGCAGTGGAGATGGATGTTTTTGCCCAAATAGTCATTAGAATACTTCTTACACCCATCATAAGAATAAAAGCGAGCCATAAGCCATGGTTTCCGATCATGTTATGTGAAAGATAATATACGGGAAAAAAGAAACCCAGTGTGGCAATAATCATAACGTTACGCATCTGTTTAGAGGCTGTGGCTCCGATGTACACTCCATCCCAGATAAATGCCGGGAAGGTTACCAGTGGTACCAAAATTATCCATGGGAGGTAAGGGCTTGCCGCAGCAATAACGTCGGCTTTGTTTGTGAGGGCTCTAAGAAGTAGGCCGTGTCCGGCTAGATATATCAATGAAAATGCAATACTAAGTCCTGCCGCCCAGGAGAAAATTATCCGAATCATCTGCTTTAGACGTTTGTAATCTGATGACCCTAAGAGTTTACCTGTCAGAGCCTCAGCGCTATATGCAAATCCATCGAGAAAGTATGAGAATATTGTGAAAAATTGTAGTAATAGTGTGTTGACAGCTAATATCGTGTCACTCTGTTCTGCCGAAGTAATGGTGAAAAAGGATAATGCAACGATTAGAAGTAATGTTCTGATAAAGAGATTTCCGTTGACTTTAAAGAACTCTCTTAGCTGCAATATTCCTTTGGTGGTAAAGTGCTTTTTTAGTTTTCCATAATATCTGAATAAAAAGAAAAGCGCTAAAAACAGACCGCAGTATTGCGCAAGAACTGTCCCCAGTGCTACGCCATCAGAACGCATATCAAAAACTATAATAAAGAGAAAATTGAAGCCTATGTTAAGAATGTTTACAACGATAGTAATAATCATGGGAATGCGGGTGTTCTGCATGCCAATGAACCATCCTGTTAATGCGTAAAGGGATATTGTTGCAGGAGCTGCCCAGATACGAATAGAGAAATATACGTTTGTAAGTGCTTCCACTTCGGCACTTCCATCAACCACAAGAAAGCTTAGCCTGGCAATAGGAGTTTGTAGTAATAACAGTAAAGAGGCCGATACTATGGCTGCCAACATGGCTTTCGACAGGTGCATCACCACTTGTTTTAGATCTCTTTTTCCCAATGATTGTGCAGTGAAACCTGTTGTTCCCATGCGCAAAAATCCAAAGAGCCAATATATGAAGTTGAAGATCATTCCGCCCAGGGCAATGGCTCCAAGATCTTGCAATGACCCCAGATGACCCATCAGAGCAAGATCCGCAAGCCCAAGTAATGGCACACTCAGGTTGCTGATAATATTTGGAACTGCTAGATTTAGGACACGCTTATTCATGGCGGATTATTAAATCTGCAAAGTAAAGTAATTACCAGCTTCTAATGAAATATCTATTCCGTTAACCAGGTGATGACTTCCTCGCTTGCGGGCTTCTTCTTTGTGGGAATAACATCCACCAGATTTCCGTTCTCATCAATAAGATATTTTTGAAAATTCCATTTTACAGATGAGTTTTTTACACCATTCTTCTCCTTTTCTGTTAACCATTGGTAAACAGGATGTTTATCTTTGCCTTTGACAGATATTTTGGACATCATCGGGAAGGTGACTCCATACTCCAAACTGCAGAATGTGGCAATCTCTTCGTTCGTGCCCGGCTCCTGACCCATGAAGTTATTGGCCGGAAATCCAATTATTGTAAAACCGGAATCTTTATACTCTTTGTATAGTTTTTCAAGATCTTCATACTGAGGAGTAAATCCACATTTAGATGCGGTATTTACTACCATAACTTTCTTCCCTTTCAAAGAACTTAAATCGAAATCATTACCTTCAATATCCTTTACGGTGAAATCATGAAAGGTAGTTTGAGCCATAATACCCGTCGCTGTAATCATAATAAGTAATGTAAATATAGTTTTCATAATTGTAATATTTATTACTAATGAACTCGAATTACTGAAAAATGTTTTTGTTTTTTATTGAAAATGATGATATATGCCTAATATCATATTCAATTTTATTGTTGAATATATGACTAATAGTAACAGGTAATTAGTAAATACCCAACGGAGAAGAACTATTTGTTGAGGTTTTTTTAAAGATCTTCATGCCAAGAGCTGTCGCAACAATACTCCAGAAGATGCGATACATTGCGTGGTATCATATCCTTAATATGAATATAAGCTCCATGTTATGGAGTCCTACTTTAAGATTGAACCTACTAAATACTCTGTTGTGGCAGTGGAATAGGCTTAAAGCCAAGAAGCTAGAATTTTATATAGTTCTTCTTCCATTATTGGCTTTGCCATAAAATCATTACATCCTGAAAAGAGTGCTTTCTCTTTATTCTCAATATCTGCAAAGGCCGTTTGTGCAATAATTGGAAGATCAGGGTGCGTCTTTCGTATCTCTGCCGTGATCTCCAATCCATTGGAATCAGGTAATCTGATATCCATAAATATGAGATCAATGGTGTTGTTTTTAACGATAGAGAATGCTTCAAGACCGTAGGCAGTACTGATCACAGACGCTTTTGTGCCTGAAAGTAATATCTCCAGTAATTCTCTATTATTAGGCTCATCTTCTACAATGAGAATTTGTTTGCCTGTGAGATCGAGTTTTTCAGCCATGATAATATTATTATTTTTTGTTTTACACTACACGTAAAGATACAACATTCTGTTTCATTGTGCATTATGTTTATGGATTTAATTAAAAATACTTGTGAATAGAAGGGGTTGTAACAATGATGCTGCTTTGATAATGCGCTTTTAATCAGTGTGTTGTTAGGCGTTGTTTTTGTTTTCGCCTTTTTTTGCTGTAAAAACAAATCTCAGGTCTTCAAAGCTGATATCATCAGCAAGAGCTGTTTTAGCTTCAGTTATCGATGCATTAGGTTTTACTTTAAGAAATTTCTCTATCAGGATTATTTTTTCATCATCCACAACATCTTCAACCTTTATTTCTCCTGAGGGAATAAATTTATTCAAATGACTGCAAATGGTTCCCGGTGTAAATTCTCTTGCTATTGCTATCTCTTCTATTGCCAATCCTTTTTGGAATAACTCCAGGGTTAGCAGCGCACTTTTTCCCTTTACATGTTTGGTCTTTTTTTCTTTCTCTACTGATAAAGGGATTACACCGGGAGAAATGCCTTTGGATTCACAATATTTTACCACAATATCCATAATATTTTCACCATAGCGCATAACACGTTTCTTCCCCATTCCCGGCAATGATAACAGATGATTTTTCTCCACAGGAAGTTCATTGGTGATTTCAACCAGTAGTGCCTGAGTTGCTACAAAGTATGTTGGTATTCCCATGTCAGCGGCTTTTTCTGTACGCCATCTTGCAAGCATTCTGTATAATTGAGGATGGTTTGTATGCAGATCCTTCTCCTTTTTCTTTTTCGGATTCTGTTTGTCAAAAAGACTCTTTGCCTTGGCGTCAAGAATTTTTTTAACAGAGAAACCATCTTTTAATGACTGTAGTATTGCCATCTTTTCATTCAGCACAGAGGTGATCTCGATCTTTCTATTTGATACCTGAGAGGCAATAGTGGCATTATCGACGGCAAAAGTCGCCTGTTCATAAGGTTCTATAATCTCCTTTTTTAGTAAGGTGGTAAAATAGTCAGCACTTTTTTTCAACCTCTCTTGTACAACGGGATTATTTTCCGCATCAACATTGTCCTTGAGTCGATCTGTTAGCTCCAGCGAGAATTTATTTCCTATTGAAATAATTTGTTTTAGTGGAGTTCCGCTAATGCTGTCGAGAGTTTCGTATAAAGTACCGGAAACAGTAGACGGAGCGTTCCGTAGATATCTTACACAGTATAATATCGTTTTATTTAGGAGCTGGAAGTCGAATAGTGCAAGCAGAACCTCTTTTTGATATTCCAGTTTTGCCGCTTCCAGTTTTGCCAGAGTAGGAGGGTTGAGTTCAATGTTTTTTGTAAATTCTCTCACCGGCCGGTCGCAGATTATGGCCTGCTTATCAATGCGGGTGCTGAGTACTATTCCTTCCAGAGTCCGGCATCGGCTCAACGCCACATAAGTTTGTCCGTGAGCAAAAGCCATCTCGGCATCGATAATAACTTTGTCGAATGTCAACCCCTGGCTCTTGTGTATGGTAATGGCCCATGCCAGCCTTAAGGGATACTGAGAGAAAGAACCGATAACATGCTCTGTCATCTCGGCGTTTTTCTCGTTTATGTCGTAGCGCTTGTTCTCCCATTCCAATTTCTCACAGGAAATACTATTGCTCTCGCCATCACAAACTACATATATAATATTATTCTCTATGCGATCTACCATACCAATTTTTCCATTGAAAAAGAGTTTTTCCGGTGATGGATCATTTTTAATAAACATTACCTGCGCACCTTCTTTTAAAACTAACTCCTTCTCAGTGGGATAGTTGTGCTCCGGGAACTTACCCTCTACATCCGCCACAAAGGTGTGCCCCGGCTTTTTTATTTTTTCCAGTCGTTTTGAATTTATAGTGTTTGCACTGGCATTATGAGTAGTAAGAGTGATGTATCCTTCATGTTCTCCCATGGCGAAGTACGGGTCATGCCTGTCGTTAAGCTTCTCCAGTGTCTGCGGCGATACATTATTATTTCTGATCTCCTCCAAAATAGCGAGAAAATGTCGATCGGTCTGACGATAAACTTTATTCAGTGCAATTGATATGGCGCCTGAGTTCTGAAAAGCTAATGAGCTAAAGAAGTATGGAGTGCTGTAATACTGTTGTAACAGCGACCACTCTTCATGGCGCGCCACCGGCGCAAGTTGCTGTAAATCGCCTATCATCAGCATCTGTACTCCTCCAAAAGGCTTGTTGTTGCGGCGATATTTCTGTAAAACAGTATCGATGCCATCCAGAAGATCTGCCCTCACCATACTTATTTCATCGATAATTACCATATCCAGGGCGCGGATCATATCAATCTTTTTTTTGGTTACTTTATGGATTTTTTCTTTATCATGCAGATTTTGCCCGGGGATAATGGGGCCGAAAGGCATCTGGAATAGTGAGTGTATGGTAACGCCTCCTGCATTGATAGCTGCTACACCTGTTGGCGCAACAACTATCACCCGTTTATTGATTTCGTTGACAACTTTTTTTAGAAATGTTGTCTTTCCCGTTCCGGCTTTTCCTGTCAGAAAAATGCTTTTATCGGTGTAACGAATAAAATTATATGCAAGATTTAATTCACTGTTAGTCTCCATACAATCAGATTTTCCGGTAAAGGTATTAAATGTAATCCGGAATTTATTTCTATTTATCTATAGCTTAATGCAAAAAGATCTAAAGTGTTACCCATCAGGAGCTAATTATTTTACAAGTAACACCCATTTTCTTTGGTATAAATGCGAACATCTGACAAAGCAGCTGTAAATGAATGGTTTTACCTGTTTTCTGCTTCTTTGTTATAGTAGATTTTACCATTAAGGATATTCATCATAAAAAAAGGCTGCCACTATAAAGATGGCAGCCTTAATACTATATTGATGTTTTATTTGCTTTTATCCGGTCCATCGGGAATTTCAGGTAATGGTTTCCAGTCTTTAAGCTCTTCAAGGATTACCTCAATAGCTTTGTTGAGCTGTTGATCAGTACCCATAAATTCTTTATACGGATCATTGACAACTTCGATGTCCGGTTCTACGCCCCATCCTTCGATAATCCAGCCTTCACCATCGACGCCATAGGAGGCAAATTCCGGCTTACGCATGTCTGCACCATCGATAAAAGGCAGTGAGCCACGGATACCAACAACGCCACCCCAGCTACGAACACCAATAACTTTTCCCAGTTTGTGTTTCTTGAAAGAGTAAGGGAAGAGGTCGCCATCAGAGGCTGAGTAGCCGTTTATAAGTAAACATACCGGGCCATTCAGCATCTTGGTAGGTGTTTGGCTGGGCACCAGTTTGTTCCGGTTCATATTGGCACGTGTGATCTCACGACGCAGCCGCTCGATAATCATAGGCGATACATTACCACCTCCATTGCCGCGGTCGTCGATAATAAGCGCCTTCTTGTTAAGCTGTGGGTAGAAATGCTTTACGAATTCTACCAGTCCGGCGGGACCCATATCAGGAATATGGATGTATCCAACCTGGCCGTCAGTGGCTTCGTTCACCTTGCGGATGTTATCCTGTACCCAGTTGTAGTAATAAAGATCTGCTTCTTCTGCAATAGGTTTTACTATCACATCGCGAGCATCTTTATCGCCTGCCGAAGCTCCCAGTGTCAGCATAACCTGTTTGCCGGCTGTGTTAACCAACGACGCATAGATATCGTCCATCTCTTTGGTGGATTTACCATTTACTTTAAGAATAAATTCACCCTCTTTGGCATCAACACCAACCTCGGTGAGAGGTGAACGTAAACTATTACGCCAGTTTTCGCCCTCAAGGAGCTTGTCAATGACATAATAACCTGACTTATCTCTCTTGATCTTAGCTCCCAGGAGTCCTGTTTTTATACGCTCCGGCTCTGTTCTGTCACCGCCGTTAATATATGCATGACCAACGTTTAGTTCACCGATGAGTTCACCGATCACGTATGTTAGGTCGTTGCGGGTGTTTACGTGAGGAAGCATAACAGAATATTTGTCACGCATCTTCTCCCAGTTAAGGCCGTGCATATCCTCATCATAGAAGAAATCACGCATCTGACGCCACGCCTCATGATAAATCTGATTCCACTCTTCACGGTAATTCACTATCATATGCATGTTGTCAACATTAACAGGTTTGCTGAGAGTGATTTTTGAAGAAGGAGTATTTATTACATAGTACTTACGATGGTTGCTGATGAGCATCTTCTTTTTATCTGCAGAGATAATATAATTCATGCTCTCGCCAAGCTCCTTATTCTTCTGGTCGGCGAGGTCATACATATTAAATGTTGTTGACTTCAATCCGCTGGCGTACTTAATGTAATATACTTTGTCGTTCAGGCAGTTTACATTATAGTAGCTACCTGAAGAAACCGGCATGGCGATGATACGGTTTGATATGCCTTCCAGGTCAACAACAATATTTTTCTCTTCATCCTTTTTGGTTTCCTCTTTCTCTTTCTTCTCTTTTTCCTCTTTCTCCTCTTCTATCTCCACCTCGTCGTTTTCTGGTGCCAGAGGATTTTTTGTATCCTTCGCCAAAGGCACGAAGTATATTTTACTCATATCACGAACTGCGTGGTTCCATTCTGTCCAACTATACATTGCGTTGAAATCACGGTTTGATGTGAAGAAGAGATATTTTCCGTCGTTGCTGAAAGATGGAGAGCTTGAGCTGTACCACATATCAGTAACCTCTGTAGTATTTTTGTTGTCTAGGTTATACATCTTTACCACAGAGAATTCGTTTCCGATATTTGATGAGTATGCAATCCATTTAGAATCGGGGCTCCATGTGTAGCTATTTATTTCCCAGTATGGGTTGCGCTCCACAAGCGTTATCTTTCCTGATTTGATGTCAATATATTGCAGTTGCATCAATTTGTCTGAGTAGAGGATTTTTTTGCTGTCGGGGGACCACTTGAGGCCAAAGATATATGATTTCGAGTTTTTGGTGATCTTCTTTGCCGGCTCGGAGCCATCCTGCGTCTGGACATATATTTCAAATTCGCCATCTTTATCGCTGAGATAAGCGATGTGTTTTCCATCGGGAGACCATTCTACGGCGCGGTCGTGAGCTCCGGATGATTCCGTGAGGTTGCGCGTGATACCTGATTTTGCCGGAACGGTAAAGATATCACCACGAGCTCCGAATGCAAGGCGTTTGCCGTCGGGAGAGATATCGTAAGAAGCGATGCTTTTGGAGGCATCTTTCAACTCAGTGCGGCTGTCGATAAAATCATCGGAGATGATGATGGATAACTTAGTGGTTTTTTCTGTGGCCAGATCCAGGATATGGATATATCCCGCATTTTCAAAGATGATGGCATCGTCGCCAAGGGAAGGGAACTTTACATCATACTCATTAAAGTTGGTAACTTTGCGTAACTCCCCCGACTGTGTGTCGTAAGCGAAGATATTCATGGTACGATCGCGGTCAGAGCAGAAATAAACTGTGTTGCCATGCCACATAGGGAAAATGTCCTGCGCCTTGTGGTTGGTAACATTTTTTACGTCGTGTGTGTTCTGGTCATAAATCCAGATATCATCGGCCATACCACCTTCGTAGTATTTCCATGTTCTGAATTCACGCATCACACGGTTGAAAGCTATCTTTTGTCCGTCGGGAGAATAGGAGAGCCACGAGCCACTGGCAAGAGGCAGCTCTTCAGAGAGACCACCTTCAATGTTAACCTTGAAAAGATGCCCTACGAAAGAGTTAAAAGTCTGTTTTCTGGAACGGTATACAATATCCTTTCCGTCGGGAGTCCAGGCCATGACGATATTGTTGGGTCCCATACGGTCTGCCACGTCATCGCGACCAAGAGTTGCCGTGTATGTCAAACGCTGAGGTATTCCTCCTTCTGCAGGCATTGTATAAACTTCAGTGTTTCCGTCATATTGACCTGTAAACGCAATGGTTTCACCATCGGGCGAGATGCGTGCAAACATCTCAAATCCTTCGTCGTTGGTGAGCCTGCGCGCCATTCCACCATCACGATCAACGGTATAGAGGTTGCCGGCGTAGGTGAATATCACCTGGTCGCCGTGAATGGCGGGGAAGCGAAGTATACGTGCTTCCTGCTGTGAAAATGCACTGAACGACAGTAAGATAACGCCCAGCATCAAGAGAGTGCGAATTTTCATATTGCTTTTGTTTAATGAATCTGTGGATTAATAACCTTCAAAGGTAATGGTTGTTTGGGAAAATAAAAAAAAACACCTGACAAAGATACCTCTGTCAGGTGCACTATAAAACTGCTATTTTTTAGTAGTTCTCACTCTTTAGCTCGTAGTATCCCTGTGGGTGGAGGCATGTGGGGCATATCTTCGGTGGCTTGGTGCCAACATGTACATAACCACACTTGCGGCAGTACCACTCAACTTTTTCCTCTTTTTCAAAAACAACATTTTTTTCAATGTTATCAATCAGCTTGCGAAAACGATCCTCATGAACCTTTTCGGCTTTAGCTATCATCTTAAATGCTGTGGCGATAGCTTTGAATCCCTCTTCTTCTGCTTCTTTTGCAAACTCGGGGTAGAGATGTTCCCACTCTTCGTTTTCGCCTTCAGCAGCTGCCTTGAGGTTTTCCATTGTAGTACCAGTAATACCTGCAGGGTATGAAGCTGTGATTTCAACTTCTCCGCCTTCCAAAAAGTTAAAGAAGCGTTTTGCGTGCTGTTGCTCCTGTAGCGCGGTCTCATTGAAGATAGCAGATATTTGTTCATATCCTTCCTTCTTGGCTTTTTTAGCAGCAAATTCATAGCGGTTCTTTGCCTGTGATTCACCTGCAAATGCTTTCAGCAGGTTCTGTTCGGTTTTTGTTCCTTTTACTGATTTTTCCATAAATAGTGTTTTATCAATCGGTTTTCGCAAAGATAACCATGAAAAGATAATTTTGCGCTTATAATGATTCTAAATTAAGCAAATTATAAACCACCGTTTTTGCTGCAATCGTTTGCAATGTTTACAGATCTTCATTTCTTTTCATAAGGTTATGAATAGATGTTTTTTTTTATTTCCTTTGTTATGATACTTCTAATAACCGATATAAAAAAAGCGTTATGGCTAAACGACCAAGACTATCATTCTGGCAAATTTGGAACATGAGTTTCGGTTTTCTGGGGATTCAATTTGGATATGCCCTTCAGAATGCGAATGTGAGCAGGATTTTCGAATCCTTGGGTGCAGATGTTGATCAGATACCTATTTTGTGGATTGCCGCACCTGTAACAGGTTTGATAGTGCAACCCATAGTAGGATATATGAGTGATAAAACCTGGACTCGTCTGGGGCGTCGCCGGCCCTATTTCCTTGTGGGAGCAATTATGGCTTCGGCGGCATTGTTTATAATGCCAAACTCCGGAGCACTTTGGATTGCGGCAGGGATGCTCTGGATTATGGATGCATCAATAAATATCTCTATGGAACCATTCCGTGCATTTGTGGGTGATATGCTTCCTTCTGAACAGCGTACCCTGGGATTCTCCATGCAGAGCTTTTTTATAGGTATTGGCGCCGTGGTGGGATCCGCATTGCCATACATTCTTGCGAACTGGTTTAACGTCTCCAACGAACCCATCGGAACATCACCAATTCCTCCAACCGTAAAATGGTCTTTCTATCTGGGAGGAATTGTTTTCCTGGCGGCAGTGCTGGTGACGGTTTTCACTACCCGGGAGTACTCACCTGAAAAATTGGCCTCTTTCAATGAAGAAGAAGAGAGGCAGTCCCGGGGTCATGACGATGCTCATTTTGGAAGAGAGATCTCTCCGGAGCAGTTTTCTCATACAGGATTATGGTTTTTCTTTAGCGGATTGATAGTGGCTGGGGTAGTGTTTTTTATGGATTTTGAAGAAGAGGTATATATCCTTGGCGGGATATTATTGCTTTTTGGAGTGATATTCTTCCTCTCTTCTTGGTTTAAAAAATCCAATGAGAAAAATAATGGTATGGTGGAGATTATGACTGACCTGCTGAATATGCCTAAAACTATGGGACAGCTTGCAGTAGTCCAGTTTTTTACATGGCTGGCACTATTCTCAATGTGGATATACTCAACCCCGGCGGTTACATCATTCCATTACGGCGCTGAATCTGCAACATCTGTTGTGTATAATGAAGGTGCTAACTGGGTGGGTGTTCTTTTTGGCGCTTACAGCCTCTTTGCTGCACTATTTGCCTTTATGCTCCCTGTTCTGGCCCGAAGAATATCTCGAAAAATGACCCACCTGGTATCACTGATTGTAGGGGGAATAGGGCTTATCTCCATGTATTTTTTCAAAGATCCCAAAATGCTTATTGTAAGTATGGCTCTTGTTGGATTAGGATGGGCTAGTATTCTGGCTATGCCTTATGCAATGCTGACAGGATCTCTTCCACAGGAGAAAATGGGTACTTATATGGGTATCTTTAACTTCTTTATTGTGCTTCCGCAAATATTGGCAGCAACAATTCTTGGCTCAATGACAAAACATCTTTTCAATGGCGAGGCAATTTATGCCATCGTATTTGGTGGCGTCTGTATGATTATTGCCGGATTCCTGACCCTGCGAGTGACGGATAAAGATGATGTGTACTCTTTGAAAAAGAAATAGGCGAATAAAAGATTTTTAGGCTGACGGAAATCAGCGTCAGCCTAAATTGTTTTACTGATGAATTAAGGCTGCATGACTAGTAAAGATGCATTATGTTTGGATTCTAAATGATGAGTAGCTTTCCGGAAAATATGTTGAAATACTAACCCTCATATTACAGAAACCTTCTTAACCTCCATTGCTCCATCTTCCATAAAAACTCTTAAAATGTAAAGACCTCTCTTAAGAATAGAGGATGAAATCGTATTAGTATTTTGAATAATCCATCTTTTACCATGGATATCAATTACCTCTACCATCTTAATTTTTCTATCTGTTTCAATGACGATTATTCCTGATGCAGGATTTGGGTACACCGTAAGATTACTCTTAATAGTTTGTTGATCAAAACCAGTGTTTACCCCATCCCACCCGACAATGCGCGCCCAGAGATGCCAACATGCTATTCCTTTTTTAACACAGTTGAGGCTGACACTATGAGAACATGATGAGCAATGCTGAGAGATTTGCTCCAGCACCTCACCCTGATGTGAATTAAGCCAGTCCCATGCCCAGTTCTTTGAGCCTAGTATAGGGTGTGTATAGTTACATTCGTCGTTGGCATAGTATTCCTGAAAGTTGGTGTCTGCTGCCGGCGAGTATTTTTCAATATCTGCAAAGTCAAAGAGTGTTTTGTTATTCTCAATGCAGTATTCTCTAATCTGTTGGTTTGCATTGTGAAGGCTTCCCCCGATGCCGCTTCCTTCAAGATGCCCTGTCATATATACAAAGGTTACTTCCGGATAATCTGCTTCCAGCTGCTCCATGGGCTAAAGGTAGTGAGAGGGAAGATCAACACTATTTACTTGTCCACACCATGACCACATGATAACATTACAATCCGGAAAGAGATCAAGATATTCGCGTGTCTCATCGTCCCAGCCAGGATAACCACAATCATGATCCAGATATCCGTCGCCATAACCATCCCCTTCAAACATATGGAGTAAGCCTTCTCCACCCTCATGACTCCAATTATACGTTCCATCGTTATAGTATGACTCAACGGCATTCATACCACTGGTTAGTTGGCTTCCATGGCTTGTGTGTCCATATCCAATCCATAGGTTATCCTTTGCAGCTTCAATCCATTCTGATGGAATTGATAGCAGATCGTCGCAAGTATGATCTATGATAACGGGTTCCTGTGCTACTCCTGTATCTGCGAAAGCAAAAATAATAAGCAATAAAATAAATGTAAAAACATTTGAATGAGATCGTGTGGATGTTGTTTTCATAATGTCGTTGGTTAGAAAAAGAATTCATCTCAAAGATATAAAATATAGTTTAGCGACTCGGCAATGCTTCTTCAATCAGCAATGAAATGCCTCTTTATAGGATTGCATCAATGGCTTTATCACAAGCTTCCAGCATTGGCTCTAACGACATCTCACGACCAACGGCTTCTGTCATCCATACTTTTGGTGTCAAACGACCCAGCTTCCATATCCTGTCAACCTCTTCGTTAAAAGATTTGTCTTCAATGTATTGCGACACCTGAAAGTCGATGATACTTCCATAAGCGTAGTTACTCAGGTATAGCGGACTAGCGATCATGTGGCTGTAAACTGCCAGTATTGGTTCGTCTTCCATTCCGAATACGGGAGCATAATACATGTTCCAGATATCTTTTGCGATGGTAATAACGGCTTCTTTAAGTTCCGTCGCCGTAGCATCAGGATGTGCATACATCCATTTCCATACATTGACATCAACAAGCGCTACGCCCATAATTTCATAGAGTCCCCAAATTTCATCGAGGGTTTTCATATGTTTTTTCATGGGATCTTCATCTTTCATATCCAGAAGAAAGAGATCCTTTGCCTGGAAAATAAAGGCCAGTGCTTCGGTGAAGCCGGTGTTAGGCACACCTTGCAGCATGAAGTAATCCACATCGTAAAGCGAGATCGTTTGCTCCACATTGTGACCAAACTCGTGTATGGCAATGTTGTATCCTTTATAGTTCATTCCCGTTTCCGGGATGCGTGTTCTGAGGTGTGCGTACTCACCTTTCATTCCGGCGCCCCAGGCATGCCCTGAGCCGCGGGCAGGATCCACCTTGATCTTACTTGCCAGATAGTTGGCGCGCTCGTTGCTCCACCCCAGCTTGGTGAGTAGAACAGGCAGATGAGCCTCCATTGCCGGAGCATTAGGGTAGAGCTTCTGTGTCATGGCATCAAGAACAGAAGCATCGATGGAGCTTCGGGCTTTAAATCCATCATACCAAATATCGTAAGGCTGTAGTTTCCTGCCCAGGCGATCTTCAATGATCTTACCGATTTCTTTGATCTGTGGCGCCGAGATAAACCCGGTGAAAAGTTTTTCAACATCCTGTTGTGGCATCTCCATACTTCCTTCGAAGGAGCGTTTGATATATGTGTTCATGTCCGGTTCGTAAGGATCTATAGCTTGCTTTGATTTGAAGTTGTCCAGTAGCATCTGATAGCGTGTGTCAGGTTCCGGTTTTGCCTCTGCTTCTTTGCCATCCAGCGTATATAATTGGTTTGCATAAGGATCCCAAGTATAATCCTTACTGTTTATTACCTGCTGAGGAATATCTTGAGCTATAATATGCTTCATGACTTCGTATGTCAAAAGTTGTTTCTCCAAGCCTTTTTCTTCGGCATAGCAGGATTTAATCTCATCACGAAGGTTCCAGTGGCTGAGCAGAACCATATCCTCAGGGAAAAACCTATTGTCATTTTCGTCGCGCAGATATCCCATCATAATATTGTACTCCGAGATATATATGTCGGAGCGTGTTTCTGCAGTACTGGTGGCTTGTGAAAGATGTGCCGGCACACGTGAAGTGAAAGAATCACCCAAACGCGCATATGCCCACTCCAGTCTGGACCACTCTTTTCCCAGCTCATTTTTCTCTGATAAAGAGTAATACGGAAAATTTAGTGTGATGATATACGCAAGCTTGTTGGCATAGAAGTCGTCGGATAAATGAGCACCTGCAGAATAGCTGCCGAACATGGCATCAATGGGGTGCAACGGGCCGTTGTCAAGGTGCAGATTTTCCATCAGATCAAGGCTGATTTTGTTGAAATGACCTCCCAATGATTCCATATACCTGCTGATCTTTAGAAAAACCATCTCTTTCTCTGCCTCGTCAGTAATAAAATTCTCTTTGCAGAATGCCATAAACTCTTCTTCCGTGCCATTCTCCTCGAACCACAAGCCTGCGGTTTGTATTACTCCACGCTTCATTAAATCTGTCTGCTCGGCAGAAAGGCTCTCTTTGAGTTCGCTTATAACTTTTTGTGCGGTTTCGTCGGAGATATTAGATTTTATCTCTTTTTCTTGTTCGATAGTGTTGCAACCTGTAGCCATTACAATCACAATCAGCATTATGTATTTAATTGATTTCATACTGTATTAGTTTTGTGGAATGCTAAAATAGTTAATCTTCCCGGTATAGAAGAAAAACTGACACTAAAAAATGTATTCGAAGAGAATTTTTATTAGTTTACTGTTATTCGGGACTCGCATTGGGGTCGATTTTATTTAATTCCCCTTTTTTGCTTAGTAATATTGCAATAGGTCTTCCACTGGGGAATTCAGATAGTATCAATATGCATATAACCGTTATGGGAACACTAAGAAGCATGCCTATGACACCCCATATAGCGCCCCACACCACAAGAGATAAAAATACTACCAGTGTACTCATATTAAGAGAATTGCCCATTAGACGCGGATCAACAAAGTTGCCTATAATAACCTGAATTCCTCCCACGATGGCCAATACCAGAATAGCCGTCGAAAAATCACCAAACTGTAACAAAGCAAATATTGTTGGGAATATGGTTGCCACCAAAGATCCGATGGTTGGAATAAAATTTAAAATGAAGATTAGAAAAGCCCAGAAAAATGGAGCATCAACTCCAATAGCTAAAAGCGCTATATAACTGAGAGTGCCTGTCATTAGGCTCACAAGAGTTTTTATTGCAATATATGAACTTACTGATTTGTCAATTGCAGCAAGGATACTGTTAACATGCTTGTAATGCTTTTCATCTTTATAAATTGCTTTCATCTTTCGCTGAAAAACAGACTCTTCGAGGAGTAAAAAAACCAGATACAGCAGAATGATAAAGCCATTGCTTATGAGCCCGCTGATGGCATTAAATATGGAGCCAAGAATAGAGCCAAATGCCAGATTCCCGGAAAGCTCTTTTAGCTCCTCCACCAGATCAATGCTGAAGTGTGTATTAATAGTATTGCTTATTTTTGTGATGTTTGCCTCATATTTAGGCATCGATTTGGAAAGAGTTTGAATATTAGAAGATATAAGCTTCATTGAGAATGTAATAATTGCCAGGATAATAATAGTTGATAATGTTGTCATGATCCAGTCGGGCCAGTTTTTTGTTAATCTACTTTTATGAATGAACCTTTTTACCACCCTGATAATAAACCAAAACAGTAAAGCTAATACCAATGGTACTATTAACGACTGGGCATAGATTAATACTAAAACAATTACTACCGACAGCAGCAAATAGAATATCTTTTTAGTAGATTTCATAACTCAGGATTTTATATAATGATATCTTTTCAAGAAAGCTTACTTAGTACAAATGTAGGGAATTTTTATTGAGATTAATTTCTAATCATTAAATAGTGCAAAAGCTCTTACGGGGCCTCCATCAGCTACAACAATCTTCAATGGTATAGCAAGAAAAGTGAACTCTTTGCCCATAAGATTCTCCATACAATTAAGGTTTTCAATAATCAGAATATTGTTCTTAAGAAGTGTTTTGTGTGCAATAAGGTCGGTGGAATCTATTGGATCCGGTGATATTGTATCCATTCCTATACCTTTTAAATTGAAGGTGCTAAGTAATTGAGCCGCATATTCAGAGATTATAGAATAGCCTTCGAGGTATTCTTTAGAACCCCATTGCAGTGCTTTGCCGGAACAAAAGAGAGCGAAATCGGTATTCTTAAGCTCATGTTTTTTACTCATGATATATGTTTCGTCTATTACCTTTATATGCGAAACATCCAAACAAACGCCCTTACCCATGAATGAGCTTAAAGGGTAATCTGAGAGCTTTTTGTATTTGTTTGAAATATGTGCCGGGGCATCGATATGTGTGCCTGTGTGAGAATAATATTTTATTGAATGTTCCAGATACCCATCTTTTTCATGGTTTGCCACCTCTGTTATTTGCGGTGATAGACTTCCTGGAAAGACAGGCATCTGCGCCTGAATATCGTGTGTTAGATCTATTATCTGCTTGCAAATCATTATGCTTTTGTTGAGGGTGATGGATTTACAAAAGTATGATTTATTTTTTTATTATTATGATAGTATAGTGTTTTTTTGTACTTTAGCATTCTAATTTTAACCAAATGAAAAACAGGCAGCAAAATGCAGTAATGGCATTTCGAATGGGTTTTAATTGTGCTCAATCAGTACTTATTTCATTTAAAAGTATTACTAATTTATCTGATAATGATGCACTTGCAATTACGAGTGGTTTTGGTGGTGGCATGGGTAAAATGCAACAGGTGTGTGGCGCCGTAACAGGAGCTTACATGGTCTTGGGTATGTATGCCGCTACAAAGTTTGACGACAATTCCCATCGGAAGGCAGAGGCAAATAAGCTTATTCAAAAGTTTACCGGAGAGTTTTTGGAAATTCATGGAACAGCAATCTGTAGTACCCTTATTCCTTATAGTCTTAATGATGACCAGGATATTGAAATAATAAGAAAAAAAGCTCTATTCGAGAAGGTGTGCGAGAAATGTATTAGTGATAGCGTTGGAATACTGGAAGAGATGATGGATTTAAAAAAATCATCTATCTTAGTATAATGAAATCAAAGATTATCTATGGATGTATGGGCCTGGGTGGCTCTGCTGCCATTGTCTCGGAAAAAGAGAAAAAAATCGCCTTTAATGCTCTCGATGCTGCAATGAAGTCCGGTATCAGGCATTTTGATCATGCAGATATTTATAATAGCGGACGCGCCGAATTGGTCTTTGGCTTATGGCTGGAAAACAATCCCGGAATAAGAAAAGATATTTCCATTCAAAGTAAAACAGGTATTAAACTACATGCCGGGCCTTTTCATTCCAGCTTCTACGATTTCTCAGAAGAGTATATTCTTCGGCAAGTTGATGGTATCTTAAAACGTCTTAAAACAGATTATCTCGATATGTTATTATTGCACCGACCCGATCCTTTGGCAAGAGGGGATGCGTTGAAAAGTGTTTTTAATATCCTAATTAAAAAGGGGTTAGTAAAAAAGATCGGTGTCTCTAATATGTCTGTTCCTCAGATAGAATGGATCGAGAATATCACAGGAGAAAATATCGCCGCCAATCAAATACGCTTTGGTCTGGGGCACTTATTTCTGGTTGATCAGCAGGTTATGGTTAATACTTCGCTTACCATGAATCATGGCTTGTTTGGTATGATGCACTTTTGTATGCAACGGGATATTGAGATTCAGGCTTGGAGCCCTCTGGATAGGGGGCGTTTTCTGCGATTACACCCTGACAGTACTTCCAATGAGGTTGAGGCTTTCAATATGTTAAAAACCCTCGCCTCGAGATATAACACTGAGCCGGCAACAATTGCGCTGAATTGGCTGATGCAACTTCCTGCAACTATTTCGCCTGTAATAGGAACAACTAACCCAAAGCGAATTAAAGAACTTACCAACGCCTTAAATTTTAATATTTCTCATGATGAATGGTACCGGCTTTGGATTATTGCCCGGGATGCAAAATTACCTTAGTGTATCTCTGTTTTTATTCCTTTTATTCTTTATCTAAAAGCTTATTATACTGGGCAAAACATGAACCTGTGATCCACGAACTAATGGATGAAGTGTTGGAATTGTTATTTTTTTGTTACTTTTAGCCTCGGAATGTTAGTTGGCAAGGAGTCTTAATACGATGCCTTGTTTGTTTTTTACTAACAAACCCATAAAAAATAGGATTATGAAAAGATATGAAAACTTGGTAGAGCTATTTCAGGCTACCATAAGAGACAACTGGAATATCACAGCATTATCTGATTATCGTGGAGATGATAATACATATCAACATGTGGGAACAGTTATCATGAAGATGCATTCTGTTTTCGAGGCTTGTGGTGTAAAAAAAGGTGATAAAATAGCTCTTTTAGGTAAAAATTCAGCTAACTGGGGTATTATTTACCTGGCTGCCATAAACTACGGTGCAGTTATAGTTCCAATACTTCCGGATTTTAAACCTGATGATTTGCATCATATCGTAAATCACTCCGACTCTGTTGTTCTCTTTATTGGCGATACTTTGTGGGAAAATTTAAACTCCACCGCAATGACAAATCTCCGGGTGGTGATAAAGATTCAGGATTACTCCGTAATTCATACTTACGAAGATGATTTGGGTAAAAAAATAACAGCATCGATGCAGGCATTTGAGGAAAAGTATCCTGATGGACCAAAACCTGAGGATGTGATATTTAAGGAGTGTGATAATGAGGATGTTGCGGTGATTAGTTATACATCCGGGACTACAGGTTTTTCTAAAGGTGTTGTTTTGCAACATAAGAGTTTGTTAGGGAATATGAATTTTGCCCGAGAGAATATGCCTCTTAACCCAGGCGATAAAATTGTGAGTTTCCTGCCAATGGCGCATACCTATGGTTGTGCTTTTGAGTTTATGTTTCCCTTTACCCTTGGTTGTCATATTACAATTCTGACTCGTACTCCTTCGCCAAAAATTGTTACAGAAGCTTTCCAAGAGATAAAACCGGCATTAATACTCTCTGTGCCTTTGGTAATTGAGAAAATATATAAAACGCGTATCGTCCCTCTATTTCATAAACGAAGTATATTTATCCTTTCAAAAATACCACTGCTTAACAGAATAATCTATAAAAAGATTAAGAATACAGTGTATGAAGTTTTTGGTGGAAACTTTACTGAGTTGGTGATTGGTGGTGCTGCATTTAACCCCGAAGCTGAGCGTTTTTTCAAAAAAATCAACTTCCCGTTTACTGTTGGTTATGGAATGACCGAGTGCGGACCTCTCATCTCTTACGCATCATGGAAAACCACTAAACTTGGTGCTTCCGGTCGTGCAGTGGATGAACTGGAGGTGGCCATCGATTCTGATGATCCGCATAATCAGGTAGGTGAAATTCTTATGCGGGGAAGCCACGTGATGCAGGGATACTATAAAAACCCGGAAGCTACAGCTGAAGCAATTGATAGCGACGGATGGCTGCACTCTGGTGACCTTGGTGTAATAGATGCAGATGGAAATATTTTTATCAAAGGCCGCTCAAAAAGTATGATCCTTACTGCTGCCGGAAAAAATATCTATCCTGAAGAGATTGAATCATTCCTGAATAACAGATTTATGGTTTCTGAATCGGTTGTTGTTGATAGGAATAGCAAACTCATAGCGCTGATTTGTCCCGATAAAGATGCAATGAAAAAAGCAGGGGTAACGGATGAAACTCTGCCTGAGGTATTTAAAAAATATATCAAAGAGACTAATGACAGACTACCGGGATATATGAACTTATCGACTTTTGAAATTCATCCTGAAGAGTTTGCCAAAACACCGAAGCGTAGTATAAAACGGTTTCAATATAAATAATCTTTTGTAGGTAGAAACTTTGCATGTAACGCCTTTACCTACAAAAATACTTTGAAATTCACTGTGGGAGTGAATGGTATTGCTTGGGTAAACAATGTTGCTGTGTTGGTGCCGCCGTAGTTTGCAAGTTCTAAGTTGCTGGTTTTGAGGTTTTTTGTGTTTAATAGATTTAGGATGGAGATGCCTGTCTCCATCTGAATACTCTTGAATTCAAATGAAAAAGAGCCTGCAATATCCAAACGAGAGTAGGGCTGCTCTTCCAGATCCGCGTATTCCATGTACCTGGGAAGCTTCATTCCACTACCATATACATAGTTGCCACTGAAAAACCAAGGATCAAAATTGAGAAGAATCGCTGTTTTGACTTCATGCCGCTGGTCGTTGATGGCACGAGAATATAGTGGATTTGCAAAATACTCAAATCGCTCCATTGTTCGTCCCAGTGTATATGAAGCCCATGCAGAGTGATCACCGAAGTCTTTTCTAAGGTAAAAATCCAATCCTAGTGTATAGGCTTCACCAGAATAAATGCCATCCAAACTGGCACCAACAGACTTAACATACCTTGAGATATCATGTATGGTTGTGTAGAACAGCTCAACAGAAACCTGGAAACCATTCACAGAATAAGAAGGCCCTACGATGAAGTGATTGGATTTGATGATATGGGTACTATTCCCATCACATGTAATCCAGAAATACCGTAGCTGTCGGCTTTCATCTAACAATGCTGTTTTTGAAATGAACTGGTAATATCTTCCAAGACCAAAATTCAAACGCATGGCATCATTGGCAATAAAAGAGCCTGTAAGTCTGGGCTCTCCCATAATTTTATTCACTGCGGCAGCATAGTTTATACGAATTCCAGGGATCAGTTCAATGTGTTCGCCTATGCTTAATCTGTCCTGAAGATAACCGTTTAGGCGAGCCGAGGATGTTAGAATATCTAATTTACGAACATCAACACTATCATAGGTGAGCTGTGAGTTGTTAGCAATAAAAGTGGCCGCAAATTCCAGTGTATGGCTATTATTTAATACAATATGGTGTTCAAAAGTCATGTTAAACTCACTGATATTATTTCCTGAAACATGATCACTATTCCATACGGTATCACCATTGTTAATGTTAGTAACAGTGTATTCATCATTCCATACAGACGCCAGGCTCCCCAATGAAAGGATAAAACTGCTTCTATTTCCTTTCTTCCAGTTTTTCCCATAATAAAGCGACATTCCCAGCTGCTGATTATCCTCATCGGCGCTTTTGAACAGCATCTTGTTACTGCTAATATCTTCCGTTATTGTGTATCCAAATTTATCCCCAGCGCCAAAAAGGCTGATATAAAAGAGGTTTCCGTTTTTGCCCATCGTGGAATATTTTACATTAAGATCTCTAAAGGAATAATCTGGTACCACACTGATTTCTATAGGTACTTCATTATTGGCGTTATTTCCGGTAATGGTATAAGTTTCCGGATTGTATAGGTTATAATAAGTGTGCCTGTATGCCAGTGAAAGTGAGCTATTCTTAAATAGAGGAATCTCTACTAAAGAGTTTAGCGTGAAGTTGTTAATGTTTGTTTGTAAGGAAAAATCATTGGTGTTTCCATTGATGCCTGTGATATTAACGATTCCCCCGACTCTCCCCCCATATTTTGCTGCATATCCACTTTTATGAACTTCGATGTCTTTTGTAATAAGCGGATTTACGGCTCCTATATTATCATTGTAATTTTTCACACCAAAAATCGGGAAACCATCAAATATTACTTTCGACTGTCCTTCGTATGAATTTCTGATTAAAAGGTCATTTGAAGATTCCCCAGCAGCTAGAATTCCTGGTTGCAGACGAAGAAGATTGAAAATGCTATTGTCGGCATTTCCCGGCAGATGAAAGCCTATCATCTTGTTTAGACGCATAACGCCGGCTTGCTGACCAATCTGGCTGGCTTTTTCAATAACTTTATCAGTAATGGTCACCATTCTCAGTCCGATGATAGAAGGCTCCATTCCAATTATATGATCTCCAGGGTGTAGCGCTGTGGTATCTTTTATATAGTATCCCAAGTAGGATGCCTGGAGGTTTATGTTCTTCTTTTCACTGATAAACGTAAAATTTCCATTTAGATCGGTGATAGTTTTATTCCCATTAATGATTAGATGAGAGTAGGGTAGGGCTTCTCCTGTTCTGATGTTTTTTACTATACCTCGGTAATAATATTGTTTCGGCTTCTTCTTTTCAGGTATGATTAAAAATACGATGCCTTTCTGTTCCATCTTTAAAGGTAGTTCGGCAAGCAGGGATTGTATTGCCGCTTCAGGAGAAATATAAACTGAATCATTTGTAATGTGGTACCCAGAGAGGAGTTTGTCGTCAAAGGATAGCTGTACATCACTGCTGTCCCTGATCTGAACAAGAAGATTATTCAACGGCTCATTGTCCGCGGATATTGTAATCTGTTGGGCTAATATTTTTGATCCAAGAAAAAGAAAAAGAATCAGAAAATAAAGAGCTTTCATTCTTACGCTACTCAAACGACGGGGCTGATATGACATAAGTTCTCTCCTTTGTATTAACAAATGTAAACTCAAACGGCCGGCAAACCAAATCGAGGACAGTTTCTATATCCATCGATTTTGAGAAGAAACCAGTATATCTGCGATTTAACTCCGGGTGTATGATGTTTACATTGTATTGCCTCATAATTTCGTCCAATACTTCATCGAGAGGCATGGCGGTAAAAGTGAACATGTGATTTCTCCATCCGGTAATCTCTTTTATGGATGTGGCGTTTTCCAATGTGAATGTACCGCTGGTTTCAAGCATCGCCTTCTGACCAGGGTTTATCACCACTTTCTGGTCGGTGACAGCCGCTCGAGCTCTTACTTTTCCGGTTACACAGGTTACCATATAATATTCTCCTCTGGCGTATATGTTAAAGGATGTTCCCAGCACGGTGGTTGCTCCTTTGGAAGATATTACCGAGAAGGAAGATCCTGGCATGACCTTAAAAAACCCTTCACCTTGGAATTTTGCTTCTCGCGTGAACCGCCACCAGTACGGATGCCAGGAGAGTGTGGTGGCTGCGTTTAGCTCTACAGTGGTTCCATCCGGTAGCGTTACAAGGCTGTGCTGCCCAAATGCTGTCTTTACTGTTTCGGTATGAAAGCGCATGAATGCCACCAGCCCCAATAGAATTACGATGGTAGCAGCCACCGATACTGATGTATATAGTTTTCGCACATTGCTACGTCTGCTGACAATAGTGTTCTGCATCTGAGCCCATACCTCATCTCGGCTTTTGCTCCAACGGATTCCGGATTTCTCCAAGTGCTGATCAAGCCTCTGCTGTGCTTCGTTATCGATATGTTTTTTGTCGTTTGTCATGGTTGTAATACTTTTCGGAGTGTTGTCAACGCGCCATTCATCCTTTTTTCCACTGCCTTTACGCTAATATCTAACCGTTCTGCTATTTCCCGGTATTTTAATGATTCCATCCTAGACATGAGAAATACAACTCGTTGTTTTTTCGGTAATTGCGATAGTGCTAATTCATATTTTGCATTCAATTCGTAAAATGTTAATTGTTCTTCTGGCGATAGGGTAGTCTCCACAGGCTCCAGCGACAAGCGGTATTTTTTTGCGGTATTTTGCTTCCTGAAATTACTAACCAGTATATCTCCGGCAATTTTGTATAAAACGGCAGGAATAGCTTCTGCCTTAAGATATATTTTTTTCTCCCAGATTTTTAGAAATGACTCCTGTGCTATATCCGTAGCCAGTTCTTCATCGCCACAACGAAAAAGAACGTATGCTCTTACTGCATCAAACCAGGTGTCAAAAACTATTTTAAATGTGCTTTCGCTCAAAGTAGAGGAGTTTTGGTTTTAAAAGTACAAAAAAAAACAGGGCGCGGGGATAATCCCTGCACCCCTGTTTATCACCAATCATTTTTAATTCAGGCGTCGCCAAGTACCACTGCCAATGGTTAATTCATACTCTACTCCTTCATAAGTAACTATTGCAATATCATCACACTCTCCATTGCCATAATCTATTGTTAAAAGTGTGGTTCCATTATCTATAAACTCGATCACTCCCTGTACAATCCATCTGCAATCGCCTTTTTTCATCAAAGGATCCGTAACCTCCTTGACGAAAATGTTAGTAGTATTGTGCGTTATGATTATGTTGCCACTGATAAGGATCACATCATCCAGCGGATTAAAAATTGTTTCAAGACCGCCAACCCATTCTGTTGCAAGGTTCTCCTGTCGGTTAACATGGGTTCCGTCTGGGAAGGTGAAATACATATTACTTGATATGGTGTAGATCCTGGAATTAACATAATCACCTACAAATACATTGTTTCTTACTCCATTGATACCCAATGTGTCAAAAACAAAGTCTGTGAATGTAACCGATCTTTCAGCACCATCAAAAATCAAAGGTGATGACATGTAAATTTCTATTATACCTGATACAACAAAACCACCGTTCAGCATCGTGCTGTCGCCATAGTTGAAGGTGATGGTTTTTGGAAATCCTCCCGGTTCTGTGTTTATGGTAATACTGGGGCACTGATGCAGGATCGCACGGCCATGTCCTTTGGTTCGATACTCTTCAGGCATTACATTGTTATTGTTTTCTATCGCCTTCATCATTTTTTCATCTTCAGAAAAAAGATCTATTTCATATCCAAGTTCATCAATAGCTGCTTCTATGGTAGTCTCGGCTGTGGTTACCTTTTCTATGTTTTCCAATTGTGTTCCGCTGGTTGCGATATCCTCTGTTTTATCACATGCAAAGAAAAGTGCAGTTAAAGAGAGAATTGTGATTGTGATAACTTGTTTTTTCATGATTTTAAGTATTAGTTTATTAATCCTTTTACCCATATACCGCAGTGGGTTGGATTTACCCTATCATGAAAAGTGTTTTTTTTGATTTTTTGGTTGAAATAGATGCCCGGATGATATGGATTAGGATTTTTTTATTTTGAACGAAAATTATAGCATATCATCCGGACAGTATATGTTGATTAATTATTGTTCTATGATAATTGATGATAAAGGTAGTATTACCTATCATAAATGTCAATAAAAAAGTGTATATGCCAATAATAGGTCAAGAATAGCTATGGCTAACAGGCACGTTAATAAAGAGCTGCAGTGGTTTTAAGAATGTGTTGTTTACTCTTTTGTTTTGCAGGTTTTTATACCTAAAAGCCAATATAGGGGGCAAAATCGTACGAAGCTTGTGACTGCAAAAATAATAGCAATTATACCAAGAATAAGTGCCATTCTACCTTCGATTACTTCAGTGAAGTAAAGAATAGCGATGATAATCACTGCAATGATTCTGATAATCCTGTCGATAATTCCCATGTTTGGTTTCATAATATCTGTTTTTGATAATATAACAACGTGCAGCAATTAATGTTTTAAAAAATAGCCCTGTCAAATGACAAGGCTAAAACTAAACTCAACAATTATAATCTAAAATCGAGGGATTACAATTTTGTGGTTGTATTCCCTGCTATTTTCATTCATAAAATACTAAAATTGTGTTAATCTGTTTTCCTGTGGTTATTTCGGTCTAATTGTGCCAGTGTTTTCGGCGTAATTGTGCCACAAAA
>CAYYSU010000018.1:0-50747 GCA_964474455.1 uncultured Bacteroidales bacterium
GTATTGTTGTTAGTGTGGAGTATCGTCTTGCGCCGGAATTTCCGTTTCCTGCTGCCGTCAACGATTGCTATGCTGCGTTGGAGTGGGTGGTAGAGAATGCTACAGAGTGGGGCGGCGACCCCGGAAAACTTGTGGTGTGTGGCGATAGTGCCGGCGGTGGTTTGGCAACAGTTATGACGCTTATGGCTCATGATAAAAAGGGGCCTCATATCGACCTGCAGATGCTTTGGTATCCTTCTACTATGATATCTGATGAGGTTAACGATTCACGTCGTTACTTTTCCATGTTGAGTGGCCGTGATTATCTGATCCCGGAAAGTTATATGCGTAAAATCCTTTTAAGCTATGCTCCCGATAGCGCAGATTGGCGAAATAGATATGTCTCACCTGTATACGCCGAATTAAACAGCGAACTTCCTGAAGCCCTGATATATACCTGCCAGTGTGATCCTCTGCGTGACGAAGGACGTACTTATGCCAACCGTCTTTCAGAGGCTGGTGTTCCGGTTATATACATTGAAGTAGAGGGTATGGTGCATGCTTTTATGAGTATTGGGAATATCTTTCCGCAGGCGAATGAAGCCTTCCGCAGGAGTGGGAAATTTGTAAGGGATTATTACGGGTATTAGTTGATGATAATGCTATGAAACAGAGAGCAACGATACCACTTTTTATCCCCGAGGAAGCCTGCCCGCACAGATGTGTGTTCTGTAACCAGCACTCCATTACAGGAAAGTCCAGAGCTCCATCTACGGAACAGGTGAAAGATACCATTGAGGGTCATATGGCAACGTTAAAAGATATTCCACACGTAGAGGTTGCATTTTTTGGTGGTAGCTTTACCGGACTTCCTACAGCGCAGCAAAAGGCATATCTTAATGTCGTCAGGTCATATATTGAACATGGAACTATTCACTCTATTCGTGTTTCCACTCGTCCCGATTATATTAATGATGGAATTTTAGATTTACTGAAGACTAGCCATGTGCAGACCATAGAGCTGGGCGCACAAAGCCTCGACGAGGAAGTGCTAAAACTTTGCGGCAGAGGACATACCGTCGCCGATGTGGAGAGTGCCGCTGCGCTAATAAATAAATATAACTTTGATCTCGGCCTGCAGATGATGACAGGTCTGCCCGGCGACACTCCGGAAAAATCGGAGTACACCGCACGGCGAATTATTGAGCTCAAAGCGAAAAATACCCGCATCTATCCAACCCTTGTGGTGAAAGATACTGCGCTGGCACGTATGTGGGGAAATGGTCATTACATAGCTATGACTATTGAAGAAGCAATTCGTTTTAGCTTAAAGCCATATCTTCTTTTTGAAGATGCAGGGGTTGAAATAATCCGCGTGGGGCTGCATCCTTCAGAAGGGTTTCTTAGCGGTAGTGATCTGATGGCAGGGCCTTTCCATGTTGCATTCCGTGAGCTGCTTTTAACCGCTGTATATGCTGAATTATATTCAAATATTCGTCGTGAAGAGAAGCAGAAGATGATTACACTTTTGGTTCCGCAGAATGAATTAAGATATGCAATAGGGCACGGCACTTCCAACAAAAAGACTCTTAAAGAGTACTTCCGCTATATAAATTATATCCCGATTATAAAGATTGATAATCCTCTTTCTGCACGTGCGGTTTCTCGTCATTTCAAGTAATGACTCCCGTCTGCCGTCCACGGCAGGAATCAGATTCTCATTTTCCATATGTGTTATAAATTTGTATATATATGGATTCTGTTTTTGCTTGTTTTGGAATTTCATAAGATTTTCATCATATTTGTTTATTATAACAGAAAAGTTTTTTGCTATGAAGAAATTTGCCGTTGTGCTTTCAGGATGTGGTGTTTATGATGGCGCCGAGATACATGAAGCTGTAATGACCCTTTACGCCATTGAAAAGCACGGTGCAACATACCAGTGTTTTGCACCGGATATTGATCAGACTCATGTGGTAAATCACCTTCTTGGAGAGATAGTGGATGAGACTCGTAATGTGTTAACAGAATCGGCTCGTATTGCACGTGGAAAGGTAAAACCACTGAGTGCTTTTTCTGCTCTGGAATATGATGCGATTGTTTTTCCGGGAGGTTTCGGTGCTGCCAAGAACCTGAGTAACTATGCCTTTTCTGATGGAGATGAATATACTGTTAATACTGAGGTGTCGTCTGTTATTTTAGAGATGATTGCTGAGCGTAAACCTGTGGGAGCAATGTGTATAGCTCCTGTATTGCTTGCAAAGGTTCTGGACGATGCTGTTGTTACAGTTGGCCATGATGAGGGCACCGCACTTGCTATTGAAAGGGTAGGAGCAACACATGTTAATACCGGGCAGGGACAAGTAACCGTTGATACAAAACATCGTGTTTATACCACTGCTTGTTATATGCAGGATAAAAATCTTGTTGAGATTGCCGAGAGCACCAACAACCTGATAGGTAGGATTATTGCCGATTTCAGATCGTGATTTTTTAAATTTTATTTTTTTAATGGGTAACAGAACAGCTGCTTTTGTATAAAGTAATAGGTACCTATAGGTTTATGGATTTCCTGCTCATGGTATATGGGTGGTTGGGGAGAGGTGTGTTTTGTTGTTTGTTGTTTGTTGTTTATTTTGTGACGTGTGTGTTTCGGATTGGGTTTTGAAAGAAAACTGAGCCTTTCAAACGGCTTCAAAGGGTTTTAAACGGCTTCAAAGGGTTTTAAACGGCTTCAAAGGGTTTCAAAAGATTGCTATGGCATGAAGTCTCAAAACCTACTTCCTCCCAAAATCCGCCGGAATCTCACCCCATGCCTCCGTTTCCCATTTGATGATATCATTAGACCAGTCGTTGGTGCGAATCCAGATGAGGGCGCGATCTACTAGCTGGAAGAGCTCTTCTGTTCGAGAATCGCGAGGTAGTTTGCTCTTGATATCTTTGTTGCGTAACCATGCCATGGCGGTACGCGAATCGGAATATATCGGGAGGTCAAGGTCGCGTTGTTTCAGGAAGGCAATTCCATGCACCAGCGCCAGGAACTCACCCAGGTTAACTGTACCCAGCAGGAAAGGACCTGTATGAAACAGCTTTGCACCGGTCTCAGTGTCCACACCCTGATACTCCAGCTTGCCGGGATTCCCTGAGCATGCTGCATCAACAGAAATGCTCGGATATATGGGTCTGCCTATTGCTTCTATCTCCTCTTTTGTAAGCTTACTGGTAGTCTTTTTGCCCCAATAGTCACGATAATCAGAACGGTAGGCTATTGTAGCATCTTCCTGAGAAGAAAATGACTTATATTTTGCCCCATCGTAGCCGTCGATCTGGCGTTTACACTCATACCATCTTTCGTATATTCCGGGGTTATGACCCTCCCATACAACGTAATATTTCCTTTTTGTAGCCATTAATTGTTACTCCATTTTTCCCAAGCGAATCATATTAGTTTTTCCAAATTCATATACCGGGCCACTTGCCAGGTTAATAATTATATCGCCGGGTTGTAATGCACTGGTTTTGGAGAGGATTTTTTTCATCGCCTCGATAGTTTTACTTGTAGAGCCTTTTGGTTCCAGAAAGAAAGCTTCAACGCCCCATACCAACGACAGTGTCTCCACAAGGTGGGGACGGTTGGTGAATATAAACAAGCGTGTGTTGGGTCTTTGCGACGACAGCTTGAACGCTGAGTAACCCGAGTTTGTCAATGTGTTTATGCTTGCTGCGCCACACTGTTGTGAAAGAATTGATGCTTGATTTAAAATAGAGTCGGAGATAAAACGTTCATCCTCGGGATTGGTGATTACTGTAGGGCGATGATAGGGGTAATTTGAGTTTTCGGCTTCATTTATTATCTGACGCATTGTTTGTACTACCTGAACAGGGTAGTTGCCAACGGATGTTTCGCCCGACAGCATCATTGCATCGGCGCCATCCAAAACCGAGTTGGCCACGTCGCTCACTTCGGCTCGCGTGGGACGAAGGGTAGCTATCATTCCTTCCATCATTTGCGTAGCGATTATTATCGGTTTCGCCTTATTCAAACACATCTGGACAAGCTTTTTTTGAATCATAGGCACCCTTTCCTGTGGAACCTCAATACCCAAATCACCACGAGCCACCATAATGGCATCTGAAACCTCAATAATCCTTTCTATATCTACCAGTGCCTCAGGTTTTTCAATTTTGGCAATAATAAGAGGCTCTGCGGGTTTTCCGTATGACTTTATTAATTCGCGGAGTTCAATAATGTCGTCTGCTGAGCGTACAAAGGATAGTGCCACCCAGTTAACATTCAACGACATAATATTTTTAACATCTTTTTTATCTTTCTCTGTGAGACCGGATATTGAGATATCTGTGTCAGGTAGATTAATGCCTTTACGTGATTTTATCATTCCATCAACCATTGCCTCCAGAAGGACTTCGTTTTCTCCATCGGTGGAGATGACTTTATAAAGGAGTTTACCATCATCAATCATTATTTGATCACCGGGTTTTACATCACGGGCAAAGTATGAGTATTGTATGCTGATTTTTTTCTGAGTCCCCATGATAGGCTTATTGGTGAATGTAATTCTCTCTCCTTTTTTAAGAGTTATTCCAGGATCCGGTACGATGCCCGTACGTATCTTTGGCCCCTGAAGATCTGCCATAATAGCCACTTTAGTACCCAGTTCTTTATTCACACTTCGCACCAGATCAACACCTTTAAGTTGCTCCTCATAGCTTCCATGTGAGAAATTTAGACGTATCACGTTGACACCGGCTTTTATTAATTTTGTAAGTGTTTTTTTATCTTGTGTGGCCGGACCTATTGTTGCTACAATTTTTGTTTTCATGTTTTTTATGTGTGTATGATTCATGTTTTAGCGTTATATCCTAAAATCTGTGTAGCTCTAAATCTTCCAGAATGTATTTCCCCTCTTTTATTTTTTCGGGAGATATTTCTAACACAGCGAGGATACCGCTAATTGCTCTCATTTTCTGAAGGAATTCGCGAGATCTTTGATGGTTTGTAAACTCTTCAGCAAGCAGAAAATAGTCGATATTTTTTAATTCAGGAGCCAAGATACCCGTTTGATTTTTATTCTTTAGTAAGAAATATTTTATTCTAAAATTTTCATCTGTAAAAAAATATAAAGAACATATTACAGTATGATTATTAGTATAAACAGGTAAATCAGGAACTTTTCTAAACCTCATACCCATAGCTCTATTCAGTTTGTGTGCGACTTTGTAATCAGGCATTTGCCCCACAATACCGAAAAAAGATACGTTTGTATAATCCAAAGTATCAGGCCGAAAGCTCTTTTTTGGCATACCAATTCGCTTTCTGTAAAGATATTAAATTACATGTTAGTTTCCTGAATTACTTTCCAGGTTTTTTCAGAAGCGTTTTGTTCCGCACCTTTTATTGAATAGTCATAACCTTTTTTGAAGCCCTGGGAGTCGATAACTATTTGAACTACATACTGCTTGTTATATCCGTTGCCCTCCTCACCCATAAGCCGGAACTCTATCTCACGTTTGTTTTTTTGTGACCACTCAATAAGTTTGCTTTTATAGTTGAAATCTGTTTTCTGAAGCTCGTCAATATCATAACCTATTTTTATTACATGGTCTATGATAATTTTTTTTGAGAACTCGTATCCCTTATCAAGGTACATGGCACCGACAAAAGCTTCAAAGGCATCACCGTTAATAGAACGATAGTAGTTGCTGTCGTTGCTCTGTGATTCGATAAGATTATGTAGGCCTAGTTTTCTGGATAGCTTGTTGAGTTGTGATCGTGAGACGATCTTGGATCTCATTTGGGTGAGAAAACCCTCATCTTTAAAAGGAAAAATTTTGAAAAGATAATCAGCAACGATAGCTCCAAGTATGGCATCGCCAAGATACTCAAGTCTTTCATTGCTGATTTTTAGTCCGTGTGTCTCCTCTGTTGATGCTGACTTATGACGAAGCGCGAGTTTGTAAAGAAAGATATTACCGGGATAATACCCAAAAATGTTCTTAATGGAATCAAACAACTCTTTGTCTTCGGAGAAATATGCTTTAACAGGTTTCACTAAACCAGAAGGTATCTTTTTTATTTTTCAAACTTATTAAAAATAATACTGGCATTATGCCCACCAAAGCCAAAAGTATTAGTTAACACATGAGTAATTTCATGTTTAGTGGCTTTATTCCCAAAGTTAAAATTGAGCTTATTATCAATTTCAGGGTCATCAGTAAAATGGTTTATTGTAGGAGGAACGAGGCCTGTATCAATTGCCTTTATGGAGGCGATAGCTTCTATAGCTCCTGCTGCACCTAACAGGTGACCTGTCATTGATTTGGTGGAATTTATTACAATGTCATAGGCGTGGTCGCCGAAGAGGCTAACAATAGCCTTAGGTTCGGAAATGTCACCCAGAGGGGTGGAGGTACCATGCGTATTTATATGATCGATATCGTTAGGCTGGATGCCGGCATCCTGGATAGCATAGAGCATAGACTTACGTGCTCCCTCACCATCGGGGTGTGGAGAAGTCATATGGTAAGCATCACACGACAGACCGCCACCAAGAACCTCGGCATATATCTTTGCGCCACGTGCTTTTGCATGTTCAAACTCTTCAAAAATAAGGGTGCCGGAGCCTTCTCCAAGAACAAATCCATCACGATCTTTATCAAACGGACGTGAAGCCGTTTTCATATCCTCGTTACGGGTGCTAATGGCATGCATTCCGTTAAATCCGCCGATACCACCAACATTTATAGCTGCTTCAGAACCTCCTGTTATGAAGATATCTGCGTGGTTGAGACGAATATGGCTCAATGCATCCATAAGAGCATTTGCCGATGAAGCACATGCAGAAACGGTACTGTAGTTAGGACCCTTAAAACCATATTTAATGGCTACGTGCCCTGCTGCGATATCCGCAATCATTTTTGGGATGAAGAATGGATTGAATCGCGGGGTGCCGTCTCCTGTGGCATAGTTGGTGATCTCAGTAATGAATGTGTCTAAACCTCCAATTCCTGAGCCCCATATCACTCCGGCTCTGTCGAGGTCTATTGACTCAAGGTCAAGTCCGGAATCTTTTACCGCTTCCGCAGTAGAAATAAGTGCATACTGAGCGTATGCGTCTAATTTACGGGCCTCCTTGCGATCAAAGTGCTCCTGAGGATTATAGTTTTTAAGCTCGCATGCAAAACGGGTTTTGAATTTGCTCGCATCAAAACGGGTAATCTCATTAGCACCACTAACTCCATTGATGAGACCGTCCCAAAATTCCGAAACGTTGTTTCCCAATGGAGTTAGCGCACCAAGACCTGTAACAACAACTCTTCTTGGGGTCATGTTACAGTTTTTAATTTTTTACTTTGAATTGTCTTCAATGTACTTAATAGCCTCTTGTACAGAACCAATTTTTTCTGCCTGCTCATCGGGAATAGCAATGTTGAATTCTTTCTCGAATTCCATGATAAGCTCAACAGTATCGAGAGAATCTGCGCCGAGATCGTTAGTAAAACTAGCTTCTTGTGTTACTTCACTTTCATCAACACCAAGCTTATCAACGATAATAGCTTTTACTCTAGTTGAAATGTCTGACATGACTTTTATTTTTTTAGTTAAACGAGGAAGCAAAGAACGGTATTTTCATAGTTATAAACAAAGTTTTAAATAATAATTATGCCGCAAAATGCTGTAATTAATTGAAAATAAGTTTTATACATGTATCTATATGGGTTGTATGTGTGTGCCTTTCCGGCCTTTTATAGGTGCTTATTTTGCCGTTTTTCCATTACTTCTATCTTTGTAATATGAAAAATATCGTCATTTTCGCCTCGGGTAGCGGAACAAATGCCCAAAGAATAGCAGAGGAGTTCTCGCAAATACCTGATATTGAGGTTGATAGAATATACTGCAACAAGCCAAAAGCATTTGTTCTGCAACGTGCGAAAAACCTCGACATACCCTCCTTTGTCTTTGACAGAGAGGATTTTTATTGCAATGGAAAGGTATATGAACAGTTGCTTTCCGACAACCCCGACCTGATTGTTCTTGCCGGTTTTCTGTGGCTCATCCCGGAAGATATCATAAAAAAATACAAAGGACGTATTATTAATATTCATCCGGCACTTCTTCCTGCTTATGGTGGAAAAGGGATGTATGGCATGAATGTCCATAATGCTGTCATCGCAAATGGAGAAAAAACATCCGGTATCACCATCCATTTGGTAAATGAGAAGTATGACGATGGCGATATTCTGTTTCAGGCGAAATGTGTAGTCTCGCCAAAAGATACTCCGGAGTCGCTGGCGCAGAAAATACATACGCTGGAACACGAAAATTTCCCCAGAGTGATCGAATTGTATTTAAGAAGTCTCTCTTAGTAGATCCACACCGCCTATGCGTATGTACAATTGCATTTATAGTATTATTCCAGGCGTTCCTGTATCGCCTTTGTCTGCTCTTCAAAACCAGGCTTACCTAACAATGCAAACATGTTGCTCTTGTAATCCTCCACGCCGGGCTGGTCGAATGGGTTTACATCAAGGATGTATCCGCTGAGTGCACAGCCTGCCTCGAAGAAATATATCAGCTGCCCTAAGTAGTATGGCGTGATTTCAGGGATGCGGATCTGCATGTTAGGAACGTTGCCGTCAACGTGCGCCAGTGTCGTTCCCAGCTCGGCCATCTTATTTACATACTGAAGGTCTTTTCCTGCGAGGTAATTCAAGCCGTCGAGGTTGGCGTCATCTTCAGGGATGTTTATTGTGTGTTTTGTCTTCTCCACGGAGAGGGTTGTTTCGAAAATCACCCTCAATCCATCCTGGATATACTGTCCCATAGAGTGCAGATCGGTGGTGAAATTTACGCCATGAGGCAGTATCCCGCGGTTCTGCTTTCCTTCGCTTTCACCGTAAAGTTGCTTCCACCATTCGGTGATATAATGTAGCGATGGCAGGTAGTTAACCATAAACTCAACGGCCTTACCTTTACGGTAGAGGATGTTTCTCACTACGGCATATTTTGCAGCGGGGTTTTTCTCCATATCGGGGGTGCTTTTGCATATCTTCTCCATAGTACGCGCGCCTTCGATGAGGGCGCGTATGTCGAAACCGCCGACAGCTATTGGCAGGAGTCCCACGGGAGTGAGTACCGAGTAGCGGCCACCCACATCATCGGGAACAACGAATGTGGGGTATCCTTCGTTTGTGGCAAGTTGCTTCAATGCACCACGCTCCTTATCGGTGATGGCAACGATACGTTTGCTGGTGGCATCTTTACCATATTTTGCTTCAAGATGATTTTTCAGTATGCGGAATGCAATGGCCGGCTCTGTCGTGGTTCCCGATTTAGAGATAACTATTATGGAGTAATCTCTCTGGTCGAGAACCCGGGTAAGATCGTGAAGATAATCCTGGCTGATATGGTGACCTGCATAGATGATCTCCGGGTTATCATGATCCTTTAACATGTGGCTGAAAGAGTTTTTTGTCGCTTCCAACAGTGCTCTTGAACCAAGGTAAGAACCTCCAATCCCAATCACCACAACCACCTCAGAGATCTCTCTGAGACGTTGAGCTTCCTCCTCTGTTTTTATTATTTCCTCTTCTGTAATTCCTGACGGAAGGTCGAGCCATCCGAGGAAGTCCTTTCCTTTGCCTTTTTTATTAAAAAGCATAGGGTGAACCACGTTAAGCTCTTTTTGAAAGGCATTGAGCTCTTCCTGTTCTACGAATCCCTTCATCCGGCGGATATCAAGTTGTATCTGTTTCATATTTGTTGGTTTAGATGCGTATCTTTTTTTACAAAAATAAAAAAAAAGTGCAGCGAAATTTTTCACTGCACTCAAAAACACACATTCCAGCGCGATGTTGGAATTTAAAATACAGGTTTATCTAACATAAAACATATATGGTTCTTTTATCGTAATTTTGTCACTGTTTTATAAAAGCAAATTTACAACAGAAATAGCTTCTGAGGTGTTAACAGAACTAAACAAAAGTTAATATATGTTAACTATATAAGTATTTCATTTCCCAGGTGTAAATTTGTGACGTGCGATCAATGAAAAAATATACATTAGTAATAGTAATAATTGCCAGTTTGGCGCTGATAGGCCTTGTGGGCATTCAGCTTTTTTGGATGCATAACGCCCTTGCTGTCAGTGAGGCTAACTTCAATAGAAAGGTGTCGGAAACGCTGGAAGATGTGGTCAAAATCATTGAGAAGATAGAGATATCTGAACAGTTTGAGGCCATGCAGCCGGGTGGAGGGTTTCTAAACCTCTCTGACTCCTCGGCAAAACCCGCAGACCCTTGGAAACGCCAGATAAATGCCCGATATACAGATATCTACTTTTCAAAATCATTGATAATAAATCAGTTCTTTGAAGAGCTGTTAAATGCCGGGCAATATAAGAGCACTATAGAACGGCTTGACGTGTCGCTTCTCGACTCTCTGCTACATGTTGCTCTACGTTCCATAAATACTCCTGTAACTTTTCATTACGCCATTTACAAACCCCTGAATGATACCATTCTCCATACCGGCCCAAATGGTTTCGAACGTGATATGTTGGGAAACTGTATCGTGCAGATGCTGTACCCCAGCGACAGAAACCCTAACCCTGATTACCTCGTGGTGAGCTTTCCTCGCGAACGGGTTTTTCTGATACAAAGAATTTCAGGTATGATAATTATTTCAATACTGCTGGTGGGATTTGTCTTGCTCTCTTTCTTCATAGCGGTGAATACTATTATTAAACAACAGAAACTGGCAGTGCTGAAGAATGATTTTATTAATAATATGACCCACGAATTTAAAACACCCATCTCAACGGTTGCTCTTGCCTGTGAAGCGTTAAGCGATAAAGATATTCGTAATATCCCAAACCTTTCCGATAATTATATTAATATTATTGATGATGAAAATAAACGCCTGGGGGTGATGGCAGAGAAGATACTGCAAACGGCGGTTCTGGATCAGGGAAAACTTAAACTAAGACCTGAACCGGTGAATATCCATGATGCTATTTTAGATGTGGTGAAGAATTTTAGTATGCAGGTGGAGATAAATGATGGTGAAATACGTACTAACTTTATGGCTGGAGACCCAGTTATTATGGCTGACAAAGTGCACTTGTCGAATATTATCGGAAACCTACTGGATAACGCTAATAAGTATTCACCAAAACAACCTTTTATTACTGTTACAACAAAACAATCAAATAAAGGTGTGATATTTTGCGTTGAAGATAATGGGATTGGCATCAGTAAAGCCAATCAAAAGAAGATTTTTGACAAGCTGTTTCGTGTTCCTACAGGAAATATTCATAATTTTAAGGGTTTCGGCCTGGGGCTTTCTTATGTGAAAGCCATCGTAGAGGAACATAATGGTAGCATAGAGGTGGAGAGTGAGTTGGATAAGGGTACCAGATTCAGCGTTTTTCTACCCAAAGAATAATCATAAAGATCCAATATTATGGAAAATGAAAATATACGAGTACTTTTAGCAGAAGATGATCCTAATCTTGGACAGATTTTGCAATCTTATTTGATGGCAAAAGGATTTCCCACAAAATTGTGTGTTAATGGTGAAGAGTCACTGAAGACCTTTAATGAAGATGATTTTGATTTTTGTATTTTTGATGTGATGATGCCTGTAATGGATGGCTTCACTGTGGCTAAAGAGATCCGTAAAACAAATAATACCATTCCAATACTATTTCTTACTGCTAAGTCGATGCAGGAAGATAAACTCAGGGGATTTGAAGTCGGCGGCGATGATTACCTGACAAAGCCTTTCAGCATGGAGGAGTTGCTGGCACGCATCAGTGCTATACTTCGACGGGTTGATAAGAAAGACGCTAACAAGACTGTTTTTAATATCGGAAGCTTCATTTTTGACTATAGCGTTCATATGCTAAAGCGTGGCGACAAATCTCAGAAACTTACCAGCCGTGAAGCTGATCTCTTAAAGCTTTTGTGTGATAATAAAAATGAAGTCCTGGATAGGAGTGTGGCGTTGAAAAAAATCTGGCTCGACGACAGCTATTTTAACGCTCGCAGCATGGATGTTTACATTGCCAAGCTCCGCAAATATCTTAAGGAGGATGAGTCGGTACAGCTTATGAATGTCCATGGTATCGGCTTTAAGCTGGTGGCAAGCAAATAGAAAATCGTGTAAAAAGAACGGAATATTTTGTACTTTGCGCTTGAAACCCGCAATTACAAGACTATGAAGAAACCTGCTTTACATTGGCAAATCCTTATTTCTTTAACCCTGGCAGTTCTGTTCGGAGCATTTCTTGCTGATTATGTAAAATATGTTTCCTGGATGGGAGACCTTTTTCTCAGGTCTCTTAAGATGGTTATTATTCCATTGATTCTAAGTAGTATTATCTCGGGAGTTACCAATATTGGTTCTGCGGGTAATCTGGGACGTCTAGGATTGAAGACGTTGACATATTATGTTGTTACAAGTACTTTTGCCATTGTTACGGGACTGCTGCTGGTAAATATTTTTAAGCCGGGCGTTGGAGCCGATTTGGGGCTGACAGTAAATGTCGAAGAACTGGGTATAGCACAGGATTCGTTCGGGCAGACGTTGTTGAAAATGGTTCCTGAAAATATTTTTTCTGCATTTGTAAATAATGAGATGCTATCGGTAATTTTTTTCGCACTGATATTTGGTTTTTTTATTACCAGGGTGGAAAAAAAATACTCAAACTTCCTTATTACCGGCTTCAATTCTGTTTTTGAGGTTATGATGAAGATCACCATGTTCATTATCAAGTTTGCTCCTTTGGGGGTTTTTGGTATTGTTTCTAAGGTGGTAAGTGAGCAGTCGGATCTTCTTCAGCTGGGAGAGCGGATGGGTCTTTATGTCCTGGTGGTTCTTATGGCACTATCAATACATGCTTTTGTTACTTTGCCATTGATAGTGCGTTTTGTGGGTAAGGCAAAGCCATATAAACACTTCTCGAATATGACTACCGCACTTCTCACAGCCTTCTCAACGGCCTCGAGTAGCGCCACGCTGCCATTAACCATGGAGGCTGTGGAGCATAAGTCGGGAGTCAGTAACAAAATAACAAGCTTTACACTGCCGTTGGGTGCCACTGTGAATATGGATGGGACAGCTCTTTACGAATGTGTTGCAGCGATATTTATTGCTCAGGCCTATGGAGTAAATCTTGGCTTTGGAGAGCAGATAATAGTTGTTGTAACAGCTCTGCTGGCGTCAATTGGTGCCGCAGGAATCCCCATGGCCGGCCTGGTTATGCTTAGCGTCATCCTGTCTGCCGTGGGGCTGCCACTGGAAGGAATAGGATTGATCCTGGCTGTTGATCTGCCTCTTGATATGATACGTACTGCAACAAATGTGTGGTCAGACAGCTGCGGTGCTGTTGTAGTGGCAAAATCTGAAAAAGAAATACTGAAGGTTTAAGCCTGAGTTGACGGTTTATCTTTTATTACATCATAAGGTAAAATAAGAGTAATTTTAGTGCCTGCCGGCGAACCGTCCTCATGGTACAGGTCTTTGTAGTGAATAGAAAAATCTTTTTCGTACTGTTGACTTAAAAGAAATAACCTGTGGCGCGATACTGATATTCCAACAGATTTGTGAGATCTGTTTTGTTTTAACCTGAGCTCTTTACCAGCCTTCATGCCAATGCCATTGTCAGTAATAGTTACCACAAGATTATCATTAGCATGATTAAGAGTAACAATTATTTCTCCCTGTTTTTCCTGCTTCGACATGAGTCCATGCCATAGTGCGTTTTCCAGTAAGGGTTGTATCAGAAAGGGAGGGAGCTGAAGCTTGGCAGTATTAATATCCAAATTATTGATTACTTCATATCTGAACTTGTTTTTGAAACGCATCTTCTCCAGGTTCATATAGAGATTATTAAGCTCTAATTCTTTATTGAGAGTTATTTTACTCTGTTGTGAAGTATCCAATGATATACGGATAAGACGGGCAAAGTTTGACAGATATAGATTAGACATCTTGGAGTCATTATTCAGAATATACAACTGAATAGAATTTAGGGAATTGAAGATAAAATGGGGGTTTATCTGGTTTATAAGTGCTTTTTGTCGTGCATCAAGCAACTCCATACGGAAATCATTTTCACGTCGGACTCTATTTAGATTTTGGTGTTGCCATAAGAACAACAGCCCTATCGGAACAACAATAGTCAAAAATATAAACCACCACGTATAATAATAGGGTTTACGAATTGTAATATTAATATCCTCAGCAAAGTAGATGGCTTCATTTAAAGAAGAGAGATATTGTAACTGAAAAGTATAATGTCCGGGAGGAATATTGTGGAATGCAACATCTCTGTTCGTTGTCGTAGTCCAGGTATCATTTAACCCTTTGAGCCTGTATTTAAAGATGTGTTTCTGTGGATCAAAAAATGTTAATGCTGTGTAATATAATTTAATGTTATTATCTCTATAGGGAAGCCGATAGTTTTTTTGTACAGAAGTATCTCTCAGGTTAATGCTTATCCTGGAGATTATTACCGGAATATTTTTTTCATACTTGGGTATGTTTTTATAATCGAAAGTGTATAATCCATTGGAGGTTCCCAGAAGTATTTCGTTGTTATACTCTATAATTTCATTAATATTTCCTAAGATCTGATCATGAGCAAGAGGGTAATCCTGAGTGACCCATATATTGTCTTTTTTGAATATCCTGATAAGATGTATTCCGGCGTTGACCCATATATCATTACCAATGGATATTAATTGATAAACAAAGTCGTGTGAATGGTTTTTAGTAATTTTGAATCTCTCTATTTCTCCATCCTTTAGTCTTAATAATCCATTTCCGTTTGTTGCTATCCAAAGAGTGTTGTCTTTTAGTAGAATGTCATTGATTTTTAAGTCTGTTTTTTCTGAAGGATATTCCGTATATCTGTTTGTCTCTCTTTGAAATGAAAACAAACCCTTAATAGATCCCAGCCAGAAAATGTTTTTTGTTTTGTCATATTCAATACATTCCGTGCGTATTCTTTTTTTGCTATTATCAATATACAATCTTTTATAATAATGCGGACCAATCTCAACTAACCCTTCAACAGCAGCGCCATACAAAATATCCTCTCCTTCAATATAGTAATACTCTAAAATATGGGTGTTATGATCAAAACTTTTAAAGTTTTCTCCATTTTTATCAAATGAATATATACTTCTGTTACTGGTGGCATAAGAATATCCATTATGAGGGTTATGTGCGAATCTTATGAGATTATCATTTACTTCTTCTTGTGGATCAATATGTTGTACACCATCCTTGGATAAAATTGAAAAGTTCTTTCTCCAATACCCTATGAATATGGATGAATCCGGACCATAATCTAATGACTTTACTGCCATGTCAGGAATATCAGCATTTACTTTTGAGAGTCTCAATTCCGGTGGGTTAAGGTAGAATACTCCTGATGTTAATGTTGAGAACCAAATACCACCTTCCGCATCCTCTAAAATGGAACTTACTGAATGGTTTTCAAGCGATTTTATGGAATCAATAGTATTTAAAGATGGTAATTCAAGAAGTTGTGCTCCCCCGTTTCGCATACCAACCCATACCTGACCGTTTTTTGGTTTGCAAACATATAATATTGTTTTTTCCATCTCCCTGGATGACAACAGCTTTGTTGAATCTGCCACATAAAGAAATGTATTTCCATGCAGGATATACTTATTGTCCCAATGCCTGGCAGATGGCGGATAGAGGTAGCAATCTGTAGAAATAATCTGGAAATAATCTGAAAAACCCTTTGGATATAGATGGATATCTTTTAAAAAAGAGACGTTGTTAATAGGAACGACAGGTCTCCATGGGAAATCCACAAAAAATAACCCGGCGCTCGAATTTATAGCACTTGAATCGATTGTTGTCAGTTCTCCTTCCGGCGAAATAACCTTTAAACCTGCTGATTTTCCAAGAAAAGATACCTGCCCATCGCCATCAACATATATGGTGTTTTTTTCAAATATGGTTTGATTTGTTGGCAGCTGTTTTAATACATCGTTATGGATATAAGGTTTAATGGTATTACTGTCATATACCGACAAGAGCCCCGAAAAACCTGTAAACCATATTTTGCCATTGATATCTTCAAAGATTTCAAATATGGTGTTATCTGTAAGCCCATCCTCAATGGTATAAATAATAAACTCATTACCATTAATTTTTGCGACACCGTTATCAGTTCCCATCCAAATAAAACCCTTTGAATCCTGGAATACATGGTACACCTCATTGCTCGGCAGTCCGTTAGCAACTGTATAATGCCGTAGAGGGTAATCTGTAGCTTGGGCAGTTGTTGTAACGATCAAAAGTATGACCAGTATTGCAATCCAAAGTTGGTGTCTCACTATTTTATCTTGATTAGTCTTTTGTGTCCTGCCGGTGTGTTATTAATAAAAAATGAAATATTGTATATACCCGGTTCAGCTTTTGTCAAAGATATTAATTCTTTTGATTCTACCATTAGCTCTCCTGAGCTAATAACTCTGCCATTGATGTTGGAAATGATATACGAAACAGTTTCATTACCACCATTCTGTAATGTAAAATTATACGAAAAGGGATTTGGAGCAACAGCAACCTTACCTGATGTATAGTGTTCTATTTTTGTATTTACAGTATCTGATACTATAACAGGTATTGTTATCATGTCTGTTTTTACAGGATTACAGCTGTTGTTTGTTGTTGTGAGAGTGACATTATACGTTGCAGCTTCACTATATATATGCATAGGGTTCATATCGTTGGAGTAGTTCGATGCGCCACTTTCGGGATCACCGAAATCCCACTCCCAACTATCACCATTGGAGCTGAGGTTATTAAACATTACTTCTGAGGTTTCTGTTTCCGGATCCAGTGCCGGAAAGAAAGGTGTAGTGAAGAACATAGCTGAAGGCTCAAGACATTGTATGGTATCCATATATATTGCTTCCGTGAATACTTCAAAACCACCCCAAACACGATATCCCATAGCCTCCATAACAACCATATCTTGCTCAGCATCATACCATTGATATGTTATCTGATTATTGATAGGATTCTCTATCATGGTACCATTAACGATAATAGTATCAGAGATAGCAATCTCTTTTTTCATTTTCAAAACGTTATTATATGATTTCCATGGCAGCTGCAGTGAGCCATAACCTTCTACTACTGCTTCTGTTTCGCGATCCCAGGTATATTTAAAATCCTGGCCCATGTCAGTCATATCGATAACATAACGGCCATGTGACCGGAAGAACTGCCCATACTCTATGGGGAATTGGATAAGTGTATCATGGTCTTCCAGCTCAAAAACTACGGGGATATAACCACTTTCAGTGCCTATCATACCACCAATCATACTCTCTATTAACGCTTGGTCTGTTTTGTTGTATATTGATGTTAATGAGGCTATAGAGACACCGCCCAACTCCAGTGTGTCTGCTGAGGTTTGTGACATATATGCAAGTTCATTCCATGTTGCGATGCAATTCATGATACCACCACCACCTGCCACACACATAAATATAAAACTCTCCTTGAAGCCGTTGACATCAGCATCACGATATGTTTTGTGGTTTTGTGACGTTGCCTCCAGGGAGGTAAAATCCCATGAAAAATCCTCTCCTGTTTGGGAAAAATCCTCTCCCGCTATTTGAATTGCTCCTGCTGTGGAGTAAAAATTCGTGGCTCCCGGTTCAGCAAAGTCATTTGAGTGATACTGAATCTGAGCACTTAAAAAGAAAGGAATAAGTAGAAAAATGCTTATGAGGGTTGTGTTTTTCATAGTTCGTATTTTTGAAAGAATATGTCAAGATGTTTTATTGCAGCGCTAATCTCTTGGGGGTTTCTGGCGATGTTAAAGCGTAGGTATCGCTCTCCTTTTTCCGAGAAGTGTTCTCCGGGCACCACGGCAACCTGTTGCTCTCGGTACATATCAAGAGCCAGTTCATATCCTGCGGGCAGCCCCTGAGGTATCTTTGCCCAGACAAAATATCCGCCCTTGATATCGGGGATACTAAATCCTTTTCCCGTAAGGTAATTCCTCATAACACGGTAGTTTTCAAACAGTTGGCCGCGGAGATTGCTCAGGTATGATTCTCCAAAATTGTACCTCTCAAGGTATTGCGCAATGGCCTCCTGGAATATGGATGGTGCGCATAATCCTGTATAGTCATGTATCTGTTTGATCTTTTTCATGTGCTTATCTGTGGTGATAAAATATCCAATGCGCCAACCTGTAATACTCAGCATTTTTGAGAAGCTGTTGATATAGAAAATATGCTCTCCGGTGTGTTCCACGGGGATGTATGGTTGTTGTTCAAAATAAAGGTCTTTATACACCGCATCCATGAGAATGTATATGTTGTATTTATTGCTTAATGCGATGAGGTTGTCATATTCCTCTTTTGAAAGCATTGACCCCAGAGGGTTTCCCGGGGAGTTAAGGAATATTATCCTGACGTTGTTTTCTGTTATCGTTTTTTCCAGATCTTCAAAATCGATCCCTGTTTCGCCGGGATAAAAGGGTACAAATTTGGAGTTGTATATTCCAGGCAAATGGCTGAATGTTTCGTATACAGGGTCAAAGGCCAGCGCTGCGAATGGCTCTTTTATCTCTTTTGAAAGGTAATTATAAATCAGGCTTCCGGCTTCGGTGGCGCCTTGAACGATGAGCAGATTCTTGTTTGTGATATTTGGTAAATATTGCCTGTAATGCTCCAGAAGTTGTGCTACCAGTTTCGGGTTTCCCTGGCCGGGAGCGTATTGATGATAGTTTTCATACACCAATCCTGAAAGTATGTCCAGTAATTCTTTTGGTGGCTCAAAACCGGGAATGCCCTGTGCAAAATTTACCCCTCCGTATTTTTTTGCCAAAGAGCCAAAAATACAAATTAAAGATTCTGTGGGGCGGGTGTGATAGAGAGAGTCAGAGAAATATTTGTTTTTCATAATCTTACCTAATATGTGGTAAAAGTACAAAAAAAGAGGTGTATTCCATAAGGAAAACACCTCTTGTGTAGATCGTGATTTGTTAAAACACCTTTATTCTTTGAATAGCTCCATACGGACACAAATCAATACAAATATTGCATTTTATACATCTGTAACAATCCACTTTTGGCGGTTTGTCTTTTGATACCTGATAGATTGCTTTCTCCGGGCATGCTTTTAACCCCACGCACCAGTGGTTTGAAGGGCATAGCTGTTCGTTAACCCTGATCTCACGCATCTAACCTTATTTAGTATTCTTTTTTTGTAGATAATCTTCTAACATACCACCCAGCAGGTATCCAAGTACTCCACCAAACAGCGTTGATAAATACCAAACAGATTTAATGGGGCATGTCCCGGAAGAGCAGCCTATGAAATGCCAATATGCATACCCTGCCGCAGCGCCTGCTACCAAAAGTATCAAACTAATGGTATGTTTTTTTATCCAATCACCCATTTTTTAACTTACTTTTAAAACATCAGCTATAACTTTTTTGAAGGAGTCTTTTGGTAAAGCACCTGCGGCCATCTGAGGCTGTCCTTCTGAAGGAATGAAAAGCAATGACGGAATAGAACGAATTCCAAATACCGCTGAAAGCTCCTGCTGTGCCTCTGTATCCACTTTATATATTACAAGCTTATCAACGTATTCAGCCTGAAGCTCTTCCAAAATTGGCGCTACCATCTTGCAGGGCTGACACCAGTCGGCGTAAAAATCAATGATCGCCGGTTTATCACCTTCGAATTTCCACTCTTTGTTTGCTTCGTAGTCAAATACTTTTGATTTGAATGTCTCGTTTGTCAAATGTTCTAAAGCCATTTTATTAAATTTTAATGTTTTTTTCTGTGTTATACTCTATAAACAATTTCTGAACCTATTGTTCAATTCAAGTGCCAAATATCTAACTTTTTACATATATACATATATAGATACATTATGTCAGGTATTCATGACACATTAGCATGAAGTGATGTAAGAAAAACAAAATGAGGATATTACAATTATTTTATTAATGAAAGTTAAGATCCTTGAAGAACCGGAATTGATTTGTAATTTTGCATTCGATTAACATATAAGGTTTTATCATGAAGAAGATTATTTTTTTTACGATGATAGTGGCTCTTTTCACGGGATGTGCTCAGAGAGGGAATATATATGAAGAGTATATTGAGTTCGATGATGGGCTTTGGAATCGCTTCGAGAAACTTGAGTTCGAGATCCCTGTGGAGAGCCCCGGAAAGGAGTATGATATTTTTATGGTATTGGAGTACGATGTAAATTTTCCGGAGGATAAGATTCCGTTTCATATTATTATGACAACGCCAAACGGTGAGGAGCGAATCAAGGAGTATCATCCACGGATTAGAGGAAACAAAGGCACCATTTATGGTGAGCTCTTTGAAGGAAAGGCTACGCAGGAAGTGTTACTGAGAAAGAGGCATATGTTTACAGACGAAGGGACAGCGAAGATCAGCATTGAGTGTTTTTATACCAAATACACCATAAACGGAATATATAAGGTGGGTGTTATAATGCGTCGATCAAAGAAGGAGTAATCAGGCGTTAAAACCATTGGATGTTTTAATTTTAAGTATCTTTCTTACTGTTATTTCATCCTTTTTTAGTTGACACTTCAAGGCATTCAAGTCTTTAAATTTCATCTCATCGCGGATACGTTCTACGAAATATACCGTTAGTGAATCACCATATATCTCTTCATTAAAATCGAAGATATTCACCTCTATGGTGAGATAACTTCCATTAACAGTAGGGCGAAACCCGATGTTGCCCATTCCAATTAATTTTTTGTTTTCCCACATTATGCGACAAGCATAAACGCCATTTGCCGCAATGAGTTTAAGCTTGTTGGGAACTTCTATATTAACTGTTGGAAACCCAATGGTACGTCCCAGTTGTTGTCCGTATATTACCTCACCAAAAATAGAATACTCATAGCCCAGTAGTGTATTTGCCTTATCGATATCACCGTTATGCAGGGCTTTTCGAATCTCAGTTGAGCTGACGGTGACACCACAAATTTTAACGGGCGGTATTTTCTCTACAGTGAAATGAAACTCTTTCCCCATCTCCTGCAGTCCTTCAAAAGAACCTTCTTTGCCTTTTCCAAATTGATAATCATGGCCAACCACCAGATGTGAAGCCCCTATTTTTTCAATGATAATATCTTTAATAAATTGCCGAGCCGGCATCTGTGCAAACTCTTTAGTAAATTGTATTTCAATAAGATAGTCTATGCCGGTACGTGCCAGCAGATCTGTTTTTCGTGAGCGGCTGTGGATAAATTTCAGAAATTTACAATCCTCATATAGCACCATTCGTGGATGGGGGTTAAACGTAACAAGTACTGTTTTACCGCCTGTTTTACCGGCGACTTTTTTCATACGTTCTATAATGGTACGATGACCGTAATGAACACCATCGAAGACACCAATGGTAACAATTGCATTCTCCTGGCGAGGGAAATTATCTATATTTCTATAAAACTTCACGTTGAGTTGTTTTTATCAAAGAAATTCTTTTCAAAGAGATACTCAAGGATTTGTAGTGCATTGGTAGCGGCTCCTTTTCTGAGGTTGTCAGCTACGATCCATATATGAATAATTTTGTTATTGAAGATATCATTTCTTATTCTTCCCACGAAGACTTCATCTTTACCTTCCGAAAAGAGGGGCATAGGATATTCACTTTTATCAGGATTATCTATTACCACTACGCCGGGCATGTTTTTCAGATATGTGGTAAGTTCTGAGGCCGGGCATGGCTTCACACACTCCACAGAAGCGCTGATAGAGTGACCTCCTGTCACGGGAACGCGCACCACAGTGGCAGCAACTTCAATATGGGGAGCCTGAAGTATTTTGCAGGTTTCAAAAACCAGTTTATCTTCTTCTTCTGTAAATCCATTCTCCAGGAATGCGCCACCCTGAGGAATCACATTCTTGTCGATGGGCCAGGGATATATTTTTTCTCCTTTTTCTCCCTTTCGTTCAGATTCCATTTGTGCCAGTCCTTTTTTCCCTGATCCGCTAACACTTTGATAGGTGGATGCCGTAACTCTTTTGATGCCGAAAGCCTTAAGAATAGGATCCATAGCCATTACCAGTTGTATGGTAGAGCAGTTGGGATTGGCGATAATATGGTTGCCTTTTTTTATGGTATCACCGTTGATTTCCGGTACCACCAATGGCACACCTGGCTCCCGGCGCCAGGCAGAGGAGTTATCAATAACATAGGTTCCCCTTTTGGCAAATATCGGTGCATACTGCTTTGAAATGCCACCTCCGGCGCTGAATAATGCCACGTCAGGACGCTTTTCTATTGCATCTTCCATCTGAACCACCGTGATCTCTTCTCCGCGAAACAGAACCTTGCTACCGGCAGATTTTGATGTTGCCACAGGAATAAACTCCACATTACAGATTGCGCAATGCTCCAGAAGTTTTATCATCTGGCGCCCCACAAGCCCTGTGGCTCCTACAATTGCAATCTTCATTGGGTTACTTTTTTGCGGTTTTTGCATTAATCAACAAATGTAGGGTTTTTATGAGAATTTTCTTGTTAATATTTATGCTGTTGCAGATGGGGTTTGCGGGATGGTGTCAGGTGATGGAGGATTTTGATGATGGTGAGATCGACGCCAACCCGCCGTGGAGTGGCGACAGAGAGAGTTTCGTTGTAAATGAGGATTTACTACTTCAGCTTAACGCAGAAGAGGCTGGAGCTTTTTTTCTCTCTACTCCGAATTCCCTTTGCGACAGCACTGAATGGATAATATATGTGCGTCAAAAATTCTCGCCTTCTGCCAATAATCACAGCTGTATATGGCTGACGTCTGACACCGAAAATAGAGAGAATCGTAATGGCTATTTTCTTCGACTTGGCGAGCCCGGGAGCGCAGATGTGCCTGAGTTGTTTCTTTGTGAAGATGGCGTTGAGACCTCTGTATTGCGTTGCTCCGGTCCTGATATCAGCAAATCTTCGGCTTTTGTGTTTCGTGTGGTAAGAGATAACTCCGGCTTTTGGAGTGCAGGCATTCTGGATGAAAGCGGTGTTTTTCAGGAGACAGGTGCCGGCTTCAACGATCGTATCTGTACAACATCATGGTTTGGTCTTGAGTGCAGATGCACCTCCAGCAACTCCGGGAATTTTTATTTCGATGAGATCATCATTCGTCATACATACCTGGATATGGAAAACCCTGAAACCTTGAGCGTGAAGACAAAGGGAAGGAATAAGGTCGTTGTGGAAATGTCGGAACCGGTTTGCACAACGCAGGCTATTGATATAAACAACTACATCCTTATGCCGGGAGGTATTCATCCTGTGGGAGCCGGCTTGATTCCCGGGGATGAAAATAAAATTCAGTTACTTTTTGAGCAGAATTTCTCTGATGGCCGGGAATACACTCTGGAGGTGAAGAACCTGGTGGATGCCGCAGGCAATGTTATGGAACCGGCATTTTTATGGTTTTTGTATGCAGAATTAAAAACCGGTGGTATTGTAATATCCGAGGTTATGGCCGATATCAACCCCGCCCCTACGGGATTGCCGGCGGTGGAGTATCTGGAACTTCTAAATACCACTGACGGTGATATATGCCTGCGGAATTTTTATCTTAAAATAAATAATAAGGATTATAATTTTGATAAAGAGTACGTGCTGACACCCGATAGTGCTGTGGTAATAACAGATATTATGGAGGATGTTTATGATGATGCAATATTGGTTGATGGGCTTTCAATACCCAACAGCAGCTGTGAAATTGTTCTTGGAGACGCAGAGCGATTCCCTATTTGCTGGCTGATGTACGACTATCATGCTCATGAGGATTATAAGCGGGATGGAGGGTGGGCGCTGGAGATGATCGACGCGCAGAGTATGTGCCTGGGATTGTCCAATTATGCTAGCTCGGGGGATGGGAGCGGTGGAACCCCCGGAACCATTAACAGTGTAAATGGTGAAAACCTGGATGTGATGGCGCCATTTATAGCGCATGCTGTGGCCGTAGCACCCGATTCAGTTGTATTATATTTCAATGAACCGGTATTATTAGATGAAGAAGAAGAGACTCTCTCTCTCACAGACGGGTATTGCATCCTTGGTGTTTTTGAGGGCGAGCCATGGAAGCGGAGGATCTCGATCCTGATTGATCCTCAGTTACAACCGGGTGAGATACTGGAGATTTTTCCCGGCGATGGTATAAAGGACTGTGCCGGCAACATCTGCGAAAGCAAAAAGATAAAAACAGCCCTACCTCAAACTGCGGAACCACGGGATATAGTAATTAATGAGATTCTGTTTAACCCGGAAGAGGGATTTTATGATTATGTGGAGCTGTATAATGCCTCTGGGAAGACAATATCTCTTTCAGATTTGGCATTTTCTCTTTATGACACCGTTACCCACTCGCCGTATAATTTAAAATCTGCTCTCGATGAGTCGTCGCTTCTCTTTGCAGGTGAATATATTGTTGTCACAAAAGATACTTCGGGATTTTATTGGCGTTACCCTGCAGCGGGCAGAATAACTGCTCTTTTGGGCGACTATCTTCCTGTATTACCCAACGATGGCGGCAGTCTGGCTCTTGTTTCATTTCATAATAATGAAGTAATTGACCATTTCTCATACACAAGTGCAATGCATTATCCCCTTTTGTATAGTGAAAAGGGAGTTTCGTTGGAGCGAGTGGAAAAAGGTGTGTGGCACTCTTCCGGCGAGCTGAACGGTTTCGGAACGCCCGGCTACGCTAACAGTCATGTTGTGCAACCGGGAATAAACGGAGGTGAAATAGAGGTTATTCCCAGGGTTATTACTCCCGATAATGACGGTAAAGATGACATTGCCACTATTGTTATTCATGCTTTGGAGGAGCATGAAGCCGGGGATATTTATATCTACGACAGATACGGATACAGGATCAGGACGCTTCGTGAGAATCTGCTACTGTCAACAGATAACACCCTCTTTTGGGACGGGACGGATGAGCGGGGGAAACCTGTGACAGCCGGAACATATTTGGTTGTGGCATCGCTGCGGGGTAGGTTTGGTATAAATGCTCCTGTCAGGGCTTCAATATCGGTAGGGTTATGAGGCAGGTATTCAGCGATTTCCTTAATCTATTTTTTCCTGAGGTTTGTATGGCTTGCGGCAATAGTTTGTACCATGGTGAGAAAGTTCTTTGCACACGATGTTTGCTGAAGCTTCCGCGTACCAACTTTCATGAACATGCGGAGAACCCTGTAACACAGATTTTTTGGGGTCGCGCACCCATTGATTATGGAACATCTTTTTTCTATTTCCGCAAAAGTAGTAACATTCAGCATTTGATGCATCAGTTCAAGTACTCCGGCAGGAGGGATGTTGGGATATTTTGTGGTAATATGTTTGGAATAGCACTAAACAAATCCGAGTTCTTTGGCGATGCTGACTTCCTTATCCCGGTTCCTCTTCATCCAAAAAAGAAGATTAAAAGAGGGTTTAACCAGAGTGAGATAATAGCCATGGGGATGGCGGAAAGGATGCAGGCAAAGCTGGATGCAAAGACATTGTTCCGGCGCATTAACAGCTCCACGCAGACGAAGAAAAGCCGTTATGAGAGATTTGAAAATATGGATGGTATCTTTGGTTTACGCGACGGATATCATCTGGAGGGAAAGCATGTTATTCTTATCGATGATGTGGTGACCACAGGAAGTACACTGGAGTCATGTGCCCTGACATTACTACAAATCCCGACCATAAGGGTTAGCATTGCGACACTTGCATGTGCCATATAGTAATATTATATTTTAAACCTTACTGCAATCTTTCAATTGTTGATTTGATTCTTATGGGTTTGAATGGATATGTGTGCTAGAAAGTAAGTCCCAGGGTGAGGCTTAAGATATCGTTTTGAGATCCATACGCATTATAGATTGCTTCTGATAGACCAATTTCATAGTTAACATCAAGCGATAAGCATAATATATCGAGGCCGGCTCCAAAATCCCAGGAGAAAACAGCTTCGCTGAAATACTCTTTATGGATGTTGTAATCATTGTCTATTACATTATTTACGATTCGCATGGTGGGGCCGGTATTGACACGAAGATCAATAATACCGAGTTTTAGTATTCTTCTACCCATATATGCCGGGACACGAATTTGTGAGACATTTATGATATCAGAACAGATATTATTATCTGTAGTTGAACAGAATTTTGTTTTTGAAAGAATCCATTGAACTCCTGTTTCGAAGAATATTTTATCTCCTAACCTGATGTGCATTCCTGCCTGGTAGCCCCAATCGTTAAGTATGACATACTCCTGTTGGTTGCATCGGAAATCGGTGGAGTTAACACCGGCCATAAAGCTGATATCCAGCTGTGCAAACGACGGTATTGTGAAAAACAGAGCAGAAATAATATAAACAGTGAGCTTCTTCATAATCTCTTACATTAATATAACGCACTAAAGACGGGAAACAGTACACTGCGTTGCCAAAAAATATTTCACATCTAAAAATACATAATATTTGTAGTGTTGTGATGTGCTCCGTTCGTTAGCGGACAATCACTTTTCTATATGATTCATTATTATCATCAAGTATATAATGCAGTATATATAAGCCTGCTTCCAGATCTTCGATGTTCGCACTCCAATTTATAGCCCCCTTTACCGAGTAGGTTTTAATCTTTTCGCCTGTAAGGTTTAATAATTCAATTCTCTTTAAGGGATGAGAGGAGGAGAGGTAAAGCACTGATGTGGCAGGTTGCGGGAATAGGGATATTTCGATTTGAGTTTTTTCTTCCCTTATGTCTGTTGAAACCGAGACCGTACAGCATGCTGTCACCATACACTCTGAGTATTGATATCCTACGCAGATCTCTGTTCCTGCCGGGATGGGATTAGCAAAATGAAAATTTTCTCCGGAAGGCATGGTTGCAAATACGATCCCATCAAATAATATCTGAATGTATCCCGGATTGTAAAAAGGCACATTTGGAGGTGTCATCACTTTATAGCCCCAGCACTCATCGTTAATCATATACGGCTCTATCTCACCTCCGTCAACATATTCAGGGTATAAAATTGATTCTTGTGCAGATACTCCCGCTGTATATACTGCTTCGATATCATATTTGGAAGGACAGCCACTATCCGGGAACCAGAGATATGTTAAGTCAGTAATCAGGGTGTTGTTTATTATGTTGTTATTGCGATAGATATTATACCCCAGAGGCAGTGTGGTTTCTGGCTTTTTCCATGAAAAGAGGAATCCGTTTTCTGCTGTTTCACACTGAAAATTTTGTGGCGGATTATTCTGAGCCAAGACATTAATACCTATGAAAAGTAGTAGTGTTGGGAGAATTATTTTTACAACTTTCATATTATTAAGGTTTTATGCCTTAAAGTTAAGTATTTATTTTTTAATAATTTTCATAAGATCAAAAAATATTACAATAAAGGAGAGTAATGGGATATTCCAGGTTTGTAAAAATCAACGTAATCCTTTTACTTTTGGAGCTCCGGCAACAAAGTCTTTTAGGTAGAATGGCTCAAAGTAAGCCAGGTTTTCAAAGTTTTTTGCTTCGAAGAGCTGTTCCGCCAATGGTATAAGAAAAGCTGCCGAGGCAGTCATATCGTCATAGAAATATGCATTGGGATTATTTCCCAACACCTCCTTACATTTTTCGGCGCCATTGCCAAAGAACACCATTGATTTTTCTGCCAGGATAGGGGCAAAGGAGTCTTGATCGATAATTTTTGCTTCCACATCGCTGATGGGGACGTTGTTTTTGTCCCACACAGCGCAGTACACTTCCATTCTTCTGGCGTCTATCATGGGGCAGAACATGATATCGGCGTTATAGTCGGGCAGCTCAACGCCGTGGATATATTGCGCTGCGCCCCATGCCATAGCCTGCAGTGTGTCGGGGGAGAGCAACGGGATATCGCATGCGTAGCAAAGACCTTTTGCCGTGGAGACGCCAATACGCAGTCCGGTGTATGATCCGGGACCCCGGCTGACAGCTACTGCATCAAGATCTTTAACTGTGAGAGCGCTCTGTTTGAGAACGTCCTCGATAAAAGTGATCAGTACCTTAGAGTGTGCATTGGGCTCCTCCGACTCCATAAAGCCTATGAGCTCTCCATCCTTTGCCAGTGCCACAGAACATACCGGCGTGGCCGTCTCAAGTGTTAATATTGTTGCCATGGTGCAAAGATAAATTATTATCATAAAGCTGAGAACCAAAAAAAACCGCCACAGAATCTCTGCAGCGGCTTTTTATGACAAGTCAGTTTATCTGAATAAGTGTTAGTTATTCACTATAGAGATCCTCTTTCTTCACCTTTTTTACATCCATATCATCCTTCAGTCGGCGGCTGATAGCTCTGTATGGAGCTGTGATAACCTCTGTTCCTTCTTCCAGGCCATCTGTGATCACGATATATCTGCTGTCCTGGATTCCTGTCTCCACAACATGTAATTGTGCTTTTCCATTATTTAATACGAAGACCACTTTAATATCTTTTTCTTCTTTTTCGAACGACACCTCATCCTGAGTATCTGTTTCTTCATATTCCAACTCTCCAACCTCATTGTCATCATTTTCTTTCACGCCGGAGGTGTCGGGGCGGGTTGTTACCGCCTGAATAGGTATGGTAAGAGCATTAACAGTTTTTGATGTTTGGATATCTACTGTGGCGGACATTCCAGGTCTCAGGGGTGAGAATGTGGGGTCGTTATTCTTTAATAAATCAGTATACGATTCCGGTAGTACGCGAACTTTTACGTTGAAGTTTGTCACCTGATCGGCGCTGGTACCGCTGGTGTTTGCCGATGTCGCCAGCTCGGTGACCAGGCCTCTGAACTCTTTCTCCATGTGAGCATCAACTTCTATGATACATGTGTCGCCAAGTTTCACACGTATAATATCATTTTCATTCACCTCCACGTTGACCTCCATAATATCGAGATTTGCTATGCGCAGAATCTCTGTTCCTGCCGAGAAGGTAGAAGCACCCGAAACCCTTTCACCTTTCTCTACGTTGAGCAGTGATACTGTTCCGGAGATGGGTGCATAGATATTTGTTTTGGTAAGATTTTCTTTTGCTTCACTCAGGGATGCCTGAGCACTTTTTACGCTGTATTCCGACGCCACCAGGCTCTGCTTTGCTGCATCGACTTCAGCTTTTGCCACATAAAAATTAGCTTCAGCTGTTTCATAATCTGCATCTGAGATTACCTCCTGCTTCCAAAGGGCTTTACTTCTGTTGAAGGATAGTTCTGCATTTTTATACTGCGCCTCTACCTGCGCCACTCGTGCGCGGGAGTTTGCCTCATTGGCTTTGTATGTGTTCAGTGAAGCCATAGAGCGCTCGTAGGCTGTGATATAAAGCTCGGGATCCACCACAGCAAGGAGATCTCCTTCCTGTACCGCATCACCCTCTTTTACGTTCAGCTCCACAATCTCGCCACTGATGTAAGGTGTAATCTTTACCTCTGTCTCGGGTTGTATCTTTCCGTTGGCAGATACAGATTCGATGATATCCCGGAGTATAACTTTTTCAGTAACAACTTTCAGCTCATGGCTGTTGCCAAACCAACCCTGTTTTTTCCCCATGGCAAGAACAATAAGAAGCACTACTACAGCGCCGCCTGCAATCCAGTATATTCTATTTTTATTTTTCATATCGTTTTATTTTTTCTTGATAAAGGTAACCGGAAATTATTTTTGCCACTGTTGTAGCGACAAAGGATTTCCCATATAAAATTCCAGAATTACTGATTTGAAGATGAAGTCGTACTTCGCCTGTAGCATTTCAGACTGTGCATTATCACGGTCTTTTTTGGCTGTGTTGTAATCCAAAGAGTTTATAAGTCCCACATTAAATTTCTCCTGAGCGTAGAGGAACGCCTCTTCGTTGGCAGAAAGTTTTAGCTCTGCACTATTATATGTTTTCAGTGATGCTATTGCATCGGCATAAGCTTGTTGAATAACTTTTCTGAGATTGAGTTTTGTGGATTCCAGATTCAGGCGGGCATTCTCAACACCTATCAATGCGTTTGCTATGGCACTTCTTGAGCGGTAGCCGTTGAAGATGGGAATATTCAGTGATGCCGTCAGGGTTTGGTTGTTATTATCCCGAAACTGATCGGCGAATGCTTTAGTGCCATAGGTGATATCGGAGGTGTAGTTATAAACGGGAACGCCATTGGCTGTGGCTCCTGTGGGTATATCCGGGAGGTATGGATCGGAGAAACCAGTGATTTCTCTTGCCGCTCCGGAGTATCCTGTTCCCCAACTACCACCAACAGAGATTGACGGGCTCATGGAGCCTTTTGCTATTTGCAGTTCTTTCATGCTGCTCTCCACCTGTAGTTTGCTGCTTTTTACATCGGCGCGTTTCTCCAGAGCCATTTGAAAAATGTTTTCAGGAGTAGTTGCTGTTGGTAGTTCCTCTTTTAGTTGCAGGTTTGGTGATCCCACGGTAAAGTCTTTGGTGTCGGGGAGGTCGAGTAATTGTACCAGTGTGAGTATTGATATATCCAGGGAGTTATGCATATTGGTAACCTGAAGTTCTTCGTTAGCAGCCTGTGCCTGAATTGTTAGCAGATCGCCACGGGCCAGCGTTCCCGCTTCCACAAGCTTCGACGTCCTCTCAACCTGCTGTAATGTCACGCTCTGCTGCGTTTCATAAATGCCTACCATCTCGCGATAATAGATAACTTGAAGATAGGCTATGGCAATATTCAACGATATATCATCCATAAACTGATCTGCATCATATCGGCTCCGCAGAAGATCAATCTGGTGTTTCTTTATGGTATTAATCTTTTGAAATCCGGCAAAAAGAGTGACATTGGATGAGGCGTAGAAGTTATTGGACTGCACCCTGTCGGTGGCGAATTCATTGGTGTAGAGATCTACAGTCTGACCCCAGTTGTAGCCATGAGTAGCTCCCAGATTGAGAGAAGGAATGAGATCCATCTTGCTCTGGAAAAGTTGTGCCTCACTATAATCAACATTTAACAAGCTCTGTTTCACCTGAATGTTATGTTCCAGAGCATAGTTGATACACTCTTCCAGGCTCCATGTCTTCTGTGAATGAGCTACGAACCCAAAAAGTACCAAACTTAGCATTAACAAAAGGCTTTTCCTTATAATATTCATAGTTAGGTTCTTATGATTATTTAATCATGAAAATCAATATTTACAACAAAGATAAGCATTCAAGGGTTTATCAGGGAATCAATCTAATATCTTTTGTACCTTTGAAGACTAAAATTTTCTACCCATGAAAAGATTACTATTTCTTTGTGTTATTTTAAGTCTGGTTATAGACGCATTGGGGGGGCAAGTCGTTACACCCGGTGACAGTATTCATGTAAATCATTACGATATTCATATCACAAATATTGATTTCGATTCCAAGGAGATCATAGCTGAAACGACAGTAAATCTCATCTCGTTGGTAGATTTTCTTACTGTGATACCGCTGGAGCTCCAGAATCTTACTGTTGATTCTGTTTACCTTGAGGGGATAAAAGTGGAAAACTTCACTCATGAGGGTTCGGATCTTTTGATACCTGTACTTACAACAGGTGTTTCGGGTACAGAATATACTACTACCGTATGGTATCATGGTAGTCCTTTCCATGAGTCCTGGGGTGGATTTCACTGGTATGGTGAGTATGCCTTTAACCTGGGAGTAGGTTTCGTTTCACAGCCGCACAATCTTGGAAAAGCATGGTATCCCTGTGTGGATAATTTTACCGACAGATCACTATATGATATAAAGGCTACTGTCAGTGAAGGCCTATCTGCCATTAGCGGTGGTGTTCTTGTGGATAAGCAAGATAATGACAACGGTACTGCTACCTGGCACTGGCAGATTCAACATCCGTTACCCACCTACCTGGCAAGTATTGCTATTGGGCCATATCATTTATATAGCGACACGTACCAGGGAATGGAGCGTGATATCCCTATCGAGATATGGACTCGTCCTCAGGATACGGGAAGAGTAGCACCATCTTTTGTAAACATGCACCAAGTGATGGATCTTTTTGAGGAGAAATTCGGACCTTATCCATGGCATAAGATAGGATATAGCGGAACATCTTTGGGTGCCATGGAACATGTGGGGAATATCTCATATCCAAATTTTGCAATAAACGGAACTCTTACCTACGAATCCTTGTGGGTGCATGAGCTTTCGCATATGTGGTTTGGCAATAAAGCAACTTGTCACGAAGCTGAAGAGATGTGGGTCAACGAAGGATGGGGTAAGTACTGCGAAAATTATTATACCGAAGTGATCTACGACCACGAGACCTACATAAATCAGATGAATAGTATCAACAAGGAGACACTGTATAAGATCCATACCAATAGTGGGGATGGCGGATATTACGCTCTCGATAATGTGCCGCAGGACATCACCTATGGTATGACATCATATGAAAAAGGTGCGTTGATAATACATACTTTACGTAATCATCTTGGTGATGAGGCGTTCTTTGAAGCATCGCGGCATTACCTGAATACCCACAGCTATGATGATGCCACTTCGGAGGAGATGCGTGATGCCTTTGCTGAGTCGTCGGGTGTAAATCTGGATGACTTCTTCGATACCTGGGTGTTCCAGCCGGGACGAGCGGGGTTTGTCATTGAAAGTGTTGTTATCAATGAGTCGGGAACACTTGAGGTTTACATTAAGCAGAAGCTTAAAGGACGTGATTACTACGGTAATAACAACGTTTTTGAAATCGGTTTCTATGATGAAAACATGAACCGTGAAACGCGCGTTTTTACTCTCAGCGGTGAAATGGGATCCCTACAATATGATGACATTCCTTTTGAACCGGTAGCTGTTGTTATCGATCCTGATCATAAGATGATGGATGCTGCTACTACCAGAACCCATGTTTTTACCGATACCGAATTGGTCTCGTTTGGTAATGAGTATATTAAGGTTAATGTGACAGGCCTTCCCGTCGATTCTATTATGGTTTGCGGCACGCATTACTGGGTAGCTCCTGACCCAATAGATCCTCCTGTCACAGGACTTACTCTCAGTGACTATCACTACTGGCATATTGATGGTGTCTTCCCGGAAGATGTGGAGGCTCAGATATTTTTCTACTATAATAAGAATAGTTACCTTGATGACAACTTCATCACAAATTCAGAAGACTCTTTGGTGCTGTTGTATCGCCGTGATGCGACACATCCCTGGGGGAGTATAGATTTTAATCAGATTGGCTCCTGGAGATCCGGAAATCTTGTTACTGACGAGATTCGCAAAGGGGATTACACTCTTGCGTTGTGGGATGCTGCCTATGTTGGACATACTGAGGAGTCGATGCTACACGATGGAATGATTATATATCCAAATCCTTCGGCAGAACGGTTTACTTTTGAGGTGCATGGAGAAGATATTATAATAGAGGTATATGATATCAGTGGAAAGTGTATCTTTTCTTCTGATACAAATATGGAGTCGGTAGTGTGGGAAGCTGCTTCTTTCCCGGCAGGAACATACACCGCGCGGATGGTTAGAAATGGTGCTGTTGTGGCAACAGAAACCCTTATCAAGAGCAAATAATTAATACATTACGGAATAGCTGTTTATACGAATACTACTTTACCTCTTTTTTATAAATGAAGGCGTAATAACCGTATTACTTTTGTGAAGCGCACGATCCTGTATGTACACCTCGTAGCGGAAGGTGTCGTAGTCGTTGAAGATGTTTATAAACAGCGTTTGTTCGATGGTGCCACTAATATTTTTATTCTTACCACCGGGAGTGAGGTAGGGCATGGTGCCATGCAAAACCAAGGTATCTCCGGTCTCTTCATTAATTATTTGCTTCCAATCTCCATCCTGTAGCTCGAAATAGTCGATGAACAGGTTTAGAGGTGGAGTGGGAAGGGTGGAGTCATCGATGATCTCTTCTCCCAAGTCTCCGTCACCATCGGTGAAGGAGAGTGTCAGAAGGCCATGTTCTGCGATGCTGTCTTCATTTAGAATATATACGAAATCCAGAAACTCAATATGCGGCTCTATGGGATACTCAATCTTTTCCTGACATGATATGAAGGCGATTACGATAAAAGCTAAAGCAACAGTAAAACGCAGTATGAAGTTGTTGTTTTTCATCTTTTAAATAACGAATGTGTAATTGTTATAATGTTCTCATTGACAAATATAGTGATATTGTTGTTTTTAGCGTCTTTATTATTTTGCATTTACATCAATAGCAGTGTTCTTTGAGGTGACATAACCCCTTGTGTTATCTTTTTTTTGTTTTTTTTGCGTATGCGCGGTTGTCACGATAGATATTAAATAGCAGGACAAATCCAAGTAAAAGAGAGATGATAAAACCAAATGCTCCTATAACGGGTATCTCGTTCCAGTATGGTGGTATTTTTGCTATGGCAATGATCGCACTTCCAATTATCAGTGCTGCTAAAACCACAGCGTAGGACAACCTGTTTGTGCTTTGCTTCATGCGAAAGGTTGCAATATCAAGACCTTTGTGATGCATGTTCATTTCTAGGTTTCCATTTTTTACCTGACCGATAATTTCTCTCATTTCGCCGGGTAATTCATGAAGCAGTGCAGCCATCTCCACCGACGAGCTGTAAGAGTTATTAAGCATTTTGCGGATGCTCAATTTCTCGCGAACAAGTTTCTTTACATAGGGCTTCATGTGCTCTACAACGTTGAATTCAGGGTTGAGACTTCGTGCTACTCCTTCGGTGGTAATAATGGCTTTTGACAGCAAATATATCATAGATGGTATACGCAGGTTATAGCGGAATATGACGTCCAGGGTACGTTGTATTACTGCCCCCATATTGATCATTTTCAATGGCAGATAGCTATATTCCTGCATAAGCTCCTGTATCTCCAACTCCAGCTGTTCACGATACTCGAAACGAGGTGATGCATTGGTAATAATAAGGATCATTTTTGTGAGCTGTGTGACATCACGCCGGGTGAATGCTATCATCACCTCTGACATGTTCATTCGCCACTGTGGCGTCATATATCCCATGATGCCATAATCAATAAATCCTATTTTGTTATCTGCTGTAACCCTGATATTTCCAGGATGCGGGTCGGCATGGAAAAACCCGTACTCAAATATCTGTTTTAATACAGAAGAGACAATACTCTCTGCAACCATTTCAGGATCAATATTCTGCTCTGTTAGAGCATCAGCATCAGTGGGGCTTCTTCCTTCCATGAATGACATGGTAAGGATTGTTCCGGTACTGTATTCACCATATACTGTGGGTACCGCTACGTTGTTTTCATTTTTAAAGTTTTCTTTGAAACGAATGGTATTATTGGCCTCATTGATAAAGTCAGTCTCTTTCTTTATTGCACGCTCAAATTCTGCTACCAGTCGTCTGGGGTTGAAGTTTTCTATTGCAGGATATACACTCTCTGCCATAATGGCCAGGTCATGCATGATAGAGGTATCAGTATCAATTATTTGGCATATCGATGGCCTTCTAACCTTTACCACCACGTGTTCGCCACTTTTGAGTGTTGCTTCATGAACCTGAGCTATGGATGCACTGGCCAATGGTTCGGTAGAGAAATAGTCGAATATTTCTTCCACGGTGTTACCCAACTCCGCTTTTATAATTGCTTTGGCTTCTTCGCCGGGGAAGGGTTTTACGTGTTGTTGTAGTTTTTGCAGTTCATCACGGATCTCTTTGCTTAACAGATCGGGTCTGTTACTCATTATCTGCCCAAACTTTACAAATGTAGGTCCCAGGTCTTCCAGTACCATGCGAATACGTTCTGCTGTGGAGAAGCCTTTTTTCTTTATGACCCTCCATTGCCTATGGCTATTATTGAACCTGTTTTTGCCTATTCTGGCGCTAATAATATCTTCAAAGCCATAGCGTATCAGCACCATGGCGATTTGGTGATACCTTTTGAAGTGCCTGGTGTTAAAAGTGAATTTTCTCCTACGGGGTTTAATTAACATTATTCTATGTTTTTCTTTTCCAGGGCTTCGATGCGTGCCATAAGATTATCATAATCTTCGCGGGAGGGGATATCCATCTTTTCCAGTATCTTCTGTACCTCTTCTTTGATATTATTTTTCAACTCCTCTCTGCTGGTATCAGATTTTTTCTTCATATCCTGAGCCATCTTTCTACCCTCTTCTTCCGAGAGATCGAACTCTTTTGCCAGTTTTTCTCCTACTTCTTTTACTTTGTCGATGGTGAGTGATGCTGCACCAAGGCCGGCATAAAATGCTTTTGAAATTTGTTCTTTCATGATAATAAGTTTTTTTACAGGCATTTAAATTACATAGTATATTAATTTGCCATGTGATGAGATTTTTTGTTTGGTCATAAATATACAAAAAGATTACCTTCGCAAGGATGAAAAGTACTAGTTTATTTATTGTGGATTACCGTGTTGATGGTGTTGCATTGTCACGACTTTCAAAGATTGGTGATGTGACGTTGTTTCGCCATTCCATCGTAGAGGGTTCATTATCGGGTCATCCTGATATTTCTATTTTTTATAATGGTGTTGATTTAATTCTATCCTCAGACACTCCCTTGTACATTATTGATGCTTTTCAGAGGCATGGGATTAAATACAGGCTATCGGGAGAGGTCTCCGGACCAGATCATCCGACCACGGCAACGTACAATGCTGCAGGAACCGCAGATTTGCTGATACATAATCTTTCTTTCACCGCTACGGAAATACTGAATCTATATCCCGACAAGGAGATAATAAACATTAAACAGGGCTACTCCCGGTGCAGCACACTGCTATTGGATTCTATGCACTTGATTACCTCGGATGCAGGAATAGCAAAAAGATGCCGTCAAAGAGGAAAAGAGGTGTTACTTGTGGAGTCAAAGGAGATTATTCTTCCGGGTTTGGAGTATGGTCTTTTTGGTGGTTGCTGTGGGTTAATGGGAGCAACGGTTCTGGTTGCGGGGTCGTTAAAATATATGACTGAAGGGGAGAAAATCCATGATTTTATCTTACATGCAGGATATAATATTTTAGAGCTGCAAGAGACGATCCCTTATGACATCGGCGGGATTTTCGCATTTGCCTCTGGATTATAAGGCTTAAAAAACGTATTTTTGTCTTCCGAACTATTTTTACGTGATAAAACCGGAAAAGATACAAGAGATAGTGGATGCCGTTCGCATCGAGGATGTGATTGGTGAATATGTTTCGCTTCGCAAACGTGGTGTAAACCTGTTGGGGTTGTGTCCTTTTCACAATGAGAAGACGCCTTCATTTACAGTTTCTCCCGCCAAGGGAATATTCAAGTGCTTTGGATGTGGTAAGGCCGGCAATGCGGTAGGATTCCTTATGGAGCACGAGCATTTTTCATATCCCGAGGCGCTAAAATATCTGGCGAAAAAATATAATATAGAGATTGAAGAAGAGGAGCTTACAGAAGAGGAGAAGCATTTCCAGGATGAGCGTGATGCACTGATGACTGTGTCAGGGTTTGCACAGCAATATTTTTCGCGGATGCTCCTGAATACGGAGATGGGTAAGAGTGTAGGCCTCAGCTATTTCAAACAACGCGGCTTCCGCGGTGAGACAATAGAGAAGTTCCAGCTAGGATACTCTCCCGATAAGTGGGATGCCTTCACTGAGAAGGCTCTTTCAGAGGGTTATAAACCCGAATACCTGGAGAAAACAGGACTCTCCATATTCAAAGAAAATAAGAAATATGACAGGTTCCGGGGGCGTGTGCTTTTCCCCATTCACAACCTCTCAGGTCGTGTCATTGGGTTTGGTGGAAGGGCCCTTTCCAGCGATAAGAATACACCAAAATATCTCAATAGCCCTGAGTCGATTATCTATAACAAAAGCAAGGTGCTTTACGGGATATACTTCGCCCGTACAGAGATGGTTCGTAAGGACAACTGCTTCCTTGTGGAGGGCTATACAGATGTGATCTCTTTACACCAGGCCGGCGTTACCAACGTGGTAGCCTCTTCGGGAACATCGCTGACCACCGACCAGATAAAACTTATCAAGCGATATACTCCCAATATCACAATCCTGTATGATGGTGACACTGCCGGGATAAAGGCTTCTTTCCGTGGCATAGACATGATACTGGAAGAAGGTATGAATGTTCGCGTGGTACTATTTCCCGATGGTGAGGATCCGGATAGCTTTGCCCGCAACCACCGCACTTCGGAGCTGGAAGAGTATATCACCAAAGAGGCAAAAGATTTTATACTTTTTAAAACCGAGGTCTTGCAAAAAGATGCTGGAAATGACCCTATCCGCAAATCAAGCCTCATTCGTGATATTGTGAATTCTGTGTCCTTGATCCCGGATGGTATTACCCGCTCGGTTTATGTTAAGGAGTGCTCCTCATTGCTCGATGTGCCGGAACAGACTCTGGTGAATGAGATCAACAAGATCTATCGTAAGAAATTCAGCGGCAAATACAATAAATTTGTGCCGGATCCCATCGTGAAGCCCAAGCCGGCACTCCTGAAGAAAGAGGGTGATGAGTTATCAAAGAACGAGGCTCAGGAGCGTGATATTATTCGCTTGCTGCTGCACTTCCCGGAAAAGGGAATAGAGATCGAAGTAGAAGACTCTGAAAATGATGAGAAGGAAGAGATCGATGTCGCTAGCTTTATTCTTTCCGAGATTGACGATGATGATCTGAAGTTTGATCATCCGGTATATCAGGCGATATATGATATTGTGTTGGAACGACTGGAGCGGGGCGAGTTCACATCACAGGAATACCTTGTAAACTACACTGATCCGGCAATCAGCCAGGCGGTAATTGATATTATGACCTCACCATACAGCCTTAGCGAAAACTGGGCGAAAAATCAAATCTATGTGAAGCTTGAAGAGGATCGTCTCCAAAGCGCTGTTCTTCATAGCGTGTTGGCATTCAAGTCGTGTAAAGTGGATCAGGAACTTTATAGTTTACTTAAAGAGGTGAAGGAGATGACAGAAGAGAGTGATATCATTACCATGATAGAAAAGATCAAGGCATTACAGGAGATTCAACGCAGGATAAACGGGGAGATGGGAAGAACATTAATAGGATAATTATTCATAAATAACTTCTCTCTCAGAGAAGGTGATCACAAAGACTTTGACATAAAATATTTTAGTTGGAGTAGAAAAAAGCCCCATTATTAGGATTGAAATGATTAGATATTATATTTGTACTGTTTTACAGCATTAGATATGAAAGCTATTACATCTCTCCTGATGTTTATCGTTCTGGTAACATTGTCAGGCAAATCTCAGACTACATTAACTCATGCTTTATCAGAGGATGAAAAGGCAAGGTTCCATACCATAGGTAAGGATTTTTATACTACAGATCCTCCGACAGGGGAGGTGAGAAATATTGCAGAGTTTGAACCCTCTGAAGGTGTTCTGGTACGATATCCTTTTGGTATCCCCATGACTCTTATTGCAGCGATCTCCGAGTCGGATATGGTGACTACAATTGTGGCAAATCAAAGTCAGGAAGACCAGGTTAGAAGCCTCTATTCGCAAAATGGTGTAAATCTTTCCAACTGCGACTTTCTCCATGCCCCTTCCGACAGCTACTGGACCAGGGATTATGCTCCCTGGTTTATTATGATAGATAATGCTGAGGTGGCCGCAATAAATTTTCCATATAACAGACCTCGCATTAACGACAACGATATTCCCATTCATGTGGCGAGCCATCTCGGTATAGATTTGTATGGTATGAATCTGATACATACCGGCGGAAACTGGATGGCCGACGGTTACTATCAGGGTGCGCATACCGATCTGGTGCTAGAAGAAAATCCCACACTCTCACAAAATGATGTAGATCAACTGGTGGAAGATTATCTGGGCATCACTACAAATCATATTGTTGATGATCCTTTGGGAGATTATATCAAACATATTGATTGCTGGGGTAAATTCCTGGGGCCTGACAAGATTATTATTGGTCAGGTGCCACAAACCGACTCCCGGTATCAGGATTTTGAAGATGCTGCTTCATATTGGCAGAATGCTACCAGCTCTTACGGAACACCATACAGGGTGTTCAGGGTTTATACCCCCGGAGGAACACCGGCGACGCCATACAGTAACTCTTACATCATTAACAAAAAGGTTTTTGTACCGCAGTCAGGAAGTCAATGGGACGATGAAGCACTGGAGGCTTACGCAGAGGCGATGCCGGGCTATGAAATCCATGGTATATATCATACCACCTGGGAGAATACTGATGCGTTACACTGTCGCACACACGAAATTGCCGACAGGCAGATGCTCTATATCGACCATATTCCCTTGCTGGGAATACAGCCTGCTCAGGATGCCTACACCATCACTGCAGATATCTATGCCCTGAGTGGTGAAGAGATATATGCCGATTCGGTGCTGCTGCGTTATCGCATAAATGGCGGACTGTGGGAAGAAGAGATAATGACAACAACTGATTTCGTAACCTACACTTCTGGTATTGATTATCCCGGAGAAGGTTTTGAGATGATGTATTACATCCATGCTGCCGATGAATCAGGGCGCAGTGAAAACCACCCGTATATAGGTAAATGGGAACCTCATACGTTTTATGTCCCGGCGCCAGGAGCTCCAACGTGTATCAGCCCCGAAAATAACTCCTCTGCGGCTTCAGTATTTGCAGATCTTTTATGGCAGGATGGTGGAACGTATCCCGCATCATCATTCCGGATATCCATGGGAACCGATAACCCGCCAACAAATATTATCCATAATATCATCACAGAAGAGACTGAATATACACCGATTGAGAAACTGGATTATAACGCAACCTATTTTTGGCAGGTAACAGCAGTTAACGATTATGGCGAGTACACCGGCGATGTGTGGTCGTTCACCACAATGGGCGAACCGGACGAGGATTTTGAAACGGGAGACTTCTCGCTTTTCGACTGGACTTTTGACGGCGACAGTGAGTGGAGTATCAGCGAAAGCGAAAAAAGAGATGGTATCTACGCGGCCCGATCAGGTGATATTAATGATAACGAAACCAGTGAGATGTTTCTAACTATCAATTGCAGCGGATTTGGAAAGATTATCTGGTGGGGAAAAACCGATTGTGAAGAAAATGATTATTTGCATTTTTATATTGATGATGTAGAAGTGGCATCATTGTCGGGTGATTCTGAGTGGCAGGAATTCAGAAGCTCCACAGGCCCCGGTCCACATACGTTCCGCTGGTCGTACACAAAAGACGAACAAAATAGTAGCGGCGAAGATTGTGCCTGGATAGACTTCATATATCTGCCGCAGCATGAAAATGTTCTATCTGCTGACGCCGGCGATGATGGTGAAACATGTGCAGATTTGCCTTTTACCCTTAACGGTATGGCTTCAGGATATACATCTGTTGAATGGACTACCTCCGGAGATGGCGCATTTGCTGATACTACTGTTTTGAGCACTATGTACACCCCGGGAGCGCAGGATGCTGAAAATGGTATCGTTACGCTTACTCTTGCTGCGTCGGATGGCTCCGGCAACCAATCTACTGATGAAATGCTGCTTACAATACATCCCTTACCGGTAATCCCGGATTTGCCTTTGGGCCCCGATACAGTGTATGTATATATGACATCGGTAACAACATATTCAACAAGTAGTAACGCTGAAAATAGTGCCTGGATTTGGGATATTACCCCCGGCGTAGGTTCTCTCACCTCTGATCTTAATACCTGCCAAATAGAGTGGGACATAGACGTACCCGTGGATGCAGAGCTTAGGGTAAAGGGTGAAAACAGCTGTGGCGAGAGCCAGTGGTCGGAAGTAAAAATTATACACCTGGTTCCAGATGTGGTACCGGGATATTCTGAAGAGAGGCTCTTTGTGGCTGACGTATATCCTAACCCGTCATCAGGAGATATTACTATTTCAATAAAAAACAATGTAGGTAATATCCTTTCTCTTACCCTTTTGGATTCATATGGACGTACTGTTTTCCAGAAAAACGATGATTCTTGTTTTATAAATATTAATATAAGCAACCTTTTACAAGGTATTTATGTCTTACAAGTACGCCATGAAGATCGTATGTATGCATACAAAGTGGTGATACGATAATTATCGATAATTATGAGATTAAATTTTTGGATTACTACTATTTTTCTTGTCGCAGTTGCTCCACTATTAACCGCACAGGAAAGTCAACCATTATCTCACATCCCTACTCCTGAAGAGAGAGCCCGCTGGAGTGAAATAGGCAGAGATTTTGTACCCACCGAAGCTCCTGTATCCCCGGTTCGTAATATTGCAGAATTTGAACCCACGGAGGCAATCCTGGTGCGATACCCTTTTGGTGTTCCCCTATCTATGATAAGTGAGATCTCCAAAGATTGTAATGTGATTACAATCGTGGCAAATGAAAGTCAGGAGACGGCTGTTCGTTCACAGTACGAATATAATGATGTGAATCTGGAAAACTGTGAGTTTGTACACGCCCCTTCAAATAGTTACTGGACACGCGATTATGGCCCCTGGTTTATCGCTGACGGCAACGATGAGGTGCAAATTGTGAACTTTATATATGACAGGCCTCGTCCTTACGATAATCAGATTCCCATACATGTGGCCTCACATCTGGGTGTGGAGTGTTATAATATGAATTTGAGTCAAACCGGCGGCAACTACATGTGCGACGGTTATGGTAACGCTGCCTCCACAGATCTTGTTTGGGACGATAATCCTTCCATGTCGCATGAAGATGTTTATGAATTGATGAATGAATACCTGGGTATTGAGCAGTATCACGTCACCGCTGATCCCCTGGGTGAATATATCAAGCATATCGATTGCTGGGGAAAATACCTTGCTCCGGATAAGATTATTATCGGACAGGTTCCGGAAACAGATTATCGTTATGAAGATTTTGAAGCTACGGCAGATTATTTTGCAAATACACTAAGCCCCTATGGCGAGCCATACCGAGTTTATCGTGTTTATACTCCGGGAGGATATCCTTCAACACCTTATGCCAACAGTCTGATAGTAAATAATAAAGTCCTTCTGCCTCAGAGCGGAAGCCAATGGGATGACGAGGCGATTGCTTCTTATGAAGCTGCTATGCCGGGATATGAAATTATTGGCGTGCCTTTCAGCTCATGGGAAAACACCGATGCCCTGCATTGTCGTACCCATGAGATCGCAGACAGAGAGATGCTATATCTTAACCATCAGCCTGTGGTAGGCGTAAAACCGCTTCAGGATGAGTACGAAGTAGCTGTTAGCATTACCTCTTATGGCGGTCATACTGTTTATGCTGATTCGGTTTATGCTGTTTATCGTATCAATGAAGGTGAGTGGGATACCATTACCATGACATTAGCTACGGGAAATACTTATACTACCGCTCTTCCTTCCGGCGGTGACGCTAGTAAGATAGAATATTTTGTTCATGCTGCCGACGAATCCGGTCGCAGTGAAGAGCATCCTTATATAGGCCAATACGACCCGCATAAATTTTATGCCGGCGAGCCTGTTGGTATCACAAACGTTGAAGCTTTCACTGATGTGATGTGCTTCCCCAACCCTGCTGACGAAAAGATCAATATATCGTTTACGTTAGATTCTCCTGCTTCCGTTGAGATTATTTTAATGGATCCGTACGGAAAGGTAGTGAAACAACCTGCTGAAGCCCTTTATGGCATCGGCAGGCACAACGTGAGTTTCGCTGTTAAAAACCTCCCTGCAGGGGTCTATTTTTACATTTTGAATTCCGGTTCTTGCACTATATCCGGAAGATTCGTTCTTTCAAATTAGAAAATGTACTTTTGTACTTTTCCGAGCCCCTGATTTCCGGTCAGGGGTTTTTTTATTTCTTGTCCTATCTGTTATCTTTGCTGTATGGAAGTCAAGACCGAAGAAAATAAATTTACATATATACATGATTATGAGGTTCTAAGTTGTCACTGTGACCCCTTCTCGAACCTGCGCATGGCATCGTTGTGTATCTTTATGCAGGAGATAGCCTGGCTGCATAGTGATAAAATGAGTATCGGTTGGAAAAGCCTTATGGAAAACTATAACTGCTTTTGGGCTCTCACCCGACTGAAAGTAAAAATGATTGATCCACCCCAATGGGGGGATATCTTAACCATTAAAACATGGTCCCGGGGTACTGATGGGATACAGTTTTTCCGCGACTGGGAGGTGTGTGATAATACCGGAAAGATAAGAGCGGTGGGCTCCAGCGTATGGATCGTTATGAATGCTGAAACACGACGTGTGCAACGTGACGCAGAGCTGACAAAAAAATTCCCTCTTCATGGAACGCAGGTCTTCCCGGAGAAACTAAAAAAAATAAAACCCCTTACTAATCCGGAACTCTCTGATTACTCCGTTATACGCTATAGTGAACTTGATGTAAATTGCCATATGAATAATGTTAGTTACCTGACACGCTTTCTCGATGAAGAGACATCAGGTTTCAGGTCTAAATATCGTATCTCGGAAGCGGAATTGAATTTCCTACAGGAGACAACCGGCGGCACATGGGTTCGTGTGGGTAAAGAGAGTAGTGGTGATACTAAAAGATATACCATTTATCGCCGCCGCGACGATGCTGAGTTGTGCCGTGGCAAGGTGCTTTGGATTCCCAGAGACGAAAAGCACGGTGATGATTCTTCGTAAAGTCTTTATTATTATCTTTGTTATCTTGAGAAACCACTCTAAGTAGCTTCTATGGCCTTAAATATCATTTGGATAGCCTTTTTTCTTATTGCCTTTGCTGTGGCATTGGTGAAACTGATTTTTTTTGGTGATGTAGAGATTTTCCCTGCATTGGTACAGTCAACCTTTGATATGGCTGAAACGGGATTCCGGCTCTCTTTAGGCCTTACCGGCGTGATGACTTTGTGGCTGGGAATTATGCGAGTAGGAGAGGAAGGCGGTATGGTGAACCTTTTGGCGAAGGCCGTGAACCCGCTCTTCCGGCGTCTCTTCCCGGAGATCCCGGAAAACCATCCTGTGCAGGGCTCCATTATGATGAATGTCGCTGCCAATATGCTTGGCCTCGACAACGCCGCTACTCCCATGGGGCTCAAGGCTATGACTCAGCTGCAGGATCTCAACAAGGACAAAAACAAAGCATCCAACTCCATGATAATGTTTCTGGTGTTGAATACCTCCGGGCTTACAATAATCCCTGTAAGCGTAATGGTGTACCGTGCTCAGATGCATGCCGCGGATCCGGCAGATATTTTTCTGCCGATTCTTATCTCCACATTTATCTCCACTCTTGTGGGAATATTTGCTGTCTCTATGGTGCAAAAGATAAACCTGCTGAAAAAAGAGGTTCTTTTATACCTGGGCTCATTTACTCTTATTGTGGCAGGCCTGATATGGTTCTTTACGACTCTTCCTCAGGAACAGCTGGGAGTGATATCTTCCGTAGCCAGTAATGTTATACTTTTCTCTATCATAATTGCCTTTATTCTTTTGGGTGTCAGAAAGAGGATTAATGTGTATGATGCCTTTATTGATGGCGCCAAAGAGGGTTTTAAGATTGCCATAAAGATTATTCCTTATCTGGTGGCGATACTCGTTGCCATTGGTGTTTTTCGTACCTCCGGAGCGATGGATTACATTGTTGATGGCATCGCATGGGCATTTACACAAATGGGCATTGATACCCGTTTTGTGGATGCTTTACCCACGGCATTTATGAAGCCTCTAAGTGGTAGCGGCGCCCGTGGAATGATGGTGGAGACTATGACTACCTTTGGCGTGGATTCCTTTGCCGGCAAGCTGGCATGTACATTACAGGGAGCCACCGATACTACCTTTTATATTGTTGCGGTATATTTTGGCTCTGTGGGAATTAAGAATACACGACATGCCGTTGGCTGTGGACTCATAGCTGACTTGGCAGGAATTATCGCGGCCATATTTATGGCATATCTGTTTTTTGGTTAATAATTTAAATTTTTGATAATGAAAGAGACGATTTACGTAGATTTTGATACACTGGAAAGGTTTATGACTGATGTGCTTAAAGGTGCAGGTGTTCCGGAAGATGATGCAAAAGTGTGTGCTGAGATATTGATAGCAGCAGATAAAAGAGGCATTGACTCTCACGGTATCAACCGCCTGAAGCCAATATACTATAACCGTATCAAAGAGGGCATTCTAAACCCTGTTACAGAGTTTGAAGTCGTAAAGGAAGGCCCCGCAACAGCCGTTGTTGACGGCCACGACGGAATGGGGCATGTTATCTCAAAGAGAGCTATGCAGATGGCCATCCACAAGGCGAAGATATACGGGATTGGTATGGTCGCCGTGCGTAACTCATCGCATTACGGCATTGCCGGGTATTTTGGACTTATGGCGGAGCAGCAAGGTATGATAGGTATTACAGGTACCAATGCCCGCCCATCTATCGCCCCGACATTTGGCGTGGAGAATATGCTTGGCACCAATCCCCTGACCTTCGTCATGCCTACAGATGAAGAATTTCCCTTCTTCCTCGACTGTGCCACTTCTGTGATCCAGCGCGGTAAGATAGAGTTCTATGCCCGCTTGGGAAAAGATACTCCCGACGGACTGGTAATAGGTCGCGACGGAAAAGGCCTTACCGACTCGGACGAAATACTGAAAGCTCTTGTGGTAGGAGAGGCTGCTTTGGCGCCGCTAGGTGGTATCGGTGAAGATAATGGCGGCTATAAAGGCTATGGATATGCTACCGTTGTGGAGATACTCTCCGCCGCGCTGCAGGGTGGTGCATTTATGAAAATGCTCACAGGAATGAATAATGGTAAAAAAACGCCCTATAACCTGGGCCATTTCTTTATAGCTATTGATATTGAGGCGTTTACGGAGCTCGATGAGTTTAAAAAAATTACCGGAGAGATCCTGCGTGAATTGAGAAACAGTAAGGTAGCGCCCGGAGCAGAAAGAATATATACAGCAGGAGAGAAAGAACATCTTGCATATCTGCAGAGAAAAGAAAAGGGAGTACCGATAAATGATGCTCTGCAAAAGGAGATGAAAGTGCTTATACAAGAGCTTGGCCTTACCGGTTACGATTTTCTTTAACATGAGCCGCAACATCAGAAAACGAAATATATATAATATCGCCGGAGTGGCATTAATGATAATGATGCTCTCTCCGGCTATCTGTAAGATTACCGGTAAAACCATTGTACGACCTCTTGACGGAGCTTTTGTTAAGCCTGACGAACCTTCATTGAAAAACTTTCAGTGGGACAGATGGCTCAATGGTGATTTTCAAACAGAATTTGACAATAGTATTAAAGAACATATTGGGTTTCATGACCTGCTGGTGAGATTTAACAATAGCATTGACTATAATTTATTTGGAAAAATAAATGCCGAAGGTGTTATTCAGGGAAAAGAGAAGCAACTTTTTGAATACGATTATATCCGGGCTATGGAAGCAAAGGATTACCTCGGAGAGGATATTCTTGAGCGACAAATCCAGAGAATGAAATTCCTCCAGCAGGAGCTTAGAAATTATGGTACTGAATTGTACATGGTTTTTGAACCCAACAAAGCACGGGTTTACTCCGAGTTATTACCAGAAAAAAAGTATAAAATATACCATGATAAAGCCACCAACTACTCCAAATCTCTTGAGCTGTGTGAGAAGTATGAAGTGGATTATATTGACCTGAATAAATTCTTCATGCAGGAGAAAGAGAAACATCAATATCCGCTTTTTCCTCAATATGGTGTTCACTGGAGTATATATGGAATGAACCTGGCATTGGATACATTGGTATCATATTTAAAACAAAATGGAAACACTTATATTCCTGATTATGAGATAAACAGAATTGTCGAAACAAAGAATCCACAATATACGGATTTCGATCTGGGGTATTTGATGAATCTCCTTAGTAATCCTGAGTGTGAGGTTATGGGGTATCCAAGGGCCTCTGTTGTGCACGATACAACACAGACAAAGCCAAAAATATTGGCCGTTGGCGACAGTTTTTATCTTAATATACTCAATTATGAGGATGCCTCTCAGCTCTTTATAGATCAGCACTTTTGGTATTATAATAATAGTGTATATTCCGAAAAACATGGGAGGGAATCTGTGGTTAGTGACCTTAATATCAAAGAAGAGCTCATGGACGCAGATATTGTCCTTATGGGTGTTACAGAGAGGTTTTTATATAAAAATTTATGGGGGTTTGTTGATGATGCATATGCTGAGTTTGGTGATACCTCAATAGACGAACCATTTATTAAAGCACTTAATATTATATTGAGTGATAACGGATGGTTTTCGAAGCTCATAGAAGATGCAAAGAAGAAAAATATTCCGCTGTGGGAGCTTCTTGAGTATAATGCCGATTTCCTTGTTTATAAAAATGATAAAGAAGCATATATGAAGTATCATGGCTCTGTGGCAATAGAGAAAATCATCCGGGCCGATGAGAAGTGGTTCCTGTTGGTGAAAAGCAAAGCCCTGAGAGATGGTATCTCTATTGATGAAGCCGTAACAAAGGATGCAGAATATGTTTTCAAAAACAGCTATCCCGGCCTGTATAAAGAGTGGTTGGCCAGGCAAAAAAACAGTAATTAATCACTTCTCAATGGGTAACGTTTGTACTTCTCCCGGATTAACGGGTGATGAAGAACAAGAATCTTAAAAGTGCTGCAGTAGCAATTAGTGTACTCCTCCTTTCAAACCTGCTTTGGCGTTATTGGGCAGGCAGCTTGAGTTTTTTCCCCGTACAAAGTAGTATAAACACTCTCTTTATGGTATTCTCCCGATACTTATGTAAATGGGTGGAGCTTATTTTAACGGTTTTTCAACATATAGAATTCCTTTTGATAGACAGAAAATTCTATTTTCCCGGGGGCGAATCAATTTTTATCTCTGCAGGATGTACAGGGATAAAGCAGTGTTATCATTTTAGTCTTTTGATTATCACCTCTTTATCGGGCAGAATACGGCAGAAAATAATTTTTATGACTTTGGGTATAATAATCCTGATTAATTTTAATATATTTCGGATAAGTACATTATGTGTTATGAAGCAGCTTATTCCCGGATGCTGGGATTTTTTTCACTCCTGTTTTTTTCGCATCGAATTCTATATTATTATACTTTTGTTGTGGATTATTTGGGAAGAGACATCCTCATTTATAAAAAAGAAAAAGATGATAATTGTAGGTAACTGTTATGTTAGTGATGACATTCGTGATGTGTGCTTTGTTTGTGATGTAAAAAAATGCAAAGGAGCCTGTTGTGTTGAAGGTGATGCCGGAGCTCCGCTGGAAATGGAGGAAATCAGCTACCTGGAAGATTATGTCAACCATATCAAACCCTATATGGAAAAAAATGGTGTGGAGGTAATTGAGTCCTTGGGAGTATTTGATTATGATGCCGATGGAGGTTATGTGACACCGTTGGTTAATGATCGTGAGTGTGCCTTTGTTTATTTTGAAGATGGTATTGCCAAATGCGCCATCGAGAAGGCGTGGGAAGAGAAAAAACAGCCATTTCAAAAACCTCTGTCCTGCTATTTATACCCCATACGAATCACCTCGCACAAGAGCTTCGATGCGCTGAATTACCATAAATGGCCCATCTGTAAAGATGCCCTTAGAAAAGGCAAAAAGCTTGGCGTACCAATGTACAAATTCCTTAAAGATCCGCTAACAAAGAAATATGGTAAAGAGTGGTACGCGGAGTTGGTGAAGGCAATGGAGAAGTAGCAATTGAAACTATTGTAATCGAGGTGTAATGCCACCTTACAGCATAAAGTAAAACCCTGATTTTATCATAGTATAATATATAGTTAAAATAGAGCAAATACTTATGGGATTTACAGCTATATTGGTTTTAATTATAATTGTAGGTTTCGTCCTGATACGACGAAAAATCCGCAATAATAACAGATGGATCATCCCTGATGAACCCTTTCCTGCGCAATGGAGAATCATTTTGGCAGGCCATGTAGCCTTTTATAATGCGTTATCAGATGAAGAGAAAAGCTGGTTTGAGTATAGGGTGCAGGAGTTTTTGGTGAACTGCAGAATTACCGGTATCCAGACAACCGTTGATGCAACAAATAAGCTATTGGTAGCTTCGAGTGCAGTGATCCCAATATTTGAGTTTGAAAACTGGCGATACTCCAATATCTACGAAGTCCTTTTATATCCTTCAAAGTTCAGTGAGAAGTTTGAAATTGAAGGTGACGATCGGAATATTTGAAGAATAGCACTAGGATAGGTAGAAACACTCCATGTCCCTGCAACAGTGGTCTGAAATTTAAGAAGTGTTGTGGGCGAGAGCACCATAAGTAATAATACCGCGAAGCTAATGTGATGGAGGATTACGGTTTGTAAAATATTGATAAAGCGTTAATAATAAGCACTTTATGTTTCCATAACCGTTGTATTTATTTCTACTTTTGAATGAGAAAAAAATCCTGGATGCAAAACACAAAATTTAAGGAGGGTATTAGATGAAAATTCTTTTTACAGGAAAAACAGACTTTCAGTATAATCGGGTTTTAGTATTGTTGGAAGGTTTAAAACATATTGGTGATGTCACGGTGGAGTTTTTTCCTATAGTGGAGCGTAAACTTTTTGATAAAACAGCATTTTTAAGATCGCAAGAGGATGTGGATTTCATATATATCCCTCCATTTAGACACAGAGACGTAAAGTTTATAAAAAAAT